>DCJS01000052.1:0-8509 GCA_002319955.1 Flavobacteriales bacterium UBA1694
GTGCTGCAACGAATCCTATTGAAAGTTTCCTTCAAACCGATGCCGCAATTCATATGGGGAACTCCGGCGGTGCCTTGGTGAATACAAGCGGGGACCTGATCGGAATTAATTCTGCCATTGCTTCTACAACAGGCTACTATCAAGGTTACGGCTTTGCAGTCCCTTCAAACTTAGCCCGTAAAATTGTGGAAGACATAAAGAAATTTGGAATAGTCCAACGTGGATTCTTAGGGGTATCTTCCATAGACCTATCAGATGAACAACAACTTAGCCTTTACAATAGACAATATAAGACAAGCCTAAAACCAGGCGTCGGGATCTACGTTAGAGAGGTTTCTGCGAAATCAGGTGCTGAAGATGCGGGACTTAAAACTGGAGACGTCATTAAAAAAGTAGACAACCTAGCCATCACCGACTTTGCAGATCTTTCAATCGCTGTAGGAAGCAAGAGACCGGGCGACGCTGTTAATGTCACCTATACTCGTAATGGAAAAGACAACACGGTGCGGGTCGTTCTAAAGGACATGAAGGGAAACACCTCGGCAAGAACGCGTGCAGACCTTTCGGTGAGCGAAAAAATTGGGGCTGAATTCGAACCTCTGAATGAGGGCTTTAAAACACGCTACGGCTTAGAAAGTGGTGTACTTGCAAGGAATGTCGTTCAAGGCAGTGAAATGGCCAAAATTGGGATTGTAGACAACTACATCATCATGGAAATTAATGGCAAGCCTGTGAACTCTCAGAAAGATGTTGACAAAATACTCGACAACTACAAAGGAAATGTTCAAGTGAAATACGTCGACGAGGCAGGACGAATGTATACTCAAGGCTTTAAAATGCCTTAAGAAAATCTACAGCGCAGAGCGCAAAAGCAACTAAAATGGCCTCGGAATTTTCGAGGCCATTTTGCATTGTATTTCAAGTAATCTACTGCGCGTAATCGGAAGCTATGAGGATTTCGAACGACGCTGAAGGCTCTTTTTTTTGCGTTCATAAATCACCTCAATAATCTTTCCGCCCATCCAGGCAAAAGGAAAGAAAGTTAGAAATATGAGTATTTTATAGAAGGTCGGATGGTAGGGATTAATAATCACATCCAGCATGGCGACAAAAAGAAGAATAAACCCTATTAAAATTGCATAAGCTACCTTGGCGTACTTCACAAGAATTGCGGTAGTGACCCCGCCTACGGTTGCCGAAACCCCAGACAGGAATAATAAAAAAACAAAAAAGCCGTCGTTATCCTTCATTGAGAAAAGAAAGTTTTCCCAAGACTGAAACGCAGAAAACCGTTCATAAGTAATCCACTCTGGGTTGATTCGAATACCGAAACTAATAATGAGCCCCGCGATCCCCAGTCCAAGTATAACGGCAATTGTATTTCTAATGAAATTCATTTCCTTAATTCTCGTACGCAATCATCGAAATCTCCACCTCAACATTCTTGGGTAAAGAGGAAACTTGAACTGTTTCTCTAGCTGGAAGATTCATTGGGTCTAAATAGGACGCGTATACTTCATTCATCTGGACAAAGTCATCCATATTTGTAAGAAAAATCGTGGATTTAACTACGTTTTTAAAATCCATGCCAGCCTCCTTAAGAATTGCTTGAAGGTTTTGCATCACTTGGTGGGTTGCTTTTTCAATGCCTTCAATAAGCTTTCCGCTTGCAGGATCCAGAGGGATCTGCCCTGAAACGTAAAGAACGCCTCTGGCAAGAACCGCTTGAGAATAAGGCCCAATGGCGGCCGGAGCATTCAAGGTTGTGATGTATTTGTTTTCCATAGTTGAATTTTTGCAAAGATAAGGTTATTATTAAAAGCCTTGTGGCTAGAACTTCGAATTGGGCTCCGTAAAGCTTCGATCGTTGTATTTTATCGCATCGCTTAGGATGTTGGCTTTAATTCCTATAAAAAAGTCATAGACTTTGTATTGGCCAAAGGGCACCCAATTAAAATTAATGGTAAAGCTCCTTTGGTCTCTAAAGAACCCGAGTCGGGTGTAAGCGAGTTTCCCTGTAATAAAGTCGTAGTGAGTTGATCCCGTCACATTCCAATAAGGCGTTAGCTTAATGGAGCCGTCTATTCCCACGGAAGCCACTTTATTTCCGAACTGCGTGCTGCCCTGGGTATAGGCATAATTTGCATTCAAATTCAGAGTCCAAGCCTGGGAAAAGCGCGCATAATCGAATTCATCGAAAAAATAATTTTCATTTCGAATCTCCCCTCGGCTCTTATAACGCTCTTCGGGACTTTTGCGATCCTTTGAGGCAAACAAGGCATCACTTAGCGGCACAGACATCTGAACATTGAACCCTTGGAGGTTAAACTTCCCAAAGTTCTCCGTACGAGTGCCCACACCGTTCACATCATAAAGCGTTTCGTAGGGATCAATAACTAAACTAGTGTTCATACTCACTTTGCCATCAAATAACGAGGTTTGCCCACTGATGTTCACCATACTCCACTTGTGATGGTCGGCAGCAAAATTATACCCACCAGAAATATTTAGACTCTCAAACAACTTCACTTTTTTCACCCCGGTAGAATCTTCCTTATTGCGAACTTTCATTTCAATATTATTCCCAATACTGTAGGTCATTGCCCCAACCATGCCACTAGAGGGAGATCCAAACATACCCCCCTCAAAAATAGAATAAGGCGTTAGCTCACCCGTTGCCGAGTAATAATTTTTGAAGTATCCCCAATTTGGTGTGCCAAAATCGGGCTGGTAAGTAAAGCCAATACTTGGAATGACCATATGCCTCACGCGTTCCACGAGACTTCCCTTTTTAAAATTAAGCATTCCGTAGAGCGTAGTCTGCAAACTTGTCGAGGTTGAAAAGGTGGAGTAGCCTGCGATTTTATTCTCATACACATTCTGAACTTTATTCTCGATCGGATCATAAAAACGATCAAGCGTTTTGGTCGTCAAAACGTTATTTGAACTGGCATTCAATGAAAAGGTGAAGTATTTCGCTACTGTAGTGTTAGTTGAGATCGATAAGTTGTTCTGGAGCCCGGTTTGCATCGAATCCCACATTTCCTTTTGAAACATTTCCTCCTCTTTCACCCCGCTAATGGAATTTGAAAAATTCAGCCCTGTGTTCACTGTTATATTCTCTAGAAGTCCTTCCCGAATCCCCCCTTCTTTAGGCGCGAAAAGGTAAAATTGGTTTATGGCCACATTCATCTGGGGAAGTCTTAAATTCACAGTACCGTCGGAGAAATTCTGAGAATAAGAAGCGGTACCGGTTATAGTAATGGGAAGTGTTAAGAAACGCTTCGTAGCAGAAATCGTTGAATTCTGCTGCGTATTTAAGACACTTTGATCGAAAATATGGTTGTTATTAATCGTATTGTCATAAAACTTATTACTCACCACATTGACCGAGGCGGAAAAGTTAAAGTAAGGATTTGCTTTCGAATCCTGTTGATGGCGCCACCCAATTTTATAGGTTGAGGATCTGGAATAATCAGAAAGTCCTTTAATCCCACGCACTGTAGCCCCGACCTCAGAATTGAAATTACCACTATAACGGTAATTTTTACGGTAATTAACCTCAGGTCTTAAATTCCAACTCCCTTTAGTAAAAAAGTCAACCATGACTTTTACGTCAAAATGCTCTCCAATGGGTTGGTAATAACCTAGTCCATTTAAAAAGAATCCCACATCCTGTCTTTCGCCAAAACTGGGAATTAAGATCCCTGCTGAACGTTTATCAGAAAACGGGAGAATTCCAAACGGCAGTGCCAGTGGCGTGGGGACCTGCTCGATATACATTTGAATTGGTCCTGTGATTATCTGGGATTTATTCTTCCCTTTAATTAGTTTAATATTCGGTGCGAGCAAATAGTAATCCGCAATGGTGTCTTTCTTTGCAAGAAAATACTCATCCGTGGTGTACTTCGCCCGACGCATATAAAAGATAGAATCGTTTACTTTCTTTGTTTTTTCTGCTACAATGACGCCCTCACTTTCTTCGGTGCGCGTATTGTACGCAATGGCTTGTTTTGTTTTGAAATTGAAATTAAACTGGTCCGTTTCATATTGCTTTCCGGCCTGATCGGTCAGCACAGGCTCCATAACACGCCCCTTTTCATTTAACTTTCCACGAGCAAAAACATTTCCAGTCGTCCAATCGATGGAAATGTAATCCGCTTTGATTGTCATGTCCTGATACTTGACCTCTGCATTCTGATTCAGGTAAGTCATTCGCTTCGGAACGTCGGTACGTATATTGTCTGCACTGGAATTCACCACAGCAGAAAGCTGCTCTGGCGCTCTAAGATTAAGAGTGTCGGATTTAACCACTACAGTATCAACCTCCTCATTTTTAGACCGATCTTGAGCATTCACCTGTGCTAAAAAACTGTTAAAAATTAGGATAATTGAAATATGTAATATATTTTTGAAGCTGATTTTGATTCGCCTTAGGTTTACCATTAATGGGGTCAAAATTAAATATTTTTATTAAATAATGTCGATGAATACCAAAACAAATTATTCCAATAAATACTTGGCGATATTTTTCCTTCTTTTTTCTGTCTTATTTTTGGGACAAAATAAGTTCATCGTCGTGCTAGACCCTGGCCATGGTGGCCACGACCATGGCGCCGCTCGGAAATACGATGACATTGGGTATATCACCGAAAAAGACATCGTTTTAGACGTTACACTTCAAGTGGGCCGAATGCTAGAAAAGGAAAAAGATTTTAAAATCATCTACACGCGTAAAACGGACGTCTACCCAACGCTTACAGAGCGTACAAATTTAGCAAACCGCTCAAAAGCAGATCTATTTATATCCGTTCACGTCAATGCGAATACGAGAACCTCGCCTTATGGTACAGAAACATACGTTCAGGGACCTGATCAGAATCGCACTAACTTAGAGGTTGCAAAAGCTGAGAACGACGTTATCTTTCTCGATGCCAAGGATAGGGAAACGTTTGGATCTTACGATCCAAAAACTCCTGAATCACTAATCGCTCTAAAAATTCAGCAAAATCGCTACCTCGAGGCGAGTTTAAAACTCGGTGGTTTTGTGGAGGAAAACTTTTCGAAAAAAGACCAACGCCTCTCCCGAGGTGTAAAACAAATGAATCTTCACGTCTTAAGAATGAACGCCATGCCCTCAGTACTGATTGAAATGGGGTTCATTTCTAACTACGATGAAGCACATTACCTCGCTTCGAGCAAAGGAAAGGAGGAATTGGCTCAAAGCATCTACCAAGCTGTGATAAGTTACAAAAAGGCGTACGACCGTAAATCAGGAGGGAATAGCACCCCATTAGTAGAAAAGACACCTGAAAAACCAGTCGAGCAGCCGCTTAAAAATGACTTCAGAATTCTACTTATGAGTTCTCAATCGAAATACGAGGAAGGGGACCCTGCCCTCAAAGGCCTTAAATACATCCTTACAATCAAAGAAGGGAATCTTTACAAATATTATTATGCAACAACGAACTTTGCCTCCGTACGGGATAGCAATTTAAAAACGGCAAAAGACGCCGGATTTAAAAATGCGACTTCGATTGGATTCTTGCCCAATCAGTCCCTCACCAAAGGCTACTATACCCTTGAGCTCGAAGCGACAAAAACAAGACTTAGCAGTAACTCACACCTTCTTAAGACTCTTAAGGACCAAGTGACTCGGACCAAAGACGGTGGCCTTTTCTACTACACCTATGGAAATGTAAAAACATTAGAGAAGGCGGTAGAGCTTCAAAAAGATTTGGAGAAAAAGGGCATCAAAGGCAGCGTGATCCAAAAACTACCGTAGAGACACAATTTGCATTCCAACTAGGCCATTACTTTGGCTGCTCAACTTAATTCCGTATTTTTGCAGTCCCAAAACCTGGGCCTATTCGTCTAGTGGTAAGGACTCAAGATTTTCATTCTTGCAACAGGGGTTCGATTCCCTTATAGGCTACCAAAAAATAAGGCTTTCATTCCAGCTTAAACGCAAAAGGAATAGCAAATTTCGAAACTTACTTTGAAATCAATTGAGATTCATGTATCTTTGCAGCCCGTCTAAAAAAATAGTGGACGAGATAGACAAAAATTAGAGGCGCGAGAAGCAAAGAAGTGAGCCTTGAAACGCGAAAAAAAAAATATATATTAATTTTAAAAATTAATTTGTGGGAATTAAAAATAGTTTTATCTTTGCACCCACAATTGAGAAACAATTATGGCAAATCATAAATCAGCTCTAAAGAGAATTAGACAAAACGTAGCAAAACGACTACGTAACAGATACTATCACAAAACTGCGAGAACAGCTGTGAAAGCACTAAGAGGCGAAGAAGATAAAGCAGCTGCGACTGAGCAATTGTCAAAAGTTATCTCCCTTGTGGACCGTTTAGCCAAGAAAAACATCATCCACAAAAACAAAGCGGCCAACTTAAAAAGTAAACTAACTAAGCACGTTAACAAACTGGCTTAATCAAGTATAGGAGGCCCGTTCGTCTATCGGTTAGGACTCAAGATTTTCATTCTTGCAAGAGGGGTTCGACTCCCCTACGGGCTACTAAAACCCGCTTTACACAACGTAAGGCGGGTTCTTCAATTATACTAAAGTCGATCTCCATAGCTCCTTCAAGCCTAACGCAGGACGAAATTGCAAACTAGTGGTTAGGCAAAGATATTATAGTGCTCCTAAGTCATAAGTTTCGTACCATCCTTAGATAATGTAACTTTGCAGCGTATTTAGCAGCGTCCCATGAAAAGAACCGCAATTCAAACAAATTACTACTTTAGATTAATTTTTGCTGCCGCATTAATTGCCATTCTCTCTTCATTCTTAGCTTATTCTTTAAAAATCGCGACGGAATACTTTCAACATACGATTTTCCATTTCATAAAAAACAAGCACTATATTCTATTTATCCTAATACCTTCTGTTGGGATTACCGCAATCTACTTCCTTAGAAAATACGTTTTTGCCAACCGCCGTAACAAAGGTATCACAGAAATTTATAAAACTTTGGACTTAAGAAAAGAGCACCTCCCTTGGTTTAAAGTGCCTTCGCATTATATCAATGGGTTTCTTACCGTAATTTTCGGCGGATCTACTGGCATCGAAGTCTCAACCGTTGTGGCCTCAGCTACAATCGGAAACGGCATCTATAAATGGCAGTTCTCTGCAAAAATGTACAAACGAGAGCTCGTTTGTGCTGGGGTATGCGCTGGGGTCGCAATACTTTTCAATAGCCCAATTGCGGGCTGGCTGTTTGCTGTTGAAGTCATTGCACGAAGATTGAATAAAACCATTATCATAAGTTGCACGGCAGCTGCCTTAGTGGCTTGGGGCCTCTTAAATATCTTGCATAGCGAACCTATTATTCCAGTAAGTGCCACGGGCTGGAAATGGAACGCCATCCCTTTTATGGTTATATTAGCTCTTCTAGGTGGGCTAATGTCTATTTATTTCACCTTCTTAGTCACGCGTCTAAAACAGTTTTTCTCAGGGATAAATAACAACTTCATTCGAGTTAACCTTGGCGCACTAAGCGTTGGGACCATGCTTTTCATATTCCCTGTATTGTACGGTGATAGCTACCACGGTCTACAAGAGTTAGCGACGAATCCACAGACGTATGCCATTCTTCCCCTACTCGCTCTTGCCTTTATAAAGCCGCTTGCTGCTGCATTAACCTTGAGTGCCGGTGGCGACGGTGGCGTCTTCGCTCCCAGTATTGTGGCCGGTGGATTCCTTGGTCTCGCTTTTGCGCTCTTTTGCAACACTTACTTAGGCACGGAGCTAATACCATTAAATTTCATGCTTGTTGGTGCCGCCGCTATGCTCTCAGCAAGTATCTATGCGCCTTTAACAGCACTATTCCTAATTTGCAATCTAATTCCAAATGGATTTATTTTGGCCGTTCCAATCTTAACGGGTTCTTTTACAGCAAATTATTTCTCGAAATGGATCTTTCCATACAACGTTTACACCTACCAAATGCCACCCTCCCTACCACAGGATAATCAGTCACTGCCCTCATAAGCCCCCTTAGGCTCTAAGCTCAAGAATTGCTAAGAATTAATCTCTCTTAAAGTGCTCTAAATTTCCTAAATTTGAGCATGACTATTTTAATACTTAATGGCCCTAACTTGAATTTATTAGGGACTCGCGAACCAAGCGTCTACGGAACAACGACGATGGAGTCTCTTTTAGCGGATCTCAAGGCGGAATTCCCTCAAATTGAACTACACTATTATCAGTCCAATTCTGAGGGCTCAATCATCGACCGAATTCAAAAAGACAACTTTAATGCCCTAATAATAAATCCTGGCGCATTTACCCATTACTCGTATGCCGTTGCGGACTGCCTCAAAAATTGTCAAAGGCCCAAAATTGAAGTGCATATCAGTAACCTCTATAAAAGAGAATCCTTTCGACATAAATCCGTCACTGCCCCCTATACCGATGGCCTCATCTCCGGATTCGGTTTAAGCGGCTACCGTTTAGCCCTACTGAGTTTGGAATCGCCCCAAGATCCAACTC
>DCJS01000052.1:8529-13559 GCA_002319955.1 Flavobacteriales bacterium UBA1694
TCGATTGAGGATTTGTTTTCTATATGGAAATGCCCTTAAAGAGAAGGTCCAGCTTTGATCAAACGCTCTCCTTCTGGAGTGCTCGTGTATTTCTCAAAATTCTTGATGTAACGCGCCGCTAAGTCTCTCGCCTTAACTTCCCATTTTGCCTCATTTTCATAAGTCGCGCGGGGATCTAGTAGCCCTTCAGACACATTTGGAAGTGCCGTTGGAATCACTAGGTTCATTACCGGTATAACGGCCTTTTCGGCCTTATCAATTGAGCCATCAATAATAGCATCAATAATGGCTCTGGTATCTTTTAGAGAAATTCTTTTACCAGTTCCATTCCAGCCTGTATTCACTAAGTAAGCTTTCGCTCCATGCTCGTGCATTTTACCAATCAATGTCTTAGAATACATTGTAGGATGCAGCGTTAAAAAGGCTTCGCCAAATGCTGGTGAAAATGACGGTTGCGGCTCAGTAATTCCTCGTTCAGTCCCTGCTAATTTAGAGGTATACCCACAAAGGAAATGGTACTGCGCTTGGTCTTCATCTAAAATTGATACTGGCGGGAGCACCCCGAAGGCATCGGCCGAAAGATAAACTACTTTTTTTGCATGGCCTGCTTTTGAAGGCAGGACAATTTTTGAAATATGGTGTATTGGGTAAGATACTCTTGTGTTTTCAGTGATGCTTTTATCAGAAAAATCGCAAACACCATTTTCATCTACAACCACGTTTTCAAGTAAGGCATCCCGACGGATCGCTTTAAAGATGTCTGGTTCTTTCTCCTCGGATAAATCAATAACTTTTGCATAACAGCCGCCTTCGAAATTGAAAACGCCATTCTCATCCCAACCGTGCTCATCGTCTCCAATTAAATATCTTTTTGGATCCGCAGATAAGGTTGTTTTACCGGTTCCTGACAAACCAAAGAACAGGGCAACATCACCCTCTTCACCCACATTAGCAGAACAGTGCATGGAGGCAATTCCATTTAAGGGCAAGTAATAATTCATAATTGAAAACATCCCCTTCTTCATTTCGCCACCGTACCAGGTTCCACCGATGATCTGAATTTTTTGAGTTAAGTCGAACATTACAAAATTCTCAGAATTTAATCCCTGAGCCTCCCACTGAGAGTTCGTCGTTTTCGAGCCGTTCAGGATAACGAAATCCGGTTCACCATAATGCTCTATTTCATACGATGAAGGGCGGATAAACATGTTGGTCACGAAGTGAGCCTGCCATGCGACCTCAACAATAAATCGTACTTTAAGTCTTGTGTCTGGATTGGTCCCACAAAAGGTATCCACCACGTATAGTTTTTTCGCTTGAGAAAGTTGGTCGACAACTAAATCTTTACAGTGTGCAAATAGTTCTGGAGTGGTTGGTAAGTTCACACTTCCATCCCAGTAAATGGTGTCTTTAGTCACGTCATCTAGAACAATGTACCGGTCCTTAGGGCTTCTGCCAGTGAACTCTCCTGTTTGTACAGAAATTGCTCCAGACTCAGTAAGTACGCCCTTTTCAAAGCCTTCGTTCTGCGCGCAGACCTCAGCTTTGTAAAGCGCTTCAAATGACGGGTTATAAATAACTTCTTCATACCCCTTAATCCCCATCTCACGCAGCTGCTGAATGATTTGATTGTTTCTCATAAATTACTATTTTTTCAATTTTTTCTTCAAGATTCCAAATTTACACTTATTGGAAATTTTTCGTAGGGGAAAGTTAATGATATTAATCAGATATCACAAAAACAAGAAATACAGCTAGAACACTGTCTATCAACCGATTATATCGGACCATTCGAAAATGGTGTTAAAACCTTTGCTCTGAAAATAGCTCTGATAGCCCTCAAATTTACAGCTCATTACAAAATCTCCGCCCCATGCGCCTAAGCTTTTCACAAAGACTGGAGCGTCAGAAAAATAGAGTTGTTTGGCGGTATTGAGCCCCAGATGCGCCGAGAGCAAGTTTTCATGGCGCTGCATTAAGTCGCAGAACGCCTTTAAAGTTTGAGCGCCTAGGACGCTTTTTGTGATATTTGTAAATTCAGAGACCAAGTTCACCGAAATTGGTTTATCCCGGTATAATTTTATGCCTTCACGGGAATTTTGTTTCCGATTGAGGTGGATAAATAGAAGCTCATTTTTGAATGCAAAATCAAGATCCTTAATTAGAACAACCCTCTCAGACTCCCTATTCTGATAAAGAAGGGGTTTCTTTTCCTGGGCTACGGCAATATCATACCCACTTCCTCCTAAGGCCTCCTCGTTTAAGCGGTAGGGATCAATAGCGGCCCAGTTGGCCAGATTATTCAAAAGTGTTGAACTGCTTCCAAGTCCATAATCGGCAGGAAACTGAAGCGTTGTTTTTAAGTGGTAGGAATCCGTACCCTTTAGAACTCGAGCGGAGTACTGCTGGACAAGCTTTAAAACTTTCACAACAAAACTTGAGGCTTTGATATCATTTGTTTCTATGACCTCCCAATTCAAATAGTTGATCGTACAGCAAAGCCAGAGAGACTCTTGGTGGTACGCCTCCCAATGGACAAGGTGTTTGGAGTCCAAGGTCTGAGTAAAGTGAAGTTCCTGCCCCCATTTCGTAGGCACAGCAAGGGCTAGAGCTCCGTCTAAAACAACATATTCGCTCGTGAGTAGTAGCTTTCCTGGTGAAAACAAAACCCCCATGGCTCGCGATTTATATGGCTGAGGTCACTTCCGCCTGCCCATCGATTTTTCGAATAAGTCCCTGAAGGGTTTTCCCCGGTCCTACTTCCATAAACAAGCTTGCGCCGTCCTTCACCATATTTTGAACACTTTGAGTCCACTTCACGGGTCCGGTGAGTTGAGCAATCAAATTCTCTTTGATTTGATTTTCATCAGTTACAGGAAGCGTCGAAATGTTTTGGTAAACTGGAAGCGTCGCTTTTCTAAATTTAGTAGCTTCAATCGCTGCCGCTAAACGGTCTTGCGCGGGCTGCATTAAAGGTGAATGAAAGGCCCCATTTACAGGTAAAATTAAGGCTCTCTTTGCCCCAGCTTCTTTTAACTTTTCACAGGCCATTTCAACGGCTGCGGTTTCTCCAGATATCACAAGCTGTCCAGGACAATTGTAATTTGCAGGAACCACGATACCTTCAATCTGCGAACATACTTCCTCTACAATCGAATCTTGCAGCCCTAAAATCGCTGCCATGGATCCCGGATTACTATCACAAGCTTCTTGCATGGCTAGAGCTCTAGCAGAAACGAGCTTAAGTCCGTCTTCAAACGATAGTACACCGTTGGCGACTAAGGCTGAGAATTCCCCAAGTGAATGCCCAGCGACCATTTCAGCGCCCAGGGCGTTGATCGCTTTAACTGCCGCGACAGAATGGATAAAGATGGCCGGTTGGGTGATACTTGTTTTTGTTAAATCCTCTTGCGTTCCACTGAACATCGTGGATAGAATATTAAATCCTAGAATCTCATTTGCATACTCCATCAAATCTTTGATGTCTTTCCTAGAATCATACAATTCTTTTCCCATGCCAACGAATTGTGACCCTTGGCCGGGAAACACTAATGCTTTCTTCATAATTTATTTAGTAAATCAAGGAATTTGTTTTTTTTAGATCTAGGGCATAAGTCGTACAACTCGATACCCTGTGTTTATGTACGCACCATTTCTTTTTGCGCGTACATATTCAAATTTAGTCGCAAGCTGCGTTTGCACCTTTTCTATTTGTTTAAAAACTTCCCCATTTTTGTTTTCTCGACTTAAGATATCATTAACCACGTCAAAACCGATAATCGCATATTTTGAGGGCGTTTTGCAGTACTTGGCTTGATAGGCCGCCAAAATCTCCTTCTCAAATTTTCCGTCCGTATTGACTGTTCGGTCCATTAAATAGATAAGACTAGCCTGGCTAAGAGCATCCAATTGGGATTCGAAAATACTGTTGTAGTACAAACTAAATGCGCGCATACCCTTAATCTCACTAGAAAGTTCAATCATGCGTCTTCCAAAGGCTGTTCCTAGCGCATCGTTATTAGAGGCGAGTATGGCAATGACAGGCGCAGGTTGTCCTGTCATCATGTTGGTTTCGCTCAGAATATCCGCCGCCGTGGTTACAATGGTAATATTTGGGCTTTTAAGTGCTTTCTCTAGTCCGGTACGCACTCTATTTGCCAGTGTTTTATCAGAATCTGATAAAATGTAAATTTTCTGATTATTGTAAACGGCCTTAGTCTCTTCAACAATTTTATCTGCATAGACAGCATCCTGCGTTTCAACAATAATTAAATTACTATAGTCATGAAGATCTTCAGAATTGGCAAACGGCGCAACCACAGGAATCTTTTCGGATTCAACGTAGCTTAGTACATCTAAGATCCCTGATTTAAAAAATGGACCAATGATTAAATCGGTGTTTTCTTTATTAATTTGATCTAAGCTCTTTTTGAAACTTGATTCATTCCCTGCGTCAACGACATTGATGTTCAACTTTTGGCCCTGACTTGCGTTACGCTCTATAGCTAATTTGGCTCCTGTTAAAAAATCACTGGCTAAACTGCGGTATTTACTTTCCCCGGAATCAAATCCGAATGGAAGCATTAAAACGACATTTAATTGGTCCCCAGACTTTTTTACATACTGCGAATCAATTTTTCTGATATTCAAAACCATGCCCGCCTTCAATCCCTGGGTTAAGGAAGGATTTAGAGACAGCAGTTGGTCTAAACTAATTTTAAATTCGTTTAGTATCCCAAAAACAGTATCTCCAGTTCTAACTGTATAGGTTAAATAGTCCCCAGACTCAGACAAAGACTCTTGCTTGGTCTGAGAGCCTAGAGGCTCTGATTCTTTTTGTACACCTTGAGTTTGTTCTTCGGATTGCTTTGCGACAGATGTCTCTGAATTCCCTTGCACAACTAATAGATCTCCCGGTTGAAGGCCCTTGGCTTCAAGTCCTGGATTTAGAGCGAAAAGCTCCTGCTGAGAGAGTTTGAATTTTCGAGTGATCCGGTAATAATTATCCCGCACCTGCACCTCATAGCGCT
>DCJS01000052.1:13594-14944 GCA_002319955.1 Flavobacteriales bacterium UBA1694
AGAAGAAGAAGAAGTCTGCCCTCCGTAACGGCTAATCGCTTCTAAAGGCAATACAACCTGATCGCCAATTTTCATATGCGAATCCAGTTGTGGATTTAAATTTCTTAAATCAGCCTCAGAAATATGGTACTTTTTGGTAATCCCGTAAATGGTTTGCTTGGGCTCAAGAATAATCACCCCGGTCTGCGTAGTACTGCTTTGACTTGGGGTCTTTTGAGCGGCCGTCTGGGTAACGGAGAGAACATCTCCAATTTTAATTGTCCCTTGGACTATGGAGGGATTTAATCGATACAACTCATTAATAGATAGGCCGTACTTCTTAGAAATATTATAGGGCGTGTCCCCCTTACTGACTGTGTGGGTATTTTGAGCATTTAGCCCAATACCTAGCACAAGGGCAGATAGCAATAGGAATCTTTTAATCATATCGGTGTCTCTTAATTGCAAAAATAACGCTTTCAAATTAAATCGTCAGGATATTGACCCCCGATTTTTCAACTTCCATTTGAAGGTAACAATTTTGAAGCCAATCTGCCCCATAATATGCGTAAAAGACACTAAAATTCAAGACTCTCTCCTGCCAGATTCCCCCAGGATGAACTTCTAAAAATAAGGCTTCTAGGCGCGCTAGTTTTTCTTGGTGTTTTATTTTTTCAGCCCGAAGCAGCCGCTTGTGCATCCGCTCAAAGGACCGAAGTTGCCTTTTTTCCTCAGCGCTTACTAAATTTAAGAAAGTCTTATCGGTCTTGTAGGCGCTTGCCTTTAGAAGTTCCATGCTGTCTTTTAGCTGCTCTTTCTGCTCAAGCAGAAGTGGAGATAGCTCAGAATCCGACAGAAATTTATTTCCAACCACTTTGGCGAAATTCATAAAAAAGTCCGAAACTTCCAGATCTAGACGCTCTAGACGTCCAAGAGTCTTTTCACTAAGTAAAAGAACTGAATTCCTTGGAATTAACAAGGGAAAAGGGAGATTCAAATGCGCGAAATACGATTTTAATTCCATCCAATACATTATCTCTGCATTGCCTCCAATGTAGGCCAAGTTCGGTAAAATAGTTTCTTGATACACCGGTCTAAGCAGCGCATTTGGACTAAACTTTTCAGGAAAATTCTCCAACTCAGCTAGGAGCTCAGATTGAGTGAATTTCATAGCCGTATCCACAATTTCATAGCCATTCTGAGTCGCTTGAATACGATTGCGGGACTCCGAAAGGTAAAACAGATTGATTTCACGTGGATTTACTTGAACCTTGCCATAGCGCTCTTTCAAGAACTCAACCTCATTTTTTGATTTCGTGAAAAGTGCCTCGTTCACTAACTCGTCCCTAAATGTGGGAATCATAAGTTGCT
>DCJS01000003.1 GCA_002319955.1 Flavobacteriales bacterium UBA1694
CGCAGCAGGAATCTTCTCCAGACAAGTCCTCAGTGAAAGACTCTGGTGCTTGACAACAAAGCTGTTTTCCACTTGAATCAAAGCGGTGGGTATGGTGTTTTTGACTTGAGAACGGTGAGTCGTTATTGCAGCAGGAGTTAGACATAATAAATAAGGCCTGTGAGCGAATTAGATTAGAAGTTAAGTGGTATAATTAAAATCTCAATGGCATCGGGATTCCTTCAGTCAAGATTAAAATTGAACTCTAACAAAGATATAACAGTTTTTTGAAATCAAAATAATACATTCGAATTATACGAATACCGAATCTTATTGGATCCTATCCCAGCTATTAATCACGGCGACGATAGACGCCCCGAACTTAAAACTCAAGATTTCTCAATACTAAAGTCTTGATTACGTAAAAGCCCAGTTTTTTGTAATTAAGAAGATTTGATTTCAAAAAAGTCCAAATTGTTGCAAACAACATAATCGGGTTTGAAATGCTGCTACATTGGAAGCCCTAAACTAATTTGTTTCATTTTGCTTAGGACAATCTTAGCATACCCCTGCCTATAGTCCGGGGTTAAATAGCTTCTGTCAATCCAATTCTGGAGCTTTTCAAACTGGTTTGAAAAATCTTTGTAAATAGAATCTCGCACCACATCAGATAAGCCTAAACTCAATGCAAACCGATCAAAATCTGAGCGTTTTACATTCTTTTTTCTACCACTCAAGGTTAAGGCTAAATCTTCTTTGTCTTCTGGGTAGATTAAATTCACATTTAATAGATCATAAGCTGGAGAAAATAGGATCCCTCTTTCTGTATGCATCAAAGAAAAGTTTTTCAAATGCATATCGTTATTTCCTGAGATGAATGAAAATAAGACAAGTCTAAAATACTTTATAACATCCAATCCCGAATTACTAGCGTATTGGTTAATAATTTTACCAACGCGTTCATACGAACTTTTATACTTCTGTTCGGTTAGTAGTTCTGAAAGCTGACATAAATCTTCGACATGAATTTTAGTTCCTTTGAGACGATCAAAACGCTTCGTTATATAAGCTAAATCACCCTCTGAGGTTCTGATTAAAGCATGCTTAGCTGTTTCAATTTTAAACAGTTTAGCGAGATGCATAGTAAGATCTTCGACTTCAGGCATAAAAGCGTACTGCGTCGACTGTGGTTTGAGGATGTAGTCTCCCCATAAGCCAACTAGCGTCAGTCGCTTGCCCCCTTTTTCACCCTCGAGGCTTAAGGATATTTTTGGTTGAACACCGCTCAAAGCAATCCGACTATTTACGGTAATTTTTGCTAGTGCATTTAACTTTTCTTGGTCTAATTCCAAAGTAGGCACTTGCGCTGTTCCAAAGAATTTCTTTGAACAGCTCGCATGGTATTCACCTTCTTCAACGGTTCTATAGCAAAATAAACAATTACTCATGATTTTCCATTTGAATTGGGTAGACCGACACAGCTCCAATCGTATCTCTGCATAAATTTATTAATAACTCATAGCGATCACGGCCATCGAGTTTCCAATGTGTTTCAGCAATTTCTAATAACCAACCTTCAGGAATTAAGCCGTCAAAAAATGGGAAAAGCACCTTACTATGGTAGGTGTTTTCTGAAAGTGGTAAAGTCAAACTGATAGGCTTTGGATTTAGAGTTTCTAAATACGCTTTCCTATACTGAAATGAGTACCCATTATCGCCTTCCAATAGAATTCCAGCCAGCAGATCCTGAAAATATATTTTTGCTTCTCGCGGCATTAGTTTCGATTTTTATCAATTACACCCACTTCTTTCCCAAACAAAGCCAAAACGTCATTTACTTTATCTAGGCGAAGTGTTTTCTTTCCTTGCTCCAAGTCTCGTACGAAGCGAAGTCCCACGCCAGCATTCATGGCTAAATCTTCCTGGGTCAATTTTAACTCTTTGCGTTTCTGTTTTACAAATAAGCGTAATGTATTCATACCTATACCTTTTCGGATATAAAATTAGTAATAAAATATGAAACAATACCACTTCGGGTATAATAAATAAAAAAATAACTAAATTATACCCATAGAGGTATACTAAAAGTCTTATTTTACATTCTAAAAAGGATTAGAAACTAATTATTAGACTAAATAGCATAATTTTAAAGACTGTTACTCACCCACTTAAAACACCACAAATGATTCCAATTACGAATTACATAAAGGATTTCAATCAGATTCACGCTTCTTTTGAAAAGTTAAATCCATGGGAAATTACGGATTCATTAGAACTAGTTATTCTTGAATTGATAGCGAATCTATCTGATGACTATGTGGTTAATGGGACGATTGCCGTTCACAAAAATGCCAAAATTGAAGAGGGTGCAGTTCTAAAAGGCCCTCTACTTATCGATGAAGACAGCCGCATTGGAGCCTACGCCTATTTACGGGGGCCGATCTATATTGGGAAGTCAGTCAACATAGGCCCAAGTTCTGAAATAAAACAATCGATCATTTTAGATAACTCCGCCATTGCCCATTTCAATTATATTGGAAATAGTATCATAGGACAGAATGTAAATTTTGAAGCCGGGTCAATTTGTGCCAACCATTATAATGAACGCTCCGACAAAACCATTTCTGTCAACTATAGCGGGTCTATTAGGTCTACGGGCTCTACTAAATTCGGCTCCTTAGTCGGTGATTTTTCAAAGATTGGTGCGAATGCGGTGCTCTCACCGGGAACCATTCTCGAAAAAAATGCTATTGTAAAGCGATTAGAACTAGTCGAACAAATTCCTTGAACACAAAGCACCTCACTTAAAGTTTTAGAAAACTTTTTAAGGCGTCATTTAAATCATTAAATCCTGTCTCCGACAGGCCATACACGTAGCGTACATCTCTGGTTGTTGCGAGCACAAGACCCTCTTGGATTTCTTTTGTGGCCTTCGTGCCTGGCGCATCGCCATCCAAACAAAGAAAGACGGTGCCCTCATAGCCTTCAAAATCCTTTATAAACTGTTTTGCAGTCGTTACCGAATTTAATACAACGAGCGTTCGGCGCACGTAAGAGCCTCCCCGGTAGGTTAGTTCCACATACGATAGAAGATCCATAATGCCTTCAAACACGATAATGGCTTTCGAACTTTGCTCCACAATGGAATAGCTACTTGGACCGGATTTAAGTTTGAGCGAAGGCGTACGAAGCTCGTAGCCTTTTTTAGAATTTTGAAGACCAAAAGCCACCTGCCTTCGCCCTTTGAGAGACAAACCCACTTCGATTCCGTAATCCCTTACCACCAGAGAGGAAATTCCTCTCGATAGAAAGTAATTTAAAAGACTAGGATCCTGAACCGAACCAAAGCTAAGAAGCTCGAGGCTACTTTTTTCTGGAGTGCCAAGGGTCTTTTTCACGCGGTGCGTTTTAAGAGTGGAAAGCTCACTTAAGCTTAAACGAAAGCCGGATTCCAAAAAACCAACTGCGCCAAGAAAATCCAGATCTTCTAAATCCATCACAGCGCTTAGAAGACCCCCGCCTTTGTCTTTCTTGAAATCGAAATACACTTCGCCTTTAATGGCCATTTTGATTCCTTTGCCCTCAAAGTAGTGGTGGGTCCCCAATCGACCTGTGTAGCGAACTCTCTTATTTGAGGCCAAAAAAAAGCCGTAATCTAAAAGGGTAACACCACTTAGAATCTCTTGGATTTTTTGATAAGAATAATACGGTGCGTGAATCATAATTTTGGGGTTTTAGGGGGTTAACTCTCTTAGAAAACGGCCTTCAGCGAGGTAGGACTCCGCCTCAACACTGCGCTTGTAGCGCCGCACCCATTGCAAGGAGTAAAACACATCGCCTTTCACATCGTAATAATCAATACGCTCGAGTCGGCCCTCATAGTCTTTCTCTAAAATGGGATAAAGGCTGTATGGCAAAAGCGAATCAGACTTCAAAATATAGTACCTTGAATACTGCTCTGGGGTGCTAATTTCAAAGCGTCGGTACCGCTTTTTGAAAAGCAGCGTGTCTTGAAGTTCTTTTCGAAGTCCGTAGCCCACCGGACAGCCTGTTGAAAAGGGCGCGCCCAGACTCTTTTTTCTTAGCGCTCTCCCCTGTTTTAACTCCAGGGGTTTCCCCTGCTTATCCAGCTCATAATACAGAGAATCCTTGATAAGGTAATACGCCATTTTATCGCTTTCCCCTAGCTCTAGTGGCGCGATCTCGAAAAGACCCTGCGGCAGAAAACTTAAAGACGAGCGGTGGTAGGTTTTGCTATTTTCAAGGCCTTTTGAGGCCTGAAAATAAACGCTAAACAAAAGATCAACCCCGCCGCCACTGGCCTTGGGGATTTCTTCTTTGCAGGCACTTAAGATTAGAAGGGGTACGGCCAGTAAAGCCAAGGAAAAGAGTGAAAAGGGATCATAAAATTTAAGGATTCGCGTTTTCATAGGAGGACTACTATTATGGGTTAGACTTAATCTAAAGGCTCTGCGCCAGGGTTTTATAAAACAAACGCGAGGGACTCTTAGCGGCGCCTCGCGCCCTCTGGGGTCTCTTTTGTTTGGCTCTTGTCCCCTCTTAGAGTTTCGCTCGCAAGAGAAAGCGGCTCTAGAGTAGCTTTCAGCTCAGAGGAGGGTTTTTTTTCGGCATCAGCCTTGGCTTTGGGTTTCTTTGAACGGGGCGCTAGGCTCGAAGTGCCTAGGTCCTTTTTGGGATCTTCTTGTTTTTTGTAGGCTGCAATTAGGTCTTCTCGAAGGGCAATT
>DCJS01000030.1 GCA_002319955.1 Flavobacteriales bacterium UBA1694
ATGATTGAGGAAGTAAAAGTGATTTTTCTCAACAGAACTAACAAGCAAATTGGAATCTACAATCTTGCTAAAGGAGGTATCACTGGATGTGTAGTAGATATTAGAATTATATTATCTATTGCCCTTAAAACGCTTGCAACAGGAATAATCTTAGTACACAACCACCCAAGTGGAAATCTCAATCCAAGTAGTGAGGATAGAAAAATCACTAATGATCTTCAAAAGGCTTGTGGAATTATGAATATAACACTTCTAGATCACCTTATAGTAACTCGGAAAGGATTCTTCAGTTTTGCTGATGCAAATCTTATTTAATATAAAATCTCCCTATTATGTTAGTAAAAAGGCATTCTTTTAGGCATACCCTATGATCATTTTTACTAACATAATAGGGTGCGACTGGGAATTATAGAGAAGGTTCGAATCCCTCAGGACCCACAAAACTTCAACACCGTTGAAGTTTTTTTTTTAGGGCGGTTAGCTCAGTTGGTTCAGAGCGTTGCGTTGACATCGCAGAGGTCGCTGGTTCGAGCCCAGTACCGCCCACATACCAAAAAAATCTCCTAGAACTAGGAGATTTTTTTTATTAGATAGTTTCGTTCGCCGCCTTAAGAACTTTACGAAATAGTTTGTGAACCTCTATTTCCTCTAAGCAGGCGTAATCCCCGCGGTAGCATGGCTTATCGCCAAATACCGAACACGGACGGCACGTTAAATCGTCCACTTGGACAACATCCTCTAGACTTTGTCCATACCCTAAGAACCCAGCATACGGATGGGTCGATCCCCATACTGAGACGCAGCGCGTCCCCATTAGACTCGCCAGATGCATATTGGCAGAATCCATGGACACCATGAGTTTCAAATGGGCGATTTTTTCAAGTTCTTGCTGCAAACTGAATTTGCCTGCTAAGGATTCTGAATTCTCTATTTTTGAGGTCCAATCTTCTAAAAGGGCCTTTTCCTGAGCGCCACCACCGAAAAAATAGACTTTATGATGTTTTGAAAGTAGCTGCGCAAGTTCAAAGGATTTGTCAAGCGATAGCATCTTGCCATGGTGCTGTGCAAATGGGGCCAGCCCAATTCCCTCACGAGTCTCAACTTGGCTGCGGTACCGATGCGAAAGAGTTAATGAAAATCCTAAGTCTCGTAGTACATTCGCATAGCGCTCCACAGTGCTTGTCAATGGCTTTTTTTCTAAATGCCAGATATCGGTTAATCGGTCCTTTTCCTGCTTCCCTTTATCAAGCACCGCAATTTTGTAACGCTTTGCTTTAAAATACCGATCAAGAATTTTGCTTCGAAGCACGTCGTGAAAATCCGCAATGCAGTCTGGCTCGTATTCTAATCTAAGTTCTTTTGCCAGCCGTTTCAACCCCCAGACCCCCTTGTACTCTTCTAAATTCACCCCGACAAACCGACAGCGCGGCACCCCATTAAAGAGGGGTTCAAAATTTCGGCGCGAAACGAAAATAAGTTCTACGGTGGGATTTTGTTCCAGAAATTCTGTTACCACGGGCACGCACATCGCGACATCTCCGAAGGCAGAAAACCGGTATGCTAGGATGCGTCTCAAGACTTTAACTGGTAAGCAACGGCATAAAACTTAATCTGCTTGGTCATAGCCATCAGTCCATTGGCACGTGAGGGGGATAAAAATTCTTGCAGACCAATTTGGGAGATAAACTCAAAATCAGAATCCAGAATTTCTTGTGTACTGTGTCCACTGTAGATGGAAACTAGGAGCGAAACAATACCTTTAGGGAGAATCCCGTCGCTATCGGCATCGAAACTAAGAATTCCATCGACATAACGAGCATCAATCCATACTTGACTCTGACAGCCCTTAATTAAATTATCTGCGGTCTTTTTATCTTCCGGTAGTCCTGGAAGCTCTTTTCCCAGATCAATGATATACTCATACTTCTGTTCCCAATCTTCTAGGAAATCAAAATCGTTTACGATTTCTTGTTGTTTCTCTTTAATGGTCATGATGCAAAATTAAGGAAAGTTTGAATAGCCGATTGTTTTTAGAGTCGTAAAGTTCTAGTCTTTCTTTATTAAGTGGTAGATGTGTATAAAACACAAAATTAAATTTGGAATGATAATCGGCCAGAGCATTCCACTAAAGACCCCGTAGATCACAAAACACAGACATCCAAACAAATTTACAAACCGCACTTTTTTAAGCTCCTTTAGCACAAAACTAAGAACAATAAAGACAGATGCGGCGTAGCCAACGTAAGTAGCAATTTCAGGGCTCATGGGTAATGGTATTAAACACAAAGGTATATATTTTCCCTCGGAACTAATTTTTCATTCTGCCATAAAGTCATTAAACTTTTTTTGGTAAAGTATTTGTAACTTTACTTTACCAAGGTGGAGAAGACCACCTTTTAATTAATACGAGACCAAATTATGGATTATAAATTTTCAGCCGGTTTGGATAAAGTGTTCAAACAGAGCAAAAGTGAAACACGAAGACTGAAAAGTGAATTCCTCAATACTGAGCACCTTTTATTAGGAATCATTAAGACCGATAGTACTGCCCGAGAAATCTTACAATCGCTCGATGCAGACCTCGCACAAATTCGACGTAAAATCGAAACGCTGAACCTCGCCTCAGTAAGCCCGCTTGCAGAGCAGGCTAATCAGATTGCCTTTACAAAGATGGCCGATCAAGCTTTAAAAAGAGCGGAACTCGAATGTAGGCAGTATAAGAGTGCAGAGATTAATACGGTGCACCTGCTCCTAGGAATCCTTTATAAGTATGAAGACCCAACGTCAAGCATATTAGGCGCCTATGATGTAGACTACGAAAGAGTCTCCAGAGAGTACCAGACGCTTCTTAAAAACGCCGGTCAAAGCCCTAAAATGAGTGCTTACGAAGACGATGAGGAAAGAGAAGAATACAGCCAGATGCGCAAGCCTACAGGCAATCTAGGGAGCGGGAAAAGCAAAACGCCAACTCTTGATAATTTTGGTCGGGATTTGACCTCTTTAGCAAAGGATGGAAAATTAGACCCGGTCATTGGAAGGGAAAAGGAAATCGAAAGAGTATCGCAAATCCTCTCGAGACGCAAAAAGAATAACCCTTTACTCATAGGTGAACCAGGCGTTGGTAAATCGGCTATTGCCGAGGGCCTAGCCTTAAGAATACATCAGAAAAAAGTGTCTCGCGTGCTTTACGGAAAACGCGTCATTACGCTTGATTTGGCAAGTTTAGTTGCCGGCACCAAATACCGTGGGCAATTTGAGGAGCGAATGAAAGCGATTATGACGGAACTAGAAAAAAATCGTGACGTCATTTTATTCATCGACGAACTTCACACCATAGTGGGTGCAGGAAGCTCGACAGGCAGCTTAGATGCTTCAAATATGTTTAAACCTGCCTTAGCACGAGGAGAAATCCAATGCATCGGTGCAACGACCCTTGACGAATACCGTCAATACATAGAAAAAGATGGGGCTTTAGAGCGTCGTTTTCAAAAAGTGATGGTGGAACCCACCACCATTGATGAGACGATTTTAATTCTAAATCAGATTAAAGACAAGTACGAAGACCACCATAATGTCACCTATACCGACGAGGCCATAAACGCCTGCGTGAATTTAAGTGCCCGTTATATTACGGACCGCTTTCTACCGGATAAAGCAATTGACGC
Source organism: Flavobacteriales bacterium UBA1694 (assembly GCA_002319955.1). GTDB lineage: Bacteria > Bacteroidota > Bacteroidia > Flavobacteriales > Weeksellaceae > Planobacterium_A. The sequence goes on from DCJS01000030.1 coordinate 3,666, forward strand.
CATGGACGAGGCCGGTGCTCGCGTTTATATCAAGAACATGAAAGTGCCAACGACCATCATTCAGAATGAAGAAAAGATTGAAGAAATCAAGGCCCTCAAGCAAAAGGCTGTTCAGGCTCAGGATTATTTAGAAGCCCGAAAACTGAAGGATGAAGAAGAGCGTTTAGCGATGGAACTTGCCTCCGCCCAGGACCAATGGGATAAGGACGTCAAGGAGAAGAAAGAAGTCGTGACCGAGGAAAATGTGGCCGAAGTCGTCTCAATGATGAGCGGAATCCCCGTGACGAAAGTCGGTAAAAATGAGCTTGATAAACTAGCTCTGATGGATGAAAAATTAAATGGGAAGGTTATCGGTCAACACGATGCCGTTCAAAAAGTTGTTAAAGCGATCCAAAGAAACCGCGCCGGACTGAAAGATCCGAACAGACCTATTGGCTCTTTTATTTTCCTAGGAACCACCGGGGTTGGGAAAACAGAGCTTGCTAAAGTAATGGCACGTGAACTTTTCGATTCTGATGAAGCGTTAATTCGAATTGACATGAGTGAATACATGGAAAAATTCGCTGTGTCACGACTCGTGGGAGCGCCTCCAGGATACGTTGGTTATGAAGAAGGTGGACAGCTGACTGAGGCTATTCGACGCAAGCCCTATGCCGTCCTTTTACTAGACGAGATTGAGAAAGCCCATCCAGATGTTTTCAATATCCTTCTACAAATATTGGACGAAGGTCATGTCACTGATAGCTTAGGTCGCAAAATTGACTTCAGAAACACCATTATTATCCTAACCTCCAATATTGGAACACGGGATTTAAAAGACTTTGGAGACGGCGTTGGATTTGGAACTTCAGCCAAAAAGTCCAGTTCTGATTCCCGTGCTAGAGCGACCATTGAGAGCGCACTTAAGAAAGCCTTTGCACCAGAGTTCCTAAATCGAATTGACGATATCGTGATATTTAATTCCCTTCAGAAAGAAGATATTGCAAAAATCATCGATCTTGAACTTGGAAAACTCTACACAAGAATTGAAAAACTTGGCTACAAAGTAGAACTCACCACAGAGGCGAAGGATTTTATCGCGGATAAAGGCTGGGACAAAGATTTTGGTGCCCGACCTTTAAAACGAGCGATTCAAAAATACATTGAAGACCTTCTTGCTGATCTCCTGGTAACCAAGCAGATTAAGGATGGTGAAACGATTCGATTAGGCCTTAATGAATCCAAGGAAGGCCTTGTGAAAACGGCGCCCGAACCTAAGGCGAAAAAACAAAAAGCGTAATGGCTTTAAACTCACTAAAGAGCTGCAAATGCAGCTCTTTTTTTGTGCCAAAAACGCCTTAATACCATTCTGGCGTTAGGAGCTAATGTATCCCTAAAAATCCTTTTTCAAGCCCTAAAAAACGCCTACCTTTGCCTCTATGAAAAAGTACTCCTCTAAGCGCAGCATCCAATTACTAGCGCATTTATTAAAAGACTATGGACTCATTGATGTGGTAATTTCCCCTGGTTCAAGAAATGCCCCACTCGCCATCCATTTTGGAGAAATAGAAGAGTTTAATGCCTACAGCATTGTCGATGAACGCAGCGCCGCTTTTGTCGCCCTTGGGATGGCACGAAGCCAGCAAAGGCCCGTTGCCATTACATGCACCTCAGGATCTGCCACGGCAAATTATTACCCAGCCGTTACGGAGGCATTTTATCAGAATGTCCCTTTACTCATTTTAACCGCAGACCGGCCAACTGATTTTATTGACCTTTTTGATGGTCAAACGATTCGACAGAGAGACTTTTTTTCACAGCATTCTTATGGGGACTTTGAATTATTAGAAGATGAGGTAGAAAATGCCGAAGAATTGAATTTTGCCACCATTAAAACGGCCATTGAACTTTGCTTTGAGAAGCAAGGACCTGTGCATATAAACATCCCACTTAGCGAGCCTCTATACGACTTAGTTGGCGAAATTCCTGTGTTTCCATCGGTTGAAAAATTTGTACCTGTCAAGAAATTTGACTTGCCCTCCCCTCTTGTTGCCCAGTGGAACACCTCAAAGAGAATCCTTATACTTGTGGGCACTCAGACCCCAAGCGTGCAACTTGAGAGTCAACTTTCTCAACTCGTAAAAAACCACTCAGTAGTGGTACTTTGCGAAGTGAATTCCAATCTAAAAAACGCAAAGTTCTTCCATCATATCGATCGCTATCTCTTTAATTTCACCCCGCAGGACTATAAAACCTACGCGCCCGATCTCTTAATTACATTAGGACAAAATGTCGTTTCTAAACGGGTAAAACAGTTTCTGCGCGAGGCCCAAATTCCAGAGCATTGGCATGTCGATGAGTTTTGGCATCCAGACACCTACTACGCTCTCACGCAGCCTCTTAAAACCAGTCCTGAGCAGTTTGTGAGCAAACTCCTAAACAAAGTTACTTTAGAACCTTCCCCATACTATAACTTGTGGGACCAACTTAGGACAAAGAAGGACTCAAAGCATCAGACTTACGATCAAGCCACTGGTTTTTCAGATTTCAATCTCTTTTCACTGCTCTCTACCAAGGTTCCAGAGAATTACGACATTCATTTTTCCAACAGTTCTGCCATTCGCTACGCCCAATTATTTGATTTCAGTAATCACCGCATTCACTGCAACCGCGGTACGAGTGGAATTGATGGGTGCACCTCCACTGCGATGGGCTACGCTATGAAATCAGAGAATCCTACTCTGTTAGTTAGCGGCGAACTCGGGTTTTTCTACGATATTAATGCCCTTTGGAATCAGTATCTACCGCCTTACACCAGAATTATTATTTTCAACAACGGTGAGGGCAGCATTTTTAAAATTATTCCTGGACCCGATAGGGCCAATCAAAATATTCTTGAAGAATTCATTTCGACACGCCACGAAAAAACGGCAAAGCATTTAGCCGCACATTTTGGAATGGAGTATACCGAAGTTGATGACGAACAAACCTTAAGTCGCGTGCTTGATTTATTCTTTGCGCCCTCGCAGCAGCCCAAAATTCTAGAAGTAAATACGAAGAAAATCGAAAATGCGCAAATACTACGCGGCTATTTCAGCTCGCTAGCTAACGACTAAGTTAAGCCATTAATACTCTAATAATCAACAATCAAGCTAGTACTCAATTGGGAGGTTTCGAATCGAGTCTAGGGGATATACTTGCGTTTCAGCTAAGGAGTTTAAGGCATTAATTAATGCAAAATGCGAATACGTTCGTAACGTACTAAGATTAATCTTTGCTTCTCGTATGGTGCCTTTACTTAGCAGAAATTGGCGCTGCACGCCATTGAGTAAATACCGGCTAGGGGTATACCAAATTCCATCTTTAAAAAAGACAAGATTCGAAAAGCTACTGTCGGTTAGCTGGGAGCCTTGTGTGATGAGAGGCTCAAGGGGCTTTGTCATTGCACTTAGGTTTTGAAGAAGCTCCCGATCTGCACTTTTAAATTGGTAGCTAATTTCTGGACACTCAATGAGTTGGAACCCCGATATCGGCACAGGGGAGTAAGGCTCTAAAGAGGAATGCCAATGGCCTTGGAGATCGTAAACAACGCGAAGTTTAGACCTTCCCGAGCTCACCTTCGCCTGACCAGCAAGAACCTTCGATAGCTCCAGAGTGCAAGGACAATCAAATGCCTCAAAAGTGGCCTTGACCCTCCTTTGATGCAGCTCTAAGAGCAGGGGGCCAGAGGGAGTGACTTTTATGCTTTCAATGAATTGGGACATAAATTTTGTTAATCATTTCTTGGTATTCTTGCTCCAGGGTGCTTTGGTTTGTGATTCCACCTCCGCTCCTAAA
>DCJS01000024.1 GCA_002319955.1 Flavobacteriales bacterium UBA1694
TTGACCCATTGAATCTGTGCCGTACATGGACTCCATTTTTGGGTTCACAAAACGCCATCCGAAAGAGGAATTTTCCATTTTGGAATCGCTACCAAACGCTTTCGAAGCTTTTGAGATCACCAGGGGGCCGCGCGTCATATGCTCGACGCCCCCCGCAATAAAAATACCGCCGTCGCCTGCCTTAATAGCCCGATTAGCCTGAATAATAGCCGACATTCCTGAGGCGCATAGTCGGTTGACTGTTTCGCCAGGAACCGTCACCGGTAGCCCAGCGAGTAGCGCTGCCATTCTTGCGACATTTCTATTATCTTCCCCCGCCTGGTTGTGGCAGCCCAAAATAACATCGTCGATCGCTTCCTTTGGAATTGCTGGATTTCTTTTAACTAATTCTTCAATAACTGTGGCGGCTAAATCATCCGCACGAACAGTACTTAAAGTCCCACCAAAACTTCCAATTGGGGTGCGAATTCCATCAATAATATAGGCCTCTGTATCCATAATTTACGTTTTACTAGTTAAGATTAAATCGATTGAGCGTAATTTTTTCCCCTAAGGGTATTACGACAACCGTTCGATAAATGTGGCAGTGGTCGATTCTCGAACCTGCTCCAACGTGGCTCCTGGCATTAATTCCGTTAAGGTAAGCTGGCCATCAATAAATTCAAATACGGCTTTATCGGTGATAACCATATCTACTGCTTTTAAGGCGGTTAAAGGAAGATCACAGAGCGCGACCACTTTCGCCTCGCCATTTCTCTCCGTATGCATCATGGTTATAATAAGTCTTTTGGCTCCCGATGCTAAATCCATTGCGCCCCCCACGCCGAGTAAGGGCTGTCCTGGTACCGCCCAGTTCGCTAAATTGGCAGCCTCATCGACCTGCAGACCTCCCATGATCGCGACATCGACATGCTTTCCACGAATCATGGAAAACGAATCGGCAGAATCAAAATAGGAAGACCCTTTTAAAGCGGTCACCGGTACTTTTCCGGCATTTACGGGATAATCCATCGCTCCGCCTCCATCACTGGGTGCCGGACCTACGCCAAGCATTCCGTTTTCGGTGTGCAGAATAATGCCGTCTTCATTTGAAATGAAATCGGCCACCAGGGTTGGAATTCCAATTCCTAAGTTTACCACATCGCCTCTTTTAAGTTCCTTTAGGGCTCTTTTGGCCATATTCATACGGGTCTCTGATACTTTTTTACTCGAAGAAACCGTCGCTGAACTTCCAAGATCGTCTAACGTTAAAGTGGCCTGAACTAGAAAATCAACATACGAGCCTGGGGTATGAATGCTTTCTGGCGCAATCTCCCCGACAGGGACGATTTCTTCCACTTCTGCGATAACCAAATCGGCTGCCGTAGCCATGGCTCTATTAAAATTCTGTTCGGTCATTCGGTATTGTAAATTACCCGCCGTATCGGCTTTCCAAGCCCGAATGAAAGCAACATTTCCGCGAATACCCGCAATAAAAACCTGCTCCACACCGTTAAGTGTTTTCGTTTCTCTTCCCTCAGCTAAGGCCGTTCCAGCCGAAGTGGGCGTGAAAAAACCGCCAATGCCTGCTCCACCCGCGCGGATGGCTTCCGCTAAAGTTCCTTGGGGTAATAATTCGTACTCCACAGTGCCCTCTTGGGCAGCTTTCACAGCCTCGGGGTTGGAGGTAAAGAAGGATCCAATCATTTTTTTCAGTTGACCATTTCTTAGAAGTCTTCCTCCACCAATACCTGCTTCACCAACGTTATTACCAATAAACGTTAAGTCTTTGGTTTTTGTTTCTGCTAAGGCATGCATCAAATGCACGGGATTTCCAGTCATTCCAAAACCACCTTGGAGTAAGGTATCGCCGTCTTTTACTTTTGAAACTGCCTGCTGTAATGTTATTCGTGGTACCGTTTTCATCGATGTATTTTTTAATGTTGTGTAAAATGTAAAATATGTTTCGCAAACTCCTCCGGGTGCTCCTTATTTGATAAATGGGCCGCATCCAGTGTCACTAAACTGCAAACTGGGGTGCGTTTTTGCATAAATTTCCCATCCTCTAAGGTCGTGACCTTGTCTTTAGTTCCAACGATAATTAAGGTTGGCGTTTCAAGATTGTGAAGACTTTGGCTAAAATCAGCCCCGCCAACGGCCTTACAGCACGCGGTATATCCCCTTAAGGAGGTGGCTTTAAAATTCGTTAGTATTTCCTCGACCGCCGCGGGATTCTTAGCCCTGTACTCTGGGGTAAACCAGCGCTGGGCGGTTCCCTCCAAAATACTTTCTAGGCCATGCTCTGAGACCTGTTTTACACGGGCCTCCCAGCCTTGCGTGGTGCCGATTTTCGCGGCCGTATTGCTGAGAATGATTTTCTCGAATCGCTCTGGATGGTTGATCCCGAGCCACTGCCCTATTAGTCCGCTAATGGAAAGACCACAAAAATAGACCTTCTCAAGTTTTAGAAAGTCTAAGAGTTCAATAACATCGCGACCTAAATCGGCAATGGATACCACCTCGTGCTCGCACGTACTTTCTCCGTGACCTCTTTTGTCATACCTTAAAATATTAAAATGGTGGCTTAATACGGCGATACTATCTTCCCACATGGAATAATTGGTTCCAAGGGAATTGGAAAAAACCAAGGTTTTTTCATGTCCGAAATTTTCTAATTTATAATGGCACTCAAACTGTGTCAATTGAATTTTTGGCATGTTCCTTTTTTTAATTAAGATTATCCTAAATCACCTCCGGCAACCGGAATTGTGACCCCCGTAATATAAGCGGCTTCCGAGGAAGCGGCAAATAAAATGGTGCTCACTTGGTTGTCGATGGTTCCGTATTTCTTTTGCAACGAGGAGGCTTTTGTTTGCTCAATAATTTGCTCATACCAAATCGCTTCTTGAGGCGTTTGAGGCATTTCATTTCTTGGTATGACCCGCTCAGGAGCCAGAGTTCCCCCCGGTGCCACCCCGATTATTCGAACATTATTAGCGGCCTGTTCAAACGCTAACGACGCTGTGATCGCATTCACACCCCCTTTTGCAGCAGCGTAGGGAACACGATTTACAGAGCGCGTGGCCACGGAGGATACGTTAATAATGACCCCACCGCCCTTCGCAATCATCGTTGGTAAGACAGCTCTACAGCCCCACAAAGTAGGCAATAAAGAGCGGTTCACTTCCTTCAAGATTTCCTCGGGGCTATAATGCTGAAACGGTTTAGCCCAGATAGTCCCTCCCACATTGTTGATCAAGATATCAATTCTTCCAAAGGCGTCAAGCGTTCTTTTTACCACAGATTCAAACCCTTCAAAGGTTTCTAAATCGGCCTGCAGCGCTAAAACGGTGTAGCCTTCATTTTCTAAATTTTCCGCCACCGCTAGAACGAGCTCTGAGCGATCTACTAAAACGGTTGTAGCACCTTCTTTTGCAAGACGCTCAGCAACCCCCTTACCTATTCCTTGGGCCGCTCCAGTCACTAGGGCAATAGTCTCTTTAAATCGATCTGTAAATGTCATAATTATTTTTTAGGCGGTTGCCATCCCAGTAGGAATAAATTTTTCAGTGTAGAAGTTTTCGTAGTGAATTTGTTTTTCTTCTAATGAGGCTTTTACCGCATCAACCATGGCGTTTGGACCACAGACATAAATGTCGTACGCCTCAAGTGCGAGCTCCTGCTTTGTAATCCACTGCGTCACATACCCATTTGCATAGGGCTCACTCGCTTCACTTGAAACGCAAGGATAGGTCTGAACACTCAAGTTTGTATAGGTTTTAAGGCGCTCCAATTCCACGATATTCTCCACCGTTGTGGCACCATAAAATAGTTTAATTGGTTGGGGATTCGCGTCCTTATTAAGTTTTTCCAGCATGGCGATAAACGGAGCAATACCCGTTCCGCCTGCGAAAAATAAGGTTTCGCGCTTTATTTCACGGCTATAGAATCCTCCCACAGGCCCTGTAATAGTAAGAGTTTCCCCAAGGGTCGCTGTTCGTAAATAGTCACTCATTAGGCCTGCATTTGGCATGAGGCGAATAATGAATTCCATTTCATTCGTATCGGATAAACAAGAAAAAGAATACGAGCGTGTTTGGGTGGATCCAGGAACTAAAATATTCGCGTACTGTCCTGGTAAAAAGGTAATGCTCGAGCCGTCTTTTATCTTCGTTCTAAGTTTTACAATTTCGGATGAAAGAAAACTCAGTTCGGTAATTTCCGTTTCATAAGTCGCGGCCTCCACTTTGCAGGCCGCAGAACTGGCTAAAATACCCACCACCATATCCGATTCGGGGCGCATTTGACAGGCGAGTCCAAAGCCTTCTTCTGCCTCCTGATCCGTTAAGGCCTCATCAATATAATCGCCCGGATCGTAAGACCCTGAGGTTGCAATGCATTTACAGGTTCCACAGGCCCCATCAGCGCAGTCTATGGGAATATTTACCCCCACGCGGTAGGCTGCCTCAGCAATGGTCTCGTACCCAACAGTTTCAATAAAACGCGTGACGCCGTCTTCAAAATTTAATGCAATTTTTGCCATAACTTGAGTCTTATATATGGTAGATATCTAGAATTTGACGGATGTAATCGTTTTTAATAATTACTTTTTTATTTGAAATTAGAAACGAGCCGTCTGTTTTGTTCAGGGTGTAAAAACTAAAGCCGAAATACGTGTCGGTGTTCTGATAGCGAAAGGATAACGTATGCCAATTAAAACGAACTTTTACCTGCGTTTCAGTCTCTTCAAGAATTTCCACGTTATTAATATAGTGGCAAGTTCTTGTTTCAGGCATTGAGGCAGAAGAACGGTCTGTTTTGATTCGAAACACACGGTCTTCTAATCCCCCTTTATTTGGATAATAAATGAGCGAGATCTCCGTTTGTGGGTCTTTGGTTAATTCATCCTCATCATCCCATCCCGGCATCCAGTAAACGCAGTCGTCGTCATAAAACTTCAACCATTCATCCCAGTTTTTATCGTCTAGTTGGCGAACTTCTTGGTATAAGAACCTAAGTACATCTTGGTAATTTGTCATGATTTAATTTTTAATCCGTTAAAACAGTTTTAGAAATACCGGCCTGCAGAGAGTCTTTCCAGAATTCGTGTTGGGTAATAAAGAGGCCTTCATCTTCTGATTTGATTCCAGAAATAAGAGGGGTAATGCCCATGCTTTTGGCCTGCTCATCCGGTCCGTAAATCCAATGAGTCGCCCCACGACTCATATCGTTGTATTTTAAAGCGGAGGATTGGTAGGCAATTTGGCACGATCTGAATTCTTCTAAGTCGTCTGGCGTACCCATGCCCGTCACGTTGAAGAAATCTTCATATTGGCGAATTCGTGTAGAGCGCTCTGACGTACTCTCGCCCTTTGGCGCAAAACAATAAATGGTGATCTCCGTTTCGTTCACTGAAATCGGTTTAATCACGCGGATTTGCGTTGAAAATTGATCCATTAAAAACACGTTTGGATACAGACCCAAATTCCGCGTCATATTCACCATAAAATCAGCCTTTTCAGTTCCAAATTCAGAACTCAGGCGCTCTTTTTGCTGATAGATTGGACTGACCTCCGGGTTTAGTTTATTTGTCCATAATAAAATATGGCCGTTTTCAAACCCATACACGCCAGCCACTGATTTAGACCAACTGTTTGCATCAACCGCTTTTGTGCCTTCCTTTTCATAGTCACGTCGACCCATTGTGGCCACATAATTCCAATGAACGGAGGAGACGTGGTACCCATCGGCCCCATTTTCCATCTGCAGCTTCCAATTCCCCTTGTACACATAGGTTGAGGAGCCATTTAAAACTTCTAAACCTTCGGGCGCTTGGTCTACGATATGATCAATAATGGTTTTTGAATCGCCTAGATAGTCTTCAAGTGAGAGAACCTCAGAACTTAGAGAGCCAAAAAGAAAACCTTTGTACGATTCAAATTTTGCCACTTTCACCAAATCATGGGAACCTTCGCAATTAAACTCCTGAGGATACCCACCGGTTTTAGCATCTTTTACCTTTAATAATTTTCCTGCATTACTAAAAGTCCAGCCATGAAACGGACAAGTGAAGGTTGATTTATTCCCCTTCTTATAGCGGCATAACTGCGCGCCTTTATGGGTACACGAGTTAACGAGCGCATTTAATTCGCCTTGCTTATCTTTTGTAATAACCACCGATTGTCTTCCGATAGAGGTCGTGTAGTAGTCGTTTATGTTTGGAATTTGAGACTCGTGGGCAAGGTAGACCCAATTGCCTTCGAAAATGTGCTCCATTTCCAATTCAAATAAGGCTTCATTGGTAAACGATACACGGTTATGACGGTAGAGGCCATTTTCTTTGTCGTGAACGACAAGGCTGTCAAGGTAGGTCGAGGTAACGTCTTTCATAATTTAAAATTTTGAGGCAAAAAAAGGGCTCTTCGAATGATTAAATTCAAATTTTCAGAGTCGGTAAAGTTTTTGAAATAGTGGAATTGCAATTTTATTTCTTACGATTCCACTGGGGATACTTGAGGTATAAAGGCTTACAATTCAGCTGCAGCACGCTTTCTATGGTTCTCACCAGGGGCAGCATTTGTAATTTCACGAACCATATTAAAATCGAATTCAATTTTAGCGAACGCTTCTTGCTTCCCGTATTGAGCAGCCTGCTGGGCAGAAACTCTTTCAATGTGAGGGACAAGTTCTGGACGCGTCGCAAATGCGAAATCATCATAAGTTAATGGATCTCCTTCAATATTGATCTGAGTCGTTAGCTTTCTGTAACCAGGAGCGGTCACGAAAAAGTGAATGTGCGCGGGACGCGCACCATGACGCCCTAATAAAGACATTAACGTATCGGTGGATCCCCCTGGAGGACACGCATACCCTACTGGAACGAACGATTTAAACTCATATTTACCATCTGCACCAATCGTGATTGCACGGCGTAAATTAAATTCTGGTTGCGTGGAATCGAAGTGCGAGTATAATCCTTTAAGATTACAATGCCATACTTCAACTTTTGCATTTGGAATTGGCTCACCCTTCTCATCACGTACCACACCGCTCATGAATAAGCGCTCCGCATCTTGTTCTATTTCAGTTTCAAGTTCTGCGTATGATTTTGATTCCGGAGATCCTGCAACATAAAGTGGGCCTTCAATGGTACGCGGCGTTTTATTTTCGATTCCGGCCTGCTCATCTTCCCAATCCATTTGAACGTCCATGAATTTCTCAATGCCTAAACCCGCAAATACAAGTCCATATTCGTTGTTTTTTCCAGTTTGTGTCAACCAATCACAGGCCTTCCACATTTCTTCAGACGTAATGTCTAAATCAGCCATTGCATTGAACAGATCTTTAAGAAGTCTGTTAACGATGGTTTTAATTCGCTCATTTCCAACACCTTCTTTTTCAGAAGATCTTATTAATTCTAAGGTTTCGTCAATTAGTTTTTGGTCAATTCTTTTCATAATATAAGTTGTTATTGTTTAAATTATAGTAAGGTTTCTCTAAGAGCATTCGGGTGCTTGCAAATACTCGATACTTTAATAGTCATGTAAGGAAATAAGGGCAAAGAGCTAATAATTTGATGCAACTGATCGGGGCTCTCCACTTCTAATACCGAAATATTTGAAAACTTACCGGCCACGCGCCATAAATACTTCCATTCTCCAGAAGCCTGCCATTTTTGAGAGCATTCTTTTTCTCTAGTGATGAAGTCAATTCGCTTTTCGTCACTCCAAGTCTCCGGGATGTGAACATCCATTTCTACGACGTATACCATATTATTTTCTTTTATATTTTTCTACTTGATTCATATCGAGTTCAATGCCTAACCCAGCGCCCTGTGGGATTTCCAAACTAAAATTCTTATAAGTGATTGGTTTTTTAACAATATCATCGGTGAGCAGTAGAGGTCCGAAGAGTTCTGTGCCCCAATCCAAATTGGGTAATGTGGAAAATATATGGGCAGAGGCTAGCGTTCCGATGGTTCCCTCAAGCATGGTTCCACCGTAAAGCGAGATACCAGCGCCCTGAGCGATTGCGGCCTGTTTAGCGATATTGGTAAGACCGCCTGACTTTGCTATTTTTAATGCAAAAACACGAGCAGCATTTAGTTTAGCGAGTTTATAAGCATCTTGTACACTCCCAGCCGCTTCATCGGCCATGATAGGAACCTCGAAATACGCGCTGAGTCTTGCCATCCCTTCGAAATTATGTTTAGCTAAGGGCTGTTCAATTAAATCAACGCCCGCATCTTGTAGTTTCTGAATGGCCCGTTTTGCGATCTGTTCGCTCCACGCCTGATTCACATCCACGGTAATTTTCACTGATTCTCCTAAAGCGCTTTTTATAGCAGAAACGTGCTCGATGTCCGCCTTTGGGTCTCTACTTCCAATTTTGAGTTTGAAAACATTGTGTTTTTTATCCGTTAGTAATTTTTGAGCCTCTGCAATATCGGTATCAGTATTGCCACTGGCTAGGGTCCATAAAACCGGAAGTGTGGGGGATAAGGCACCACCAAAAAGGTTATGGACAGGAACGCCTAGTCTTTTCGCATGCGCATCAAGTAAGGCGGTCTCGATCCCTGATTTAGCAAAATTATTTCCAGAAACATTTTTGTCCAAAAGCTTCATCAGTGAATTGATCTTTGTGGGATCCTGATTTACGAGTAAAGGCGTAAAATAGGTATCGATAGCGAGTTTGATTCCTTCGGGAAATTCATCGGCATAGGAAATACCACCAATTGTAGTCGCCTCACCAAGACCTTCTATACCATCAGAAGAAAAAAGGCGAATGATGACCATGGATTGGGTTCTCATCACCGCCATTGAAAGATGATGGGGTCTGATGGTGGGTAAATCAACTATAAAAGTCTCTATTCTTGTAATTTTTATCTCTGACATTATTTTTCAAACTAGTGAGTGGTTCATCACGTTAGTAAGCACTTGCTTACTTTCAAAAACAAAACTACTTTGAAATCATGTTTCGAGAATAGGACTTTTACTGTATTACTATAACAAATAGTGCAATAGTGGTAATTAAGACTTGATATCGGTGGTTTTTCTGAATTCATTCGGCGTAAAGCCGGTCTTTTTCTTAAATAGCCTTGAAAAATAACTAGCGTCTTCAAAGCCGATGCTGTAGCCTATTTCATTAATGCTCTTTTCCGTGTCCGAGAGCAGAACTTTTGATTCGTTGATGAAATAATCAATAATGACTTCTTTGGGCTGCTGCTTAGCTACAAGGCTGCAAATTCTATTTAAATGGCCACTGGTGATATTTAGATCAGAGGCATACTGTTCGATTGACTTCTTATAGGAACGGCTTTCTCGAATGAGTTGAGAAAATTTTCTGAAATAAATGACCGAGGAATTCGTCTTATTAAAAATTCGCAGCGGCGTACTTTTGGGAATTCGG
>DCJS01000034.1:0-39713 GCA_002319955.1 Flavobacteriales bacterium UBA1694
GGTGCAAGCTGGGTGTCCATCCACAACGGTGGAGGCGTTGGTTGGGGCGAGGTTATTAACGGAGGCTTTGGACTTTTGTTAGACGGCAGTGCTCAGGCAGATCGACGCTTAAAATCGATGCTCTTTTGGGATGTTAATAACGGCATTTCTCGGCGTAGCTGGGCCCGAAATGAGGGAGCGGTTTTTGCGATTAAACGAGCCATGGAACTTGAACCTAATTTAAAAGTGACCCTACCGAATGAAGTTCAAGATGAGCTCCTGGATTAGTGAGGCTCAAATACAATAGAAAAAAGCAGACCAAAAGAGTCTGCTTTTTTTTGGATCCTAAGAACTGCCTAGACCAAAGCTGGGGGCTGAAGCGCTTGGATTTCGGCCAAGGAGGTTTCGAGCGTTTTTGGATCGAGCGTATGGGTTGAGAGCTTTCCGTTTTGGTAATCGCTATACGCCATCATATCCACAAAGCCATGGCCCGATAGGTTGAACAAAATGGTTTTCGATTGGCCTTCAAGTCTTGCGTTTTGAACCTCGCGAAGAACCTGGGCGATGGCGTGGTTACTTTCAGGCGCCGGGATGATGCCTTCGGTTTTTGCAAATAAAGTACCTGCCTCAAAACATTCGATTTGGTCCACAGCCTTTGCTTCAATTAATTGGTCCCTGAGTAATTGAGAGCATAGAACACTGGCGCCGTGGTAACGCAGCCCACCGGCATGAATGGCAGAGGGTTCAAAATTGTGTCCTAGGGTATACATGGGAAGTAAGGGCGTAAAGCCCTGGGTGTCTCCAAAGTCGTACATGAATTTCCCTTGTGTTAATTTTGGACAGGACGCGGGTTCGACTGCCACAAAGCGGGTGTTTTTTTTCTGGGTTAAATTTTCACGCAAAAATGGAAAAGCGAGTCCCGCAAAGTTTGAGCCGCCCCCTAAAGGGGCAATCACCACGTCGGGATAGTCCTGCGCAAGGTCCATCTGTTTGAGTGCTTCTTGCCCAATAATGGTCTGATGCAGCAGCGTGTGATTTAGAACCGACCCAAGAGAATACTTCGTGTCTTCTGATTGAACAGCCATTTCAATGGCTTCCGATATGGCCATTCCGAGTGTTCCATTTGTCTGTGGGTTTTGCTTCAAGAAGTTTCTGCCGCTTTGAGTGCGCTCACTTGGTGAGGGATACACTGTGGCCCCAAAGGTGTTCATCAGAATTTTACGATACGGTTTTTGATCGTAACTCACGCGCACCATGTACACCTCGCACTCAATATCAAATTGCGCGCAGGCATAACTTAAGGCCGTTCCCCACTGGCCTGCACCGGTTTCGGTGGTGATTTTTCTTGTCCCCGCAATTTTGTTGAAATAGGCCTGAGCAATCGCCGTATTAGGTTTGTGAGACCCACTAGGACTTTGCCCTTCGTATTTATAATAGATTTTGCAGTCGGTTTTCAGGGCCTTCTCAAGTTCAAAGGCTCGGATTAAAGGAGAAGGTCTGTAGATTCGGTACTTTTCTCGTACGGGCTCCGGAATTTCAATGTACCTCTCGGTGGACAACTCTTGTTTAATCAATTCTGGGGGAAGAATAGCCTCGAGTTCTTGGGGCGTGATGGGCTCTTTTGTTTGAGGATTAAGCGGAGGCAGAGGTCGGTTCGGTAAATCTGCAACCACATTATACCAATGAGTCGGAAGTTCGGATTCTGGAAGTAAAAATTTCTTAGTGTTCATTTTATTAAAATTTTAAGTTTATTTCTATTAGTTGTAATCTAGATTTTGGGCACAAAAAAAGCCGTCTGAAAACAGACGGCTTGCACCAAATGGGTATTATTTTATCTTAGCAATTCTTCAAATAATACGGCACAGGTAGAGCATCGTCTGTAAGAAACGACTGCCACCACCAGTTTGTATTTAAGAAATTGCTCATGTGTTGCGAATTGTGATTACAAATGTAGAATAAATTTTTACATTTCCAAATCTACAGTGAAAAAAAATTAAATTTTCTACTGCGCGTTCTTTCTTAAGGCCTGAGCCGCAGAGTCACTGGCGCAAATGAGTCCGCCAAAAAGCATAATGAAGTCTTTAATCACCAATCGTCCTGCACCAGAAAGATAAGGAAATCCGTGGTCGGGCCCTCCTAAATCGGGAACCCAGGTCTCGGGTGTGGTCACAAGAAACGAGAGGGTGACTAGGGCCATTCCAAAAGTTAAAATACCCCCTAAAACACCAAGTTTAGGATACCAAATCCCAAGAAGAACGAGAACGCCAATTGCAATGATGACGCTGCCTAAAAGGTACGCGAAAGCGTACGTTCCATTTTGCTGGTGCCATTTGATATTTTCAGGAACGACTTCACCTTCTTTGTTTTTATGAAGTTTGTAATTGTCCGAGTCGCTGGGAGAATAGTGATAGAAAAAGCTCATTACGGGGGAGTTGCTTACAAAGGGGACGATGCCATCGGCCTCGTATTGAAAGGCTTTGAGTCCTCCAATCCAAGCCATAATAACGAAGATTGAAATTCTAAGGCCATGGACTAAAGGGCGTTTAATTGAAGCAAGGTATTCAAAAAGTACTGTCATATATTTTGTTTTTACAAAGGTAACACCCCTATGAAAACTAAAAAATGGACAGTTATGGTAACAGCATGGACGAATTTGCCCTCTTATTTTTGATCGGCGACAATAGAAATGCCAACGTGGCTGCGAAATTCGGTGGGGGAGAGCCCTGTGTGTTTTTTAAAATACCGACTGAAGTAATGCACGTCCTCAAAATTGAGTTCAAGAGCGATTTTCTTAACGGGATCGTGGCTCAAGTGTAGCTTTTTTTTTGCTTCTAAAAGCAGGCGCTCTTGAATGATTTTGGAGGGTGGGATTCCGAATTTTTTTTTAATCTTTTTCGAAAGAGAATTGGGCGAAAGGTGAAGCGCCTCTGCGTAAAAGGCGGCATTTTTCTGGGTGGTAAAATGGGCTTCAACAAGCGTCTGAAATGGGCTTTCTAGCTCTAAGCCATGGTCTGCTTTTGTTTTGGAAAGAAGCTGATTCTTTTTGTGACTACAGAGGGCTAAAATAAGTTGTAAATAAGATCTAAGGATTGCGCTTGTAAAGGAATCGGTAGGCGAGACATTTTGGATCTTCCTGATGAGGGTTAATAGATCGCTATAACTTTTGGAATCTAAAGAGAAATGGGGTTGTAAATAGGCACTATTGAATAATAAACCGTTGCATGCCACCTCTTTTTTATGGTACTCAATGCAGTAGAAATCACCATGGAACTCAAGGCCCCATATTTTGGAAACAAAATCCCCTTGCAGACTGTGTTTTTCATAAGGCGCACAGAATAGAATACTAGGCCCATCATAGCGGTAGGATTCCCCCTGAAAGGTTAAGTCGCCTACACCATCAAAGAGGTATAGTCGGTAAAAAGGCTCACTTATAAGTATCCCTTGAGATTGGGGAGTCTGTTCAAAGACATTAATTCGATTTTCCACAGCCTAAAAGTACAAAAAAAGACCTCCTGAAAAAATTCTGGAGGTCTTGAATCTTAAGGTCTACTCGTTTAAAGCGACTCTATAATTTCATTTAAAGCGGTACTTGGTCGCATGCACTGCGCTGTTTTTTCCGCGTTTGCATGGTAATACCCACCAATATCCTGACTTGAGCCTTGGGCCGCAATCAGCTGCTCATTAATTAAAGTTTCCTTTTGCTCCATCTGCTCAGCTACAGAGCTGAACTTAGAGGCGAGGTCCTGATCCTTGGTCTGATTTGCTAAGGCGCGAGCCCAATACATTGCCAAGTAATAATGAGACCCGCGGTTATCTAGGGAACCTAGTTTACGCGCTGGGGATTTATCGTTTTGTAAGAATAACGCATTTGCAGTGTCAAGCCCGTCTGCAAGGACTTTCGCTTTTGCGTTGTCAAGACTTTGAGCCAAGTGCTCTAAACTTGCCTGAAGGGCTAAAAACTCCCCTAAAGAGTCCCATCTTAAATAGCCTTCTTTAATGAACTGTTCAATATGCTTAGGGGCTGAACCTCCAGCGCCTGTTTCAAATAGTCCACCGCCATTCATAAGGGGAACAATAGAAAGCATTTTGGCAGACGTTCCAAGTTCTAAAATGGGGAACATATCGGTCAAGTAATCTCGAAGGACATTACCAGAAACTGAAATAGTGTCCTTTCCTTCACGGCCACGTCTTAGAGTTTCTACCATGGCATCCTTCACATCCATTATTCGAATGTCAAGTCCTGTCAAATCGTGATCTTTTAAATAAAGCTCTACTTTTTTAATCATTTGAGCGTCGTGCGCTCTATTATGGTCTAACCAAAAAATTGCTGGGGTGTCAGAGAGTCGGGCGCGGTTAACGGCTAGTTTAACCCAGTCTTGAATCGGCGCGTCCTTCACTTGGCACATACGGAAAATATCGCCTGGCTCAACGAACTGCTCTAGAAGAACTTCTTGGTTCTCATTCTCGATGCGTACTGTTCCTGTTGAACTAAGTTGGAAGGTCTTATCATGGGAGCCGTATTCTTCGGCTTTTTGGGCCATAAGACCCACGTTTGGTACGGTTCCAAAGGTTTTTGGATCGATGGCCCCGTGTATTTTCATGTCCTCTACGATTGCTTCATAGAATCCAGCGTACGTACGGTCTGGAATAAGACAAACGGTATCTTCTTCTTGCCCATCTCGGTTCCACATTTTTCCGCCGGCGCGTACTAAGGCCGCCATTGAAGCGTCTACAATAACATCGGAAGAGACATGGAAATTCGTAATGCCTTTATCTGAATTTACCATCGCGATACGCGGACCATTTTCAATGGCCGTTTCTAGGTCCTTTTTAATCTCTGCTTGCTTTGGATGGCCCTGGATTTTTTCATAAAGTGTTGCCAGTCCAAAGTTTGGATTAACGTCAAGGGAACTGAATTCCTCAGCGTATTTAGTGAATACGTCTTTAAAGTACGTTTCAACGATTGCGCCAAAAATAATTGGATCGGAGATTTTCATCATCGTCGCCTTTAAATGGGCAGAAAGTAAAACATCCTGCTCTTTGGCTTGTTCAATAGCCTTTTTTGTCGCGGCTTTCAATGCCTCGAGGTGAAGTACGGAACTGTCTATTATTTCACCAGCTAAAAGGGGCGCATAGTCTTTTAAAACGGTTTGCTCTCCATTTGCAGATTGAAACACAATACGGTATTTTGTTGCTGAATCTAGAGTGGTTGAGGTTTCGGTTCCAAAAAAGTCGCCCTGATCCATATGCGCGACCTTGGTTTTGCTCTCCTTAGTCCACGCACCCATACGGTGCGGATTTGCTTTTGCGTACTCCTTAACTGACTTTGGTGCTCTACGGTCACTGTTTCCTTCTCTTAACACCGGATTTACGGCGGAACCTAAGACCTTCGCGTAACGGGCTTGAATTTGCTTCTCTTGCTCATTTTTTGCTTCCGTAGGGTAATTAGGAATTGAGAACCCTTGACTTTGAAGCTCTGCAATTGCTTCTTCCAATTGGGGTACAGAGGCTGAAATATTCGGCAGTTTTATGATGTTTGCTTCAGGGGATTTTGCCAGTTCACCGAGTTGGGCTAAATAATCTGGAACCACTTGATCAGCGCTCAAACCTTCAGGGAAATTCGCTAAAATACGACCCGCGAGTGAAATGTCTGGAACCTGAATTTCAATTCCAGCGTGTTTGGTAAACGCTTTTACGATCGGTAGAAACGAATGCGTTGCGAGCATTGGCGCTTCATCCGTAAGGGTGTAATAGATTTTTGCTTGTGACATCATTACTATATTTTATTTTTTTAATTATAGAGGATTACAAATTTAATGAATTTAAACAAGAACGGGAAGTTTTGTTTTGATTTTGCGCGGCACTCAAATCGGGAATTTTAATATACTTTTAACCTTAAGAGGGGCAGAAATCTGCACAAATTGTGGTATCTTTGGGATACAAAAAATAGAATTATTATGGCAAAAATTACATTAAAAGGCAATGAAATTAACACAATCGGGGAGCTTCCGCACTCTGGGTTATCTATAAAAGAATTTGCACTCGTAAATCAAGATTTGCAGGTAAAGGATCTATCGAGCTATGAGGGAAAAAGAAAGGTTTTTAATATCTTTCCAAGTGTTGATACGGGCGTTTGTGCCGCCTCCGCTCGCGAATTTAGTAAGCGTGCAACGGAGTTGGAAAATACCGTGGTTATTAACGTCTCTAAGGATTTGCCTTTTGCACTTGGACGTTTTTGCGCCGCTGAAGGTTTAGATAATGTTGAAACACTTTCAGATTTTAGAGGGAAGTTTGGGACTGATTACGGCGTAGAAATTACCGATGGTCCGATGAAAGGACTCTTATCTCGCGCGGTGGTCGTTACCGATGAAAAAGGCACTGTGATCTACACCGAACAAGTTCCTGAAATCACGACCGAACCAAACTACGAGGCGGCTATTGAGGCGCTTAAGAAGTAATTGATTTTTAATTGACTTAAAAAAGTGCACTGGGTAGCCCAGTGCACTTTTTATTTGAGATATTCGGCCCTAGGGCCATGAGAGAATCAACCTCTTTTTGTGTGAAATTTTAATTATAAAGTAGCGTGGCCTGTGCTTACAATTTTCAAAATTTCAAAACGGTGATTTGAAAAACACTATAATTTTTCATTACCTTTATCAAAAATTAAGTATGGAAACAATCAAGTCTGAGGTGATGCTACTGGCTCCAGTGGAAAAGGTTTGGGAGTCTTTTTCAGACCCAAAACATGTGTTAAAGTGGTTTTTTGTGATTCAAAATCAGCGCTGCCAAAGTGCCGTTAATGAATTAAAGGAAGGAGGAACCTTTAAGTATGTTATGAGTACTAGAGATAACGCAGTGGGTTATGATTTCACAGGCACCATTAAGACTTTAATCCATCATGAGCATATCGTTGTAGAGCTAACAGACGGTAGAATGGCTGAGTTTACTTTTGTTCGGATTGATCCACAAACAACTAAATTTATCATGGTGTTTGAACCGGAGACTAAAAACACTCACCAAACTCAAAAGAGGTTCTGGGATGTTGTTCTAACCAATTTTGAGAAGTACGTTGAAAATCTAAAATAAAAGCACGCTCCTGGAGCCACCCGAATATTCTTAGGGCAGGGAGGAGGTCTGTTCATAGTTTCTAAGGGTGTGGTTTAGTAGGGCCGCCACGATATCGCCCATCGTTTTGCATTCTAAAAGCAATGGGTCTTTCAATTCGTCGTATAGTTCTTCTTTTAGCTCTTGAATTTTAGAATCGCTTGAAAGCGTTTCTTTTTTCATTATACGCAGAAGTGCCGCGATCCGTTTTTTGGCTACAAGCATCCGCTTGGCCATTAAAGAGCGCTCTTCGTGTTGGTACTGCGTTATTGAATTCGTTTCAATATGGTCCATCACGAGTTTCACATAAGGGAAATTTTCTTTGAAAAATTGGGGCTTATACACATTTGAGCGGCCTTCGTAGGACTGCTGATCGAAATCAATGCTTCGAATCCGGTATTTAATCTCATCAAAATCGGGGGTAAGCACGATCACAAAGTTATACGAACGCTGGTCCCCTAATAGCCTTAGAAAGCAGCGCTCATTAAATTTTACAAATTCCTTTGCTATGCGCTTTCTATTCTGATTATCATCCATCCATTTACTCAAAAATACATCGCCAGGAATTCCCGAAACATGCTCCTCAATGAGCGTGTTGTTGTAGACTAAATAATCGATTCGATTGGGCGAAAGCAGGTATTCAAGTTCGAGTCCGTAGACCCTTGAAGAATCCGCTTTTTTAACATAAAAATAGTCGTGAATGTCGTTGTGTAGATTTTTGATTTTAATACGGAAGGGATGGGAATTCCCAAACGTGCAGTAGTCAATGCTATCTACCTCTAAGTGGGATTTCGCCTCTTTGTTTCCGTCCGATCTTAGGCGTTGGTAAATTTCGATAAGGCCACTTTGGAGTTCGATCATTTCTTGATACGGGTAAAGCACCCCTTCCCAAAGCGTGTCTTGACCCTCCTTATCTAAAATTGGAAAGTGCTCTGTGTAGCGAATCAGATCTTCGTATTGGACACTTAGGCGAACGACCCGATCAAAGCGCTTTAGGTAAGCCAGGAAAGGCTCACTCAGTGGGTACGAGGGCTTTCTCTTTGAAATTTTTAAATCCGAGCCGTCTTGCATGGTGGGTGCAGTTTAAGTTTAGAACTTAAAAGTAATGAAAAAGAATTACAATCCTTATTTTTGCCTCAAGAATGAGCAGATTGAAAAACTATTATTACTTTCTTGGCATCGATTCAAAAGCCACCCTTGAGCAGATTAAAGCGTCTTACCGTAAACTCTCGCACAAGTATCATCCCGATAAAAATCCTGAGGATCCATTCTTTACTCAGCGTTTTACTGAACTTAAAGAGGCTTATGAAATCCTCTCTAATAAGGAGTCTCGCGAACTTTACGATAAAAGTTTAACTCAGATTACGCCCAGTATTCGAAGTCAATTTCCACCAGAAATTAAATCCTTTACGGTTAATAAGTCCTATGGAGAACCGGGCGACAAGGTGATTTTAAAATGGAATACCCTCAATGCGGATGTCGTGAAGCTTGTTCCTTTTGGGCTGGTGAACGCTTTTGGTGAGAAAACCATTGAGATTCCAGAATTTACTCAGGGCCAGTTTCAAATTTTGCTCCACGCTCAAAATACCCTTCTTAGAAAAACGGTGGTTCAAGGCATTACAATTTATGATAAAAGTCATGTCGTGGAGCCTGCAGCTGAGAAATCGAAGGTGAAAAAGAAGTCTGACTCACCTGGAGCTAACAGGCCTGGAGCGGGCTCAAAGAAGTGGCTATGGCTGCTTGTTATGATGGTGCTTGGAGCTCTGGCACTCTATTTTCTTTCTTAAAAAAGCCTTCAGGCAAGATTTACGATAGTTTTAGACGTCCAGGACATTTTTTACACCGTTTTCCCTTTTTAAATTTCTTACAACACGTCTTTTTTGCGCAGTATAGGCCCGTTGAGGGACTTAGTGCGGGCATAAGTGGAGCAATTCGAAAAGCGACCGTGGTATTCATGCTGCAAATATATATTTTTATTTAGAATAGTTACAAATAATAACCTAGGTTTTTCACCTTTCGCTTAAAGCTCGAGGGTTGCTACAACCATCAAATTATTGTATTTTTACAATTCAATTTTTGGAATAAATAAAACCTGATATAGTATGAATACACACGAGTTTGTGAACCGCCACATTTCTATTAATGAGGCCGACCAAAAAGCCATGTTGGAGCGAATTGGCGCAGCGGATCTTGACACCCTCGTCTCCCAGACGATTCCGGATGCCATTCGTCTTGATAGCCCACTGGCTATTACGCCCGCATTAAGTGAATACGAAATGCTTGCGCATTCCAAGGAATTGGCAATGAAAAACAGCGATTTCACAAATTACATTGGCTTTGGATACCATAACACCCTGCTTCCATCTGCCATCAAGAGAAATGTGTTTGAAAACCCGTCTTGGTATACGGCCTACACGCCTTACCAAGCAGAAATTGCACAGGGAAGGTTAGAAGCGCTTTTAAATTACCAAACGGTGGTATGCAGCTTAACCGGATTTGAAATTGCTAATGCCTCGTTACTCGATGAGTCAACTGCTGCGGCAGAAGCCATGCACATGTTCCATGAGAGTCGAAGCAAAGAGCGTAAAAAAACAGCCTCTAAGTTTCTTGTTTCAGATCTTGTACTTCCACAAACTGTGGCCGTACTTTCTACCAAAGCAGAAGGCTTAGGTATTGAACTCGTTGTGGCAGACCACGCGACTCACACCTTAGATGAAACCTATTTTGGTGTGCTCTTACAGTATCCAGGAAAGAACGGAATTGTCCTTGATTATACATCGGATATCAAACGCTATAAAGAACTTGATTTGCAAGTGGCTGTGGCCTGTGATCCTCTTGCACTAGTGAAACTTAAATCTCCAGCTACCATGGGCGCTGATTGCGCTGTTGGAACGTCTCAGAGATTCGGGATTCCGATGGGCTACGGGGGGCCACATGCGGCATTTTTTGCGTGTAAAGACGAATACAAACGCGTAATTCCAGGACGTATTATTGGCGTTTCTCAAGATGCCCAAGGCAATAGAGCACTACGTATGGCTCTGCAGACCCGTGAACAGCATATTAAAAGAGAACGCGCGACTTCAAATATTTGTACGGCGCAGGTTCTTTTGGCTGTCATGGCTGGAATGTATGCCGTGTACCACGGGCCAAAAGGACTCGAGTTTATTGCAGATCAAATTCATCATAAAACCAATGCCCTTTCCAGCGCTTTAAAAGTTTTAGGCTATGACGTCGCGCCAGAGCCTGCATTTGATACGGTGAAAATAAGACTCGCTGAGGCACAAAAAGCACAGCTTAGACTTCTTATGACTGAGCTTCATATCAATTTAAATTACTTTACAGAAGGAATTGTTAGTGTGTCGCTTAATGAAAGCACCACGTTAAAGAAACTTGATTATTTACTTGCAGGCTTTGCACAGTTCAAGGATAAACAAGCTTTTCAATTGGTTGTAACGCCAGAGTACAGTATCCCTACTGACCTTTTAAGAACCGACGCCATCTTAACTGAAGGAGTCTTTAATTCTTACCATACGGAAACAGAACTCATGCGTTACATTAAGCGCCTAGAAAGAAAAGACCTTTCTCTTACGCATTCCATGATTTCTCTTGGATCGTGTACGATGAAACTTAACGCGGCGACTCAGATGTTGCCATTGTCTTGGGGCGAATGGGGGAATATTCACCCGTTTGTACCAGTAGAACAGGCCCAGGGCTATCAAGAAATGATCACGGAACTAGAAAAAGACCTTTCTGAAATCACAGGATTTGCAGGCACATCCCTCCAGCCTAACTCTGGAGCGCAGGGTGAATATGCCGGACTTATGGTTATTCGTGCTTACCATATTTCCCAAGGAAATGCGCACCGTCATATTGTGCTTATTCCTCAATCCGCCCACGGAACGAATCCGGCTTCAGCCGTTTTAGCGGGAATGAAAGTTGTGGTGGTGAAAAATTTAGAAAACGGTGAGATTGACAGTGCAGATTTAAAAGCGAAAGCAGAACTTCACAAGGAGGATCTAGCCGCTGCGATGATCACCTACCCATCAACTTACGGGTTCTTCGACGAGAATATTAAAGAAATCATTCAAATTGTCCATGACAATGGAGGCCAAGTGTATATGGATGGTGCCAACATGAATGCACAAGTTGGTTTCACAAGCCCAGGACATATTGGCGCGGACGTGTGTCACTTAAACCTTCATAAAACCTTCGCGATTCCACACGGCGGTGGAGGCCCGGGGGTTGGACCAATCTGCGTGGCTAAGCATTTAGTTCCGTTTCTACCGACAAATGCGAATGTGAGAACAGGCGGTAGTGAAGCACTCGAAGGAATTTCTGCGGCGCCTTACGGATCGTCCCTAGTTCTGAATATTTCTTATGCTTACATAAAGATGTTAGGAACCAAAGGTCTAGAGATGGCCACGAAATACGCGATTTTAAATGGAAACTACATTAAAGAGGTTCTCTCTGAGCACTATCCAATTCTTTATCAAAATAAGAATGGCCGTGTAGCCCACGAATGTATCGTCGATTTCCGTCCCTATAAAGCCTTTGGAATTGAAGTGGCAGATATCGCAAAACGACTAATGGATTATGGATTTCATGCCCCAACGGTATCGTTTCCAGTAGCAGGAACCTTAATGATTGAACCAACGGAATCTGAAAGCAAAGAGGAAATTGACCGTTTTGCAGAAGCGTTAATTTCGATTAAGGCCGAAATCGATGAAGTTATTAGCGGAGCTGCTGACAAAGAGAATAACGTGCTTAGAAATGCGCCTCATACGGAGCAAATTGTAATCTCCGATTCATGGGACCGTCCTTACTCGAGAGAAAAGGCAGCCTATCCACTGGATTGGGTGAGAGAACGTAAATTCTTTGCAAATGTTTCGCGCGTCGATGAGGCTTACGGTGACCGAAATTTAATTTGTACTTGCGCGCCAATTGAGGCCTATATGTAAATTGCAACTTAAATAACGCGATTTTTATAAGAATTCCTGGATTTAACCTCCGGGAATTCTTATTTTTGAACCTATGCGACTAAACCAACTCTATAGCCATCAGCGAACCGGAAACGAAGGGGGGCTTCCCGGGAATCGAAACGATTATCAGCGTGACTACGACCGAATCATTTTTTCCTCGGCCTTTCGCCGCTTGCAGAACAAAACTCAGGTGTTTCCCCTTCCAGGAAGCGTCTTTGTGCATAACCGCTTAACCCATTCCCTTGAGGTTTCCACCGTGGGTCGGAGCCTAGGGAGTATGGCAGGCGAATTCATATTAGAAACGTATTCAAAGGACTTGTCCGAGCACGCACGCGAGTTTTACCTCAATAATTTGAGCCAGGTGGTCAGTGCAGCCTGCCTCTGCCATGATGTGGGAAACCCCGCTTTTGGGCATTCGGGAGAGGACGCGATAGCCAGTTATTTTGAACGGAATGCATCGGGTCTACAGGAGCGATTTTCCCCAAGTGAATGGGGGGATTTTGTTAATTTTGAGGGCAATGCCAATGCAATTCGGGTCTTAACGCACCAGCAAAGTGGAAAAGATAAAGGGGGCGCACAACTCACACATTCTACCCTAGTTTCGATTGCGAAGTACCCTTGTGAGTCCCTAGGCAAGCGCAAGGGAAGTTTGCATCAGAAAAAGTTCGGATTCTTTCAAAACGAGAAGCAAACCTTTACTCAAATTGCGACAAATGTGGGCCTTCAGCAGCAAAGTGAAACGCCTTTAGTCTACAAACGCCATCCGTTTGTCTGGCTTGTGGAAGCGGCGGATGATATCTGTTATAATATTATCGACATGGAGGATGCCCACCGATTAAAAATTGTTTCAACGAGTGATATTGAAGGGTTGTTCATGGAATTAATCCGTTCTGAGAATTCCGATACAGCGCGCGTGGAATCCAAACTTCAAATTCTGACCAATCGAAACGAGCGGATTTCCTATTTAAGAGCCAAGGTGATCAACGCCTTAATTAATAAGGCAATTCAAAATTACCGAGATAATTTTGAGCTCATTGTCAAGGGCACTCTGAATGTCGCTCTGATGGACTCATACAAAAGAGAGAGCAAAGCCTTTCAAGAGATTGAAGCCTTTTCAATTGCTGAAATTTATGGACACCGCTCGGTGGTTGAAATTGAGAATGCAGGCTATAATGTCATGTACGAGCTTCTAGACCATTTTGTGCCGCCAATTTTAAAACCAAAAGAGCAGCGAAAAACCTACGATCAGAAGGCGATCGAACTCTTGCCAGATCAATTTCTATACGAGCAGGGGAGTGAGTACCAAAAAGTACTCGGCGTGGTTGATTTTATCTCCGGAATGACGGATAATTTTGCCACCGATTTGTACCGAAAAATTAAGGGGATCGAAATCGGGATGAGCGTCTAGGTTTTCCACTGATTTTACCTATCTTTAAGGACCGATTAAATTATTATAAAAAAATTATTTTACTATGCCATTATTAGGAATTCTTGGGTTTTTAGCCCTATTAATTTTGTTTGCTTCCTTTTTTACCGTGAAGCAGCAAACCTCTGCGATTGTAGAGCGTTTTGGAAAGCTACAATCCGTGCGTACTGCGGGGTTTCATTTCAAAATTCCCTTTATTGATCAAATCTCTAGACGTGTGAGTCTTAGAATTCAGCAGCTTGATGTTATTATTGATACAAAGACCCTTGACAATGTCTTTGTTAAGATGAAAGTCTCTGTACAATACCAGGTCCTAACCGATCAGGTTGCGGACTCTTTCTACAAACTTGAATACCCAGAGGGACAAATTACCTCTTATGTTTTTGACGTGGTTAGAGCCGAGGTTCCTAAGATGAAATTAGACGATGTTTTTGTCAGAAAAGACGACGTGGCGGTTGCTGTGAAAGGCGAACTGCAAGAAGCTATGCAAAGTTACGGTTATGGTATTATTAAGGCCCTAGTGACCGATATTGACCCAGACGAGCAGGTGAAGAATGCGATGAACCGTATCAACGCAGCAGAACGTGAAAAAACGGCAGCCGAGTACGAATCTGAGGCACAAAGAATCCGTATTGTCGCTGTTGCTAAGGCGGAAGCGGAAAGCAAAAAGCTGCAAGGGCAAGGGATTGCAGACCAAAGACGAGAAATTGCCAAAGGTCTGAAAGAATCTGTAGAAATGCTTAACGGTGTGAATATTAATGCCGCAGAGGCTTCTGCGCTTATTGTGGTGACTCAGCATTACGACACACTAAACTCTGTGGGTTCGAATAACCGAAGTAATTTGGTTCTTTTACCAAACTCCCCTACAGCGGCAAGCAACATGTTAAACGACCTCGTGGTTTCTATGGCGGCGACTCAGCAGTTTTCAGATTCAAGCAAGGCCCCTTATCCTGCCGATAAGAAATAGATAGACTTCATTTAGTTGAATAGAGCAAGGGCTTAAAACAGATGTTTTAGGCCCTTTTTCTGTGTGCACTAGTTTCTTGTCAAGTGAGTTGAGATCATTGCTAGGCAGCTGAACTGGTGCTTTTAAAAGCTTCCTGTTGCATCTAAGCTTAGGGAACCCATCTTATGAGGGATGTGGCCTTGGCTAGAACGTCTAAAAGTCTATGCCTTCCCAACAGGAACTAAAAAAACGTTCCTTGACCAGGGTGGTCAAGGAACGTTATAAGATTATAAATGTTAGAGGCTTTTGGTTTTACTTCAAGTCCCCATTCATTTCTTTTTCCAGCTTGCTGTTTTTCATTCCAAAAACAAAGTATATCACCAGGCCAATGGCGAACCAGATGCCGAACCAAAACCAATTGTTATGGGTCATACCGGTGAGTAGGTAAAGGCAGGAAGTCAGCCCAAGTAGTGGAATTAAATTCAGTTCTTTTATCAGCGAGAGCACCGCTAATAAGGCCGTGAGAATAAGGAAAATAGTCACAGACATGAAAAACTCACCGTCCTGCGGATCGCTCCAGTTAAGCAGCCCGTGGAAGAATTCGGGTTGCCAGTAATAGAACCCAATTACGCACGCTAAAAATAATGGCGTGAAAATGTACCGGGCAGAAACAAATGGCAAATGAAAGCGGCCTTTGATTTTCTCCTTTCTTGGCATGAGTAAAATTCCGCCATTCACAAGAATGAAAGCAAAAATGGTTCCGATGCTGGTAAAGTCTAAAATGAAGGATTTGTCGGTGAATAGAATAGGGACACCCACAGCAATCCCAGTAGCGATTGTTGCAAACGAAGGGGTTTTATACTTCGGATGAATGGACGCAAAGCGCTTTGGCAAAAGACCGTCGCGGCTCATGGCATACCAGATTCTTGGCTGGCCCATTTGAAACACGAGTAGCACGGAGGTAATGGCAATAATAGCCGTAATGGAAACGGTGAATTCCATCCACGGAATGTTTGCATTTTGCGGTGCAAAGATAAAGGAGAGGGGATCGCCCACACCTTCAAACTTTCGGTAATCAACCATTCCGGTAAGAATTAACGTCAGGGCTATATAAATTAAGGTACTCGCAACGAGTGAAATAATCATGCCTCGAGGCAGGTTCTTTTGTGGATTTTTCGTCTCTTCCGATAAGACGCTTAAGGCATCAAAACCAATGTAGGCAAAGAAAACACCTGAGACGGCGGCCATCACTCCTGTAAACCCATTGGGCATAAAGTCTGGTACCCCCTGGGTGTTTAGTGGCGTCCAGTTGTCCATGTTAATAAACGATACCCCAACAGCAATAATGAGAACAATCACGGCTAGTTTAACAATCACTAGTATATTGTTAAAGTTTTTACTCTCTTTAATTCCTATATAGACTAGGGCCGTAATTAAGATGTTAATAACAATTGCAGGAATATCAACAATGAATTTAAATCCAAAATATTCAGGCGCCGAATTCCATGCGTTGATGAGTCCTTGATGCTCCGATCCCCGTTGGACCGCCTTTAGGGCTTCCGGGTAGGAGGTTGCCAAAAAGTCTGGAAAGTTGATTCCGATACTCTCTAAGAAACTTGTGAAATAATCGCTCCAAGAAAAGGCTACATAAATATTTCCAAAGGAGTACTCCATAATAAGTGCCCATCCAATAATCCAGGCGATTAGTTCCCCGAAACTGGCGTAAGCGTACGTATAGGCGCTTCCGGCGGTGGGAATTCGGCTTGCGAATTCGGCGTAAGACAAGGCCGTAAAGGCGCAGGCAATACCGCAAATAACATACAGGGTAATAACCCCTGGTCCCCCACGGAAAATGGCTTCCCCTAGACTGCTGAAACTACCAGCGCCAATTATGGCTGCTAGCCCAAAAAAGACAATGTCCCACATGCCAAGGACGCGATTTAGATTGGTGGATTTGTCCTCGGAATTGTATTTTTTCCTTCTGAAAAGTTGACTCATAGTTTGATTGAAAGAACAAATGTAAGTAAAATTGTTTTTTTCGAAATAGAAAATAGACGATTCCTTAAGATTCTGTCAAATAGGAAAGCTTTTTTGCTAATTCTTTAATTCGGGAATTGGGGCGGCTCTTTAGGATTGATTTTTTTTGGTTATCCACTTCTTAACAATAAGTTAAAAAGTTGTATATACAATAAGTTTTCGATAATTTCGTTGACTAAATGTTATTAACTTTCTTTCAAAATACAATGGGTACCAACAAACTTATACTTTCAGCAGCGGTCGCTTTTTCAGGCTTTACCTACGCCCAGCAGTCGCAATTTTATACGCCAAAAGAACAGTACCGTTACGATTTGGCTGAAAATCTTTACCACACCAAAATCTACAATGCCTCGCAATTTGAATATGCTAGGCAGTATTTTTATAACACCCAGCTAAGTCGGAGTCAAAAAGAGGCCTCCCAGTTTTTTGACAACGTGATTGGGGTGATGCTAGAGAAACGGTATGCAGAGCAGGGACTTTCCGCTTTTATGCAGCAGTACCCAAATTCGGCTTATTTCGCGCAGGCTAATCTTCCAC
The DNA here is from genome assembly GCA_002319955.1 of Flavobacteriales bacterium UBA1694. Classification (GTDB taxonomy): domain Bacteria; phylum Bacteroidota; class Bacteroidia; order Flavobacteriales; family Weeksellaceae; genus Planobacterium_A. The sequence goes on from DCJS01000034.1 coordinate 17,009, forward strand.
TAGCCGATTACTATTTGGCCAAGAAGGAATTTGATACGGCGCTACTTACTTTACAAAAAGTAAATCAGTACCAACTCTCGAAAGAGGAAAACACCCAGTATATCTTGAAATTGGGGTATGCTAAATTTATGACTGGAGATTCTAAAGGGGCCATTGAAGCCCTTGAAGAAGTTTACGCCCAGGCTCCCGGGGGGACACGAAGTGAAGTGGCCTACATGCTGGGGCACCTGTATTACGCTGAAGGTCAGAATGAGAATGCGTTTCATTACTTTGATTCCATTAAAGAGGATCCCGAAATGAGCCATTTAGTACGGCCATATTATGTGCAACTCTACTACAATAATAAAGAATACGATATGGCGATTCAAGAAGGAAACTCCCTTTTAGAGTCGTCAGTATCAGAGTCCTACAAAAAGGAGGTTCATAAAATCATCGGTGAGAGCTATTTCATGAAAGGCGAATACACGCAGGCCTATCCGCATTTAAAGCAGTATTTAGACTCTAGAGAAAGCCCCTCTGAGAGTGATCTATATGAAATGGGATTTGTGGCGGCCCAGGCCGAGCGCTACCAAGAGGCGGTGAGTTATTACAATCAGCTTATTAATTCTAACTCTGCTTTAGCACAAAATGCGTATTACCAATTAGGAAACGCTTACTTACAAACCGGGGCAAAGCAAGAGGCACTTTCGGCCTTTCGCTCCGCCTACCAAATGACCTACGATGCTTCGGTTCAAAAGCTCGCCCACCAGCAGTACGCAAAGCTGAGTTACGATTTAGGGAATCCCTTTGAGGCGGCTCCCAAAGTAATTCAAAGCTACCTTGATCTGTATCCGCAAGAATCAAATTCGGCAGAAATGGAGCAGCTTCTAGTGAAGTCCTACCTTTATTCTGGTAGTTTTAAAGAAACGTTGGCCGCGATAGATAAACTGCCTAACTCCACGCCAGAAATTGACAAGGTGGATCAAGAGGTCTCCTATATGCTCGGAACGGAGGAATTTAATAAAGGAAATTTAGATGCCGCTGAAGGCTACTTTTTACGCAGTCTCGAGTTTCATTTAAATCCTGAATTTAGAAACCGCGCTCTTTACTGGCTTGCGCAAACGTATTACCAGAAGGGCAATTACCCTTCGGCAATCGTGAGGTTTGAGAGCCTGCAATCTCAAGAGTTCCCAGAGAAAGGACAACTAGAATACGACCTTGGTTATGCGTATTTTAAAGGCGGTGAGTTTGAAAAGGCTAAAGGCCATTTTAAAACCTATTTGCTAGATCCAAAACCAGAATTCAAAAACGATGCCCAGCTTCGCTTGGCGGATACATACTATGCGAACAATGAACTAAATGAAGCGATTGCCCTCTACGACAAGGCGCAAGATGCAAACGATTATACCTTATTCCAAAAGGCGATGGCCTTAGGATTCAAGGGCGACTCCCTAGGAAAAATTGAAACCTTAGCGTCTTTAAGCTCTCGCTTCCCAAATTCAGAGTATGTGGACGATGCGCTATACGAAATTGCTGTGGCCCACGCTTCCAACGAAGAGTTTATTAAGTCAAACGATTATTTTAGTAGAGTACTCAAACAAAGTACAGACCAAGAACTCATCGGAAATGCCTCGATTTATTTGGCGCAAAACGAAATCGATCAAGGTAAAGAGGCCGAGGCCTTAAAGCGACTTAGCGCCCTTGTCCCGCAGTATAAAAACACAGCCTTTGCCTCCAAAATGGTCTTAGTTGCAAGACCGCTCTATATCGGTAAAGGGGATGTATCTGGGTATGAAACCTTCGCGAGCAGCTTAGGGGTGAATCTTAATGCCGCTGATTTAGATGAGGCGACGCTCGTATCGGCCAGAGGGTTTTATGCCCAAAAGGATTTTCAAAAAGCCATTGCTCTTTATGAGCGTTATTTAACCCAGAATCCAACAGGTAACCAGCGCTATCAGGCGCAGTTTGAACTGGGCGATAGTTTTTTCCAGTCAAATAATCCAACCAAAGCACTCGCCATATTAAATGAAGTCGCTCAGGTTCAAAATGACTACCAAGGCGAGGCCCAAACCCGAATGGCCCAGATTTACATTAGCCAGGACAATTTAGCGGAAGCTAAGAATTATTTAGAGCTGCTTGCGCGCACCTCGAATGCGAACCTGAAGAACTTTGCCAATGTGGAACTCATGAAGCTCCACGCTAAGGAGAACGAACTTGAACAGGCCCAGTCGTATGCGACGCTGGTTTTGGCCAATACGAAAAACTCAGCAGCGGTCTTAGAGAGCGCTAAAGTAATCCATGCTAGAGCCCAGCTCCAAAGTGGGAAAGACGCGCAGTCCAAAACAGCCTATGCGGCTTTGGAAAGCTCCTCAAATGCGAGCGTCGCAGCGGAGGCGCTCTATGCCAAGGCCTATTTTCAAACGAAGGCGAAAAGCTTTAAGGCGTCCAACGAGACCATTTTTAAATTAGCTAATAACTACGCGTCAGAAGAATTCTGGGGAGCCAAGGCTCTGGTGGTTATGGCTAAGAATTACATTGGTTTAAAGGACACTTACCAAGCGAGCTACACCCTAGACCAGATCATTGCTAATTATAAGGATTTCCCTGAAGTGGTGGCCGAGGCTCGAGAGGTAAAAAAGTCGATTAAATAGGAGTGTTTTTTAACTCCAAAAAACATAGTGAACAAGAATTGCATAACGGATTTATTTTAAAAATGAACAACTACACTCATAAATTAATTTTACTTGGGCTTTTCCTAAGCTCGGTTTCAGTGTTCTCTCAAATTCAAGAAGAGCGTTTAGTCTTGGAGAAAAAACGAGAGCCTGAGGTAAAGAAGATTGAAAAGAAGAAAACCTCGGTTGAAACGATCAAGAATTACCCCCCAGAGGAAAAATCGGCTGTGGAACTTAAATACACGATTACCAATGTACCGGCCTCGTCCGATTTTCAAACCTCAACTATTGCAGGTTCTGATATAGCGCCGGATTTTCAGTCTGAGAAACAGGATAACTATTTTAGACTTGGGTACGGGAATTATTCGAAATTTTTGGCGGATGCGGCTCTTTCTACCCGTATCGAGGAGAATTTAGAAGTCGGAGCTGATCTGCATTTCCTATCCACAAAAGGATTAACCAAAGAGTATGCGTGGAATTCGAAACAAAGTGCGCAGAGTGTGGGGGCCTATGTGAACTCCTATGGAGCGAAGGGCAAACTTAATCTCAACGCAAATTTCGCAATAGATGATTATAACCTTTATGGCATCTACGCCATGACGCCCGATAAGTCGATTGATTTACAGCAGAAAGTAAACGAGTTTAAAATCAACGGCTATTACGATTTTTATTCCAATGAAATCTTAAATGATGTGCGGATGAAAACGTCCTTTTTATCCGATCATTTCGATGCGAAGGAATCGCAAGTATCCCTACTCGCACACCTCTCCAAGCATGGCGTATCCTTGCCGATAGAGGGCATTTCAATGAATGCCGATTTAGGTTTAGGTCTTGAGAATTTAACCTCGGAATTTTCTCTTTTAAACAAAAACCAAAGTCAGTTTCTTAATTTAGAACTTAGTCCAGAATTAACCTTTCGCAAAGGAGACTCCTATTTGCGAGTGGGCTCCGGATTTTCATTTCTGAATTCTAAATTTAGCGACCTTAATTCTCCAACAGAACAAACAACGAATCAAACGTATTGGTTTCCTAAAGCAGAAGTTCTACTCGCAGCAAGTCCAGAATTTAAATTCTATGCGGGAATTGATGGTGGCCTAGAGCTTAATTCGTATTCCAAGATGTTAAGTGAGAATCCCTTTCTAGTATCCGATCAACAAATTAAGCCGACAGAAACAAAGTACCATTTCTATTTTGGTGTGAAAGGCGATTTAGACCAGCAGTTTAAATACGATCTAAATGCAGGATTTGGGAAAATTAATGATCTGATGTTTTTTGGAGCGAACTCTATATTTGATACCAATGACACGCTAAACCGCAGTGCCTATAATTTTGCGAACACATTTTCGGCCTTGTATGACAATGGGACGCTAAACTCTGTCAATGCAAGTCTTTCGTACTTTCCCATGGCTAATTTAGTCATTGAAGGAGAGATGAATTATGAAAGTTACAAGTTAGACACTTACAGTGACATTTATAATAAGCCGCTTGTAACAGCCTCAATCGGTGCTCAATACACGATGCTAGATAAGAAACTCCATTTAGGATTTAAAGGTCTATTCGCCTCGCAAAGAACCACCAATTCCTTTGCTATTACCTCAATGGAGAATACGGCAGTGCCGGGGACCCAAATTTTAGTTTCCACAGAGAACAGAAATGATAAGGTAAAAGGCTATGGCGATTTAAATCTTTCTGCAGAGTACAAGATTCATAAAAATTTCAGTATTTTTGCGCTCGGAAATAACCTCCTTAGTTCAAAGTACGAATCCTACAAAGGGTATAAAGTACTAGGGGCTCAAATCGTAGGCGGCGTTAAAATTACATTTTAACCTAAGCCGTTTTCCGGGCCCATAGTTTAATGGATAGAATTAAAGATTCCGGTTCTTTAGGTTGAGGTTCGATTCCTCATGGGCCTACTTAGCAGGACAAATGAAATAAATTTTCGTTTGTCCTGTTTTTATTTTGAGCTAATGCGGTGTTTATCTGAAAGATGTGTTGTGTGATTGCGTTTGTTCGGGCGGTTCGATTATAAAGCTTTTATACCGCGAGCTTTCAGAGAAAAAAGCATCTGCTTATTTCTATAAATTAAAAAAAAAGAGTTGAAGTGGTGCAGATATTAAAAATATACTTTTGGTAAAATAGAATATTTGTGCCGAACTTATATTAATTTTTCAAGTTCTTATTTGATTTATTCTTTAAATACAAAACATTGAGTATTTTTGCACACGTAATACCCAACTTATGGAATTTCTACAATATGTTTTGGACTTTTTCTTGAACCTAGATCAACACCTATTTACAATGATCATTGATTATGGGGTTTGGATTTATCTGATCCTCTTTTTAATAATATTTGTTGAAACAGGACTCGTGGTTATGCCATTTTTACCAGGGGATTCGCTTTTGTTTGCCGCTGGGACTTTCTGCGCCGGCGTCATTGGTGCCACTGGAGAGACAGCGAGTTTAAATCTGTGGATTGTACTTGTGCTTTTGCTCATCGCAGCCATCTTAGGCGATACGACTAATTACCTATTAGGAGAAAAATTGGGTTTAAAGATGCTTAACTGGAACGTGAAAGGAAAGCCACTTGTCAATCCAAAATATATTGCACAAACTCAAGAATTTTATGAGAAGAATGGGCCTAAAACGATTATTATAGCGCGTTTCGTGCCGATCGTCAGAACCTTTGCCCCCTTTGTGGCAGGAATTGGCTCGATGCATTACTCTACCTTTATTCGCTACAATATAATAGGAGCCTTTGCTTGGGTCGTTGGCTTAACCTTAATGGGCTACTTTTTTGGGAATATTCCATTTGTTCAGCAGAATTTTGAAACGGTGATCTTCGGAATTATTGGTTTGTCTCTACTGCCAATGCTTTGGGAATATATTAATATGAAGTTCATTAAGAAAAAATCTGAGAATCAATAGCAACTATTAAAAGCCGGATTTTTAATCTGGCTTTTTAATTGAGCCCCCTTGACACGGGCTTTTCGTTCTTTTGAGTCCTTAGGACTTAAGTGTGAAAAATCACTATTTTTTCCCAGTTTTTGATTTTGAAAACTCAAGGTTAGGATTTTAATGTTAAGGAAAAATTATTTTTTTAAGTTTTTTTTATCAAATTGCTTAAGATTCATTACTTTTGTGGCGTCAAAAAATGAATATGCAAAACATTAGAAATATTGCGATTATCGCACACGTTGACCACGGAAAAACAACTTTGGTTGACAAGATCATCCATGCCACCAGTGTCTTTAGGGAGAACAAAGAGTCTGGAGACTTGATTATGGATAATAACGACCTAGAAAGAGAACGTGGAATTACGATTCTTTCTAAGAACATTTCAGTCGTTTATAATGGGACAAAGATCAATGTAATTGATACACCTGGTCACGCGGATTTTGGTGGTGAAGTGGAACGAGTTCTTAAAATGGCTGATGGTGTTGTTCTTTTAGTCGATGCGTTTGAAGGCCCAATGCCGCAAACCCGTTTTGTCCTTCATAAAGCTCTTGAGCTCGGACTTAAACCAATTGTGGTCATTAATAAAGTTGATAAAGAGAACTGTCGTCCTGATGAAGTGCACGATAATGTTTTTGATTTATTTTTCAATTTGGAAGCTACGGAAGAGCAGTTGGACTTCCCAACCTTCTACGGCTCATCAAAACAAGGATGGTTCAACACAAGTTTAACACCATCGGACTCTATTTTACCATTGCTTGATGGAATCATTAAGTATGTCCCAGAACCAAAAGTAGAGGAAGGAAGCACGCAAATGCAGATTACCTCCTTAGATTTCTCTTCTTTCTTAGGCCGTATCGCTATTGGAAAAATCGCTAGAGGTGCAATAAAAGAAGGCATGTGGATTGGTCTGGCGCAGGAAGGTGGAAAAATTGTCAAAGGAAAAGTTAAAGAACTTTATGTTTTCGAAGGCCTTGGCAAGAAGAAAGTAACAGAAGTTTTTGCAGGAGATATTTGCGCCATTGTAGGATTTGATGCCTTCCAAATTGGTGATACCTTCGTCGATTTAGAAAACCCTGAGCCGTTGGCGAGAATCTCGATTGATGAGCCAACGCTTAACATGACATTTTCAATTAATAACTCCCCATTCTTTGGGAAGGACGGTAAATATGTAACTTCGAATCACCTGAAAGAAAGGTTGTACAAGGAGTTAGAGAAAAATTTGGCGTTAAAAGTCGAACCTACTGAAGATGCCAACACTTTCTTGGTATTCGGTCGTGGTATTCTTCACCTTTCTGTTTTGATCGAAACGATGAGAAGAGAAGGTTATGAAATGACAATTGGTCAGCCGCAAGTAATCATCAAAGAAATTGATGGTGTTAAATGTGAGCCTTATGAATCAATGGTTGTTGATGTACCAGACGAATATGCATCTAAAGTTATCGACTTAGTGACTCAGCGAAAAGGTGATTTGCACATCATGGAAACCAAAGGTGAAATGCAACACATGGAATTCGAAATTCCTTCAAGAGGATTGATCGGACTGCGTTCTCAAATGTTAACAGCAACTGCGGGTGAAGCAATTATGGCACACCGTTTCAGCGAATACAAACCTTACAAAGGCTCTATTGCAGGAAGATTAGTTGGTGTTTTGATTAGTAAAACTCAAGGTCCAGCGACTGAATATTCAATTGCAAAATTACAGGATAGAGGTAAGTTCTTTGTTGATCCTGGTGAGGAGATTTATGAAGGTATGATTATTGGTGAGCAAAACAAACCGGTAGATATGGTTGTAAATATTGTAGAAGCAAAACAGTTGAACAACATGCGTGCTTCTGGAAAAGATAAAGATGGTAACATCGCTCCAAAACAATTATTCTCTCTTGAAGAATGTATGGAATACATCCAAAGTGACGAGTCTATCGAGGTAACTCCTAACTTCATCAGAATGCGTAAGAAAGTACTTTCAGAAAACGAAAGAAAACGTATTGAAAGAGGTGCGAAAGGCTAGACTTTTAATTTGATTTAAAATAGATTGGCTTCGGCTAATTATATAAAAGAGTTCCAAATTTATTTGGGACTCTTTGTTTTTTTATTCGTTAGTTTAGCATTAATAAAAATCACGTCATGACCATTACAAAAGAAGAGGACCATTGATGTTTGTTGGACATCCTAACTCCGGAAAAATTGGCTATGAAATGACTTTAAAACCTCTCGAAGATCAATTTACCATGGTTTATTATGACTCGCGTGGGACAGGTAAATCGGAAGCACCTAAAAAATTGGAGGATTATAATATTGATCACTTATCAAAGGAAATCGATTTGCTTCGTAAAAAATCAGGTGCTGATAAAATCTGGCTTTTTGGGCATTCTGATCAAAGTGCCGTTGCATTGCACTTTGCGGTTGAGCATCCTCAAATTGTTTCAGGTTTAATTTTAACCGGAACAAGTTTTATCGGAGATATGGATGAAACCATTAAACGTAGAAAAGATTCCGAAAATAAAAGAAAAACTGAGTCTGAATGGTTTTCACAAGTTGTTGAAGATTGGGAATATATGTACGTGAATAAAAACAGATACCGACAAAAATGGAAGAAACTTAGCTGCTGCGCCTATAAAATGGTGGACTTATGATCAAGAAAGTTTTCAAAAAGTAATTCCAATCGTACAGACAATTTCCGACTCAGGAAGAAGAAAACCCATTGATGGCAATTATTATTCTGAAACACCTGACCAAAGACAGAAATATTTAGATATTCAAAAACAGTTCAAAAAACTACAAGTAAAAACGCTCATCATCAATGGGAAATTTGACACCAACAATGCGCCAGAATTTGCAGAAGAATTGCATAGAAATCTACCGAACTCAAAATTAATTTTACTTGATAAATCTGGGCATTTCCCGTGGATTGAACAGCCTGATAATACTTTTAAAGAAATTTTCAGATGGTTGTAAAAGGTACTCAGATCAATGGTTAAAAACTTTAAAGTAAATCTTCTTTAAAGTTTTTTGTTTTTAAATTCTAATCCATTAATAGCATTGCTTTTTATATATTTGCGTTTGGCGTTTCCAATTGTATTAAAGTGAAATTTCAGCATTTGAAACAAGCAATTTTAATAAAAGTAAGGCGTTATTTATTTTCTCTTTAAAATTTATTTATGAGATATTCCTTTGCAAAAGCATCCACGATATTATTAATCATTTTTTCGCTTTTTATTACTTCTTGTGCCACCAAAAAACCGGTTGCAAAAAACACTAAAAAACATGTAGTTACTACACTACCAACTCCACCAAAAAATAGTGTTGAAAAACCAGAAGCAAAACTAATTCTCCCCGAAGTCAATCGTGAGTTTAGGGCCGCTTGGATTGCGACCGTAGCAAATATCAATTGGCCTTCACGCAATGATTTGTCGGTGTCTCAGCAGAAAGAGGAGGCCCTTCAAATTTTAGACAAGTTGAAAGCGGCGAATTTTAATGCCGTAGTGTTTCAAGCAAGGCCTTCTGCCGATGCGCTTTATGCGAGTGAGCTTGAACCCTGGTCTTATTTCCTTACGGGCGAAATTGGCAAAGCGCCCAGTCCTTATTACGACCCGTTAGAATTTTGGATTGAACAGGCCCATAAAAGAGGCATGGAGCTCCATGTCTGGTTAAATCCGTACCGAGCACACCATACCACGGGAGGAAAGGTCACTTCCAAAAGCATGGCTTCTGAAATGAAAGAGGTTACTTACCGACTTCGAAACGGAATGTATTGGATGGATCCTTCAGATCCCTCAGTTCAAGATCATACAGCCGCCGTAATTCAGGATCTGGTGAAGCGATACGATCTCGATGCGGTGCATATAGATGATTATTTTTATCCGTACCGTGAGTATAACGGCGGGCGGGACTTTCCGGATCAAAAACTCTACAGCTCTTATGAGAAATCAGGCGGGACTTTAACGAAATCAGATTGGCGACGCGCCAATGTAAATAAATTTATTAAACGCATCCACGAGGAAATAAAGGCTCAGAAGTCCTGGGTCAAATTTGGGATTAGCCCTTTTGGTATTTGGAAGCCTGGCTATCCCGCGGACGTGACGGGCACCAGTCAATACGACGAACTCTACGCCGATGCTAAACTTTGGCTAAATGAGGGCTGGCTTGATTATTTTGCACCGCAGCTCTACTGGAAAGAAGAGGGTCCCCAACGCTTTAGTTCTTTATTGAGCTGGTGGGAATCTCAGAACACGAAAAGCCGCCACTTGTGGCCGGGATTAAATACAATCGGAATTAAAGGGGTGGTGGACCGTCCTACGGAAATCACTGGCCAGATGCGAACGGTAAGAGAACTTATGGGAAAAAATGCAGGAGAGATTCATTACAGCGTTGATGGACTCCTTAAAAGCGGGGCGATGTACGCCGCAGTGCAAAAGCTTTATAGCGCGCCAGCCTTAGTACCGCTATCGCCTTGGATGAAATCGGTGCCTTTAACCAAGCCACTCATCGAGAGTTCCCAAAATGGAACCACCGAGGTGGCACTCGCATGGCATTCAAATCCAGGAGAATCCATTTCACAGTGGATCCTTTATACGAAATATGGAGCGCATTGGGATTACCAAATTTTGGATCCGGGTACCAGAAATAAAGTGCTGACTTTTAACCGTTTTGGAGAGAAGTTGCACGCTGTAGCCCTGAAATCTGTTGATCGGTTGGGGAATCTATCGCCCTACGTGCTTCAAATGTACTGAGAATCAGCACTATAATATTTTAAAAAAAAATTTCATTAATTGATATTATATTGTATCTTGCAGCAAATTAATTAATGAGAAATTCAATCAATGTTCATACGTCCGTTTGTTGGTTTCCACTTATTTAATCAACACTATTTATTTTTTTTATTATGAACATTTTTATTTCAAATCTTAACTACAATACAGTTGAGTCTGAGTTACAATCACTTTTCGAAAACTACGGAACAGTGGACTCTGCAAAAATCATCATGGACAGAGAAACGGGAAGAAGCCGTGGATTTGGATTTGTTGAAATGCCAGAAAACGATGAAGCGTTAAAGGCAATTGAAGAACTCAACCAGAGAGAATTCAAAGAAAAAGTACTTAACATCTCAGAAGCTAGACCTAAGGAGCAGAAACCAAGAAGTTTCGGCGGCGGCGGTGGCGGCGGCTACAACAGAGGTGGCGGAGACAGAAGAAGTAACTGGTAATTAACTAGGAACTTATAAGAAAGCTTCAGGAAACTGAAGCTTTTTTTTTGTGCGCAAAAGCGTATCTTTGCAGCCTTTAGTAAAGTATAAACCAGAGCTTTGGTCAATCTCCAAAACTCGTTATTACACTCCAATCATATGAAATGTGGTATCGTAGGACTTCCAAATGTTGGAAAGTCAACTCTTTTTAATTGTTTAAGCAATGCCAAGGCGCAAAGCGCAAACTATCCTTTTTGTACCATCGAACCTAATTTAGGTACGGTATCTGTTCCTGACACCCGTTTGGTTGAACTAGAAAAGCTTGTAAACCCAGAGCGGGTCTTACCAGCGGTGGTTGAAATCGTTGATATTGCTGGACTTGTAAAAGGAGCTAGTAAAGGTGAGGGGCTAGGGAATCAGTTTCTAGCGAATATTAGAGAATGTGAAGCCATCATTCATGTACTTAGATGTTTTGATAATGGAAACATTATCCACGTTGAGGGTTCAGTAGATCCAATGCGTGATAAAGAAATTATTGACATCGAACTTCAATTAAAGGATATTGAAACAATTTCTAAATCGGTCGATAAAGCCAAAAAGTTCATTAAATCCGGAAAGAAAGAAGATATTCTTGTTTATGATACTTTAAAAGGACTTCAAGAGTTTTTAGAAAGTGGCCGTAATGCAAGAGAATTCGAAACAACCGAACTGACTCAGCCTTTCATTGATGAGGTGCAGTTACTAACGAATAAGCCGGTGCTTTACGTGTGTAACGTGGATGAGAATTCAATTAAGAATGGAAACGATTGGATTGCGAAAATCGAAGCCATGGCCGCCGCAGAAAATGCTGAAGTCGTTATTTTAGCCGCTCAAATTGAAGCCGATATTAACGAGCTTGAGACCTTTGAGGAAAGACAAATGTTTTTAGAGGAACTTGGTTTAACGGAACCGGGTGTCAATAGATTAATTCGTAAAGCCTACGATCTGCTGCAATTACAAACCTATTTTACAGCGGGGGTGAAGGAAGTGCGGGCTTGGACCATTGGAAAAGGATGGACCGCGCCTCAAGCTGCAAGTGTTATTCATACCGATTTTGAAAAAGGATTTATCCGTGCCGAGGTTATCAAATACGAGGACTTTTTACACTACGGTTCTGAAGCGAAAGTAAAGGAAGCTGGAAAAATGGGTGTAGAAGGGAAAGAGTATATTGTAAAGGACGGCGATATAATGCATTTTAGATTTAACGTCTAAACACAACGCTAACAACTTATTAAAACCACATTTAACAAAAATGTGGTTTTTTTATATCTAGGCCGTATTTTCTTTCTTTATTTTCATTTTGGGATTGCTTTTAGAAAATTTACTAATATCTTTAGTGCTGAAGATTACTTAATCTTGTGGTGATTTAACTAGTTTCTCATTAAATACCTAATTACTATGGCAAAGAAAATTGCAGTCCTTATTGGAAGTTTACGAAAAGAAAGTTTTAATCGAAAAGTGGCTATGGAGGCTATAAAACTTGGTTCGAAGGATCTTGAGTTCGAAATTGTGGAAATCGGAGATCTCGCGCATTATAATGAAGATTTAGATACACAAAGTCCTCCAAAGCCTTGGGTTGCTTTTCGTGAGAAGATTAAAAGTGCCGATGGGTATTTGTTCTTTACTCCGGAATACAACCGCACCATACCGAGTGTGTTGAAAAACGCTTTTGATGTAGGCTCACGCCCCTACGGAAAGAACGCTTGGGCCGGGAAACCTGGGGCCGTGGTGAGTGTTTCACCAAGTGCACTTGGCGCATTTGGTGCCAACCATGTGCTTAGACAATCGATGGTGTTTTTAGATGTCTTTATGATGCAGCAGCCAGAAGCCTATTTAGGCAAAGCGAATGAACTCTTTCAGGATGATGGTCAGTTAGTCGAGTCTAGCAAAAAATTTCTGCAAACGTATATGGATGCTTTTGAAAAGTGGGTAAACCGTTAAATTAGCCCTGATAGAAGTAGCTAAAAATGAGTCGTTTTTTTGAAGCTGATTCATTTTTTTTTGGAGTAAATTTGATAAAATTTTGGTCATGAATTCTATTTTTAAAGAACGAACCATTCAAAAGGCCCTGCTCATTGGAGCGGTCCTACTTTTGTGTTTTATCCTGTTTGAATTGAAGTATTTTGTGAGTGGACTTCTGGGCTCTATTGTGCTCTATGTGGTATGCCGAAAAACCTTCTTGAAATGGATAGAGACCTACCGCTGGCCGAAGGAAGTGTCTATTTGGGTGATGCTTTTTGTCATTGTGGTGTGCTTCGGAGTGCCTATTTGGTTGATTCTCGAGCTTTTAATTCCTAGAATTAATGAAATCGCTCAGCATCCTCAAAAAATTATTGAGAATTTTGAGCCGGTGATAACCTATTTTCAAACGAACGAATTCATTCAGCGCTTTGATTTTTCTATTAATCAGGAGCAAATACTTGCCATCGTAAATCGCGTCTTAGGGTATATTCCCTCAACCTTGAATTGGGTAGGACAGTTTTTTGCAAATATTTTTGTAGCGCTTTTTATTCTGTATTTCTTGCTTTCAAGCAATCGCGAATTGGAAAAAGAGCTGAAAGATTTTCTTCCGTTTTCCCCTAGAGCGAAGGCGTATTTTATAAAAGAGAATAAGGCTTTGATCCGCTCAAACGCGTATGGAGTTCCTATTCTCGCCTTTAGTCAGGGACTGATTGCTGCACTGGGTTTCTATCTCTTCGATGTACCGCAACCTATATTCTGGGGACTGCTCACTGCCATTGCCTCGGTGGTTCCCGTCGTGGGGACCATGGTGATTTGGATTCCTGTCGCCATTTATCAGATTGCCACGGGCGATTTGCAAGGCGGGCTATTTCTAGCGCTCTACTGTTTCATCTTTGTCGGTGGGATTGATAATGTGCTGCGCTTTACGCTACTCAAAACCATGGCCGATATCCATCCACTCATTACCGTGTTTGGAGTGCTTTTGGGACTTCAGCTTTTTGGGGCCATGGGACTGGTTTTTGGGCCTTGGCTTCTTTCAATTCCTTTTATTTTATTTAAAGTCTACCGACTTCAAAAACAAGAGCCTGATTTTTTAAATGAGCCTACACCACCTAATCGTGTCGAGCCGATTGAAGCGCCCAGCGTAGAGGCAAGTGAGGAGCTTCAACCTTAGAGGAATTTGCTCTACCAAGGCGAATCGCTGTAACATTCGTCTGGTTTTTATGCACTAATTAACTAAAACAGAACGATATGAATAACCACGATATTGATTATAAGATTTTCGGCGAAGAAATGCAATGCGTTGAAATCGAGCTCGATCCCAATGAAACTGTGATCTCGGAGCCCGGTTCATTTTTGATGATGCAGCAAGGCATTGAAATGAAAACCATGTTTGGCGACGGGAATGAAAAGGGCGTACTGGGTAAATTATTTTCTGCTGGAAAGCGACTTCTTACCGGTGAGAACCTCTTTATGACGGCCTATACCAATGTTTCAAGTGGAAAAAAACAGGTGTCCTTTGCGGCGCCTTATTCAGGACGAATCATAGCCCTTGATCTCTCGCAATATGGAGGAAAAATCGTGTGTCAAAAGGATAGTTTCCTTTGCGCCGCCAAGGGCGTATCCGTTGGAATTGAGTTTCAAAAGAAACTTGGAACAGGACTCTTTGGTGGCGAAGGGTTCATAATGCAGAAGTTAGAAGGGGACGGCCTTACCTTTGTTCACAGTGGAGGCTATGTAATTGAAAAGGAACTATCTGTAGGCGAGGTTTTGAAAGTCGACACAGGCTGTATCGTGGCTTTTACCAAGGATGTTTCGTATGATGTACAGTTTGTCGGTGGAATTAAGAATACACTTTTTGGAGGTGAAGGCCTGTTTTTTGCGCAGCTCAGCGGACCGGGAAAAGTGTGGATTCAAACGCTTCCTATTTCGAGACTGGCGGCACGAATTCTGCAGTTTGGAACAAGCAAAAAAAACGGTGAAGAAGGCAGTCTTTTAGGGGGGATTGGACGAATGATTGACGGGAATTAGAAAAACTAATCCTGGGGAAAGACCAAAGCGAGCCGTACGCTTTTAGATTCTTACGTCTCTTTTTTTTGCTATAAAATTGAGCAATTGTGCAAAACTTTTCCACAATATTTTAAATTTCATTTTCAATTCATTATTTTTGGAAGTTAGTGGCTATTAGAAGGTTTTTTACTCTCTTGTGGCCAACAATGGACAGATTTGTATAACTATGATAGAGACTAACGAAGTACACTATACCGATGACAATATTCGTACACTCGAATGGCAAGAGCACATTCGACTGCGTCCGGGTATGTACATTGGGAAATTGGGTGACGGCTCCTCGGCTGACGATGGAATTTATATCCTTCTGAAGGAAATTATTGACAATTCAATTGATGAATTTGTTATGAAATCTGGGAAGCGCATCGAGATTAAAATTGACGAAGGAAAAGCCTTCATTCGGGACTTTGGTCGTGGAATTCCACTGGGGAAAGTTGTGGATGCCGTTTCTAAAATGAATACGGGAGGGAAGTACGATTCCAAGGCTTTTAAAAAATCTGTGGGGCTTAACGGGGTTGGAACCAAGGCCGTTAATGCGCTGTCTGACTTTTTTAAAGTCCGCTCGTTCCGAGAAGGACAAATAAAAGAAGCCACATTCTCAAAAGGAACCATTACCGAGGATTTACCGATTCAACCAAGTACAGAGCGCGCGGGAACTGAAATTTCTTTTGTTCCAGACCATGAGATCTTTCCAAATTTCAAGTACCGTAAGGAATACATTGAGCGGATGCTTCGGAATTATGTCTACCTGAATCCCGGTCTTAAGATCGTTTTTAACGGGGAAACTTTTTATTCTGAAAACGGCTTAAAAGACCTCTTACAAGAAGAAATTGAAGGGGAAATTCTCTATCCGATTATTCACTTGAAAGAAGAGGATGTTGAGATCGCGATTACCCATAGCGATAAATCCCAATCAGAGACCTATTTTTCTTTTGTCAATGGACAAAATACCACCCAGGGAGGAACGCACCTTATTGCCTTCAAAGAGGCTTACGTTAAAACGATTCGTGAGTTCTTAAATAAGAACTACGAGCCAGCAGATATTCGAAAATCAATTATTGCGGCAGTTTCCATTAAGGTCATTGAGCCTGTGTTTGAGTCGCAAACGAAAACAAAGTTGGGCTCCAACGATATGGAGCCAGGGAAAGAGTCCGTACGTAGTTTCTTAAATAATTTTCTAAAGAAAGCATTAGACAATTATTTGCACAAGAACCAAGAAACCGCTGAGGCGGTTCACCGTAAGATTTTAGTCTCAGAACGGGAACGAAAAGAACTCTCGGGTATTCAAAAGCTGGCGAGGGAACGGGCTAAGAAGGTCTCACTCCATAATAAAAAGCTGCGCGATTGCCGTCAGCATTATAACGATCAAAAGGCTGTAAGAAAGGCCGAGAGTCAAATATTCATTACCGAAGGGGATTCGGCCTCAGGGTCGATTACCAAATCGAGAGATGTCGAAACGCAGGCCGTGTTTTCCTTAAGAGGGAAACCGTTAAATTCTTACGGACTAACCAAACGGGTAGTTTACGAGAATGAAGAATTTAATTTACTTCAAGCGGCGCTTAATATTGAAGATTCACTTGAGGATTTAAGATACAATCAGGTTATTATATCCACCGATGCGGATGTGGACGGCATGCACATTCGCCTTTTAATGATCACATTTTTTCTTCAGTTTTTCCCAGACCTAATTCGTAATGGCCATTTGTTCATCTTACAAACGCCTTTATTTAGAGTTCGTAACCGCAAAGAAACGCGCTACTGTTATACAGATCAAGAACGAATCAAGGCCTTGAATGAGTTAGGAAAGAATCCTGAGATTACCCGATTTAAAGGACTCGGAGAAATTTCACCAGACGAATTCAAGCATTTTATTGGAAAAGACATCCGTCTGGAACCTGTGGTTCTTGGAAAAGACCAAACCATTGAGCAAATTCTTGAATTCTATATGGGTAAAAACACCCCAGACCGCCAGAATTTTATTCTTGCAAATCTTGTTGTGGAAGACCCAAATATTGAAACAAAAGAAGAGCTTGAACCAGAGGTGGTTTAGAATTGACAATACAAAAAGAAACTAATTAGATAGAACGTGCTTTAGAAAGCTTAAAAACTAATGACAGAAGAACAGCTAAACGAGGGAGAAAGCCTTAAGAAAGTCTCCGGTCTTTACAAGGACTGGTTTTTGGATTATGCGTCGTATGTAATTTTGGACCGAGCAATACCCTCCGTTTTTGATGGGTTTAAGCCCGTGCAAAGACGTATTATGCATTCCATGAGGGAACTAGAGGACGGACGCTACAATAAAGTTGCCAATGTGGTGGGAAATACAATGAAGTACCACCCGCACGGCGATTCCTCAATCACCGATGCCATGGTTCAAATAGGGCAGAAGGACTTACTAATCGATACTCAAGGAAACTGGGGGAACATCTTTACGGGCGATTCGGCTGCGGCTGCGCGGTATATTGAAGCCAGACTTACTCCGTTTGCTTTAGAGGTGGTATTCAACCCAAAAACAACCCAGTGGACGAAGTCTTATGACGGGAGAAACAATGAACCGATCGATCTTCCTGTGAAGTTTCCACTACTTCTCGCTCAAGGTGTTGAGGGGATTGGCGTTGGGTTATCAACTAAAATTCTTCCCCACAATTTTAATGAATTATTATCGGCTTCTGTTGCGTATTTAAAAGGGAAACCGTTTCAAGTGTTTCCTGATTTTATCACCGGGGGAATGCTTGATGTGGCCGAATATAACGACGGCGAACGGGGCGGAAAGGTTAGAGCCAGAGCCCGAATTGTACCGAGAGAAAAGAACGTTCTAGTCATTACAGAACTTCCCTTTTCAAAGAATACAAGTGACCTTATTGACAGCATTGTTAAAGCCACAGAGCGGGGAAAAATAAAAATTAAAAAGATTGAGGACAACACCTCAAGCAAGGTCGAGATCCTTATTCACCTGCATAGCGATGTGTCGCCTGATAAAACAATTGATGCGCTTTATGCCTTTACCGATTGCCAGGTGTCCATCTCACCTAACGCCTGTGTGATTGTCGGGGATAAACCGATGTTTTTGAATGTATCGGAGATTCTGAGAAGAAATACCGATCACACCGTAGGCCTTCTAAAACGAGAACTTGAAATTGAACTCACCGAGTTACAAGAAAGTTGGCATTTTGCTTCGCTTGAAAGAATCTTTATCGAGAACCGAATCTACCACGATATTGAAGAAGTTGAGTCTTGGGATGAAGTGCTCGTCACGATTGATCAGGGTCTTAAGCCCCACACTGCACATTTGCTACGAGCCGTCACACAAGACGATATTTTAAAACTTACTGAAATCCGAATTAAACGGATTTCAAGATTTGATTTAGATAAATTTAAAGAAACGATTGCCTCTTTGGAAGAGAAGATCGAGAAATGCCGATATAACCTTGAGCACCTAATTCCTTATGCGATTGATTACTATTTAGGAATTCAGAAAAAATACGGCAAGGACAAAGAACGTAAAACTGAAATTCGCGTCTTTGATACGATTGATGCGACTAAAGTAGCCGTCGCTAATGAGAAATTTTACGTGAATCGCGAGGAAGGCTTTATCGGGACTTCGCTTAGAAAAGACGAGTACTTGTTTGATTGTTCCGATATTGATGATATTATTATTTTCCGAAAAGACGGAACCATGAAAGTGGTTAAAGTCGAGGCCAAAACCTTTGTCGGACGTGATATTCTGCACGTGGGAATCTGGAAAAAGAACGATCAACGAACGGTCTACAATACCATTTACCGCCAGGGGAAACTAGGGCCTTATTTCATGAAACGTTTTTCCGTGACAGCCGTAACGAGAAACACAGATTACCCCTTAGCCTCTGAAGAGAAAGATTCCGAAATTCTTTATTTCTCGGCAAATCCAAATGGCGAGGCAGAAACTGTAAGCGTGATTCTCAAGCCAAATGCGCGCGTTCGCAAAAATAAAATTGACATTGATTTCTCAGATCTTGCTATTAAAGGCCGAAATAGCAAGGGCAATTTAGTGACCAAGTATACCATTAAGAAGATTGAAATGAAAGAAGAGGGCGTCTCAACTCTTGCGCCAAGACGTATTTGGTTTGATCCGACCGTTAGACGACTCAACGTGGACCAGCGAGGGGAATTCCTTGGCAATTTCAAAGGAGAGGATAAGATTCTAACCATTAATGCCCAGGGCGAAGCGCGTCTTGTCTCCTTCGAATTGATGAATCGTTTTGATGACGAGTATCTGATTTTGGAGAAGTGGAATCCCACTCAGCCTCTAAGCTGCATCTATTTTGATGGTGAGAAGCAGATTTACTATATCAAGCGGTTTTTATTTGATAATTTGCCGGGAATCCAGTATTTTATGCCTTCTGAGCATCCGAAATCATTTATCGAACAGGTCTTTACAGGATCTGGTGCAACGGCCACTCTTAAATTCGTTCAGGAGAAAGGAAAAGAGCGTGAGCCAGAAACCATTGAAGTCGATGAATTTATTTCGGTAAAAGGAATTAAAGCCATTGGAAATCAATTAACCAAGAACAAGATTAAAAGTATTGATTTGGAGTTCCCTCCCGAGCCTGAACCGCTAGAAGAACCCGTGGTGGAAGAGCCCTCAAGTGAAGCAAATTCTTTTGACGAGGAGACGGGCTCAGAGCAAGGCACAATTGGGTCGCTTTTTGAAGAATAGACAAAGTAAACGACAGAAATTTTAGAAGGTGAGAGCCTAAATATACCACTGATTATGAGCACCATCCTTATAGGAATTATAGCAATCACATTGATTGTAAGTTATTTTGGGTTTAGCAACCCTCAAGTCTTTGAAAAGTATAAATTCAATGTGTCTGCAATTGTGCAGAACAAAGAATATGTCCGCCTTTTATCTGCAGGATTTTTGCACGCCGATTGGATGCATTTCTTCTTCAATATGCTGACTTTGTATTTCTTTGGTCCTATCGTTGAGCAGGCCTTTGGCGGCATGGGGCTTATCGTCGTTTATTTTGGCTCAATTCTTTTAGGGAATCTCTTCTCTTTATACCTTTATAAACACCAAGGGTGGTATTCTGCGATCGGAGCCAGTGGAGGGGTGTCTGGAATCTTGTTTGCGGCTATTGCCGTCTACCCTCAGATCGGCATTTATTTCTTTTTCATTCCGATTCCAATTCCAGGGTATGTCTTTGGACTTCTGTATTTTTCGTATTCCGTTTACATGATGCTTAATCCCAAACCGCATGATAATATTGGCCATGCCGCCCACCTTGGGGGCGCCTTTTTAGGACTCATTTATTCGGTGGGCATGATGCCTGAACTTGCTTTGAGCAACTGGCGCTATTTACTCATCATGGCCGTTCCTCTGTTGTATTTAAGCTATGAGATTTTTGTAAGGAAAAAGCTGCGCTAAGCAGCGCGAGTGAAATTTGTTTCACCCTGATTCGTGGCACTTATTTTTTTCCTACGATAAAGCGGTCATTTCCAGAGAGATCTTTTATCAGATCGAGCTTGGAAAGACGACCCGTATACAATTCTAAAGTCTGAGGACCTAATTTCTGGTTAATCTCCAAAAACAGATAACCCCCTGGATTTAGCTGCGTTTCGACAAGCGCGGCAATACGCTTATAGAAGAGCAGTGGGTCATTCGTGGGGGAAAATAAAGCGAGCCTAGGTTCAAAATCTTTTACGGATTGGTTAATAGCCCTCTGTTCGTCCAGCCCAATATAAGGTGGGTTTGATACAATAACATCGAAGTTTTGAGGAAGGGGCTCTTGGAGCACATCCATAAGGTGGAAATGGATGGGGCATTGAAGGGCCAGTGCATTCGCTTTTGCAACCTCTAGTGCTTTCTCACTGACGTCTAACGCATGGATTTCAGCCAGGGGGAGATGCTTCTTTAATACAATTGGAATCGCTCCCGATCCCGTCCCAATGTCAACTAGGGACAGACTGCTATTTGAGGCACTAGTTAAAGTCGATAGGGCTAGTTCCACAAGTTCCTCCGTCTCAGGCCTTGGAATCAGCACATGTTCATTAACAAGGAACTCAAGTCTGTAAAACGCCGCTTTTCCTAGTATTTGTTGGTAGGGTTTGCCCGTAAGTAACACAGCGGCTAGATCTTTAAGGCGGTTCTCATCATCCTTCTTAAGAGGTAGATCAATCGAGCTTCGTAGAGCAATTCGGTCTAAACCCAGAAACTCCATAACCATGATTTGAAAGAGCGATTGGGTCTCATCCTTTGGGTAAATCGGTGCAAGTTCCGATTGAAAGTACTGTTGTAGCTCCTTAAAAGTCATCGGTGTGGAATTTAGCGCGTATAGACAAAGTTGGTTTCTGAAGATAATTCAGAATCAAAGCGGTAACCCTCTAAGTTGAAGGCCTTCACCTGATCTAAAGTTTTCACCTGATTTAAGGCGCAATAGCGAACCATTAGTCCTCTGGCGTGCTTGGTGTATACGACAATAGTTTTTGGTTTACCTGATTTTATTTCGTAGAATTCAAAGTCAATTACTGGCGATTTTAGAGCTTTTTTGTCTAGTGCCTTAAAGTATTCTTTGCTTGCAAGGTTAAGCACTACATCTCTGGAATGAAGCTCGGAATTGAGCTCCTCAGTTAAGCGTTCACGCCAAAACTGATAGAGAGTCTCATAGGTGCTAAATTTAAAAGCTCTTCCCATTTCAAGGCGGTAAAGCATCACGCGGTCGGAGGGCTTTAATAGGCCATAGAGTCCCGAGAGAATACGGTAGTTTTTATTTAGGTAGGCTAGGGCTGAAGAATCTAATGATTTGGCGTCGATACCCCGATAGACTTCCCCTGTAAAGGCAAAGAGGGCCGCATTACTTTGTTTTGCGCTGGGATTCTTTTTCCACTTTTGGTTACGCGCCCAATTTTCATCAGCTAAGCTTGAGGAAATCTCCATTAGTTCTGATAGGAATTTTGGCGATTTGTCTTTTAAATGGGAGTGGATTTGCGCTGCCTGCTCGATGAATTTTGGTGTCGAGGTTCTTGAAAACCCGCCTATTTGTTCGAGGCTCATCAATTTTGCTGGTGAGGTAATTAGTTTCATAATAAAAAAATAGTGTCAAAATAAGGAATCGTAAACTCGCTTTAAATTAGGCTAGTTGTCCTTTACCTTCTCTAAGGATTTCAGGTTCACCTGAGGTTAAATCTACAATGGTTGAGGCCATATTATCTCCGTAGCCTGAATCAATCACTAAATCGACCAAATGGTCGTATTTTTCAGCAATGAGTTCAGGATCAGTTGAATATTCAAGAATTTCATCTTCGTCGCGAATGGAAGTCGAGGCGATGGGGTGTCCAAGTTTCTCAACAATGAGTTGGGGAATACTGTGCTGAGGCACCCGAATCCCGATGGTTTTTTTTCCTTTGTAAGCAAGGGGAAGGCTCTTGTTCGCTTCTAGAATAAAAGTGAATGGTCCAGGCACGTTGTTCTTCAGAATTCGAAAAACAGAGGTGTCAATGGGTCTGGTGAAGTGCGAAAGGTGGCTTAAGTCGTTACAAATAATGGAAAATTGCGCTTTTTCCAATTTAATTTTCTTGAGCTGAGCCAATTTTTCCATGGCTTTTAAATTGTTAATATCGCAGCCCAGCGCGTAGATCGTGTCTGAGGGATAAATGATTAATCCCCCTTTTTTCAGTGTGTTAACCACCTCAAGAATCAAGTTTTCTTGTGGGTTGTCCGGGTGAATTCTAAGTATTTTTGCCATAAGACAAAGGTATAAAAAACTTTTCCACTCTAGGAATCTTAAGGATCATATTGCACAGCGGCAAATTTTTTGTATCTTTGCAATCCAATATCGCGGGGTAGAGCAGTAGGTAGCTCGTCGGG
>DCJS01000034.1:39815-83673 GCA_002319955.1 Flavobacteriales bacterium UBA1694
GGAGGTCGCACGTTCGAGTCGTGTTCCCGCTACTAATTGAAGAGGATCATTTTAATGATTCTCTTCTTTGTTTTTTACCCCTTTCTCATGAGTGATCTTCCAGGTTTTGCCATATTAGACTATTTTCAAGGCCAAAAAAAACAGAGACTTTATGTCCACGACCGCTTTGGTCCTAGGGTAGAAATGCCCGTTTCCATGTATTTTAGATCTTTAAAGGATATGCCACCGCTGGAGTTGGCAGCCTTAGATGCCGTACATGGAAAAGTTTTAGAAATTGGGGCCGGTGCCGGTTCACATGCTCTGGAATTACAAAATCGAGGACTCGAAGTTCATGCCTTAGAAATTTCCGCTGCCTCGTGTGAGGTGATGCAAAGACGCGGCGTGAAAACGGTGCTATGTGAGGATATTTTTGAATTTAAATCAGGCACTTACGACACGCTACTGCTTCTTATGAATGGAATTGGGCTTTGTGGCACGCTGGAGCGGTTCGAGACCTTTCTAAAGCAGGCAAAGACGCTTCTTTCCCCTGAGGGTCAGATTGTATTTGATTCTTCTGATGTAAATTACATGTATGTGCACACTCTAAAACCATCTTATTATTATGGACAGGTGGAATGCTGTTACGAGTATGGACTTGAACTTACTCCGTGGTTCAATTGGCTCTATTTGGATTCCCAAACGATGAGTAAAATAGCCCGCTCCTTAGGGTGGGAAGTTGAGGTGTTATTTGAAGACGACCATTACCACTACCTTGCAAGACTTAAAAGAGTTGTGTCTTAAACAGTCTGAATTTTTAGCTCTTGCCATTAGCAAGTTTGGAAATACGAAAAAAGCTGCCAATTGGCAGCTTTTTTATATAGAGTAATTCGAGTCCCTTAAGCCATTTTCTTTGAATCTTCAATGAATTGGGCTAAACCTTTATCGGTTAATGGGTGGTTAAGTAAACTTAAAATTGGTCCAAGAGGAGAGGTGATAACGTCAGCTCCTAATTTCGCACAATCAATAATATGCATCGAATGACGAATAGAGGCCGCTAGAATTTCAGTGTCATACCCATAGTTATCGTAGATGGTTCTGATCTCATTAATCAAGTTAAGTCCATCGACAGAAATGTCATCAAGACGTCCTAAAAATGGAGAAACGTAATTAGCGCCTGCTTTTGCTGCTAATAAAGCTTGACCTGCAGAGAAAATTAACGTACAGTTCGTTTTGATTCCTCTATCAGAAAAATACTTTAGGGCCTTAACTCCGTCCTTAATCATTGGGATTTTCACCACGATGTTCGGATGGATTTTAGCGAGTTCTTCCCCTTCTTTGATCATTTCCTCATACGTAGTGGAAAGAACCTCCGCAGAGATATCGCCGTCTACAATCTCGCAGATGGTTTTGTAATGGGCGTTGATGGCCTCAGTACCTTTAATTCCTTCTTTCGCCATT
Organism: Flavobacteriales bacterium UBA1694; assembly: GCA_002319955.1. Lineage (GTDB taxonomy): Bacteria > Bacteroidota > Bacteroidia > Flavobacteriales > Weeksellaceae > Planobacterium_A. Next base: position 41,253 of record DCJS01000034.1, read on the forward strand.
AGGGAAGGGTTGGTGGTTACCCCGTCTAAAATCCCTAAATCTTGCGCTTCTTTAATCTGTTCTAGATTGGCAGTGTCAATAAAAAATTTCATTTCTCCGTTTAAATTTATTGGTTGTGCAAATATAGGAATTTCTAGTTCGGGATGATTCAAAGTTCTTCATGGCTTTGTAGAAATAATTGGCTCCAAATCTTCTATTCTTGAAACCAAAAGGAGTAGAAGCCGCTGGTGTTGTCTATAGAACCCCTGAGATGAGACACTAACTAATTATGCAATTGCTAGGGGATATCGGCGTTTGTGGATTTATTTTTACTACTTTTGAGAGGTAAAGCCACTTCTTATGTACCAAAACTCTAAAGCGATTCAGGTAATACTCGTTTTTTTTCTGATCCTAATGGGGATTCCCTCGCAGGCTCAGCAGAAAACCTATGCAAATCCAATTAATATCGATTACGGGTATACCCCTTTCGAGGTTTTTTCAAAGCAAGGAAAGCACCGGGCGACGGCGGATCCTGTCATAGTGAATTTCAAGGACCGGCTTTTTCTTTTTTCAACAAACCAAGAGGGCTATTGGCATAGTGAGAATATGCTTGATTGGGAATTTGTCTCAAGGAAGTTTCTACGCGATGATAAATACATTCACGATTTAAATGCCCCTGCGGCTTGGGTGATGAAAGACACACTCTATGTTTATGGGTCGACCTGGGAATCTGATTTTCCAATTTGGAAATCGACCAATCCTACAAAGGACGAGTGGGAAATTGCCGTAGATACCTTAAAAGTGGGTGCCTGGGACCCCGCATTTCATTACGATGAAGATACCGATAAACTCTTTTTATATTGGGGTTCAAGCAACGAATGGCCCCTTCTTGGAACTGAAATAAACACAAAGACCATGCAGAGTGAAGGCTATGTGAAACCCATCGTAAAACTCAAGCCTGAGGACCATGGATGGGAACGCTTTGGAGAATATAATGATAATGTCTTTTTACAGCCCTTTATTGAAGGGGCCTGGGTTACTAAGCACAATGGAAAATACTACATGCAGTATGGCGCACCTGCAACAGAATTCAGTGGCTATGCCGACGGGGTCTATGTTTCAAATAATCCTTTAGAAGGGTACGCGTATCAAAAACACAACCCCTTCTCCTATAAACCTGGAGGATTTGCTAGGGGCGCGGGGCACGGCTCCACTTTTCAAGACAAATTCGGGCAGTACTGGCACGTTTCAACGATCTTTATATCCACAAAAAATAACTTCGAGCGCCGCCTCGGGATTTGGCCAGCAGGCTTTGATAAGGACGATGTGATGTATAGTAATACAGCTTACGGCGATTACCCAACCTACCTTCCTAACTATGCGCAAGGTAAAGACTTTACCAAAGGGCTTTTCACAGGGTGGATGCTTTTGAATTATAACAAACCGGTTAAAGTTTCCTCCACATTAGGAGGGTATCAAGCGAACTATGCCGTTGATGAAGATATTAAAACCTACTGGAGTGCAAAGACGGGGAACTCGGGTGAATGGTTTGAAACAGATCTCGGGGAGAAGTCGAGCATTCACGCCATTCAAGTAAATTACGCGGATCAAGACGTGGAGTTTATGGGCAAGACCCTTGGGAAATCGCACCAGTATAAAATTTATGGCTCTGAGGATGGCAATCGCTGGAAAGTGCTTGTGGATAAGAGCAAAAACACAAAGGATGTCCCGCATGACTATGTGGAATTCGAGAAGCTGGTCACGGCGCGCTACTTAAAGATGGAAAATCTAAAAATGCCTACAGGCAAATTTGCTTTAAGTGGTTTTCGAGTTTTTGGAAAAGGCAGTAGCCAGAAGCCTAGTGCTGTGAAAAATTTTGTGCCCCTTCGCTCCGATCCTAAGAAGTACGGTGAGCGGCGTAGTATCTGGATGAAGTGGGAGCAAAATCCACTCGCGGATGGCTATGTGATTTACTTTGGAAAAGATCCAGACAAGCTCTACGGAAGTATAATGGTTTATGGGAAAAACGAATACTTTTTTACTGGAGCAGACCGCACCGATAGCTACTATTTTCAAATTGAAGCTTTCAATGCAAGTGGCATTTCTCAGCGCTCTGAAATTTATAAGAGCGACTAACGAATTATAATTTAAATCAATTAAAAATGACAAATCTATCCACCCGTGTTTTAGGGCTTGTGTTTTGCTTTCTCTCACTGGGGTTTTTCGCGCAAGACTATTTGTATAAGAGCGACGAAGTTGGTGGCCCTATTATGCTACTTAATGGAAGTGTTACAGGGGTTTCACCGGGCAGTATAGATCCGCAAACCATTGAGTCGATTTCTGTTTATAAAAAGGATTCTGATCTTCCCAGTGCCTTAATCGCCCTTAAAAACCATTTGAATCGCGGTCTAATTTCAATTACCTTGAAGAAGGCCATTGAGACGGAACACCCGGTGGATATGCAGGCTTTAATTAAACTCTCGAAGTTGCCCTCCCAGGCCCTTGTGCAAATTGACGGAATTCAACTGTATTCTACAGATTTGAGCATTTTCCCTTCGGCAATTAAAGAACTTAGCCCCACGGGTTCCAGCTCAAACCCAATGCTTTCCATAAAGCTAGGAAAGCTTTCAAAGGAAAAGAGCTCACTCATTTTACCTTCTAATGCCCTGCCCATACTAAAGGAAAAGAAAAGACCTGGTTATTATAAATCAGCCGAATGAAGATTGCTTTTTTAGGCCCTTCGGCCTCGTTTACAAATTTAGTTGCGCGTGACTTATTTCCTTCGCAGGAGCTCCTTGCTAAGAGCAGTATTCGGGATTGCTTTTTAGCGCTTCAAGAGGGAAGCGTTCAAAAGGCCGTTGTTCCTTTAGAGAATTCCATTGAAGGTACCGTTTCAATGACACTCGATTACCTTTATGATTTCGAAAAGATTCATATTGAGGCCGAGGCAGTGCTTCCAATTTCTCACCACTTAATGGTTCATCCAAGTAGTGAAGAAATTAGCGCCATCGTTTCACATCCACAGGCCCTTGCCCAGTGTTTTCATTCCTTAGAAGAAGAGTACAGATCCGTTGCTCGGGTTGACTACCATTCCACTTCAGGGGCGGCGAAATACGTTGGCGAACATCCAGAGAAGAACTTGGCAGCCATTGCCAATATGACAGCCGCTGAACTGTATGGCCTTCAGATCATAAAGCATAACATCCATGATTTTGAGCAAAACCACACAAAATTCATAGTTATTAGTAAACGCAAACAGGCCCTGGATTTGCCGTTAAGGAAGAGTTCTGAAAAAGCCTCGTTACTACTCACCTTGCCAGACGATCATCCTGGTGGACTGCATCAGGTGCTCTCCGTCTTTGCTTGGCGCAAAATGAACCTCTCCAAGATTGAGAGTCGGACGCTAAAAAAGAACTTAGGGTCTTATTTTTTCTTTATTAATGTGGTGGGTCCGTGGAATTCTGTGCATGCAAAGAATGCATTAGAGGAGCTTGAAAGTATAGGGGTTCAAGTAAATTTTTTAGGCCACTATAACGAATATTTATTGGAAGAGTAACTCAGTATTTATCCTTCCATTTTTTTGATTGTTCCTCTTTGATCTTTTGTTCCGTCGGATTATTTCCAGGCTCATAAAATTTGGTTCCCGCCAATTCTTCAGGTAAAAATTCGACATCCACAAAGTTTCCTGTATGAGAATGAGCGTACTGATAGTTTTTCCCGTAATCTAGGTCTTTCATGAGCTTCGTTGGGGCATTCCTTAAGTGTAGAGGCACAGGAAGGTTTCCTGTTTTTTTCACAAGGGCAAGAGCCTCGCCAATAGCTTTGTAAGTTGAATTCGATTTTGGAGAAACGGCAAGATAAACTGCCGTTTGACTTAAAAGGATTCTTGATTCAGGATTCCCAATAACATTGACAGCTTGAAAACAGTTGTTTGCCATGGTCAAGGCCTGAGGGTTTGCAAGGCCAATATCTTCGGAGGCTAAAATAAGTAAGCGCCGCGCAATAAATTTAATATCCTCTCCGCCCTCAAGCATGCGTGCGAGCCAGTAGACCGCTGCGTTTGGGTCTGAGCCTCGAATAGATTTAATAAAAGCCGAGATAATGTCGTAATGCTGCTCCCCATTTTTGTCATAAAGCGCCATGGTTTGTTGGAGCGTACTTGTGACATCCTCATTTGAAATTGCCTGGTGCTTTGTGCCGATAAATTGATTCAACACAAGTTCAACGGAATTAATTAATTTTCTCGCATCACCGCCTGAATATTGAATAAAGGCTTGGCGGTCTTCGAGGATGAATGCGGTTTGGTTTAAATCATTGTAGGCTTCTAAGGCGATCTGGGAGAGCGTTTCTAATTGCTCGAAAGTGAGTGCTTGCAACACATAGACCTGGGAGCGCGAGAGTAGGGCGGGCACCACTTCAAAACTGGGGTTTTCTGTGGTGGCCCCAATTAAAACAATCCAGCCTTTTTCCACCGCATGCAATAGGGAATCCTGCTGCGATTTATTAAAACGGTGAATTTCATCAATGAATACTAAAGGGGATTTGCCAGAAAATAGATTTTGTTTTTTGGCCTGTTCAATAATTTCCCTTACGTCCTTTACCCCACTCGAGACAGCTGAGAGTTTAAAGAACGTTCGATTCGATTGCTGGGCAATAATTTCCGCAAGTGTGGTTTTACCCGTTCCGGGCGGCCCCCAGAATATCAGTGAGTTAAGCGTGTCGGTTTCGAGCATTCGGCGAATAGGTCCCGTAGGCCCCGTCAGGTGGGTCTGCCCAAGGACTTGTTCTAGGGTTTTTGGTCTTAATTGTTCCGCTAATGGCGTATTTGTATTCAATTTATTTTCCTATTTAAGCTCAAAGTTAATAATAAAGAGAAAAGCAATCTGCATTTTAAAATTAATCTGCTATTTTTGCTTGGATTTGAACTCACCATTACATAAACTCGCGATTCTGCCTTTGGTGGTTTTGATTCGCTTTTACCAACTGGCTATATCCCCTTGGATAGGGACGAATTGCCGCTACCATCCCACCTGCTCGGCGTACATGCTAGAAGCCCTACGGGTGCACGGACTTTTTTATGGTCTTTATTTAGGGACTAAAAGAGTTTTAAGTTGCCATCCTTGGGGAGGGAAGGGGTATGACCCGGTGCCACCCAAATCCCCCCCAACTACTAAGAATAAGTCCTAAATTTGAAAATTGTTCCTATGAAATCCATATTTTTTCATCTCTTCATGCTACTTGCTGTGGCACTAAGTTCTCCACTCGCGTCGCAGTCATACCCCGAGGGACTCTCCGAGGGAACCCTACAGATTGATGGGAGACCAGAGCCTGTAAAACTATTTGCAACCACGGACATTCAGCAGTTTGTAGACTTTCCTGTGAAAACGCAGGATAAGTCCGTGCTTGTGGTTTTAAATTCAACAGTTAATTCCTATTCTCAGTCAGGCGTTTTTGAGACCTATAGAGCGGCGGGCTACCAAGTGCTTGATAAAAAATTCATGCCGATTTCTTCTGAGTCCCCTGGGACTGCAGACTCATGGGTCTACCTCTATAAACCCAGAACTCTAGCTCAAGTGATAACCCCTGAGAAAAGTATCGATCTTAAGACCGAGTTTAAAATTTGGAATCCCTCAACCGGCATAAAGCTAGGATCGTTAACGCTTCATTACTATAGTTTAATGTTTGTTCTGGCATTTGGGCTTGGGTATGTCATTATGGGTTACATGTTTAAAATCGACAATGTGAACCAGAAGTATTTGGAACCGCTTTTTACTTGGACCTTGATTGGGACTATATTTGGCGCCCGACTGGGTCATGTCATTTTTTATCAACCAGAACTTTTTAGGCAAGATTTCTGGAGTGTGTTTCTGCCGATTCAAACCAAGCCAGAGATAAAATTTACAGGATTTGCGGGACTTGCCAGCCATGGTGCAGCCATTGCCCTTATTCTAACAACCTTATATTACTCCCTTAAAATCATCAAGAAGAATCCACTTTGGGTCTACGACCGAATTGGAATTGTGGTGGCTTTAGCTGGGGTATTTATCCGAGTTGGGAACTTTTTTAACTCAGAAATTATCGGAAAGCCGGTTGATCCAAGTTCCCCATTGGCGATTTTATTTCCCCAAATGAGTAGCGAATATGGTTTGACTGTTCCGCGCTACCCAACCCAACTCCTAGAGGCCTCAGGGTACTTTTTACTCTTTGTGCTGCTTTGGGTGCTCTACCGCTATACAACCAAAAAATACCAGCAAGGATTTCTATTTGGGGTTTTCTTTGCCGTGTTATGGTCCATCCGCTTTTTTGTGGAATACCTCAAAGAGCCACAAGGGGATGAGTTTATCAGCATTGTAGGCTTAAATACCGGTCAAATCTTATCCATACCGTTTATTCTAATCGGTCTAGCGTCGATTTATTACTCGCGAAGATTCGTGATAACACCGGCTGAAAATGAAAAGCCTGATTAAATAGAGTTCAGGGGTTAGTAAAGCGCAGAAATTCGCACGAGCCCCTCATTCTTATGGTACATTAGACACACCGCTTTGTTTTTAAACTCAGGGCATTCACTAATTTTTTCAAAAGAGACCTTTACGCTCTGGCCTACTTTGGACTTTACAAGATTTTGGTTACATACCAGGTAATCTAACCCTTCAATTTGAAGATAAACTCCGGTGCAGTCTGAAATAACCATGGCCTCTACGGGCTCTGATTGGATTGATTTACACGCACCAAGAAGCAGTAGGATTGGGACAAGCAGGAGTGTTGCGAATTTTTTCATTGCCTAACAATTTGAGAAGTAGCAATCAAATTCTAGACCTTTTTATCTTAGGAACTAAATTTCAGTTCCAGGGTCAAGCTCGATGGGGGCTTTTCCAACTTCAAAAATGCGCGTGGTAGTTGCACCCTCGAGGGTCGTTCGCTCGCCAATTTTTCGAATCCAGTTCCCTTCACGAAGTCCAACCACCTTAGTTTGGTTTTGAGTAAGAAATTCATTGATTCGCGTTTCGCGCGTTTCTCCGTTATGTTCAAGGGTTGGGTCCGGATCTAAATAGTGGGGATTTAAATTGAAAGGGACAAGTCCTAAGCAGTCAAAACTTGGGGGCTGAACAATGGGCATGTCATTTGTGGTTCGCATGTTTAGTCCGCCAATATTACTTCCAGCACTAGCGCCTAAATACGGTTTCCCTTTGGTGATATTCTCTTTGAGCACCGCCATAAGATTATTTTCATGCAGAGTCTTAACTAATAAAAACGTGTTGCCACCACCCGTGAAATAGCCTTTAGCTGAATTTAGGGCCTTGATCTGATCCTCATACTCATGAAGTCCCGTCACTTTAATTCCAAGGGCTGTAAAGGCGTCACGCACTTTTTGAGTGTACGCCTCATGGGAGATTCCAGAGGGCCTTGCAAAAGGAATAAATAGGATTTCATCCACGCCTTGGAAAAGGAGAGTGATTTCTTCTTTAAGGTAGTCTAGATAAGTTCCTCCGTAGAGGGTCGAAGTCGAGGCAAGAAGTAAGTTCATGGAGTCGTTTACTTTTTAGTTAGGAATTGGAATGAGAACTCAAAGTTAGTCTTCTTTCCAGTTTTGGTCAATTAATTCAGATAAAAATTCCGGACACCGGGTGATTTTCTGAGTTAATGCATTAAAAAAATAGAGCGTCACTTCTGCCTGTGAAATGAGCTCACCCTGGTCGTTAAATAGCTCATATTCAAACTGCATTCTTACGCCCGGTTTTTTCTTGAGATACGTATGAATTTCGATAACTTGGTCGTATAAAGCGGCCTTTAAATACTTCATCTTATACTCAGAGACAGGAAGCCAGATTCCTTGCTTTTCTAGGTCATCATATGAGATCCCAATGGAGCGTAATTGCTCGACTCGGGCCGCTTCAAGGTACTGCGCGTAGTTGCCATAGTAGACGTATTTCATGGGGTCAGTTTCACCGTAACGGACACGGTGTGAGTGGATTGTGTGTATCATAATTTAAATATCAAAAGAAACATACAAATATATTTCTTAATAATCAAGTTTGATTAAGTTTTTTTATGACAATATTTTTTGTCATCTTTGTTTTCTGCTTCTTAGCAGTCAAATATAGACTTTCAACTAGATTTTTTGTGTAATTTATGGATCAAGATTTATCATTGATATGGGAAAAGTGTCTGCAGTTTATGCGGGACAATCTTAATGCAGCGGAAGATAATGACGATCTGAAGAAGTTAGAACGCTCATTTGACTTGTTATTTGATAAAGTTGAACCCCTATCCTTAGTAAACAATAATTTAACGCTTCTAGTTCCTAGCGATTTCTATAAAGAATATATTGAGGACACTTACCTTTCTCTTTTATCAGCTGCACTAAGAAAAAACATTGGCAAAGGCGTCAAATTGTGGTATTCGGTGATGGAAAATAAACCAGCCGGAAAAGAAAAGCCTATTGTTCAAAACGTAAAAGGCAATTCGACTCCAGCGCCAAAGATTCAACAGGCCATGCCTAAGCCATCCAACGTTATTAATCCTCGTGTGGCGCCTGGTATCCAAAAGGTAACCATTGACTCAAATTTAATTCCGCACCTTTCCTTTGATAATTTCGTGGAAGGTGAAAGCAATAAGTTTGCCTCGACTGTCGCTAAGTCTATATCGAAGCGCCCAGGGGGTACGGCATTCAATCCGCTCTTTTTACACGGACGTGTTGGGGTGGGAAAGACCCACGTTGCCCATGCCATTGGCCTAGAGGTGAAACAACATTTTGCCGATAAGGTGGTGCTTTATCTTTCTTCTGAAAAATTCATTCAGCAATTTGTCTCTGCCGCAAAAGCACAGAATAAAACGGAGTTCCAGAACTATTACCAAATGGTGGATGTGCTCATTATAGACGATATTCAGTTTCTCTCTGGAAAGGCTGCCACTCAGGACAGTTTCTTCCATATATTCGACTATTTGCACCAAAATGGGAAGCAGATTATTTTAACCTCAGATAAAGCGCCAGTCGATATCCAAGATATTCAAGAGCGTATTGTCTCGCGTTTCAAATGGGGGCTGTCGGCTGAAATTAAGGCGCCAGATTTTGAAACGAGACGAAAAATTATCGTGGACAAACTGAGCCGTGACGGGATTGTTCTAACCGAGGATATGGTTAATTATTTGGCCAGCGAAGTGAAGTCCAATGTGAGAGAGCTCATTGGGGTTATTAATTCGGTGATTGCGTATTCGACCATTTACAAATCTGATCTGAGTTTAGAACTCTTAAAGGACACGATCAATAAAATTGCCTCAACGCAGAAGAAAGTTATTAATATTCCATATATTCAAGAAGTGGTGTGCGAGTATTTTGGAATTAACCGCGAGCAGTTACTTTCAAAATCACGAAAGCGCGATATTGCACTTCCAAGACAACTGGCGATGTACTTTTCCAAAGAACTAACCTCTCATACCTTTTCGAAGATTGGGGAAGAAATGGGAGGGAAAGACCACTCAACGGTAATGTATGCGTGTGAAACGATTAAAGACACCTCAAAAATCGATAAAGAGATTAAGAAATACGTCAAAGAACTTTCGGAGAAAATTAAAAAATAGACCCGTCGATTAATTTGACTAGATGGAATGAAGAATCGTGTATTCTTCATTTTTTTTTAGATAACGCTCACCACCAAATTTTGTGCTTATGAAAATTCTAATGCTCTGCCTGGGAAATATTTGTAGAAGCCCTTTAGCAGAAGGCTTACTTAAATCGAAACTTCCAGGCGGATTTGAAGTTGCTAGCGCCGGCACAAGTGGACTGCATCAGGGTCAAGGAGCCGACACACGAATGATAGAGACCGCAAAGGCGCAAGGGGTGGATTTAAGTTCACACCGTGCTCAGCAACTGAACTATGAGCATTTTTCTTATTACGATCGAATATACTGCATGGACAAATCCAATAGGCACAATGCGTTAGAACTTGCAAAAACGCCGCAGGATAAAGAGAAGGTGGTCATGCTACTTCCAAACGGCGGTGAAGTGCCCGATCCTTACTTTGGCGGTCAAGAGGGCTTTGAGCAGGTTTATTCCTTGTTAGACAATTATTTAGAGACTTTAGCCCAAACATTAATAGACCAAAAACACTAAAAGTATGTTAATCTTATTACCAGCGTATTTGAGTAGCGAAACGCCCTTGAGCCATTTTGCTCCAGTGATCTCGGAGTATATAATGCGCATCGATTGCTATTTTGTGGAGAATGAGAAAACGGCTCGCCGCCTAATTAAATTCTATTGCCCAGAGAAAAAACAAAGTGAGCTTAAACTTATTTTATTAAATAAATCCACGCAAACAAAGGATCTTGGGGAAGGTTTAGAGTGGCTCAAAGAAGGGACTACCTGTGGGCTTTTATCAGAGGCGGGCCTTCCATGCCTTGCAGATCCTGGAAATATTCTTGTTTCATGGTGCCATGAAAATAAGATTCAAGTGGTACCTATTAACGGGCCTTCGTCTATTATTTTAGCCTTGATTTCAAGTGGTTTTAACGGGCAGCAGTTCACGTTCAATGGGTATTTGCCTATCGATAAATCGGAGCGCAAACAAAGGATGAACCAACTAGAGCAGGCCGTTCAAAGAACAGGAGCCTCACAGATTTTCATGGAGACGCCTTATAGAAATAATGGACTTTTTGAAGATTTATGTAAGACGCTTTCTGGTCAGCAAAAGCTTTGTGTGGCTTCAAATATTGGGCACCCTACAGAGGAGTTTATTAAGACTTTACGCGTCTCAGAGTGGAAAAAAGAGAAGATCGATCTGCATAAAATCCCAACCGTTTTTATTATTGGACGCTAGATATCTAAGTCTAATTTAGAAATCAAATTTTTCTTCACCTGTGTGTAGGTTAGATCTTTGGCCACGGCATAGGAGATCTGATACTGGCGCTCAATTGCCGTGAATTCAGAGGGAAATTTGCTCAGGAGCTGGTCGTAATACGCATCTAAATGGGCCTTGCTAGGCATTTGAAAAGCAATACGCACCTGAAAGCGGCGCAGTAGGGCAGAGTCTACCACCTCGGGGTGGTTCGTGGCTGCCATCAAAAGTGCCGTTTGCGGATAATTGTCCATGAGTTGAATCAGAGAATTAACCAGTCTGCGCATTTCACCCACTTCTTTATCTTCCAGAGCTCTTGCTTTTCCAATATGGTCAAATTCATCGAGAAAAAGGATGGCTTTGTCGCGCGAGGCTTTATCGAAAATTTGTTTCAGGTTTTGAGCCGTTTCACCAATTCTAGCACTCACTAAATTACTTAGGTTTAAAATTAATAACGGGCGAGAAAGCGCATGGGCCATGGCTTTGGCAGCCATTGTTTTTCCAAGGCCTGAGGCCCCGGTTAAAAGAATTTTATTATTAAGGGGAAGGCCGTACTGTGCCAGGACCTTTGCGTGCTTTTGTTCCTTCACGATTTGCTCGATACTCTGTCTTTGAGTAGGATCGAGGTGCATTTGTTCTAGAGTGATCGCTTCGTCTGGGGAAAGTATTAAATCGTAAAGGTTCATAGGTTAAACTAGTCTATCTTACAAAGATAGCGCTAGTTCCCTAAAATACAAAGTCTGTTTTTCTCACGGCGTTTTGCGATGTAAAGTGAATTCCAATGAAGTTTTTTTATATTTGAGTTCTAAAATTGTTTCCAATGAAGTTTATTACCCTAGGTTTTGTGTTTTTTAGCACCTTAGTCTTTTCTCAATCGACCGCTGAAAAGCTAGAGGATCAAGTTAAAAAACTCCTGAGTTCTTCGCCCGCGTACTCCTCAAGCTTGTCGTTTTATGTCGCCGATGATACGGGGAAACTGCTCTATGAGCACGATGGACGTAAGGGTCTATCGAGCGCTTCCACGCAGAAAATCTTTACCGCTGCAGCTGCTTTAGAAGCCCTAGGCAGTGATTTTAAATGGAAAACCACCCTTAGTTACGACGGGCAAATTTCTCAGGGTGAGCTCAAGGGGTCGCTATACTTGCATTCAACTGGCGATCCAACTCTTGGCAGTTGGCGTTACGAGGGCTATAAACCGGAAGATTTTGAAAAGGCAGTTCTAGGATCCCTCAGAGATCAAGGCATTAAGAAAGTCTCAGGCGATCTGTGGATCGATGACTCGTATTTTGATTTTCAAACAGTGCCAGGGGGTTGGCCATGGAATGATTTAGGAAACTATTACGGGGCGGGCGTGTTTAGCGTAAACTGGAGAGAAAACCAATTTGACATGAAAACTTCCGGTAAGGAAATCCGTGGATTTAATATGGAGCTTCAAGGCGTGGAGTGGGTTAATGATTTAACGCAGGGTGGAAGCTCAGACCAAAGTTTGATTTTTACGGCGCCCTTCTCAAAGACCGCCTATATTAACGGAAAACTCCCAAATAAATCGATGACTGTTTCTGGAGCGACTCCAAATCCACCCCTACAACTTGGTGTAGAAATTAAAGCCTGGCTACTTAAAGCGGGCATTGAATTTGAGGGGCAAGTTAGAACCAGCTCACTTGAACGAATTAAACTGGGGAATACCCCCAGCCTGCCTAAGGGAACGTCTTTATTGGTCTATAACTCGCCTGCACTTAAGGAGGTGATCTACTATTTTATGCGCAGGAGTATTAATCTCTATGGGGAGACCCTAGTGAAGACTCTTGCCAAAGAAAAGAACAATTCCGATTCTTTTGACGGCGGAATCTCCTATATGAAACGGTTTTGGAAGGACAAAGGAATCCAACCCACGATGGTGAATTTCGCCGATGGGAGTGGACTCTCGCCACAAAATTATGTTTCAGCAGAGGCGGAAGTGAAAGCCCTACTTTGGAGTAAAAAGCAGTCCTGGTTTTCGGATTTCCACAAGGGGTTTCCAACCCAGGGCAACGGGATGAAAATGAAAAGTGGAACCATGAAAGACACAAAATCCTTTGCCGGCTATCAGACGGCTGCAAATGGAAAAAAATACGTCTTTGCGGTGATTTTAAATAACTACCAAGGCGGCACTATTAGCCAGGCTTTATACGAACTGCTTTCACCTCTGAAGTAAAAAAAGAAGTTTTATAACGAACTGCTTGTTAGAAAAAAAAGCTGCCCACAAGTCCTAGGACTTGTGGGCAGCTTTTTTTATAGTTCTAAAATCTTACTAAACTTTTTTAGCCTCTACTTCGTGCTCGTTTTGACCGTGATGTAGTAATTAGGGCTAACAGCAAAGGCTTCCCCTTTTTTAAGTTTGACACTTTGCCATTGAGCCGTAGGCTTAATAGTTCGCTCCTTGTTTAGGTGAATCGGTAAATTAAAGTGTTCGACCGTATTTAAAAATCTAAATTCTAAAGTTTGGTTTTTTGTATTGTGAACCAGTTCAAGCTGCGGAACCTTAATGGTTCGAAGGTATTGGTCAAAAATGGATGAAAGGTCGCTCTGCGCTAATCTACTCATCGCTGCTTCTATTTGCTTCGAACTTACCATTTGATGGTAAAACTGTTTATTTAAGCCACGAAGCATAGCACGGAACTTCACATCATCATTCATGGACTCCCGAATAGTATGCAGCATGCTTGCCCCTTTGTAATACATATCGCCACTACCGGATTTATTTACGCCGTAAGATCCAATTATCGGGCGGTCATTGCGAATCGCCTTGCGCGTTCCAACTTGGTAGCGGTCTGCCGAGACTGGATCTAAATACTTTTGCGTGAAGAGCGTTTCAGAGTAGCTGGTGAAGGCCTCATGAATCCACATGTCGGCTTTTTCGCTAGCCGTAATGCTGTTGGCAAACCATTCGTGACCGGTTTCATGGACAATAATAAAGTCCCATTTTAAGCCAACCCCTGTCCCGGAGAGATCCCTTCCAAGGTAGCCGTTTTCGTACTTATTGCCGTAAGCCACGTTGCTTTGGTGCTCCATACCTAGATAAGGCGTCTCGACGAGTTTGTAAGAGTCCTCATAAAAGGGGTAAGGACCAAACCAGTATTCGAAGGCCTCCATCATGGGTTTAACCTGCTTGAATTGGTGTTTCGCCTTTTCTAAATTGTAGTCTAAAACATAGTAGTCTAAATCCAAGTTTCCTTTTTCACCCGCAAAGGTTTCTGCGAAGTGGGCGTAGTAGCCGATGCTAGGAACCATAGAATACCCGTTAATTGGATTTTTCACTTCCCATACGTAGGCGGTGTGATCCTTTAGTTCGGTTTTTTCGATCAGACGCCCATTTCCAACACCCACCATACCTTGAGGCGTAAGAATTTTCATCGTCATACCTTCGTCTGGCTCATCGAGCCATTGGTCTTTTAGGGGAAGCCACAGCGAGGGGCCGGCGCCTTCCTGTGCTACACTCATAAAAGGTCGGCCTTTTTCATCTTTAGCAAAGACCCAGCCGCCATCCCAAGGCGCATTTTTTGCAATTAGTGGGTGGCCTGTAAAGGCTACTGTAAGGGAATAGCGCTGCCCTTTTTTCAATGGCTTTTCTGGGGTGATAAAAACAAAGTCGCCTTCGCGCTTGTGCGAAATTGGACCGAAAGACTGCTCGAGGATTTCATACTGCATCGGTGCCTGCAGATCAATTTGAAGTGTTTGGTTATCACCCTCTTTTAAGACCTCAAAAGTAATTTTATTTTTGCCTGAAACGCTTTTGCTTTCGAAGGTAGGCTTTACGCAGATCTCGTATTTTTTGACATCCCAAAAATCACGATATACCGTGTTGGAACCCTTTAGAGTGTATTGTTTGGTAAACGTTTGTGCACTTAAAAGAGTACAGGAAAAAAGTAGTAAACTCGTGATGATTTTCATGAAGATGTATTTAAATTTAAGAGTCAAAAATAGCAAAAAAATACCGATCATGCCCTAGAGCCCAGGTCACTAGAGCCTGGGAACTATGCGGCAGTTTGAGCGCGCTTTTGGATTTTATTATAAGTTCTTTTGCAAAGACCAATACTAAACTCGTAGAGTAGCAGTAATGGGATTGCAGCCATTGACATGCTAAGAACATCGGCTGGTGTAATTACAGCAGCGATTACAAGGATAACGACAATCGAATGGCGACGGTAATTTTTTAGAAAACTTGGTGTAAGAATTCCAATTGCTGTCAAGAAGTAGACGATAATTGGGAATAGAAAAACCACACCCATACCGATGACAATTTGAAAGAAAAGAGCCGCGTAGTCCGATAAGTCATAAAGCGGTTCAATAATAGTTGAAATTTTGAAAACCACACCAAAGTTAATAGCAAAGGGTAGGATTAAATAATAGCCGCAGAGCACGCCAAGCATAAAGAGTACCCAAACCGCGTTAATCAAAAGGGAAGAATTTTTACGTTCTTTTGGATGAAGCGCGGGGGAAATAAAGCGCCAAAGCTCCCAAATGAGATAAGGAAAAGAAAGCACGATGCCCCCGATGACCGATACACTCATCATGACATTGAACTGTTGGTAAAGCTTTTGAACTCGTACCGGGAAATCCGCTGGAAGCTCTATGGCGTTTGTGCCCACTAATTCTTGCGAAAGGTAGTTTATGGCTCTGAAGGTGGGGAAATCATTCTTTACTGGACCAAAGAAAATTTGATCGATGATCCATTCGATATTAAACCCTACGATCAAGCCACAAATCACAATAGCGATAATGCAACGGATTAAATGGCCTCTTAGTTCTCCTATGTGTCCAATTAGGGACATGTCTTTATCGAGCTTCACGGTCTAGGTTTATTTGAATTTTATGCTGCGAAAATACGCATTCTGTTACAATCGGCTGGTTGACTACTTTGAAGTTTAAAGGATGCCTTCATCTAAGAGTCTGTGAAGATCAATGATCCCGTCATAGGCCCCTTGGTCGGTGACAATAATCTGACCAATGTTCTGGGCTTTCATTAGGGCCATTGCCTCTTTAGCAAGAGCGCTTTTGTCAATTGTTTTTGGATTTTTACTCATAATATCCACCGCCTTAATGAGGGATAGATTTTCTGTGTTCATAAGCATGCGCCGAAGATCGCCGTCTGTAATGACGCCCAAAATGGAGCCGTTTTCACTAACTACTGTCACCCCATGCGTGGAGGCGCTCACAGAGATAATCACTTCGCGAATACTTGCCTGAGGGGACACCTGAGGTTTTTGACTCGAAAGGAACTGCGCCACACTGGCTGTAAGGTTTTTACCCAAACTTCCTCCCGGATGAAACTTCGCAAAATCTTGCTCTTTAAAGCCACTGAGTTCCATTAGACAAATAGCAAGGGCATCCCCAAGAGCCATTTGCACAGTGGTTGAACTGGTAGGCGCCAGTTCAATTGGGCAGGCTTCTTTTTGCACGTGCGAATTCAAAACCACATCCGCCGCCTGCGCCAGTTTGCTGTCTAGTTTTCCAGTCATGGCAATTAATGCACTTGAGTAGGACTTAAGGTAAGGGAGTAAGGCGACGATTTCAGGGGAGTTTCCTGAATTTGAAATACATAAAACCACATCTTGCTTTTGAATGACTCCGAGATCGCCATGAATTGCTTCAGCGGCATGCAAGAATTGGGATGGAGTGCCTGTGGAATTAAGGGTAGCGACAATTTTATTACCAACGTGGGCCGATTTGCCAATGCCAACAATAATGAGTTTTCCACTGGCCTGGTTGATGAGTTGGGCGGCTTTAGCAAAATTAGAATCTAGGCGCTCCTTGAGCGATTCTAGTTCAGAGATTTCGATTTCTACAGCGCGTTTTGCTAAAAGGATTAAATCTGAATTTTTCAACTTAACTGAGTTTTAGATAATTTACCCAAATTAAGATTGCCATCTAAGGGATTATTTACTAACTTTGGGTAATGTGCAAATTTAGCAAACAAAATTAGATGGGGACTAAAAACACCGATATATCGAGTGAATTGAAGAAATATTTTGGTTTCTCCACGTACAAGGGTCACCAAAAAGAGATTATGGAGGTGCTTCTTGCAGGGGAAGATGTTTTCGTATTAATGCCCACAGGGGGCGGAAAATCCCTGTGCTATCAACTGCCTGCATTGATTTCTCCAGGAACAGCCATCGTGGTATCGCCTTTAATTGCACTGATGAAAAATCAGGTGGATGCCGTCAACGGGCTTTCGTCCAAGCGTGGCGTTGCACATGTATTGAATTCGTCTCTTAATAAAACGCAGACCCTTCAAGTTTTTAGCGATATAAAAAGTGGGGTAACAAAGCTCCTTTATGTGGCACCCGAATCTTTAATTAAAGAAGAGTATATGGAGTTTCTAAAGGAAGTTCCAATTTCATTTGTGGCTATTGATGAGGCCCACTGTATCTCAGAATGGGGACACGATTTTCGTCCTGAGTATCGAAATTTAAAATCGATTATCGATCGCATTGCAGATGTGCCAGTCATTGCACTGACCGCCACGGCCACTCCCAAAGTCCAGGATGATATTCAAAAGACCTTAGGCATGAGTGAGGCCCGCGTGTTTAAATCAAGTTTTAACCGGGCTAATCTTTTTTATGAAGTACGTCCAAAAATAAATATTGATAAAGAAATTGTTCGGTTTATAAATGCCCGAAAAGGCAAATCCGGAATCGTCTATTGCCTCAGCCGTCGTAAGGTGGAGGAGTTCGCTCAGCTTCTGCAAGTCAATGGAATTAACGCCAAACCTTACCATGCGGGCTTAGATCAAAAGACACGTGTGGCGAACCAAGATGGGTTTCTCAATGAGGACTGTGATGTAATTGTCGCCACCATTGCCTTTGGTATGGGAATCGACAAGCCGGATGTCCGCTATGTGATTCACTACGATTTCCCCAAATCCCTAGAGAGTTATTACCAGGAAACTGGTCGAGCTGGAAGAGACGGGGGCGAAGGGTATTGTTTGGCCTTTTACGATCCGAAGGATATAGAAAAACTTGAGAAGTTTTTAGCTCAAAAGCCGGTTTCCGAGCGCGAAATTGGATTGCAGCTTCTGAACGAAGTCGTGGGGTATGCAGAAACCTCAATGAGCCGCCGCCAATATTTGCTTTATTATTTTGGAGAACAGTTTGATCCGGTCCATGGGGATGGGGCGATGATGGATGATAACGCCCTGAATCCGCCGCAACTCGTAGATGCATTTGAGGATCTAAAGACCCTATTGAAAATTGTGAAGACCTTTGGTGAGAAATTTAAGTCCCGCGATTTAATAAGTCTCATTATGGGGAATGAAAATTCGGTGACCAAATCCTATAAGTTAGAAACAACGGAGTTTTTTGGAATCGGAAAAGGCCATACAGACAATTATTGGAAGTCGATTATTCGTCAAGCGAATGTTCAGGATTACCTAACAAAAGATATTGAAACTTACGGTGTGCTAAAAATCTCTGAAAAGGGACAGCGCACGTTGGACGGAGTCGAGACCTTAGCGTTTAATATAGCGCAAGACCGTGAATACAATTTAGAGCAGCTTCGTGCGGCTAGTGAAAAGCAAGAGGTGCAGGCCGCTAGCGGTATGGATGCGAGACTTTTTGAGCAGCTTAAGGAGTTGAGAAGAAAAGTAGCAAAGCGTAGTGGGATTCCTCCGTACACCATATTTATGGATCCAAGCCTCGAGGACATGACTATTCAGTACCCAATTACCAAAGAGGAAATCGGAAAAATTTATGGGGTTGGCGAGGGAAAAGCTCGCCGTTATGGAGAGGAGTTTGCACAGTTTATAGCGTCTTACGTGGAGGCCCATGGTATTGAAAGAACCCAAGATATGGTTCTCAAGCAAGTGGCGAATAAATCCAGTCATAAAGTTTTTATTATTCAGAGTACCGACAAAAAATTAGATCTCGAAGATATTGCCAAGGGCAAACATTTAAGCTTTGACGAGCTGCTCAAAGAAATGGAGCGCATTGTGTACCAAGGAACGAAACTAAATATTGATTATTATCTAGAGACTCAACTCGATGAGGATCTGATTGAAGAGTTTATGGAGTTTATGAAAGAAAGTGAGAGCGATAGCATGAAGGTTTTAATCGGAGAATTTGGTGAGGATTTAAGTGACGAAGAAATTCGGATGTTGCGAATCAAATTCATCTCCGACGTCGCAAATTAAACGCACCAATTCTAAAACGCAGTACCAAATTTTCATTTGGTATTTTTTTTATTTAATTCATAGTAATTGGTCTTTGATATTGTTTTTATGAGAAATCAAATAGTTATTTCACTTATTTTTTTTGTTCACTTTTGACAAATTTAAAAACCATATACCATTGATAATCAATTGAAATATACATTTTATTTGTAAACTTTTTGTAGATTGAATGTTTTAATGTACATTTATTTCATCAAATACATAGTATCCATGGAAAGTTCAATCGCTACCAAAAAATCCCCCACAATCACCTTCGAACACGCTACAGCAAGGACGCTAGAGTACTTTAAAGGTGACGATTTAGCAACCCGAGTTTGGGTTAGTAAGTATGCCCTAAAAGATTCACAAGGCCATCTTTATGAAGCTACGCCTGATGATATGCACTGGAGAATTGCCAGCGAGATTGCTCGCATGGAAGTAAAGTATCCACAGCCGCTATCCAAAGAAGAAATTTTTGAGTTGATCCGGGATTTTAAATATATTATTCCTCAAGGGAGTCCAATGACAGGAATTGGAAACAACTTCCAGATCGCTTCGCTTTCCAATTGTTTTGTTATTGGAAATGGAAGTGACAGCGATTCTTACGGAAGTATCATGAAGGTCGATGAAGAGCAGGTTCAATTAATGAAACGCCGTGGTGGTGTCGGGCATGACCTTTCCCACATCCGCCCAAAAGGATCGGCTGTTAAGAACTCTGCTTTAACTTCTACGGGACTTGTGCCTTTTATGGAACGCTATTCAAATTCAACACGTGAAGTCGCTCAAGACGGTAGGCGCGGAGCCCTTATGCTTTCTGTGTCAATTAACCACCCAGATGCAGAGGATTTTATTGATGCGAAATTAGAGCAAGGCAAAATTACTGGAGCCAATATTTCTGTGAGAATCGACGATGCGTTTATGAAAGCCGTAAAATCAGATTCTACTTACACGCAGTCCTACCCAATTCATAGCAAAGAGGCGAAGGTTCAAAAAGAAGTTAAAGCGACTGACATTTGGAATAAAATCGTACACAATGCGTGGAAATCAGCCGAACCAGGGATTTTATTTTGGGACACAATCGTAAGAGAATCTGTGCCAGACAGCTATGCAGATCTTGGATTTGAGACCGTCTCAACCAATCCGTGCGGCGAAATCCCATTATGCCCTTATGACTCCTGCCGCCTTTTAGCCATAAACCTTTATTCTTACGTGCAGAATCCATTTACCAAAGAGGCTAAATTTGATTTTGAATTGTTTAAAACCCATGTTCATTATGCGCAGCGCATGATGGATGATATCATTGATCTTGAAGTTGAAAAGATTGATGCCATAATTGCTAAAATTGATTCAGATCCGGAGGCCGACGACATAAAAGGCACAGAAAAATCACTTTGGTTGAAAATCCGCAAGAAAACCCTACAAGGAAGAAGAACTGGAGTGGGTATCACTGCAGAAGGGGATATGTTAGCGGCTCTCGGCCTGCGTTATGGCAGTCCAAAAGCAGTGGCATTCTCTGTCGATGTTCATAAAGCACTAGCTCTAGCGGCCTACCGCTCATCAGTTGAAATGGCCGCGCAACGTGGCGCTTTCGAGGTCTACGATGCAAAACGTGAAGAAAACAACCCGTTTATAAACCGTTTAAAGGCAGAAGACCCAGAGCTCTATAAAGACATGGTTAAGTACGGAAGACGAAACATCGCACTTCTTACCATTGCACCAACAGGAAGTACCTCACTAATGAGCCAGACCAGTTCCGGAATTGAGCCTGTATTTATGCCTGTTTACAAACGCCGTAGAAAAGTTAACCCGAACGATAAAGAAGTGCGCGTTGATTTCGTTGATGAAGTCGGTGACTCTTGGGAAGAGTATGTGGTTTTTCACCACCATTTCAAAACATGGATGGAGGCTAATGGGATCGATACAGCGAAAAATTATAATGAAGAGGAACTTAATGCGATCATTGAAAAATCTCCTTATTATAAAGCCACTTCCAACGATGTGGATTGGTTAAGTAAAGTGAAAATGCAAGGCGCTATTCAAAAATGGGTGGACCATTCAATTTCAGTCACTATTAACATTCCAAACGATGCCACAGAAGAGCTCGTGAATGAACTTTATCTGACCGCTTGGGAGGAAGGCTGTAAGGGCGTTACAGTATACCGAGACGGCTCACGCTCTGGTGTTCTAATCTCAAACGAGGAGAAAAAAGAAACCAAAGAAGCATCAACTGGATTACAGTCCATATTCCCGACAAAACGCCCGATTACCTTAGAGGCTGATGTGGTGCGTTTTCAGAATAACAAAGAAAAATGGATCGCGTTTGTTGGACTTATCGACGGCAAACCTTATGAGATTTTCACAGGACTTTCAGATGATGAAGAAGGAATTCTTCTACCCCGCTGGGTTAATGAAGGGGTCATCATCAAAAACCGTGATGAAAATGGCGCATCGCGCTACGACTTTCAATTCAAAAACCTTCGTGGTTATAAAACCACAATTGAAGGGCTTTCCCATAAATTTGATCCAGAATTCTGGAATTATGCAAAACTAATTTCAGGAACCCTTAGACATGGCCTGCCTCTTGAAAGTGTGGTTGAGCTCGTGAACCGAATGGAACTAAACTTAGAATCAATTAATAACTGGAAAGCCGGTGTGGCTCGCGCCCTAAAGCGCTACATTCCGGATGGAACTGAGGTTCAAGGGCAAAAGTGTAGCAGCTGTGGCTCACCAGAAGTTATGTACCAAGAGGGCTGTCTGACGTGCAAAAGTTGTGGAAGTTCAAAATGCGGCTAGTACTGCCATAGTCCCAAGTGAAAAAGCAAGAGCCACAGAACTTCCCTTAGGAAATGGAAGCTGTTGGCGTAAATTTTCGTAATTTTGGGGAAACAAAAATTTAATTCTAATAAAGTACTATGAGTCAATTTGATGTTACCGTAATCGGTTCAGGACCTGGAGGATATGTGGCAGCAATTCGCGCTGCGCAACTTGGATTTAAAACTGCACTAATTGAAAAATACACCACACTAGGTGGAACTTGCCTTAATGTTGGATGTATTCCGTCAAAAGCGCTATTAGACAGTTCAGAGCATTTTCACAACGCGACTCATAATTTTGCAAACCACGGTATCCTTGTGGATTCCCCGAGAGCAGATTTAGAGCGTATGGTGGCGCGCAAGAACGAAGTTGTTGAACAAACAACGAAAGGAATTGAATTCCTAATGGATAAAAATAAGATTACTGTATTTCAAGGGGTTGGAAGCTTTGAAACGGCCACGCAAGTCAAAGTTACCAAAGCCGATGGCACAAGTGAATTAATTGAGTCAAAGTATAGCATTATTGCGACAGGATCTAAACCTTCCTCACTTCCGTTTGCCACCATAGATAAAGAAAGAATTATTACCTCCACTGAGGCTTTAAGCTTGAAAGAAATTCCAAAGCACCTTGTGGTGATTGGTGGTGGTGTTATTGGTCTAGAGCTCGGGTCCGTTTACAAGCGTTTAGGCTCAGAGGTAACGGTTGTGGAATACCTTGATAAAATCATTCCTGGAATGGACGGAGCCCTTTCAAAAGAGCTTCAAAAAGTACTAAAGAAACAAGGCGTAAAATTCATGTTATCGACAGCGGTTTCAGCTGTTGAAAGAAAAGGAGAGAGCGTGAGCGTTACGGCTAAAAATAAGAAGGACGAAGAAATCACTCTCGAAGGCGATTACGTTTTAGTTGCCGTTGGAAGAAAACCTTACACCGATGGACTTGGTCTAGAAAATGCTGGTGTGGAGTTGGATGAACGTGGAAAAGTGAAAGTGAACGAGCATCTTCAAACCAATATTCAAAATATCTATGCAATTGGGGACGTCGTTGCGGGGCCTATGCTTGCGCATAAAGCCTCAGAAGAGGGCGTTCTTGTAGCGGAGCAATTGGCAGGACAAAAACCACATATTAACTACAACCTCATTCCAGGTGTAGTCTACACATGGCCAGAAGTTGCCGGTGTTGGTAAAACGCAGGAGCAATTGAAAGAAGAAGGCCGCGAGGTGAAAGTGGGTAGCTTCCCAATGCGTGCTCTTGGACGCAGTAGAGCTTCAGGAGATATAGACGGATTCATTAAGATCATTGCGGACGAAAAAACAGACGAGGTTTTAGGAGTTCACATGATTGGGGCCCGAGCAGCAGACATGATCGCTGCGGCGGTGACAGCAATGGAATTTAGAGCAAGTGCCGAGGATATTGCCCGCATGTCTCATGCGCATCCTTCCTATGCAGAGGCTATTAAGGAGGCTGCATTAGATGCGACTGCCAAGATTGCAATTCACATGTAAGAACGATTTAATTCTATAGAGCACTGGCGGTTGTATTCACAACCGCCAGTCTTGTTTTTGGCCAATCTTGAATGACGTGCGTAAAGCTTTTTACCCTCAAATGCGAGGTGCTTGGCGAATAAAGTTTAAATTTGCAGCAAATTAGACGCATGGACATCGGAAAAATACAAACTTTAACAGTTGCAGAACTTAATACCTCAGGCTATATCCTTCAAGACGAGCTTGAAGAGAACGCCTTTTTACCAAAAGTATTTGTCAAAGATACTTTAAACGAGGGGGACGAAGTGCAAGTTTTTGTATTTCAAGATGACGGCCGATTAAAAGCCACAACGGAAACGCCTTTGGCTCAAGTTGGACAGTTTGCAGTGATGCATTGCGTCCAGAGTCTTCCAAGCGGAGCCTTTATGGATTGGGGAATTATTAAAGACCTCTTTATTCCCTACAAGCAGCAAAAATCTAAAATTGAAGAAACTAAACGTTACCTCGTGTATGTGTATATTGATGAACCGACTGGTTTAATCACTGGTACCACCAGATTTAAGCGCAATCCACAGTACGAAGATTTACCATTCAATCCTGGGGATAAAGTGGAACTTATCGTGATGAACGAAGGTGAACTAGGTTGGAATGTGGTCATTAACCAACAGTATATTGGCCTGATTTACGCCTCAGACGTTTATAAAAAAATGTACCCACTCTCAAATGAAATTGGGTATATCAAACAGTTAAGAGAGGATGGAAAGATTGATGTTTCGTTACAGCGCGATGGGTACGAACATATCGATGAATTCCAAAGGGTTATTTTAGATAAACTCGAGCAAAATTATGGTCTTCTTTATCTTACGGATAAATCAACCCCAGAGGAAATTAAAGAGGAGTTGGAAATGAGCAAAAAGAACTTTAAGAAAGCCATTGGCGGCCTCTATAAAAGTAAGTCCATTGAAATTATGGAAGATAAAATTCGTTTGATCTAACTTTCTTCAGGCTGTATTAAGGAGCAGTGCTCCGCATTAAATTCACATACCCATTTTCTAGAATTTCATAGCTGATATCGTAGATAACGCGGCGAACACTTCCCGTGTCGTAAATTTTATGCTGAGTAAAGTACTCAAAATCAAATCCTTCGGCGCTTAATTTGGTGGTGGTCGTTTTTGAGACCCCTTTGTCAAATTCATAGTTTTGAAGAATTCGATAGTTCCTACGAAGCTGAGCGTTAATTCGGCGCATCAGGTTCGAAGTGTCCTTATTGTGTTTGTTGTTGAAGGAATTTCGGCAGGAGTCATTGCAGAATTTCTTGTCTGAGCGCCCCACAAGGCGCTCGTCGCATTCTAAGCAGTTCATAGTTTTTTTTCAAATATAAATATTATTCCTTCGCAATCGCTTACAAACGACTGTAAATGTAAGTAAGTGTGTATCTACCGCTTAGAGTGGTTTCTATTGTGAAAATTTGCCTTACCATTTTAGAGTATGGATATGTTTAACTAAAATTATATGTTATGTCTATTAGAAATCGTGTTAGTTTAATTGGACGCACAGGAAGTGAAGTCGAAATTTTAAATTTTGAAAAAGGTGGAGTCAAGGCCTCAGTGTCTTTAGCTACCAATGAGCATTACACCACGACTGGAGGTGAAAAGGTGGAAGAAACGCAGTGGCACAATTTAATTGCCTTTGGAAAGACTGCTGAGCTTTTGGAAAAGTATGTGTTTAAAGGAAAGGAGATTGCCGTGGAAGGGAAAATTCAATACCGCAGTTTTGAAAATGCCGAAGGGCAGAAAAAATCCGTGACCGAAGTGCGCGTGAATGAGGTGATACTCTTGAGCTAAGTCTAGTTTCAGATGAAAATCAAGTTGTTTACTCTGAGATTAATTCAAAACGAATTAGGCGACGATCAGAAGCAATTGAATGATTTTTTTGAAAAGCACCAAGTGCTTCAAATTGAAACGGCCTATGTCGGGGTGGGTGACACGCTTTGGTCTGTGGCCGTTTTTTATGAACTAAGCCCCCAAAAAGCGGAGAGTTCAAAAAATGTGCTGAGCGCAGCATTAGGGGGATTATCAAACTTCGATCTTGCGGTTTTCGAAGCGCTCAAGACCTGGCGCAGCGACGTATCGAAGAGATTCAATATTGCTCCCTACCGAATTGCTTCCAATCGGGAACTTCAAGCCCTAGCCGTTGTACGACCGAAGGATTTAATTGAACTTGAGAGGATCAAGGGATTTGGAAAGATTAAAGTAGCAACCTTTGGGAGTCTAATCCTTGAGCAGTTGAGCCTTTTAAGTGAATCTTAGTACCATTTATATTATATTTTTTGTTTGTTTGCGTCTTGTACTCTTGTACAAGACGTTTTTTTGTAGCAATTTTCATTAAAGAAATTAACTAATTCTGCGGGCAGGAAAAGTAACCTAAAAATCCGTATTTTTGCCATTGCTTAGCACCTTACGGTGCATGGCAAAGACTTATATTAAAAATATGAAACCAAGTTTAGCCAAAGGAACCCGCGATTTTACCGCCTCAGAAGTGCAGAAAAGACGTTCCATTATTTCAGTCCTTCAGAAGAATTTTGAGCTCTTCGGGTACCAACCCTTAGAGACGCCAAGTTTTGAAAACCTAAGTACCCTAACGGGTAAGTATGGTGAGGAAGGTGATCGCTTAATTTTTAAGATTCTGAATTCGGGTGATTTTGCCTCTAAAGTAAACCAAGGCGATTGGGATGAAAAAGCGAGTCAAAAATTAGTTTCACAAATTAGTGAAAAGGCGCTGCGCTATGACTTGACCGTTCCATTTGCACGCTATATCGCAATGAACCATGGGCAGTTAACCTTTCCTTTTAAGCGGTATCAGATCCAGCCTGTATGGCGCGCGGATCGTCCACAAAGGGGGCGGTTCAGAGAGTTCTATCAATGTGATGCGGATGTAGTAGGAAGTGAAAGCTTATGGTTAGAAGTTGACCTTATTCAACTCTACGCAAAATGCTTTGCAGATTTACGTCTTGATGTTGAAATTCATGTGAACAACCGAAAAATTCTTACAGGCCTGGCTCAGTATGCAGGTATTGAAGAGCAGCTAATTGACTTTACTGTGGCCCTTGATAAGCTTGATAAGATAGGGGAAGAGGGCGTAAGAAAGGAAATGATGGAGAAAGGAATCTCTGCCCAGGCAATCGATAAAGTAGCCTTTCTTTTTGATTCTAAATTAAGTCAAGAAGAAGTCCTTACAGTATTAAAATCTAACTTTTCGCAAATTGAAATTGGAAAACAAGGGGTTGAAGAGCTGCTTTTCGTGTTAGAAGAATGCGGGAAACTAGGCCTCTCTGATAAGGTTGTATTCAATATTACATTAGCGAGAGGGCTAGATTATTACACCGGTGCAATCTTTGAAATTAAAGCACTTGGTGTGGCAATGGGCTCCGTTGGCGGTGGCGGACGTTATAACAACCTTACGGAGGTATTTGGAGTTAAAAACATGCCTGGAATTGGAATTTCCTTCGGTTTAGACCGTATTTATCTTGTTTTAGAAGAGCTTGGGCTTTTTGATGAACTCGAAGGGGCTAAAGTTCAGTACCTTGTCGCTAATTATGGGTTGTTGGAAGCATCAAAAGCGCAGATTTTAATTTCTCAACTCCGTACCAAGGGAATCTCATGTGAATTATATCCCGAGAACGCCAAGTTAAAGAAGCAATTTACGTACGCTGAAAAGAAAGGAATTGAAACCATTTTATTTTACGGTGAACAGGAAATAAATGACCAAACCATTACGCTAAAGAACATCGTTTCTGGTGAGCAAAAAACCTTGACTTTAGAGCAGTTCCTTGGATAATCTAAAAACGGAGATAATAGTATTATAAAATTGTAAATAATTTTTTAAATCTGGTTGAACATTTACAGCAGGTTATGGAACTATTTCTCAATAGATATCCATCAGAATATTTCAAAAAATCCGACTAATAAAATTAGTCGGATTTTTTTGTATAATATGAATGTGAAAATTAATCCATGTGGATTCGTACTTTAGTTTAGATCTGATTTAACATCATTTGCAGCATTTTCTGCTTTTTTCGTGTATTCTGATGCCTTGTCTTGAACCTGTGAAGCAACATCATTTGCTTTGTTCTTTAAATCTGATCCCCATTTGTTGACATTGCTTTTCGCCGTATCAATTTGGTCTTTTACTTTTTGTTTTTCCTCAGGTGTTGAGTTCTTGTATTTCCACCAAGCGATAGCACCTAATCCTAGTAAGGCAAGTAAGCCATTTTTTTTATTACCCATTGTTGTGTTTTTTGATTATTATACCTTTACTAATGTAAAATACGTGCCAAAAACTCAGCTTTACTATTAAAATTTTGTTAAAATTTAAATGTGTTTCTGTTTTGGTTGAACGGGCGTCGCTTCAAAGCAAAATTCACCTTGTGGGATTTGCTTTAAATAGGAAGAAATAGGATAGTAGGGTGATTAGTTGAATAGGTCCAGAGTCTCTCCGTCGTAGGCGGCGTAAACCATTGAAGGGTGCGAATCGAGATGAAACGTATTTCCCTTCGCATCCACTCCGATAGCACCAGCAAAGCCATTAATGGTTTTAAGCTCATCGAATGTCTTTTCGAAGGCTGATTTTAGAGACTGACCATCGGTGACCCGAGTGACGATTTTACAGGCGGTTCCGTTACTGACAATATCTTCTCCAACGCCGGTGCAACTCACGGCGCACCATTCATTTGAAAAGTTGCCTGCGACGGTTGCAGAATCTGAGACCCGTCCTGGGATTTCAAATCCTTTCCCTCCTGTTGAGGTTGCGACAGCGAGCCTTCCCTCTTGGTCAAGAGCTACGCAGCCCACGGTCCCTTTGCCCTCGTTTCTCTTGTTTTCTTCAAATTCAGCCCGACGCTGAGGCGTTTCTGTAGAAAAATTTTCAAACCCTAATTTCTCAGCGTATAGTTTAGCTCCTGGACCACTTAAAATGCGATCTTCTACGCCTTGCTCCATCAGTTTTTGTGCGACTTGAATTGGGTTTTTCACCTCTTCGATATTAATGACGCCGGACATTTTTTGAGTCGTTCCGTCCATGAGCGCAGCGCTCATACGAATAACCCCGTCGTGTTGAATTTGCGATCCGATTCCAGCATTAAATAAAGGGTCGTCTTCCAAGAGACTTACCGCGTAGGTACAGGTCTGTACAGCAGAGTGGGACTCTAAATACGCATAGGCCTTCGTGATAATGGTGCGAAGGGCCGACTGTTTGGCAAGTTTTGTCTCGCTACTTTGATCGCTTTCTGAGAAAAATCCACCGTGGATTAAAAGTTTCATCAAATTGTTTTTTAAATTATATGTGGTATTGCGAATTCACAATAGTCATTTCCTTTGTTGTCAGATCAAAATGGTCATCTTGTGACATGACGTGAACCGTTAGATTATCAATAGAAACGGGTTCTCCCAGTCGAATGTTCGTTAGATTCGTGTCTTTAATAAAACGCCCATCCACAATAATGACAAGACCAGAGCCAACGGCAGTCATAATGCCGTTATGGATAAAAAGTCCGGTGTCTTCCCCCAGTCCGATCCCAAGGGTTCGAGGGTTATTTACTACCGATTGAAAGAGTCTTCCAATTCTACCGCGCTGGACGAAATGGGTGTCAATTATAACATCGTCGATAAAGCCTAGGCCTTGTGTTGTTTTAACTTCACCCTTGAGAAGTGCCTCGCTACTCGACCCTTGGTAGATCATGTTTTCTGAGGCAGCGGCAGCCCCTGCAGAGGTTCCGGCGTAGATAAAGTTCTGCGTTTGGTATTTGTTTAAAATGGCGTCGTGAAATCGGGTTCCGCCCAAAATGGATGAAAGTCTAAGTTGATCCCCTCCGGTAAACATAACTACATCTGCTGCATTTGCTCTTGCGACAAAAGCATCTGAGTTTGCTTGTTCACGGTTGGTTATGTCCAGAATTTGAACATTTTTAGCCCCGAGGAATTCAAAGGCTTTTTTATATTCCGGTCCAACGATTTGCGGTATTTGGGAAGCCGTGGGTATGACCTCGATAACGGAATCTTCTTTAAACTGAGATTCGTTAATTATCTTTCGAAGAATTCCTTTTTCAAAAAAATTTAAATTTTGCTCCACATTCGAGTCAAAATCAGTTTCTGCGAAACTGCCTTTATTAACAGCGCCGCCAATGACAATTAGTTTTCCTACTGGCTTCATGGCTGCAAAGTTAAAAATAAAAAGTTTGTTGCGGAATTTTTACAAAGTATTCTCTGAACTAAGTATTTTTAATAGCTGAAAGTAAATTAGTTAATGAAGAATTTAATGATTATTTCAATTCGTTATTGAAAGCAAAACATTTTTAAATTATCTTTGATTGAAGCAAGAAATATTAACCCAACACTCAAGCCAAATGAAAATAGAAAAAATACAAGTATTAAGGGGCCCCAACATCTGGAGTATTCGAAGAACGAAGCTCATCCAGATGCGGTTAAATCTTGAGGAGTTGGAAGAAAAACCGACAAATAAAATACCGGGCTTTCGCGAGCGTATTGAAGCAATGCTTCCGACCCTACGCTCACACAGGTGTTCAGAAGGTGTTGAAGGGGGTTTTTTTCACCGCATCGATACGGGGACCTGGATGGGCCACGTAATCGAGCATGTCGCCCTTGAGCTTCAAACCCTTGCTGGTATGGACACTGGATTTGGCCGTACACGAGAAACCAAGACGCCAGGAACCTACCACGTCGTTTTTAGTTATATAGAGGAAAACTCGGGCGTCTATGCAGCGAAAGCCTCAGTTGCCTTAGTGCAAGCTCTGGTTGATGGTGAGCCTTACGATGTTGAAGCGAGCATTCAAGAACTTAATGAAATTAGAGAACGTGAACATCTTGGGCCCTCCACGGGAAGTATCGTGCGCGAGGCGGTTTCAAGAAATATACCCTGGATCCGTTTGGGTAAAAACTCCTTAGTACAATTGGGTTATGGGGTAAATCAAGAGCGTTTTCAAGCAACCATCACTGGGATGACTGGGTCGATTGCGGTCGATATTGCTTGCAATAAGGAACTAACTAAAAAAATGCTTGATGATGCGGCCATCCCAGTTCCCCAGGGGGATCTCGTTTCTGACGAGCAGGAGCTGCACAGAGCCATTGATAGAATTGGGTATCCAATTGTTTTAAAACCACTTGATGGTAACCACGGGCGCGGTCAGTCCATCAACGTCACGCAGTGGGAAGTTGCTGCGCTTGGACTTGTGGACGCGCAAAAGATTTCAAGTCGTGTCATTGTAGAGAAGTATGTCACGGGCTACGATTTTCGCGTGCTCGTGATTGATCATAAACTGGTGGCTGCCGCACGTCGTGTTCCAGCAAGCGTGGTAGGGGATGGTGAAATGACTATACAGGCCCTTATTGAGAAAGAAAACCTTGATCCTCGCCGAGGGTATGGCCACGAGAAAGTTCTTACAGAAATTCATGCCGATAAAAGTACGTTCGAACTCCTTGATAAATTGGGGTATACTCTCGAATCGATTCCTCAGAGAGGGGAAATTGTGTATTTAAAATCAACCGCTAATCTCTCTACAGGAGGGACGTCTATTGATGTGACCGATATGGTGCATCCGGATAACGTGACACTTTGTGAACGTATTTCAAAAATCATTGGTTTAGATGTGTGCGGAATCGATATTATGGCTGAGAACTTAACCCAGCCACTCAAGGAAACGGGAGGCTGCGTGCTAGAAGTTAATGCTGCTCCAGGGTTTAGAATGCACCTCGCTCCCAGTGAAGGACTTCCACGAAACGTGGCCGCTCCGGTGGTCGATATGCTTTACCCACCAGGGAAACCATTTCGCATTCCCATTATTGCGGTCACAGGAACCAATGGGAAAACCACGACCACACGAATCATCTCGCACATTGTTAAAAATAATGGCTACCGAGTTGGATTCACGACCTCTGACGGTATTTATATTCAAAATACAATGCTCACCAAGGGGGATACCACTGGGCCCCTCTCGGCGGAGTTTATTCTAAAGGATCCTACTGTTGAGTTTGCGGTCTTAGAAACGGCGCGGGGGGGAATCCTTCGCTCTGGACTTGGCTTTGGGCTTTGCGATATTGGTGTGCTCACAAATATTAAGGCAGACCATTTGGGAATGGACGATATTCACAACTTGAAAGATCTTACCAAAGTGAAACGCGTGGTCTTAGATAGTGTAAAGAAAGACGGGTGGTGCGTACTTAATGCAGAAGATGAGTACTCTATGAAGCTTGCCGAAGACTTAGAAGCTAAAGTAGCGCTCTTTAGTTTAGATGAAAATAACCCTCACATTTTGAGGTATTCCAAGCAAGGGAAGATTACCTGCGTCTATGAGGAAGGCTTTGTGACCATTAAAAAAGGCGATTGGAAAATTAGAATAGCCAAAGTCCTTAATATTCCGATCACCATGGAAGGTAAAGCTAAATTTATGATTTCGAACGTGCTCGCGGCCTCCCTAGCGACCTATTTGTATGGTTTTGCTATTGAAGATATTGCCATGGCGCTTCGAACCTTCGTACCTAGTGCGCAGCTTACGCCAGGGCGTTTAAACACGTTCAAATTTAAAAGCTTTAAAGTGCTAATTGATTTTGCACACAATCCAGCGGGATATGAAGCTATCGAAGAGTATTTAAGCAACGTTGAAGCCACCAAGAAAATCGGAATCATATCAGGTGTTGGAGATCGCCGTGATGAAGACATTCGAGAATGTGGAAAGATTGCCGGGCGTATGTTCGATTATATTATCATTCGGAATGAGAAGCACCTTCGAGGCCGCGCAGAAGAGGAAATAAACCAATTGATTATTGATGGGATATCCGACTCGGGAAGAGCCGTAAGCTACGAGTGTATTCCAAAAGAGATTGAAGCCTTGAAACATGCCATGGCTATGGCTGAGGAAGGAACCTATATTACCGCTTTAAGCGATGTCGTTGACAACGCGATTGAACTTGTACAAGATTACCAACTACGTGAGCAGCTCGAGGAGCAAAGCGGTCTTTAATTGATCGCCTAGTCGATTTTCAACTGATCAGTGTTTAAGAAGCTCCAACAGGCTCCCTCGTTCTTTTAAAGTTTTAAGAGATTTAGGGAGCCTGTTTTGTCGACGACCTCATAATTTAAGGCTTTTGCTAAAACAAAGATTTGGTCTAAATTTTCTCGAAGTTGAATTTTACTCTGATCGATTAGTTTCTTTTGATTAACCTGCGCAGTGGCATGGTCTTTTGCCGCTTTTTGAATCTTTTGTAAATCCTTTTGCTCAATTCTATTAAAGAACGAATCGTCTACAGAACTGATTTCCACACTTGGAATAATTCGAATCTCAGGATTAGGAATTTGTGTAATGGTAAGGGTTTTTCTAGTGCTATCAACTTCCATTTTGAGTTGATTTAGATCGTAGGAGACCTGCGCATTTGTCTTTGTGAAGGTGACGATTTCTTTATCCATTGCAGGTAAGAAGCGGCCTCCCAGAACCTCAGTGCTCATTTTTGTGCGCTGAATGGTAGAAAAATCCTGTTCCATAACTACCATTTTGTTCATTTTACGAATTTGGTTCGTAATGATGTAATAGGAGTTATCTACTTTTTCATTTGAGCTTGTACAGGTTCTTAGAAGCAGAGCGCCCACAAGAGTGATAAGCACGCCGATTAAAAAAGCTGGAATATATTTAGAATAGTTCACGGTGAGTCGAATTTATTTAGGGTGAGTGGAACTCATTTCGAGAAGATCATTTTCAAGTGTTTGTGTCTTAGGATGCTCAACAATCTGGCCAATCTGCCTTTGATTACTTAACACAATAAGTGTTGGAACAAACTGAATGCTGTATTGCTGTAGGAGTTCAATCGGCTCATCTTTGGATTGGTTTACGACGATTAGTTTTAATTGAGAGTCTGGCAGCTCGAGTGAATCAAATATTTTGAGCAGCCTGGGAACTTGCAATTGGCTGTCTTCACACCAGGATCCAAAAAAGAGTAGGAAATTCATAGCGGAAATTCCAGTTTGCTTTAGGTTCGCTATAACTTTTGTTTCAGGAAGGTAGCTTGAATACTCGGGCTCGAACCAGTCACGGTAGGGTGCTTGCTCAAATACTGAGGGGCTTTCGATTCCAATTAGTTCTTGCATGGGTTTTTTATTTTTCTCTAATTGTGGAACTTCGCTTTTGAACTCCGGTTTTATAGGGATAGAATGCTAAATTCGTTCAATTACTGATTTAACAAAGCGCCCAGATTTGCAGGTGAATAATGTATACTTTTTAAGACTTTTTGGTCCTTAGTTCTGTACACCGTAAAATTCCCCTGGTTTTCGATATAATAGCAAGAGACCCCTTGCTTTGTATACTGGGCGACGGTCTGCTCTGCCTCAGACAGAGTCTTACAGGCTTTGGAGAGGTTGGAGCGGTGCACTTCATTGAACAGAGCCTCAAACTGCCTCTGCATACCGAATTCCAAAATCGCGCCATTCAGAACGTACTGTAAATCACAAAGTGCATCGGCGATCTGCGTAAGATCCTTTGCATTAATGGCCGCGGCGAGTTCATTGAGCTCCTCTTGTAGTAAGTCGATTCGTAGGGTAGTTCGCTTTGTTGCAGGAATCTCTGGACTTTGCAGATGGGGAACTGAAAAAAGGGCATGAAACTCAGCAACTTTGCTTAGACTGTCTTTTACCATGGTGAATTTAGAGGTCTGAATTTAATCAAACAGGCTGCTCCTAAGAGGGTAAAATTCTTAAAAGCAACCTGTTTTGAAAGTGTATTAATTTTGAAACTACTGTGAAATCAACCGTCCAATGACTAGTCTTTGAATCTCAGAGGTTCCTTCGCCAATTGTACAAAGTTTTGAGTCTCTAAAGAATTTCTCTACAGGGAAATCTTTCGTGTAGCCATAGCCCCCAAAGATTTGAACCGCATTATTGGAAATTCGAACGCAGGCTTCTGAAGCGTATAGCTTAGCCATGGCCCCTTGCTTAGTCATTTTTTGTTTGCTGTTTTTAAGCGTTGCGGCATTGCGAATTAG
Source organism: Flavobacteriales bacterium UBA1694 (assembly GCA_002319955.1). GTDB lineage: Bacteria > Bacteroidota > Bacteroidia > Flavobacteriales > Weeksellaceae > Planobacterium_A. The sequence goes on from DCJS01000034.1 coordinate 75,583, forward strand.
CAATTCAGAGGCTTCAATTTCTGTGGCCATATCGGCAAGCATGAAATTTACCGCTTGGAATTCATTGATTGCTTTTCCAAATTGGCGACGCTCTAAGGAATAGTTTAATGCGGCTTTGTAAGCCCCTCTTGCAATGCCTAAACTTAAGGCGGCAATTGAGATACGCCCGCCATCTAATATTTTCATGGCTTGTTTAAAGCCTGCTCCAACTTCGCCTAAACGGTGGGAGTCAGGAACTCTCACACTATCAAATATAAGTTCAGCCGTTTCAGAGGCGCGCATCCCTAATTTGTTTTCTTTTTTACCGGAACTAAATCCTGGCATTCCTTTTTCTAGGACGAAGGCCGTTGAATTGTCTTTGGCACCAATCTCACCGGTTCGGGTCATTACAACGGCGAGGTCCCCAGAGATTGCATGGGTGATGAAGTTTTTAGCCCCGCTAATTAGCCAGTCGTCTCCGTCCTTAACGGCTGTGGTGCTCATTCCCCCAGAATCCGAACCCGTGTTGTGTTCTGTAAGCCCCCAAGCCCCAATGGTTTTCCCACTAGCGAGCTGAGGAAGCCATTTGTGGCGCTGCTCTTCGCTTCCGAATTCATAAATATGGTTGGTGCACAGAGAGTTGTGCGCTGCCAGAGAAAGCCCAATAGAAGGATCCACTTGTGAGATTTCATCAAGAATAGTGATGTATTCCTGGTAGCCAAGCCCGGAACCTCCGTACTGTTCTGGAATTACAATGCCCATGAAGCCCATTTCACCGAGTTGGTGAAAAAGTTCTTTTGGGAAGGTTTGGCTTTCGTCCCAATCCATAATGTTTGGACGTATTTCTTTTTCAGCAAAATCTTTGGCCGTTTGGGCAATCATTTCTAGACTCTCTTGCAGTTCTGATTTCATAAATGTTGTTTGCGTAAATATAGACAAAAATGGGCTTTTAGGAAAATACTTTGCGTTCTTATTGTTTTTGCGCGCACCAAACGCTCTAGAGGGGTCTTTTGTGGGTTCTATTAGGTATTTGGCTAATAGTGAAATTATATTAGTCTTTTAGCTTATATTTCGATTTATTAGACTTTTCGCTAATATAGTTGTAATATTAGTTTTATTGCTTATTTTTGCATGATGAAAGCGGTCATCACAGGGGATATTATAAATTCGGAAAGCACCGAAACTCATATCTGGCTAACGCCCTTAAAAGCTTTGCTTTCCCAGTGGGGCGATAGCCCTTTGGACTGGGAAATTTATCGCGGCGATGAATTTCAACTTAAATGTGAGCTAGACTCAGCGTTTAAGGTCGTTCTGGCAATCAAATCCCTCGTAAAAAGCATTGAGAATTTAGACGTTAGAATTGCGATTGGAATCGGGGACGAGAAATTTAATTCCCTCAAAATCACGGAATCCAATGGCTCTGCTTACGTCAACTCAGGACGCTTATTAAACCAATTAAAGGCCGAGGGTAAAACCCTAGCCATTCAAACACCGAATCCAGAATTTAATGACGAAATTAACCTACTCCTAAAGTGGGCTTCGATTGATTTTGATAACTGGACTTGGGCTGTCGCTCAAATTATTCACGAATTTATTACCCAACCTGGAATTACTCAGGAGGAATTAGCTCAAAAATTCAGCATTACCCAATCCTCTGTTAGTCAGAGACTGAAACGAGCGAATCTTGATCTTATTACGCAAACGGATCTTTATTTTAGACGAAAACTAGCCCTGCTCCACCCATGATACTTTCACTGCTCATACTGGCCCATTTGATCGGAGACTTCCTTCTCCAACCAAAATCGTGGGTGCAGTCTAAGGAGCTTAAAACGTATCGAAGTGTGCATTTGTATGCCCACGTACTGATTCATAGTCTTTTGGTGTTACTTTTTGTTCCAGGATTTTACTGGTGGCTCGCACCGGCCATTGGCCTCTCGCACTACCTGATCGATCTTGCAAAATTGAGATTTCAGAAACAGCAAACTAAGGTGCGCTGGTTTTTTATTGACCAAGGCCTTCATCTCGGCGTAATTCTTGTGCTATGTATGCTCATTGGAGCTTTGACTATAAATCGTGAAACGCTTCTTTTCTATTCACCTTTACTTGCTGGTGCCGTGTTTGTTACACTGCCTAGCTCCGTGATAGTAAAAAGCTTAATCTCGAGCTGGACGCCCTTTACGCCTTCCGTTGAGAGTACCCAAAGTGAATCGCTAGTCAATGCCGGACATTATATTGGAATTTTAGAGCGCCTCCTTGTCTATGTGTTTATAATTACAGGACATTGGGAAGGGGTCGGTTTTATGATTGCAGCCAAGTCTGTATTTCGATTTAGCGACCTTGCACAAGCAAAACAGCGTAAATTAACTGAATATGTCCTGATTGGTACCTTACTTAGTTTTGGCCTCTCAGTGCTTACGGCGCTTGCCGTTGTTGGAATTTAATATTAGATCATTATAAAAGTAGTTCCTTAGGAAAAAAGACAAAAGTAAAAAGTATGAATGTAAAAGGAGAAATGCTCTACGAGGGCAAAGCAAAGCAGGTTTTTTTAACTGAAAATCCTGAAGAAGTGATTGTGCGTTTTAAAGACGATGCCACTGCATTCAATGCACAAAAAAGAGGCTCTTTTGATAAGAAGGGAGAAATGAATAACGCCATTACCACTCTTATTTTCGAATATTTGAAAGAGAAAGGGGTTGAAACGCACTTTATCAAGCAACTTGATGCGCGTGAGCAACTCGTACGTAAAGTTTCAATTATTCCATTAGAGATGGTGGTGCGCAATTACACCGCTGGAAGTATGGCTCAGCGCCTAGGAGTCGAGGAGGGAATTAAATCACCCATCACGATCTTTGACATTTGCTATAAGAAGGATGAGCTTGGAGACCCACTTATTAACGACTACCACGCGATTTTTCTTGGCGCTGCAACGCGCGAAGAACTTGATCAAATGTACGCTCTAACTGCAAGAATAAACGATCTGTTAATTGAGCTGTTTGAGCGCATGAACATCATTTTGGTTGATTTCAAAATTGAGCTTGGAAAAACCTCAGACGGGAAGATTATCCTAGCGGATGAGATTTCTCCAGATACGTGCCGTTTGTGGGATAAGGATACAATGAAAAAACTGGATAAAGACCGGTTTAGAAGAGATTTAGGTGAGGTCACTGAGGCGTATGTAGAAATCTATGAGCGTTTGCAGACGGCACTTGCGAAATAATAAATGCTAAAGAGACCCAACAGTCTAAAGTCATAAAAAGTCAAATGAAGAATTTAAACGACCATAGAAAATCCTATCTAGAGCAATTTAAGCACCGAAGTTACGGACGTAACCTTTTTCGCAGCCAAAGCGAAGAGCGCCTAGATGCGCCCAGCGAAGAGTGTGGAATCTTTGCTCTTTATTCGGAAGAAAATACCGACACATTTTCCCTTGCCCAGTTCGGCCTATTTGCACTCCAACACAGGGGGCAAGAAGCGTGTGGGATTTCAGTAATGAACGACGGTAAAATTGTGAACATTAAGGACGAAGGCCTTGTATTAGACGTTTTCAAGGAGATCCGAAACCCAGAAACGTTTATGGGCAATGGTGTTATTGGTCATACCCGATACACCACGGCTGGAGACAAGAAAAAATTCAATTTTCAGCCCTTTTTTGCCAAGAACGAATACGACCAAATTATTCTTTCCATTGCCCATAACGGAAACCTGACCAACGCCCTGGAGCTGAAACAAGAACTTGAGGCGGAAGGTGTTGTTTTTAAAGCCACTTCGGATTCAGAAGTAATTTTAAGACTCATCCAAAAGAATTTGGATTTAGGACTTCGTGGAGCGATTAAAACAACCATGGAGAAAATTGCAGGGGCCTATTCGGTCGTTGGAATTACCCGAAATAAATTTTTCGCTTTCCGTGACTTTCATGGAATCCGTCCCCTTGTCTTAGGTGCGATTGATGAGAAGACCTACGTGGCAGCCTCTGAAACGGCAGCACTTGATGCGGTTGGCGCGCAGTACATTCGCGATATTCTACCCGGTGAAATCGTCTACACAAGCGACCACGAAAAAGGGCTTCAATCTTATATGGTTAAGCACGGTTGTGAACGCAGTTTGTGCTCATTTGAGTACATCTACTTCGCAAGACCCGACTCGACCCTTGAAGGCATAAATGTGCATGAAATTCGAGAAAAATCTGGTGAGAAAATCTGGGAACAAGCCCCCGTCGAGGCGGATATTGTAATTGGTGTTCCTGATTCAGGCGTACCTGCAGCTATTGGGTTTTCAAAAGTTTCCGGTATTCCATTTAGACCGGTGCTGATTAAGAACCGCTATGTGGGTAGGAGCTTTATAATTCCGACTCAGGAAATGCGCGAGCGGATTGTGAATTTAAAACTGAATCCGATAAAAAGCGAAATCAAAGGCAAACGTGTGGTAATCATTGATGATTCCATCGTTCGAGGCACCACCTCGAAACGCCTAGTGAAGATTTTAAAAGAGGCCGGGGTTAGAGAGATTCACTTTCGTAGTGTGTCGCCTCCAATTATTGCGCCTTGCCATCTAGGAATAGATACCCCCACAAAGGACGATTTAATTTCAGCGAACATGAGCGTGGAGGAGCTGCGAGACTATCTTGGAGTGGATTCCTTAGAGTTCCTAAGTATTGAAAATTTGAAGGTCATTCTAGGATCTGATAAGCACTGTTTTGGCTGCTTTACGGAGAAATACCCAGTAGAAAAAGGGGAAAAAACGGCTTTGTTTGACTAAGGACTTACAACGGGCAGTTGCTGTACTGCTCTGTAAATCGAAAGGCTCTCTTCAGTAATGAAGAGAGCCTTTCTGTATAAAAGATTGATTGTGTCTAAGTCAGTTTAGAATTTAAACGTAACACCAGCTTGAAAGACATTGTTTTTGTTTTCTGCTTCTGCTCCGAATTCTGTATTGGAATCATCGGTCACATCGGTGAATCCAGCGACGTAACGTGCGTTAATTCCAATATTGTTAGTTAAATTGAAACCCGCTCCAATGCCTAGTCCGAAATTGAAATCATTGAAGTTGTCTTTGTCTAGATCTGCTTCTCCTGAAACTGACCCTGATTCAAATTTTGATTTTGCTCCAACAAGAAGACCAAATTCTGGACCTGCTTCCAGGTAGAATTGTGGAACCACGTTATACTGGAACATAACAGGAACGGTAATGTAATCTAGAGTTAAAGTACTAGAAGAACTGTTCGATTCGTATTTCGATCCGACACTGTTGTAAATAACCTCTGGTTGAATACTAAAGTTCTCTGCAATTGGCGCATTCATAAATAACCCGGCTTAGTACCCCGTTTTGGAGTTTGACTGCACATCGTTGTCATCAGAAATGTTTGAGATATTCACCCCGGCCTTCGCTCCAAACTGTTGAGCAAACGTTAATGAACTTACTGCTAAGGCAGCACCTAATAATAACTTTTTCATATTGTCTAAATTTAAATTTTACTTCAAGGTGAGACGCAATTTGCATGCCAAAAGCTTCGAATTTGATTCGATGTTATTCGACAAAATATTATAGACAACTGATTATCAGTGAACTAATTTTAAATGAGTGTTTGGTAATTTAGGGTCTAGCAAGGGCTCGATAGGATGAAAGTGCCTTGATAATCTCCGATTCATCAATTGTTTGATTCACTAAATTCTGGCCAATTCCTGTAAGAACTGTGAAATTTATCCCCTTGCGTTGGGTGTTTTTTTTGTCCTGACGCATGCACTCTAAAAGGGATTCATCAGCGAAGTCTGCAAGACTCAAGAGGGGATAAATTGATTGGAGCTTTGAAAGAATTTGCTCCGCCTCAGTGGGGCTTAAATGCCCAAGTTGAACGGAAAGTTGCGTTTCACATAGCATGCCCATAGCCACGCAGTGGCCATGGGTAACAAAACGCTCTGCTTTTAAATAGAGGCTTTCAATTGCGTGACCCACCGTATGCCCGAAATTTAAAGCTTTTCGAAGCGATTGTTCCTTGAAATCCTTTTCGACGACGTCTTGTTTGATTGCCATGGATTTCTTGATATGCGGGGCGAGAGACTTTGGGTCTAGCGATTCAAGTGCACAGAGTGCCTCCCAATGCGAGGCATCAAGGATAAGCCCGTGTTTAAGCATTTCGGCCAGTCCGCTCAGGATCTGCTGTTGGTCAAGAGTGCTGAGAAATTGCGGATAAACAAATAGGGCCTGAGGTAATTGAAAGGTTCCAATTAAATTCTTATAAAAATGAAAGTCGATTCCTGTTTTCCCCCCAATGGAGGCATCACACATCGAGAGAAGGGTCGTTGGAATATGGATAAAGGGAATTCCGCGTTTATAGGTTGAGGCCACAAACCCGCCCAGGTCACTGATTACGCCGCCTCCTAGATTAATAAGTAAGGCGCTGCGATCGGCCTGAAATTCCGCAAGGATTTCCCAGAGTTGAACGGCGGATTCGATGGTTTTTAGCTCTTCACCCGCTTCAATTTCAATTATTTCGTAGGGAATAGACGTGGTTAAATTGCCTAGTAGTGTGGGAAGGCAGTGGTGGTGCGTGTTCTGGTCTACAAGAAGTAGAAGTAGACTTGGGGCCTTGTGCTCGATCCACGTGTTTAACGCTGAAAATTCGTCGTCTAGAAATTCGATCATGAAATTAATTTTTACAAATGTACAAATATGACTTTTTTCATCTGATTGTTCGCTAACAATTATTAAATTTGAGGCCTTAATTACCGAATAAAATTATGTCTCCATTCAACGACACCAAAATTGCCTTTCAAGACAAATCTACTACGCAATTAAAAAAAGCGTACTGGATGTTCAAAGCCATTGAAAATCCAACCCTAACAAATTTAGGAATTAATGTTTTGAATTTTACAATAAAGAATGATGTTCCTTTTGTAGAATCCATCGTTAAGAAAACGCTTTTTGAGCAGTTTGCTGGAGGAGAAACCCGCGAAAGAAGTGCGCAAGTGGTTAATCAAATGTTCACCCACCATATCGGAAGCATCTTTGATTATGCGATTGAAGGGAAAGAGGATGAAGCAACCTTTGATCAGACTTGTCAAGAAATAAAACGAAATATCGAATTTGCCAAAGGGAATCCAGCCGTTCCATTTGTCGTCTTTAAACCTACTGGGTTTGGACGTCTGGAGCTCTATAGTACCATTCAAGCAAAAGGACAGTTAACCAGTAGCGAAACCAAGGAATGGGAGCGCGTAGTTAAGCGTTACGAAGAGGTTTGCGCCTTAGCGTTTGAATTGGATGTGGTGTTAATGGTTGATGCTGAAGAAACGCAGATGCAAGATGCCGTCGATGCGCTTGTTAATCGCATGATGGCCCAATACAATAAAAAGCGTGCGATTATTTGGAATACCGTTCAGATGTACCGCACGGGGCGCCTCGAGTACCTTGAGAATGATTTAAAATTAGCCCAGGAGCTTGACTATTATATCGGCTATAAATTTGTGCGAGGCGCATATATGGAAAAAGAACGGGAGCGCGCAGAGGCCTTGGGACTTGCGGACCCAATTCAACCCACGAAACAAGCGACCGATGACAATTACAATGCGGCTATTGGTTTTGTAATTGCCCACTTAGATCGCATTTCAGGGTATTTTGGCACTCATAATGAAAAATCCACAGAGTTAATCATGGATCGAATGAAATCTGAAGGTCTTGAGAATGGCCATCCTAATATTTACTTTGGTCAGCTCTACGGGATGAGTGATAATATCACCTATTATTTAGGAGAGAATAAATACAATGCATCGAAATACCTTCCCTATGGGCCTGTAAAAGACGTTGTGCCTTATTTGACGCGTAGAGCGCAGGAAAACACCTCTGTAGCGGGTCAAACTGGTAGGGAGCTAGGTCTAATTGAGCGGGAACTAAAGCGACGACGCTTCTAGACTTTGAAAGCATAAAAGTAACAAAGCGGGGTGTTCCCGCTTTTTTTAGTTATTTTCCACTAATATTGTAAGAACCTAAAAATGCCCCTGAATTGAAATTCGTTCAAGTCATATTGCCCCTTAATTTACCAGGAACTTTCACCTATAAAGTTCCTGAGGCGTTCGAGGCTGAAATTCAACCGGGGCAAAGAGTGCTGGTTCCTTTTGGAGG
>DCJS01000017.1:0-717 GCA_002319955.1 Flavobacteriales bacterium UBA1694
GGCATATACATTCTTGCCCCGAAGCCATACATCCCGCTCTCTTGGAGCTCTTTCCCGCCAAACTTATACTTGTAGCTTTGCGTGGCGGTGGAACCGCCATTATAGCCTTCGTGTTTTAGCCCAAAGGGGTAGTAATTTGTTTCTTCTAAAATTTCAAGAGCGCCTGCGCTGTTTTTACGGTAACTCAGTCTTAGATTGCCAAGGTGATCTAGGTAATTGTAAATGTACGCGTTTTTCACAAAATCAAAGTACCCTTCAGTGGTGCCTGCAAACTGCAGGACCGGGGTGCCCTCTGGGCCCTCGTACTGAAGAGCACCATAGTACTCGGTGGTTTTTGCACCGTAAGTCTTTTTTAGTTTGGTGCCATCCGCTAAGTAGCTGTAGGTAGCGGTGTTTGCACCATGAATGATCTTTGAGGGTAAGTTTAAATGGTTGTAGTCTATGAGCGATAGGCCTTTGTCGAGATGGCTTTTCATATTGCCATTCGCATCGTAAGGGATCAGTGCGCCACCTAGAGGATAACCCTGAGTATTTCCACTCTGATCGAGCACCTTGGTTAAGGCATTTCCAGAGTAAGAGTAAGTAAGCTGATCAATCTTTTGAGCCGGGGAACTATCCAGACCGCCGTAGCGCGTGAGGGTTTTAATGTTCCCGTTTAAATCGTAGGTCAGCTGCTCGTCATAGGCCTGGGTCGCTAAGTTTGTGGATCCTGGTTTG
>DCJS01000017.1:836-46617 GCA_002319955.1 Flavobacteriales bacterium UBA1694
CCGTTGTACTTGGCCATAGAGCCGGCAGCTGCCAAAGGATTCTGGTACCTTAGGGTGAAGCCAAATAAATCAGTTCCTAAACTCAATAAATTCAAAGTATCATTATAACAACGAAACCGTCTCAATATAAAATTTCAGTAGGTTTTTTTTTGACATTTGTCAAAGGAATCTATTTTGCAGCGGCCGAAATTTGCACGTTCAATTTTACAAACAAACAGAAAATGAAAACTCTACACAAATTCCTTATGGGCGCAGCTTTTTCGTTGCCGCTCACGCTTTATGCGCAGCAGGCACCTACGCTGCAGGAACTTATCAGCAGTGCGCTGCAGAATAATGAAACGCTGAACCAGCAGGTTTTAGAAAACAAATTCACGAAACTCGATGACGAAAAGCTGAATGATGTGTTTCTCCCAAAAGTGGAGATTACCGGGAAAACAGGTTATATGTACACTTCGGCGCATATCAGTTCACCGGAAATTAAAGTTCCGGCAGTTCCTCCGATTTTTCCGGGAGCCGTGGTACCTGAAGGACAGCTTAGCAATAATCTCAACATTTCCGGTCTTTCCGCCTCTGCAAAGGCTGAAGCAAGTATGGTGATTTATTCCGGCGGAAAGGTGAAATATCTGAAGGAAGCCAACCGCGAAATAAATCTTTCAGAAGAAGTGATGATCCAGAAAACCAAGGACGACGTCATTACCGAAATCTCCAAAGCATACGACCAATTGGCGCTGGTTTACGAATCCAAAAAAGTTCTGGATCAGTCCAAAAAACGTTTGGAAATTAATAAAAAAACGGCCGACAAAGCCTTGGGTTACGGTCTGATTACGCCTTACGACCACAAAAAAATAGAACTTGCACAGGCCACTTTGGATTCCAAAATGGTGGAATATGAAGGTAAAAAGGATCTTCTGATCACTCAGATCCATCTGTTGACCGGCATTGAAAGGGAGCGCATTGCCATAATTGAACACGACCTTCAGCCGATAAACTACGATGTACTGAACGAAACCGTTGAAAACAGGGCAGAGTTGAAAGCACTTCAACACGGCATTAACGCGACAGATTTCAAAATAAAAGCCGAAGAAAGATGGTGGGTTCCGAAAGTTCAGGCACAGACTTCGCTCTCGTATTTCGGGCTTTACAACAACCGCATTTCAACCTCGGATGAAATTTTTCCCGGCACTGGAAAAAAACTCGATTTGCATCCTGGTGCCATAAATGTATTTCCCATGTTTACCGCAGGAATAGGCTTTAAATGGGAGGTTTTCGACGGTAATGAAGGCAAACATGCCATTGAAAAAGCCAAAATAGATAAAGAAATTCTGGAGAGCAAACAGAAAGACGCAATTAAAAAATTGAACTTAAACCTGGCCAACAACCAAACCAATTACAACATCGCGAACGCACAAATCAAACTGAAAGAAAAGGCAAGACAGATAGCGGCCAAAGGTTTGGAACAGGTGGAAAAGGAATTCAGATACGGAACCAAAACTTCCGCGGTACTTATCGAAGCAGAAACAGATTTACAGAATGCCGAACTGGAACTGCAGACCGCAATTTTCAATCAGAGAGTTTCCGCTATTGAACTGATCAAATCTACACAAAACCTTAATCCTGAAAATCTTTAATTATTTAAAAAAATTAAAAAACAAACAAACGAAATGAAATCTACATTAAAAATACTTTCTGTTCTTACCCTGTTAACTTTGGTCAATTGCAGCGAAAAGCCCGCAGAACGTGCCATTGAAGGTAAAACCAGAAAAGACCTCGTGACTTTTTCACCAAAAGTAACCGGCCGGATCCTGGAGATTTATGTGGAAGAAGGGCAAACCGTAAAAGCCGGGGATACGCTTGCAAAACTGGATGTACCTGAAGTTTCTGCAAAAATCGCACAGGCAAAGGGTGCGACTTCCGCAGCCAAGGCACAGGCTCAAATGGCAAGAAACGGTGCGACCGCCGACCAGATGCGACAGTTGAGAGCCAAACAAAAAGGGCTTCAGGAGCAGTTCCAATATGCGCAGAAAGCCTACAACAGGGCTAGAAATATGTACCGCGACAGCTTGCTTTCGCCACAGAATTATGATGAAGCCTTTGCGAAATATCAGGGAGCCAAAGCACAGTTGGACGCTGCAAATGCCGAACTGCACGACGTTCAGATTGGTACACGTTACGAAAAAATAGAAATGGCGGAAGGACAGGCGAATCAGGCGATGGGCGCGCTGCAGGAAGCGAATGTGGCTTATTCTGAAAGATATGTGATCGCTACAAACGATATGGAAATCGAAACGGTTTCTTTGAACAAAGGTGAACTCGCGACCGCCGGTTTTGCCCTTTTTTCAGGCTATATTCCGGACACGACTTATTTCAGATTCACCGTTCCGGAAAGTAAAATTTCAGCTTATGAAAAAGGGAAAACCGTAAAAATGGTCGTGAATTACAACCAAAAAGAAATTACCGGGCGCATTGTTTCGATCAAACAACTGGCAAAATACGCCGATATTACGACGGCTTTTCCGGATTATAATCCTGAAGATGCAGTTTATGAGATTAAGGTAATTCCGGATAATCGTGCCCAGCTGGGTGATATTCTGGTGAACTCCAATGTGGTTTTAAATAAGTGACGGAATTCTTATTATATTAAAAATGAAACAGTTAAGATATTTACTAAAAAGAGAATTCCGGCTCTTTTTTAGCAATAAAACCATGCTTTCGGTGTTTTTTATGGCACCGGCATTCTACGCATTGCTCATTGGGTTCACTTATAAAAATGGTAAGGTTGAAAACATTCCGGTGATCCTCATCAACCACGATAAAACGCCGCTTTCCGACCAGGTAACCCAAATGTTTGAGGACAACCACACCATAAAAGTCCTGAATTATATCGATGAACCGGCTCCCCTGAAAGACGAGGTCATCAAGACCGAAGCTGCCGCTGTAGTCATCATTCCGGAGCGGTTTGAAGCGCTGATGCTTCAGAAAAAGTATCCGGAAATTACGGTTTACGTCAACACGTCCAATGTCCTCACCGCAAATTTTGCTACGAAAGCGATTCAGCAGATCCTGGGAACATTTTCGGCAGGTGCGGAGATCAAGGCGCTGCAGAAAAAAGGAATGAATTCCGAAATTGCAAAAACCCAGTACGAACCGTTTAAAGCCAATTACATCACGCTGTTCAACACCACGAGTAATTACCTGATTTTTATGTGGCCCCCGATGATGGCGGTGGTACTGCAGCAGGTAATTTTGATGGCAATGGCCGTGACTTTTGCTGAGGAATTCAAGCGCGACAGTTTTAAACGTGATTTTGCCGGAAAACACAAATATGCGGTTTTGGTGATGGCGATAAAATGCCTTCCGGTGTGGATTTTCGCCAATTTCAACATCCTGTTTTTCTACCTGTGCAGCCTTTATTTTAAAATTCCGTCACCGGTGAATGTGCCCAACTTCTTCCTGCTGACCGCAATTTTCGTGGTAGCATCAACCAATTTGGGCGTGCTTTTCAGTATTTTGGTTCCTGATGCACTGAAGGCGACACAATATCTGATGGTGATTGCTTCTCCGGCGTTCATTGTAAGTGGATTTACGTGGCCAACATCGGCGATGCCTCAGTTTGTGCAGTATTTCAATTCCATTATTCCCTTGACCCCTTATCTGGAGGCATTGAAAATCATGGTTGTGGAGCGGGGTTCAGATTATTTAACCCAAAAATACTTCATCCATCTTTTGATTTTGGCGTTAGTGTATTTTGTATTAGGCTGGATTGCGCTTAAAATTAAAATCAATTCACTCTACAAAAAGTACCAGATCTCAGAAGATGATGAAAGCGATGATTTTGATGAAATTACAGCATCAGAAAATAATCTCAACGAAAACGGCTCAACACCGCAAGAAATATAAAGTTTTCATTTCTTTATAGTTTGTTTGTTCGTCCGGGAAGCAATTTCCGGGCGTTTTTTTTTGATAAATGTCAAAGCCAAATTTCAAAGAAAGCCCGAACTTTGCGTTAACAAACAACAGGACAATGAAAAAGAACTTTTTACTGCTGCTGATTTTCCTTTCGGGGTTTTTCTTTTCGCAGGAATATACGCCCGACATTTTGGGAAACTGTTTTGAGCAGAAAACATTGAATTTTCCCAACGATTACGAAGGAAAAGTTACCGCAACATTCATTCGCAAAAAAGCGGAAAGTCCGACCCATAAAGCTGTGTTGTATATTCACGGGTTTAACGATTATTTTTTTCAGGCGGAAATGGCTGAAAAATTCAATGAAAAAGGGTTTGACTTTTATGCTTTGGATTTAAGAAAATATGGGCGTTCATATTTGCCGCATCAAACTTTTAATAATGTCAGAAATCTGGATGAATACAATGCCGAAATCGATGAGGCTTTAAAAATCATTGCTGCAGAACACCATAACAAAATTCTGCTGGCAGGGCATTCAACAGGCGGGTTGATCACCACACGGTATATGAAATATCACCCTGAAAATCAGAACATTGCCGGACTTTGGGTTAACAGTCCCTTTTATGATTTCAATATGGGGTTTCTGGCGCAAAAAATTGGGGTTCCCATCATCAGTGGTTTGGGAAAACATCATCCTGACACTAAAATTGGCGGTGGATTTTCCACTTTCTACGGTGAAAGTTTGCATAAAAATTTTAAGGGCGAATGGAATTATGATTTAAAACTGAAACCCAATGCAAACGGGAAAGTGAATTTTGGCTTTATCCGTGCGATTCACCGTGCACAGAAAGACATCCGCAACGCAGAACTCAAGGTTCCGGTATTGGTGATGCATTCTGAAAAATCGGGCTATCCAAAAGTCTGGAATGAGGAAGTGACTTCCACCGATATCATTCTGAACGTGAACGATATTCATAAAAATGCTGAAAATTTAAAGGGAGATGTCACGATAATTCGCGTTAAAGGGGGCATTCACGATTTGGTGCTTTCCAAAAAACCGGTGCGAGAAAAAGTGTACAACGAGCTTTTCAGTTGGCTACAGAAGATTGATTTGTAATAATTTATTTTTTATGTTTAGTTTGTGAATAATGCCTCATTTCTGGGGCATTATTTTTATTTTTGTACAAATTGAATCCTGATGACTTTTCCCGAAATGCTTTCCACCTACATCACCATCGACGATGATATCCGCAGTTTTCTGAACACCCAGACCGAAAAAATATCTGTGAAAAAGGGAACCGTTATCAGCGATCAAAACACTCTAAACCGCAAGGTGTATTTTGTAGAAAAAGGGCTTCTGCGCTCCTTTTATTTTGAAAAAGGAAAAGACATCACCACCAATTTTTACCCCGAAAACAGCATTCTCGCCAATAAAGACACCATTTTTGAGAAAATTCCGGCACGGCATTCCATTGAAGCCATAGAAGACAGTGAGATTGTCTTTTTCCGGTACTCTAAAATGGAAGAGCTCTGCGAAACTTCGCTTACCATAGCCAATTTCAGCCGCCGTGTTTTGGGGCTTCTGATGACTAATATGGAAAGGCGCATCAATTCCTTGCAGTATATGACGGCAAAGGAAAAATATATTCAGCTTTTAGAAGATAATTCTGATATACTTTTGCGTGCGCCGCTTGGGATGATAGCTTCTTATCTTGGTATTTCTCAGGAAACTTTGAGTAGGATCAGAAGTGAGGTTTAGAAAAGTTATCAAAGTACAGACAGAGATGCTGCTTCAGTGCCGTTGCGAAAAAAAATTCAAGGGTTTGTAAAGATTTTATTCTACAGGCGGGTTAAAGGAATGAGCATGCACCAAAAAAGAGACTTTTCTCGAAGTCTCCTGTGTAACTTTAAAATTTTCCGTCGATAAGCTCATGAAGGTCATAAAAAGATGCCGAAGCTTCCCGTCAAAAGGAGTTGATCTCAGTGTTTTTTTTATTATTTATTTTGGTTCGATGATCTTTCGATTGATTGTTGCTCCGGAAGCCAATATTAATTGATTTTATATTGAAATTCTGTTTTAATAACCCGCAGTAAAACGCTTCATGCAATTTGCAATGGAAGATTGGTGGATTACCGATTATCAGGGGTATTTTAATCAAACGGAAGCTACTTTTACCATTGAAGCTTTAGAACCTACAGAAGTGCTTGCTTTGTCTCTTTATCATCGAGAAAAATTGTGTGCTGATATGCATAAAATAGAGCATTTTTTCAGGAAAAAGTCGAATAATGGCTTTGTAGCGCTCCAAAAAAGAATTTTGTCTTTGCTCAATAGCAATGCGAAAGAACGCTATGAACAGTTTATTTCTCAATATCCTACACTTTTACAACGATTGCCCAAAACGTTAATCGCTTCTTATTTAGGAGTTTCCAGAGAAACCTTGAGTCGGCTTTCGGTGTAATGTGAGGTAGGTCACAAAAAAGTTGTGAGGTAAGTCCTATTGTTTGTGGGGAGCTTCATCTGCCTTTGCACCATCAAATCATTAGAAATCAATAGTAAAATGAGTCACAACAAGTTTTTATCCAAGATTATTTTCTTAACCGGTTGTATTCTTTTTTTAGGGATTAATATGATAAATGCACAAACAATAAAATCTAACAAAATGAGCAAAAAAGTATTATTCGTGGTTACGAGCCACGGCGAATTAGGAAACACTGGTGAATCTACCGGTTATTATTTAGGTGAAGTTACGCATCCTTGGGCTGTATTAGTAGATGCTGGTTACGAAATAGATTTCGTGAGTCCAAAAGGTGGAAACCCGCCGTATTATGGAAATACTCCAGATGATACGGTTAATGAAAGATTTTTGGCAGATGAATATTATCAAAATAAAATTCAGAACACCATGACGCCTTCAGAAGTAAATCCTGATGAATATGTGGGGATTCTTTATGCTGGAGGTCACGGTACGATGTGGGATTTTGCAGATAATGAAGAATTGGCAGTAATCGCACAAAAAATCTACGAAAAAAATGGAGTAGTAAGTGCGGTTTGTCACGGTCCTGCTGGATTGGTGAATATTAAACTCAGCAATGGAAAATATTTGGTAGATGGCAAAAAAATCAATGCTTTCACCAACGAAGAAGAAGCTGCTGTGAAATTAGATGAAGTGGTTCCATTTAGATTAGAATCTAAATTAATAGAACGTGGAGCCAAGTTTGAAAAATCTGGTTTATGGCAAACTCACGTTACCGTAGACGAAAGAGTGGTAACAGGACAAAATCCTCAATCTGCTCATGCAGTTGGCGAAGCTGTTTTAGAAGAACTTAAAAAACTCTAATAGTTAAGAATACAAAAGAGGCTGTTTTCAGTCTCTTTTTTTTATGCTAAAGGGAAATTTTATTCGAATTTGTATACATCGCAAAGATTCAACCTTTAACAAAATGATATAAAAAAATGGAGCTGGGGAAATGCCTGGCTCCATTTAACTGTATTAAAAATTTGTGTTCGATTGCTTACTTTACTGCTAGTAGATCTACCATTTCAAGTACAGGTTCTTTAGCAAGTAATTCAGAAGCATTGGCCATTAAAGCCTTTGCAATCTCACCATTCAAGTGAGCATCTCTTGCATCTGTAGTTTCGAACGTATCGAATATACCAAAAGTAGAAGGGCCGATTTGTAAAGCATACCATCTTATGGTTCCTGGCTCACCTTCGGCAAGCGGTAAGGCAGACTTTAGGAATTCCAATACGTCATTCTCTTTACCCGGTTTTGCTTCTACTCTTGCTAATATTGCAAACTTTTCCATAATTTAAAATTTTTAATGTTATTGAGAGTGTTCTTCAACTCTTTCTAACAAAAATAAGCTTTCCTTATCAAACTAAAAATACAAAAGATGTTAAATAATGTGAATGTTAATCATCGAAAATCAGCCAATTTTCTAATGTTCTCTCCCATCAGAATTAGTTCATCATAAAATATTTCATCCGATTCCTAGGAGAGTTTAACGTTATTGTAGAAAGTTACTAAAAAATTATTTAATTTATTTACAATATCTGCCCACAGTGTGTTCGAGCACCGTGGTTAAGGCATTTCCAGAGTAAGAGTAAGTAAGCTGATCAATCTTTTGAGCCGGGGAACTATCCAGACCACCATAGCGCGTGAGGGTTTTAATGTTCCCGTTTAAATCGTAGGTCAGCTGCTCGTCATAGGCCTGGGTAGCTAAGTTTGTGGATCCTGGTTTGGAGTAGTAGGCTCCCAGGAGTCGATCCACGCCATCGTAGCTGTAGCTGTAACGCCGTAGGGCTGAGGGCAAAGTCTTGGAGCTCCAATCCATCTGGCTAATCGAGCCGTTGTACTTGGCTAAAGAGCCGGCAGCAGCCAAAGGATTCTGGTACCTTAGGGTGAAGCCAAATAAATCAGCTCCTAAACTGGAAGGGTTATTGAGCTGAGTGAGCCAGCCTCTGATGTTGTAGCTGTAGTTCAGCTCCTGTAAAGGAGCAGCTAAGGCGCCGCCCACCTTTTTACTCGAGAGCCTTCCAAGCTCATCGTAAGAGTTATGAGAGAGAAGCTCCTCTGGGGCTGTGTTCACCTGATGGTAGGTATGGGTCAGTCGGTTTTGAGCATCGTAAAGCAGACGCTCTCGAAGGGTGGTCTCCAGGGCGCCTGCTGTGCGCTTATGGCGGGTGTAGGTGTAACTTGGCACTCCTGAGAAGCTGAGTAGCTGCTCGGTCTTGGTGTAGCCCCCTAGAGGGGTAAAGCGTCAATTCTCAGACTGGTTGTTTAGGTATTGAGACACCTTCTCTTTTTTTGTAGAATTTATCTTTGAACTCTTAATTCAGCAGTTAAATTATCTTTATTACTTGAATTTGTAGAATAAAATATCTATTTTGTTTTGCTATAAAAGATAAATTATCTAAATTTGCCGCTTGTTTCAGATAATAATGGAAGAAGTAAGTGAATTTACAGTAGTTGTGGCCTCTGACCACCATAAAAAATTTGTCCCGGAAATTTTGAACGAAATTGAAACCTCTGCCCAGGAGCGAGGCACTGGCATTGCACGTCGGAGTGCAGCGTACATAGAGAAAAAAATTCAAGAGCAAAAAGCTATCATGGCGTTTACAAAAAAGGGCGAGTGGGCAGGGTTCTGTTATGTGGAAACGTGGAGTGAAAAAACGTATGTGGCCAACTCCGGACTCATTGTGAAAAAGAAGTTCCGTCAAATGGGCCTTGCCAAAAAAATTAAGGAAACCACCTTCGCATACTCTAGGGTCAAGTTCCCCAATGCTAAGCTTTTTGGCCTAACGACCGGGCGGGCCGTTATGAAGATCAATAGCGATTTGGGGTATAAACCAGTCACGTACGCTGAACTAACCCAAGACGAAGTCTTTTGGAAAGGCTGTGAAAGCTGCGTCAATTATGAGATCCTTAAAAGTAAGTCGCGAACGAATTGTCTTTGCACGGCCATGCTTTATGATCCAAGTGAGCCACGAAATCCAAAGAAACCCAGCGCTCAAATCACTTCGATTCAAAACGAAGCCGAATTCAAATTATTTTCAAAGTTTAAAAAGTTAAAATCGATCTTATGGAAAAAGTAGTTCTTGCCTACAGTGGCGGTTTAGATACCTCTTTTTGCGCGGTTTACCTCTCAAAAGTTTTAAAATTAGAGGTCCACGCAGTGCTTGTCAATTTAGGGGGCTTCTCGAAAGAGGAGTTGGAATCGACTGAGGCTAGGGCCTACGCCCTTGGGGTCTGCTCTTTTCATGTTTTAGACCAGGAACAGCAGTACTATGAGAACTGCGTAAAACACTTAGTGTTTGGAAATGTACTTAAGAATAGCACCTATCCACTATCTGTAAGTTCTGAGCGTTCATTTCAGGCCCGCGCCTTAGCGCAGCATGCCTTAAGCCTGGGGGCCAAGTACATTGCGCACGGCAGCACTGGGGCTGGGAATGACCAAGTGCGTTTTGATAGCATTTTTCACATTCTAATTCCCTCAATAGAAATCTTGACGCCAATTCGCGATTTAAAACTTTCGCGTAATGAAGAGATTGCCTTTTTGGAATCTCACGGATTTGAGATGAACTTTGAAAAGTCCCAGTACTCCATTAATAAGGGTCTGTGGGGTACTTCTGTGGGCGGGAAGCAGACCCTAACCTCAAACGAGGCTTTACCTGAATCCGCCTACCCAACGCCGGTAAGTCGAGTGGGATCTCAAGTGGTAATTTTAAACTTTGAGAAAGGAGAGCTTTGGCAAATTGATGATCAGAAATTTGAGAGCCCCATAGAGGCAATTAAATTTCTCTCGGCTCTTGTCCAGCCCTTTGGCATAGGGCGAGATACCCATGTGGGGGATACCATTATTGGAATTAAAGGCCGCGTCAGTTTTGAGGCGGGTGCGCCGCTGCTCATACTCAAAGCCCACCATTTATTAGAGAAGCACACCTTAACCAAGAACCAACTTCTTATCAAAGACCAATTAAGCCTTCAGTATGGAAATTTTCTACACGACGGCCTTGTGCTAGATCCGGTCATGCGCAGTATCGAAGCTTTGTTTAGCTCGACACAGGAAAAAGTGAGTGGAAAAGTTACTGTGGAACTTCATCCGTATTACTTTTCGCTTATTGGGGTCGAATCACCAAACGATTTGATGGCGTCTGAGTTTGGGTCCTACGGTGAGATGAATAACGCCTGGAGTGAACGTGATGTAAAGGGCTTTTCAAAAATTTATTCTAATGCCTTAAGCATTTACCACCAAATTCATAAAAATGAGTAGTACAACAACCAAAATAAAGGCTGGAATTGTTG
The DNA here is from genome assembly GCA_002319955.1 of Flavobacteriales bacterium UBA1694. GTDB lineage: Bacteria > Bacteroidota > Bacteroidia > Flavobacteriales > Weeksellaceae > Planobacterium_A. The sequence continues at coordinate 11,546 of DCJS01000017.1, forward strand.
GGGGAACCGGCATGACAGCCGGTGAACTTATTCGGATTTTACTTTACCACCCAAATGTCGAAATCACCTTTTTGACCTCAACGAGCATGCAGGGCCATGCCGTCACGCAGGTGCATAAGGACCTTTTGGGAGAGACTAATTTAGTTTTTCAAGAAATTGCAGAGCCTGCCGATGTCGTGTTTTTATGTTTGCCTCATGGCGAGAGTAAACTATGGCTTGAGCAGAATGCGGGGCGACTTCGATCGGATACGAAGATTATTGATTTAGGCAATGATTTTCGAGTGGATGAAGTCTGGAACGATAAGAAATTCGTCTACGGTCTATGTGAATTCAATAAACAGGAAATTCTCGGGGCTCAGTGTATTGCTAATCCCGGGTGCTTCGCGACTGCGATTCAACTTGGCTTACTTCCGCTTTTAGCTCACCAGCAAGTCCTCAGTGTAAGTGCCGTGGGAATTACCGGGTCGACCGGCGCCGGAAAAGCACTTTACCAGACCACCAATACCAATTGGAGAAGTAACAATATCTCGCCCTATAAAACCTTTACCCATCAGCATTTAGCTGAAATTGAAAAGCAGGTTTCGCTTCTTCAATCCTTGCCACTGGACATTCAATTCGCCCCTTGGCGAGGCGACTTTACCCGGGGTATTTTTGTCACGTTACTCTTTAAGACTAAGCTCTCGTTTTCCGAGGTAACTCAGGCTTACCAATACGCGTACAAGTACGCTGATTTTGTCCATTTATCGCCTAGTCCAATTGATTTAAAGCAAGTGGTCAACACAAACAAAGCGCTTGTTTTTCTTGAACAGGTAGGGGAGAATCTCGCGGTGCATGTGGCGATTGATAATCTTTTAAAAGGCGCCTCTGGACAGGCTGTGCAAAATATGAATCTCCTTTTTGGACTCAACGAAAAAACAGGATTGAATCTAAAAGCTTCGGTCTATTAACACGAAAAACCTGCTGCATTAGAATTTTGTATTATGAAATTATTTGACGTTTATCCCTTACTTCCGATTCGAATTGCTAAAGCGCAAAATTGCATGCTTTGGGACGAAAGGGGGATTTTGTATTTAGACTTTTATGGCGGTCATGCCGTGATTTCTATCGGCCATTCGCATCCCCACTATGTCGAGAAAGTTCAGAGCCAAGTCTCTCAAATAGGCTTTTATTCTAATTCAATTGTTAACCCCCTTCAAGAGGAATTAGCCCATAAACTAGGAACCTTAAGTGGGTATGACCATTACGCTTTATTTCTTTGCAACTCTGGGGCGGAGGCTAATGAAAATGCCTTCAAGATTGCTTCATTTGCCACGGGGAAGAAAAAGTTTATAAGCTTTAAGGGGGCTTTTCATGGAAGAACCTCCGCTGCGGTCAGTGCCACGGATGATCCTTCCATTATCGCGCCTGTAAATGAAACAGAGAATTTTGTTTTTTGTGAGTTCAACAACACGAAGCAGTTCGAAAGCCTATTCGACCTACATAAGGAGTCCATTGCAGGGGTCATTCTTGAAGGTATTCAGGGAATCGGCGGCGTGCAAATTCCTTCGGATGAATTTATGGAATCAATCCATGAGCGCTGCACGTCAAATGAAGTGCTCTTTATTGCGGATGAAATTCAAAGTGGATACGCCCGCAGTGGAAAGTTTTTTGCGCACCAATACTACGGGGTAAAGCCTGATTTAATTACAGTGGCAAAGGGCATGGGCAATGGCTTTCCAATGGGCGGCGTTCTAATTAGTCCTAAAATTTCCGCCAGACATAAAATGCTCGGTACCACCTTTGGAGGGAGCCACTTGGCCTGCGCAGCCGCAATTGCGGTACTCGATGTGATAGAAGACGAAAAGTTGATGCAAAATGCGCTGACTCTAGGGGATTATACCATGGCGGAACTTCGCAAAATTCCTCAAATCACCGCCGTTCGAGGCCGAGGCTTAATGATTGCAATCGACTTTGAAGGGCCTGCGGCCCTAGTCGCGAAGCAGTTACGTGAGGACAAAAGAATCTTGGTTGGAAGTGCCTCTAGCGCTCACACCATGAGGCTTTTGCCTCCTCTTAGCATCAGCCAGTTGGAAATCGATTATTTTCTTCATTCTTTAAAACAAGTCCTACAATGACCCACTTCACCTCCGTACATAGTATAAAAGACCTTGATGCCCTAGTAAATCAGGCCCTTGAAATCAAAAAGGATCTCTTCGCCGATGAGGCTCTCGGAAAGCGAAAAACCTTAGGTTTGATTTTCTTAAATCCAAGTTTGAGAACGCGAATGAGTAGCCAAAAAGCCGGTATGAATCTTGGGATGCAGGTTCAGGTAATCAATGCGGGAACAGACGCCTGGACTTGGGAATTTGAAGACGGGGGCGTGATGAATAAATCGACTTCAGAACACGTCAAAGAAGCGGCAAAAGTCCTTAGTCAATATTGCGATGTCATCGGTCTGCGGGCTTTTCCTGGGTTAATTGATCGAAATTACGATTATAGCGAACATGTATTGAATTCGTTTATTCGGCATGCCGAGGTGCCTGTCATTTCACTTGAGTCTGCCACGCGTCACCCTTTACAGAGTCTTGCCGATTTGATTACCATTAAGGAGAACTGGCCACACAAGCGCGCACCAAAAGTCGTATTAACTTGGGCGCCGCACTCCAAAGCGCTTCCCCAGTGCGTGCCCAACTCCTTTGCCGAATGGATGAATGCGGCCCCCGTTGAGTTTGCAATTGCAAATCCAGAAGGCTATGATTTGGCTCCTGAATTTGTGGGCAGCGCGAAAGTCTATCATAACCAAAAAGAAGCTCTTCAAGAGGCTGACTTTGTCTATGTGAAGAACTGGTCATCTTTTGAAACCTATGGTGCCATGCCTTGCGTTAAAGACGATTGGTTATTAAAAAAGGACTTCGTCGAGTCAAATCCACAAACCCAATTTATGCACTGTCTGCCTGTTCGACGCAATTTGGAAATGAGTGATGCGCTTCTCGATAGTGAGAATTCACTTGTTTATAAGCAGGCCTATAACCGCACCGTGGCGATGCAAACGGTCCTTAAATCCATCCTTGAGCGAACCCTTTAAACGAAAAAGAATGCAGGACCTTATTGTATTAAAGATCGGAGGCGAAACGCTCAACTCACAGGCTTCTTTAGAGGCCTGTCTCGAGGCTATTGCCAAAAGTGGAAAGCGGGTGGTGCTCATTCATGGGGGCGGACGAAAACTTGAGAGCCTTGCTCACAAGCTAGGGGTTACTCAGCAAATGGTTGAGGGGCGGCGAATGACCTCGAAAGAAACCCTAGAGCTCTGCACGATGGTTTATGGGGGGTTAATTAATAAGAACGTCGTGGCAAAATTGGCCTCCTATGGGATAATGGCTCTAGGTCTAAGCGGAGCAGATTTGGGCGCAATTCGCTCTAAAAAACGACTCAGTAGCCCTATTGATTTTGGCTACGTTGGCGATGTAGTTGAAGTGAACGGCCCGGTGTTTAGCCGTTTAATTGAAAGCCAGGTCGTTCCTGTGGTGTGCTCCCTAAGTATGGGTGAGAATTATGAGCTCCTTAACACCAATGCCGATACCATGGCAGCAGAAATTGCCATCGAACTTGCCAAAACCTACCGTGTGCGACTTGGCTATGGGTTTGAAAAACAGGGTGTTTTATTAGACGTCTTAAATGAAAACTCTTTAATAAGCGAACTTAAGGAAAAGGAATTTCGCCAATTGAAAGGCTCAGGGCAAATCTCTGAGGGGATGATTCCAAAATTAGATACGGCCTTTCGGGCCCTCAGCCAGGGCGTTGAACAGGTCTCCATTGTGCACAGTGTGAATTTAGAGAACTTTCTTTTTTCTCGCCCGACGGGCACCTGCTTAAAATTGACTTAATAGAATCCGTATGAACTCTTTGCAGAAGAAAGCCAAAGCCTTTTTAAAAGACCTTATTCGAACCCCGTCACTCAGTCGAGAGGAAGGCGCTAGCGCCTCTGTGATTGAGTCTTATCTTTCCTTAGAAGGAATTGCCTTCGTTCGGCAAGGGAATAACGTTTGGGCTCGAAATAAACAATTTGACCCGCGGCTTCCAAGCGTGCTATTAAACTCGCACCATGATACGGTTAAACCGAATTCCTCTTACACGATCGATCCGTTTGTTCCCTTAGAAAAAGAGGGAAAGCTTTTTGGTCTCGGCAGCAACGATGCGGGCGCTTCTCTGGTTGGCTTGTGGGCGGCATTTGTGCATTATTACGCGCATCCGCTCAACTATAATTTGATTTATGCGGCCAGTGCAGAGGAAGAAATCTCAGGCGAAAATGGGATAGCAAGTATCCTCAGTGCCCTGGGACCAATTGACTTTGCGATTGTCGGGGAACCGACCGAAATGAACTTAGCGGTGGCTGAGAAGGGCCTGCTTGTGTTAGATTGCCGCGCCCACGGAACCGCCTCGCATGCGGCGCACCCAAACGATAACAATTCAATATACAAGGCGCTTGATGACATTCAAAAGGTTCGAAATTTTATATTTGATAAAAAATCCGAGTGGCTTGGCAGTGTAAAGTCGAGTGTGACCATTGTGTCCGGAGGCAGTGCGCATAATGTGGTTCCCGATTACACGGATTTCACCATTGATGTTCGCACAAACGAATGCTATTCAAACGAGGAGATTGTAAAGACTTTTGAGTCCCTGCTAGACTCCGAAGTGAAACCAAGGTCCCTTCGCCTTAACTCTTCTAAAATCGATCTCACGCACCCGATTGTGAAGGCAGCCCAAAGAGAAGGCGCCCTATTGTATGGCTCTCCAACGGTTTCGGATCAGGCCTTAATGCCTTTTGATTCAGTGAAGCTTGGCATTGGGAAATCAACCCGTTCGCATACGGCGGACGAGTTCATTTATGAATCAGAGCTAAGCGACGGAATTGAAAACTATATTAAACTACTATCTCACATACTGTAAGGTCTTTCAAGGCCCTTATATATTTAAATTTCAGGCAATGAATGCTAATAAACTTTGGAGCAAAAATTCTGCAACGACGAGCTCACTAAAACGAATTGAAGAATTTACCGTGGGAAAAGACCCGGATTTTGATTTGCTCCTGGCCCCCTTTGATATACTGGGGACCAAGGCCCATATCAAAATGCTCAATTCGATTGGCTTTTTAAGTCCAGAGGATTTGACAGCGCTACTTGAGGAGCTCGATGTGCTGTTGGCGCAAACAAAGGCCGGAACTTTTTCTATTGGAGAAGGAATCGAAGATGTGCACAGCCAAATTGAGTTTCATCTCACGGAAAAACTAGGGGGAGCTGGAAAGAAAATTCACACCGGACGCTCTCGAAACGACCAAGTGCTCTTAGCCATCAAACTCTATTTAAAGTCCGAAGTTGAAGCCATGGCTGATTTAGCCAAGCGGCTGTTTGAGCGTTTGCTGACCCTAGCAAAATTGCACGAAAACAAACTGATGCCGGGGTACACCCATTTTCAAATTGGCATGCCGTCCTCGATTGGCCTCTGGCTAAGTGCTTTTGCGGAGTCGTTGTCCGAGGATTTAGAAATACTTTTAGTGGCTCACTCGGTCGTTTCAAAGAACCCACTGGGGTCTGGTGCCGGGTACGGCTCTTCTTTTCCTTTAGATCGTGATTTCACCACGAAGGCCCTGGGATTATCCAAGATGAATATCAATTCGATTTACGCGCAAATGACGCGTGGGAAATCTGAGAAAACGGTAGCTTTTGCGATGAGTTCTCTGGCTGCAACCATCGGAAAACTGGCCAATGATATATGTCTCTTTACCAATCAGAATTTTGGGTTTATTAAATTTCCTAGCGAATTAACCACAGGGAGCAGCATCATGCCGCATAAAAAGAATCCAGATGTATTTGAACTTATTCGGGCAAAGTGTTCTCGTATTCAATCCACTCCGGGCGAGCTAACCCTTTTGACTCACAATTTAATGACGGGTTACAACCGGGATTATCAACTAACTAAGGAGGTTCTTTTTCCTGCTATTGTGGACCTTAAAGACTCCTTAGATCTTTTCGCCTTTATGTTGGAACATCTAGAAGTGAGTGAAGGTATTTTGAATGATGAGAAATATGAGTATCTTTTCACAGTCGAAAAAATCAATGAACTTATGCTAAGCGGGCAGAGCTTTCGGGATGCGTACCGCGAGGTAGGGAATTCCATCGAAGAGGGCCGTTACCACTACCGAAAAGACGTTTTGGAGCATACCCACAAAGGCAGTATTGGAAACCTTTGCTTAGAAGAAATTCGATTTGAATTTAACGGCATTTATCAAAAATTTTACAATGAAACCCCTTGACGCCACAGACCAACAAATTTTAAACCTACTTCAAGAAGACTCGACTCTTTCTGTAAAGGATATTGCTGAGAAAGTAGGACTTTCTTTTTCGCCCACTTATGAGCGGATTAAATCAATGAAAACAAATGGCGTCATTGAGAAATATGTGGCAATATTGAATACCGAAAAAGCGGGTTTTGAGCTGATGGCCTATTGCAATATTACACTCAAGGAACAGTCTTTGGAGCGCCTCCAGGAGTTTGAAACGAAGATCAAAGCCGAGGCGAGAGTCCTTGAGGTCGTGAGTTTGTCAGGGACTTACGATTACATGATTAAAGTGGTAACCAGGGACATCAAAGAGTATAACCGCTTTATGACCGAGGTGGTTGCGAACATTCCCAATATTGGTCAGTACCACAGCCATATTGTGCTCTCCGTTATAAAAGATGAAACCAAACTAACCTTTACCCCCGATGCCTAAATACAAAATTCAAAAAGCCCCCTTTAAAGTGCCCACCACGGATGGGAAACGAATTCTTGAACATTGGGGCCACAGCATGGGCACGCCGGGAATTTCCATCGCCTATATGGTGGCGCCAAGCCACTGGAGTGAACCGCACCAAACGCCTGAGTTCGATGAATTTACGATCATTGTTCGCGGTGCAAAGCAATTTGAAATTGATGGAGAGGTTGTGAAATTAGAAGAAGGCCAAAGCATCTTAATCGAAAAAGGAGCGCGCGTTCGCTACAGCAATCCGTTTGAAGAACCATGTGAGTATATCTCGGTCTGCTTGCCTGCTTTTTCGCTTGAGACAGTTAACCGCGAAGAGACTTAGGTTAAGGAAATAGGACACCTAGATTTTCCAACTCACTTTTTAGCTCCGTGGACTCTGAAACGTGCACGGTGAGAAAGCCAAGCTTCTCGGCCATTCTGATATTAGCCAGGTTATCATCAATAAAGACCGACTCCTGCGGATTTAAATTGTAACGCTCTAGTAACACTTCCCAGATTTTAGGATCTGGTTTAATTAATTTTTCATCTCCCGAAACAACGATTTTTCCCTCAAACAATTGAAAGAAGTCGTAATTTTCAAGGGCGTATGGAAACGTCTGATGGGACCAATTGGTAAGGCCGTATAAAGCGTATGGAGTTAGCGCGAGTTCCCTTAGAACTTTCACGTTGCTTTCGATTTCACCCTTTAGCATGGTGGTCCAATTAGCGTAATAAGCGCGAATAGCGCTCGCCCACTCGGGGTGCTCTTTGACTAAAAGTTCGGTCCCATGATCTAGTAGGCGTCCTTTGTCCTGCTCGCCATTCCAATGGCTTGATGCAATTGACTCTAAAAAATACTCCATTTTTTCATCGTCATTGAAATGAGTCTTGAAATAGTAGCGGGGATTCCAATCCATTAAGACGCCGCCAAAATCGAATACGATATTTTTGATCATAAATCCTGCGCTGTTTTGAGTGGTTTGTTTGCGCTTTTCTTAAATAAGATAAAGCCAATTGTGATTGCAATAAGGAGGTGAAGGTAATAAGAATTCATCATAAGATCCAGGTATTGAATTTTAAAGCCACTTAATGAAATTAAAATGAGAACCTGCGCACCGTAAGGAATTATCCCCTGAATAAAACAGGCGAAAATATCTAAAATTGAGGCCGAGTTTTTGGCCTCTAAGTCAAATTTATCATTTAATTCTTTGGCGACTTTACCTGAAATTAAAATCGCAATTGTATTGTTTGCGACACAAAGGTTCGTGACGCTCACAAGCCCTCCAATCCCTAGAGACGCACTTCTTTTATTGTAGATTAGGCGGTTGATAGCTTTAAGGAGGTAGTCTATCCCGCCCGCTTTTTCAACCAAGGCAGCGAGCCCTCCTGTGAGAAGCGATAGGTAAAAGATCTCCGACATATCGGTGAAGCCTGCGTAGGTTGTTTTGCCTAAAGTTAGAAAGTCAAAGCTAGAATTCCAAAGACCAAGAACTGCGGCGCTCAGAATTCCTAAAAATAACGTCACAAAGACGTTTAGACCGCGAAGGGCTAAAACTATAACGACGAAATAGGGAAGTATTAACCACAGGTCAAAATTTAGTTTTTCAGTCTGCATCGCATCGACAGGCTGGCTAGAACCCGCGAAGATAAACAGCCCTAGGGCAAGTAAGGCAGCAGGCAGTGCCAATTTAAAATTCGCACGAAACTTATCTTTCATTTCGCACCCAAGGCTTTGGGTGGCCGCAATGGTCGTGTCGGAAATGAGTGAAAGGTTATCCCCAAAGATGGCGCCGCATAAGAGTGCCGCACCGATAAGCCCTAATGGCGAGTCGCTTTTTTCAGCCAGTTCAATTACAATGGGCCCTAGGGTAACAATCGATCCAACGGAGGTTCCCGATGCAAAGGAGAGAAAGGAGGCAATCACAAACACGCCGGCAGCAAAGTACTGCGGCGATATATAAGTCATTCCTAGGTTTACGATACTCTCAACGCTGCCCGCAGCCTTTGAGACCGCTGCAAAGGCCCCTGCAAGAAGGTAGATAATGCACATGGTGAGTATCTGGCCATCCCCACATCCTTTCAAAAAGGTATCGGCCTTTTGTGAAAGCGTGCCTTTAAATAGAATGAAGGCAGCCACAATTCCAAACAGAGCCGCAAGAGGTGAGGGAAGAGCGTAAAAGTCTTGATTGTAGAGTCCAAACCCTAAAAAAGTGAAGACGAAAACCAGTAGCGGAACGATACTGAGGAATTTATAGTTTTTAAGGGCTTGGTTCATGAAATGCTGGGTATTAAAATGCGAAATCTATAAAGTCATAACCACTTTCTGTCGACCTTGCTAGCAGATGGTGAATGCCGTTACTAAGAAGGATTTGCTCGGCATTAACAATTGAATTGTAGCGGGCAATTTGCTCAAAGGTTTTTTGAGAGAGCGGTACACTTGGGGCTTTGCATTCGATCAAAATTTTCGCGAGTGTTTTTTCGGTTACCACAAGGTCTAGTCTTTTGGTAAGACCATTAAGAGTGATTTTTTTTTCTGATAATAAGGCGGAAGGTGCGTAGCCTTTTTCGAGCAGATAGTACTGAATCCAGTGCTGTCTAACCCATTCTTCTGGGGTTAGTAGAAGACTCATTTTGCGAACCGAGTCATAAATAAAAAACTTATCTTTGTCTTTACGGATCGCGAAATCGTAGTCTCTCGGAAAATTCAGTTTTGGCACTTGCACTCGTATGAAAGAATTAGATTTACTGCTCAAAAATATTAAAAATAAAGAACTTCTCCCTATTTATTTCTTTCATGGCAAGGAACCGTACTTCATTGATTTGGCCCTTAGTGCCTTAGAGAGTGAAGTTCTTTCAGAGGATGAGAAGGCTTTTGGTCAAACCGTGCTCTACGGAAAGGAAACCACGGTGCCGCAGATCATCGCCTATGCCCAGCAATTTCCAATGATGGGCGAGATTAATTTAATTCTTGTTAAGGAAGCGCAGGACCTTCGTTTCGACGAAAAAGCGTTAGATATCTTAGCGTCTTACGCCCAGGCCCCCGTGCCTTCCACGGTATTAGCTTTTGCCCATAAGGGCAAGATGGATGAGCGTAAAAAGTTTATGAAAAAACTTAAAGCGCAGTCCATGACCTTTGTGAGTGAGCCTGTAGCGGACTATCAGTTGGCGCAGTGGATTTCAAAACGCTGCTCAGCCCTGGGTATTACCGTTGAACCAAGTATTCCTGGACTTTTAGCGGAGCACTTAGGCAACGATCTCTCGCGCATAAGTACGGAGCTTGCAAAGCTCCAATTGATCTTAAAACCTGGGCAGGTTTTAGATGGAAAATTAGTGGAGATCCATATCGGTATCAGTAAAGAATTTAATATTTTTGAGCTCCAAAAAGCTTTGGGGCAGAAAAAAAATGATCAGGCCATGCGCATCGCTTTTTTCATGGGAAAGACAACCAAATCCTTAGGGGGGAGCACAGCACTTTTATATAAATACTTTTGTAATATCATCTTTTTTCACACCATGAAAGGCGTTTCACAGCCTGATTTAGTAAAGGCCATGGAGCTTGGGCATCCATTCTTTATAAATGAAGTTCGTGAGGCTGCCCAGTGCTATTCATTGAAAAACGCCACACGCGTTATTTCAATTCTTCGAGAATTTAATATGAAAGAAAGAGGAGTGGGCTCTAGCGCAGTAAGCAGCGGGGACTTACTAACGGAAATGGTCTATAAGATCTTGAACGTCGACAAAGTAAAAGTTGACCTATAAGTCCTAGAGGATTCGCTTAATTGCATCATTGACAAAATGGATTAAGTCTCTACTAAGAAAGCCAATTAATAGTGCGAATTTTGCACTTAATATAAATAAGTCTTTTTGTAATAAATGAAAGACTCAAATTAAATACTAAAAATTATAGATAATTAGTTATGGAAAGCATTTTAGACTGCCTCATCGTAGGCTCAGGTCCCTCCGGATTTACCGCTGCAATTTATGCCGCACGAGCGGATTTAAAGCCAGAACTCTATACAGGTCTTGAACCGGGTGGTCAATTAACGACAACCACTGAAGTGGATAATTTCCCTGGATACCCCCAGGGGGTTACAGGACCGGAAATGATGCTTCAGCTTCAAGCGCAGGCCGAACGTTTCGATACAAAAATTCACTATGAAATGATTACTAAGGCTGAGTTTTCAACCGATATGGGGGGCATTCATACCCTTTGGGCTGGAAAGAAGGAGATTAAAGCTAGAACCGTGATAATCTCAACAGGAGCAACGGCGAAATACCTTGGTCTAGCGGATGAAAAAACGTACTCTGGAGGCGGCGTTTCGGCATGCGCAACTTGTGATGGATTTTTCTACAAAGGAAAAGACGTAATCGTTGTCGGCGGTGGGGATACGGCGGCTGAGGAAGCAACATACCTAGCAAAATTGACTAGTAAGGTTACTATGCTTGTAAGAAAAGGGCAATTTAGAGCCTCAAAAGCGATGATTCATCGCGTTGAAAACACCCCAAATATTGAAGTGAAGTATTTCCATGAATTGGTTGGAATAGAAGGGGAGAATGGGATGGTTGAACGGGCTCGAGTTGTAAATAACCAAACGAATGAAATTTCAAGTATCGAGGTGCACGGAATTTTTATTGCCATTGGACATAAACCGAATACAGAAATTTTTAAAGAACAAATTACGACAGACCAGAACGGTTATATTGTGACCCAGAAGGGCTCAACAAGAACCAATCTACCAGGTGTTTTTGCAGCAGGTGACGTCCAAGACCATATCTATCGTCAGGCGATTACAGCAGCGGGTACGGGATGTATGGCAGCCATGGATGCTGAAAAGTATTTAGCAGAGCTCGAGTAATACTCTAATGAAAAGTCTACTATTTGTTTTCTTAGGAGGAGGACTTGGAAGCGTTTTGCGCTTTTTAGTATCTTCCTATACCCAGAAACTGTGGACTTTCGGGGCGTTTCCCATTGGAACATTTTTAGTCAATGTATTAGGGTGTTATCTAATTGGACTTTTTTCGGTTGTTCTTTTAAAAGAACCTGGAGCGAAGTACTTTTTGGTGGCTGGGTTCTGTGGAGGTTTTACAACTTTTTCAGCTTTTGCCTCCGAGACGCAGGTGCTAATGCAATCCTCCCAGTTGGTCGTAGCCAGTTTATACGTCGTCTTAAGTGTACTTATTGGTGTTTTCGCGGTCTATTTGGGTATGAATTCATTAAGAAGCTAATTTTTCACATTGAATATAAGAGCATTGTGATAATTCTTTAGATAATAGTTGTACAAAAGTTAAAAGCTCATTATATTTGCACCACTGAAAACGGAATTAACTTTCGTTTCTGGAGAGATGGCAGAGCGGTCGAATGCGGCGGTCTTGAAAACCGTTGACTGTCACAGGTCCGGGGGTTCGAATCCCTCTCTCTCCGCAAAGAGGGTCTTCTTGATGAAGACCCTCTTTTTTTTCATAAATAAGCAATCCCTTTTCTTGGGATTGTCATCTCACCCATCTTAGGCACACTCAAAAGTAGAGTTTTTTGTTATAGGTAAAAGAGAGGGTTAAGTTATCAATTAAAAGATTTCGCAGTTCTTAACTTAAGTTCAATGATTTGTATGGAACAACAAGCGTCCTTTTATAATTTAAAGGGCAAATAACAAGCAATTTTATCAGGCTTAAGGTTATTAATTTTCACTCTGTCCAAAAGTTAATAAGTTGTTGTCTGGATCAAGGAGGGCAAACTCCTTTTGCCCCCAAGGTTTTATCTGCAATGCTCCGTTTGGATGTATAGTTACCTTAGCGTCCAATAGTGACTGATATAGATTTTCGATGTCATTCGTGCGGATATAAACTTGCCCGTAGTTTGTATTTGGATCAAGTTCCTTGAATTCAAAAAAATGAATTTGTACGCTATCCTTTTCAACCATTAGATAGCCGTCAAAGTCAGAATTTCCAAGGTTTTGAAAACCCAATTTATTGATATAAAAGTTCTTAGTTGCAACCTTATCACGCATTGGTAGTTTTGGATTTATATTTGTCAGCATGGTTACTTTTTTTAATCATGTTAAATGTACTAATGTTTTTCCGAACTGCTAGTTGTGCTAATTCGAATTTTGCTATGGGTAATAGTATAATACTGAATTTAAAAACTCAACTCCAAATACTCATTCGTAAACTACTGTACTAAAGTTTCTAATTCTCTGATTGCATTTATCTATGGCTTAAGCTTGATTACTGCTCAATAGAGCTGTAAATTTGCAGTGAACTTAAAAACAATAGATATTATGTCATTAGTAGGAAAACAAGCTCCACAATTTTTAGCGCCAGCAGTATTAGATGGTGAAGAAATCGTTTCAGATTTTAAATTGCCAATCGGCGAGAAGAACATCGTTCTATTCTTTTATCCAAAAGACTTCACTTTCGTTTGCCCAACAGAATTGCATGCATTTCAGGCAAAACTAGCTGAATTCGAAAAAAGAGATGCTCAGGTGGTAGCTGTTTCAACAGATTCAGAGGAAACTCACCTTGCTTGGTTAAATACTGAGAAGGACAATGGAGGAATCCAAGGCGTTACTTACCCAATAGTAGCCGATTTCGCTAAAACAATTGCTATGGACTACGGTGTGTTAGCAGGAGAATACGTAAGCGATTACGAAACAGGAAAAGTGGTTTTCGAAGGTATGCCAGTAGCTTACAGAGGAACCTTTATCATTGATAAAAATGGTGTTGTAAGACACGAAACAATAAACGATTTACCGTTAGGAAGAAATATTGACGAGTACGTTCGTCTGCTTGATGCTATCATTCACGTTGAGAAATTTGGTGAAGTTTGTCCAGCAAACTGGGAAGAAGGTAAAACAGCCATGTCAGCCACTAAAGAAGGTGTTGCGGATTACTTAGCCACGAATGTGAATTTGAACTAATTCAAATTCTCGATTCCTAAGTGTATTAAATCACAACCAAAATTACATTACAATGTTTATAGAAGCAACAGAAGATAATTTACAAGAAGTATTATCTAATAATCCTAAAGTCTTGGTACAATTTGGTGCAGCATGGTGCGGGAACTGCCGCCTACTTAAGCCAAAAGTTAAACGCCTTGCCGATGCCCATACAGACGTACAATTCGTCTATGTGGACGCCGAAAAATTTCCTGAAAGCCGTAAATTGGCTGAAGTAACTAACTTGCCAACCTTTGCCATTTATAACAATGGAAGTTTTGTGAACCAAGTTGTGACCTCAAAAGAAGAACATTTAAAAGAAATTACAAATGAAATTGCCAGTTTATAAAAATTTAGCAAAATCAGCCTCAAACGAAGCAATGGAAAAAGCTTTAGAAGTTCTAGAACTTTACGCGGATTCACCAGCTGTTAAAGCAGATGAGCAAGAAGCTATTGGGGAGATTATCTCTAACATTTGCGGCGCCATGGAGATGAAATCCATGGTTGACGGTGGAATGAGTGAGCGTGATGCTGCAAACCACTTTATGAAACGTGTTTTAGGCGCTATTGCAAAATAGATTCTTTTAAAAGAATACCAAACCCGAAAGTGAAAACTTTCGGGTTTTTTTGTGCTGTCTTATTTGTCTGAAATAAAGTTCGCTTAATTTGCGAGGCTACTCCTATAGGTACGCTGCATTTACACATGTTCATTTAATTCCAGAACTTGCCTCTATATTCACCAAAGGACCGCTTTAAAGGCGTAGGTGGGAGAGATACCACTAAGATCATACGGCATTAAGATAATTTGTACCATAAGCGGTGGACATTTCACCACGCTTTAAAGATGGTCTGTTTTATCTTTGCAGTGTATGGAATCGATCGAACATAATATTAAAAGAATCTTAATTCCTTTTGATTTTTCAAGAGATAACGTAAGTGTAGTCAATCTTGCGGTGCAAATCGCCCAGCAAAATTCTGCCACATTGTATTTGTTGCATGTGGTCGATTCTAATTTATTAGGATCAGGCAGTGCGTTTTCTGGCAAGTTCTTTTTTCACGGCGCAACCATTTTAGACCGCGCTCAAAAAAAGTTAGCAGAACTTAAGAACCAGATTGAATCACAAACTGCTGTTCCAGTGGTGATTGAATCGCAGGTTGGAAGCTTAAGCTCAGTGGTATTAGATTATGTTCCTAAATGGGAAATCGACCTTGTATTAATGAGCGTACGAGTTCAAAAACTCACAAATTTTTTCACGACATCAAAAGCTTATTCAGTCGTTGTAAATTCCCAGGTCCCTGTGATTACGGTCCCAGAATCATGTAAAATCACCCAGCTTAAGAGTGTGTTATATCCGGTTCGTGAAGTGGATGGGGTGATTTCTAAATTAAATTCACTTATTCCGGTCCTGAAGAACTATGCCACCGTGCATCTTCTTGGCATGCACTCTGCAGAAAGAAAGTCGGAGTCAAAGGCCGTTCCCAATGCCCTTAAGTTTTTGAAATTGAGACTACGACGAAAAAACATGGACGTTGGTAGGGTAGAAGCGGTGATCACCGACAGTCCGGCCAAAGAGATTTTAGCTCAGGTCTCAAGGTTTAGTCCAGACCTTTTGGCAATTAATGTCACCACCGACAGAACATTAAAAAAGATGTTTAAAAGGAACTTTACCGAAAAGATTATTTTCAAATCTGGTGTGCCAGTCCTTTTCTATAACAAAGACGAGCCTGAAAATGGGGTTCATGCCTACGTTCAAGTTCCCTATCCAATGTATCCAGTATAATAGTAAAAATAGGACAATGCAAATTATAAAATTTTCAAATGTTGAAATACCTAAGTCTGATCAGGACGAGGCTGTTTCATTTCTTCACAAGCATCTTCAAGAGTTTGGCGACTCCACAGAAGATATTTCAAAATCGATCGACTATATTTCCAATTTTGCAATTGGTAAAGGCGGGCATTTAATTCTTGCCAAAGACGGGGTTACGATAGTAGGCGCCGTAGTGGTTAATCAAACAGGCATGGATGGGTATATTCCCGCCAATATTTTGGTCTATATAGCCACCCATATGGATTACCGTGGGAAGGGCATCGGCCGAAGTCTTATGGAAGAAACCATTGCACTCTGTAAGGGCGGAATTGCACTTCATTGTGAACCTGAGAATCCCGCTCGAAAATTATATGAAAAATTAGGATTCACTTCGAAGTATCTCGAAATGAGACTTAACCCGTAGGTATGTCAATAGTTACACTTAATAAAAAGAAGTTAGATCATAATTTCAAATTCCTTGATACGCTATTCGAGACGCATAATATTGAATGGAGTATTGTCACCAAGGTGCTGTGCGGAAATCCCATCTTTTTAAAAGAAGTTTTGGCCCTGCCAATTGAAGAATTTTGCGATTCCAGAATTTCAAATCTGGAGGCCATTAAGAAGATTGCGCCTGAGGTGCAGACCGTCTATATTAAGCCGGTTCCGGTGACCTTTGCAGATGAGATAATAGAGTACGCTGATGTTAGTTTTAATACAGAGGTTGAAACCCTAAACTATTTATCAAAACGCGCCGTCGAGCTCGGCAAGATCCACAAGACAGTAATTATGGTTGAAATGGGTGAGCTGCGTGAAGGTGTTGTGCGAGGTCGATTGCTGAATTTTTTCAAAGAAATTATGGACTTGCCAAACATAGAAATTGTTGGTATTGGCACCAATCTTACCTGCCTTAATGGGGTTCTTCCAGATTACGAAAAGATGAAAGAGCTTTTCGAGAGCAAATTGGAAATTGAACAGAAATTTGGAATAAAAATCCCCTACATTTCTGGAGGGGCATCGGTAACGATTCCTTTGATCCTTCGAAATGAACTTCCGCCTTACATTAATCATTTCCGCGTAGGAGAAAGCCTTTATTTCGGGACGGATGTGTACGACAGCACTGAAATTGAAGCGATGCACCAGGATGTCTTCATGCTGCACGCTGAGATTATTGAAATTAAAAATAAGCCCAACGTTCCAGAGGGAACCTTGGGGTTAAATTTGACTGGAGAACAGAAGGATTTTAGCGACCAAGATTTTTCGCCAAATACACGTCGCGCCCTACTCGATATTGGCCTTTTGGAAATGAGTATAAGCGATTTAATCCCCACGGATCCAGATCTTAATATTATTGGTGGGAGCTCAGACATGCTCGTAATGGACTTAGATGAATCTAAGGCTACCTACAAAGTAGGCGATTTTATGACCTTTCGTATTAACTACATGGGTCTATTAAGCCTTATGAATTCAGATTATGTAACCAAGATGCTCGAAGAAGATTTTAAAAATTTGACTCCAGTGCATGAGGCCTAATTAAAGCTGAGTCGTATCGTTAATACGCCAAAGGATGGAAATTGCCAAGATAGTGCTTGGTATTTTTTATCTTTACAATGAAATTCGAATCACTCTATGAGTAAAGACAAGGCTCCCAAGAATTATACGATTAATACTATTCGCGAATCCACACGGGATTTCGATGGGTTCACTATTTATGAGTTTGAGACCTTTCTCAAAGATGCCGAGCATTTGTCAAAATCGCATCGACATAATTTTTATACGTTCATATTTCCCCTTAAAGGGCAAGGCACGCACGTGATCGATTTTGAAGAGTATGAGCTTGATGTTGGACGGCTGTTTTTCATCAATTACGACCAAATTCATTCCTGGAATATTAAAGGCGAATTGAAAGGCTATGTGATTTTGTTTTCCAGAACGTTTTACAATTTAATCTTTACAGGCAACGAATTTATAAAAAGCGACTCCGCTTTGGATAACCTTCCGAGTTACATTGACATTGCTCCAGAAGAAATGGGCTCTTGGACGGTTCTATTTGAAAGCATCTATTATGAATTTCTAAAGGGCGAGGAGTTTTCGAATGAGATCATTTGTTTGTTTCTTAAAGCCTGCGTTCTCAAAATTCAACAAAGTCCAGAACAGTCAAACTATCGAAACATTAAGACGGACCATAAAAATGCTTTAGTTCAGGAGTTTAAACTGCTTCTTTCACAGCATTATAAGGAAATGAAACTGACGAAAGATTACTCTAAAATGCTCTCCATTACACCCAATTACCTTAATGCCGTGGTGAAGGAGGTTCTTGGGAAAGCAGCCGGTACGCTAATAAAAAACCGGGTCGTTTTAGAAGCTAAGAGGCTTTTAGCTCATTCTGATTTATCTGTTCGACAAGTGTCCTTAGAACTTGGTTTTAGTGATAATTCGCATTTCGGAAAATACTTCCGAAATGAAGTCGGGATGACCCCAGTTGATTTTAGATTGCTATCGAAATCAAATTGAGATGGAGTAGGATGACTCTAACAAATAAGTTATAAGGCTCTGAGATTTTGTGCGATACAAAAATTTAGGAGTTTGTGACCTCACCAAGAATCGAACTTGGATCTAAAATTTAGGAAATTTCTATTCTATCCGTTGAACTATGAGGCCGAGAGTCTTGCAAAAATACAAATACAAATCCCCAATGCAAGTGCAATTGGGGATTTTGATTTTGTATTATTAAGTCTATCTGGTGTTCTTTCCGTCAACGATAATTCTCGCATCGCGGTTTGCAAGTTCCCATGCTGTAGCAAATACTAACTGGGTTCTTTTTTGAAGAAGTTCGTAATCAATTTTTTCTGGATCGTCCGTTGTTTTGTGGTAATCTTCATGGATTCCATCAAAGTAGAACGCTACAGGGATATTATTCTTCGCAAAATTGTAATGGTCTGAACGGTAGTACAATCTCATTGTGTCTTTTGGATCGTCGTATTTGTAGTTCAGTTCAAGGTTGGTGGTTTTCTTATTTGCTGCTTCACTAATGGTCTTTAGCTCTGAGGACAGCATTTCTGAACCGATCACATAAACATAGTCTTTCCCTTCGTTCTCGGGATCACTACGCCCAATCATATCGATGTTTAAGTTCACGACCGTTGAGGCTAGTGGAAATACTGGATTCTCTGTGTAGAAGCGCGACCCTTGAAGTCCAATCTCTTCTGCAGTTACGTGCAGAAATAGGATGGATCTCTTTGGACCTTTGCCGTCTTTTTTTGCTTTATTAAACGCTTCGGCAAGTTCTAAAAGTGCAACAGTTCCACTTCCGTCATCGTCAGCGCCGTTGTAAACAACCCCGTCTTTATTCTTTCCGACGTGATCATAATGCGATGAAATGACGATGAGTTCCTCAGGTTTTTCACTTCCTTCGATATAGGCAAGAATGTTTTCAGAGTCCGGATGCGTGGTTCCTCTTCTATTTCCGAAGTACGCAGAAGGAATCTTCTGGTAAAAATCAGTCATAACTTTAGGATGTGATACCCCCATTTTCCCATACTCAGCAATCAAGTACTTTCCAGCTTTCTTCATTCCTTCACTTCCAGTGGCTCTACCTTCCATCTCATCTGAAGCAACAATGTAAAGGTGTTTTTTTAATTCCTGGGCGGTAATGGATTCGTAAGAAGATTTAAAGGCTTTCCCATCGTAGCCCATGTTGACTGCGCAACTACTGAGGATAAAAGCGGAAAATAACAGAACAATTGGTTTTCTCATAAATATCAAATTTTTTTTAAAGATAAATAATTTAAATGATTTTTTGGCCATTAACCCTGCGTTGCCCCCATTTTCAGGCGCAATACGAGATTTTAAGACTATGTCGCTTGGTTTTTTCTTTTTTTAGCAGGGCGCTTTGTATGGTGTTATTTGGGGTTATAACGGTGCCAACTTGACCACTTGTTTTCTCTATACTTTGTTTTAGATATGCTTGTGATTTCACTACCTTTGGCAGCATATATTGGCGCACTGCCTTTCGAAAAATGGAGTCTAAATGCTCTAGAATAGTTTATTATTAAGTGGACACGATTGCATGAGCGCACAACTGAACTTATCCCCTAAGCACCTTCTTTTTGCCCTGATGGTGGTGGTGGTATGGGGCCTGAATTTTATCGCTATTTATGTTGGCTTGCAAGAGCTTCCTCCTTTTCTATTTTGCACCATCCGCTTTGCTTTATCGGCTTTGCCACTCGTTTTTTTCCTTCCAAAACCCAAAGCACCTCTTTTGACCATTCTAGGATTTGGTCTCTTTAATTTTGCGCTTCAATTTGGTCTTATGTTTAGTGGAATTGCTTTGGGAATGTCGCCTGGTTTAGCTTCGTTAGTGGTACAAGTCCAAGTTTTCTTTTCTATTGGTTTAGCGTATGTGCTCTTTAAGGAAAAACCGAGCCTTTGGAAGATCATTGGGTCCCTTATTTCATTTATTGGACTTGGTTTAGTGGCCTCGCACGTGGGTGGCGATGTGACGCTAATCGGTCTTATTTTAACCGTTCTTGCCGCCCTATCCTGGGCCCTTGGAAATATTTTCACAAAGAAAATTAATGCGGACTCACCACTTGCTTTAGTGGTCTGGGGGAATTTAGTTGCCTTACCCTTTATGGCCATCGCTTCGCTGATAGTCGATGGACCGAGCTTGATTGTAAGTTCACTTCAAAATATATCTTGGATAACGATCGGGGCAATACTATACGTCGTGTTTTTTGCAACCCACTTGGCCTATGGGCTATGGGCGTTTCTGCTAAGTCGGTATTCTACCACCTTAGTGGTTCCTTATACACTTCTAATACCGGTGATCGGGTTTCTTAGTACAGCGTTTTTCCTAGGGGAAGAACTTAGCACATGGAAACTGACGGCCTCGGCCTTTATTTTGAGCGGCCTTGTATTTAATTTATTCGAGAAACGCATTTTAAAACTCTTTGGTAGGGGCTAGCGAATTTGGGTCTGCCAAGGGTCTAAGCAAAAAAGAAATCCGTTCGCCAGGAACGGATTTCTAGATAATGACATCTCATTTTTTTAGTTATACAACAACAAAAAAGAGAAGCCGACGGTGCTTCTCTTAAGTTTTTATCTCAGATTCAACTGCTATTTCGATTCTTTTAAATGGACTTTGCATTTGAGTTTCGTTTCAGTGACATACCAAAAGTACTTAAAAATTCTCAGGCCAATATGAATTGAATGTTAAAGTTCACGTCTTATCCACAATTTTTTGTGGATGAACTTGAAAATCAGCAGGTTTTTATATTTTCAACTTTGGATTATAGTTTTTCAGCGATGTATTTTGCCGTTCGAGAGTCTTTACTCTTTGTAAGCTCCTCAGGCGTCCCACTAAAGACGAGATGCCCACCATGTTTCCCGGCCTCAGGGCCAATATCGATAATGTAATCGGCCGATTTAATTATATCCGGTTGGTGTTCCACGACCATTACCGAGTGCCCAAGTTCAATAAGCGCTTGAAGCGAGGTTAGAAGTTTGTTTATATCGTGAAAATGAAGTCCTGTTGAGGGTTCATCAAAAATAAATAAAGTCTTATCGGTGGTATAGCCTTTTACGAGGAACGAGGCCAGTTTAATTCGCTGCGCTTCACCCCCAGAAAGAGTGGAAGAGCTTTGGCCTAGTTGCAAGTACCCTAATCCAACATCTTGAAGTGGCTTTAATTTGGTGACAATTTTAGTTTCTTCATTGTCTTGAAAAAACTCGATCGCTTGATCCACCGTGAGGTGTAAAATATCGGAGATGTTTTTATCATCAAATTTCACTTCCAAAATTTCATTCTTGAATCGGTTTCCTCTACAAACCTCGCATTCGATCTCAATGTCTGCCATAAATTGCATTGACACGCTAATGACGCCTTCGCCTTTGCATTCATCACAGCGGCCTCCGTCAACGTTAAAGGAGAAGTGCTTGGTTCTGTAGCCCATCATACTAGAGAGCTTCTGTTTGGCAAACAACTCGCGGATATCGTCGTAGGCTTTCAAATACGTCACAGGATTGGATCTCGAGGATTTTCCAATCGGGTTTTGATCGATGAGTTCAAGGTTCTTGATGAGCTTCCTTGGAAAGCTCACACTGTCGTAGTTCCCCTGTTTGCCCCCCTGACCGAGTTGAATTTGGATGTCGTTTTTGACGATGTCTTTCATTAAGGTCGATTTCCCACTTCCAGAAACCCCTGTAATAACCGTGAGCATTTCTAGGGGAAGGTCCACATCAATATTTTTCAAATTATTCGCCCTGGCGCCGCGCACTTTTACAAAGTCTTTGGGTTCGCGTCTTTTGGTAGGCACTTTGATTTCAAGGCGTCCCGTTAAATATTTAGACGTTAAGGTGTCTGCTTTCTCAAGGGCTTTAAAATCGCCGGAAAACATAAGTTCACCACCAAGGTAACCCGCCTCCGGCCCAATGTCAATGATGTGGTCGGCTGCCTTCATAATATCCTCATCGTGTTCAACCACAATGACGGTGTTTCCTAAATCACGTAGACTTTTTAAAACTTTAATTAAATTTTCAGTGTCTCTTGAGTGGAGTCCAATGGAGGGTTCGTCCAGGATATAGATTGAGCCCACTAGGGAGCTGCCTAAACTGGTTGCTAAATTGATTCGTTGACTTTCCCCACCCGAGAGGGTGTTGGAGGTCCGATTTAAGGATAAATAGCCTAGCCCGACCTTTAAAAGGAATTCGACGCGCGTTTGAATTTCATAAAGAAGTCGCTTAGCGATGTGCTGATCGTGCTCGCTTAGTGTGAAGGAATCCACGACTTCTTTTAGTTCGTCTAATGGAAGTTCAATAAGCGATTGAATGGTGTGACCGTCTACTTTTACCCACTGAGTCTCCTCACGAAGTCTTAAGCCTTCGCAAGTTGGGCAAACTGTTTTGCCACGAAAGCGTGAAAGCATCACACGGTATTGAATCTTATAGAGATTTTCTTCGACCATGGCAAAAAAGCGGTTGATCGAAGGGAAGTTTTTAGTTCCGTCTCCCTTCCAAAGTAAATCCCTTTGCTCTTTGCTCAGATCGCTATAAGGTTTATGGATTGGGAAGTCAGTTGCTTTTTTGATGAATTCTTTTTTCCATTCACTCATGCTTTCGCCTTTCCAAGCGGCAACTGCATCTTCATAGAGCGAGAGGCTTTTGTGGGGAATGACGAGGTCGGTATCAATGCCGATGATCTTTCCGTAGCCCTCACATGTAGGGCAGGCCCCGTAGGGATTATTGAAACTGAAAAAGTGCACATTGGGTTCTAAGAACTCCATGCCGTCAAGCTCAAACTTGTTTGAAAAATCAAAGACTTCACTTGTTTCGGTGTTTTTTAAAGAAAGACTTCCGTGACCTTCATAAAAAGCCAATTGGATTGAATCGGCTAAACGCTGAAGGAAACTTTCCTCATGCTGGTAGAAAAACCGCTCGATTACGAGGTGGATATCCATCGTGGGTTCAGGAACAAACCCGAAGCTTTCAAGGTCCTCAATAGCCACGAGGTTCGCATCAATTTCCAAACGGTTAAACCCAGAGAGCTTTAAGGTTTTAAGCAGCTCAGAAAATTCAGCCGGTGAATTTGAAAGAGCCACGCGCAGTAAAAAAGGCGTTTGCTCTTTTTGCTTTGCAAGGAAATCGATAATGCTTGTAACGCTGTCTTTAGTGACTTGTTGATTTGAGATAGGCGAAAAGGTGCGTCCAATTCGAGCGTAGAGTAATTTAAGGTAATCGTAGATTTCAGTGGAGGTCCCCACGGTGGATCTAGGGTTTGAGGAAATTACTTTTTGTTGAATGGCAATTGAAGGTGCAAGCCCTTTGATATCGTCAATTTTCGGCTTTTCGAGTTTTCCTAAAAACTGTCTTGCGTAAGAGCTTAAGCTCTCCACATAACGCCTTTGACCTTCGGCATAAATGGTGTCAAATGCGAGGGAGGATTTACCGCTTCCGGAAACGCCTGTGATAACCACGAGCTTGTTCTTTGGAATGAGTACATCGATGTGTTTGAGGTTGTTAAGATGGGCGTTCTTAACAAAAAGTTCCGTCTTTATATTTATTTTTTCGCGTGTTGTCATGGTGAAATTCGAGAGGGACAAAATTACGCAAAAAAATTTGCCTAAAGGCCGCGATCCCTTATAAGAAATGCACCGCTTCACCTAGGGGTTGCATACCTATGTGTTTAAGCCACTCTATTTAGGATGGATTCCGAATAAATCGATTAAAAAATTATTATGCTATTATGGAAAACATAATTATATTTGCTCCGAAAATACCTATAGATAGCTGCCAGTAGGTCAGTTGATCATTTTTATGTGATTATTAAAAATATAATAAATTGTTCAAAAAGATACTTTTATGAAAAAAATTCTGCTTAGCGCCTTTGTTCTCTTCTCTAATTTTGGTGTGATAGCTCAAACAAAAGAATTGGCTATTGAATCGATTTCTATTCAAGGTAAATTTCTTTCTCTTCCCTATAAATCTCTTAATGAAAACACGGTTGTTTTAACACGGGAAGACATTGAGAGAGCCCCCGCACAAAGTCTTGATGAGCTTTTGCAGCAGACCCTAGGCCTTGACGTCCAGCGCCGCGGCCTTTCAGGCGTGCAGGCGGACGTGTCAATTCGTGGAGGCTCCTTTGAGCAGACGATGATTCTTATCAATGGCATTCGAATGAACGATGCGCAGACGGGACATAATTCATTCTCTATTCCAATTGATTTACAAAATGTAGAGCGCATTGAAATCATTAAAGGACCAGCGGCAAGGCGTTTCGGTAATAACGCATTTGCAGGCGTTATCAATGTGGTCACAAAGACGCAGTCACAGGAGCAGGCCATAATTAAGGCTGAATTTGGCGATTTTTCAAGCTATGGGCTGGGGGCCAGTGCGACATTTGGAACTGAGAAATTCTCGAACCTAATCATGGCCAATACCAGTGCTTCGCAGGGGTATCGCCATAATACCGATTATAACATACAGAATGTATTTTATCAAAACCAACTGCGACTGCCCGAAGGGAAAATTAAGTTTCAAGCGGGGCTAACTGAGCGTAAATTCGGTGCCAACGGCTTTTACGCCTCGCCGCTTGCCACAGAGCAGTACGAAGAAACCCAGGCTTCCGTACTTAGTGTGGGCTTAGAGAAAACCATTGGAAACGTAAATTTCAATTCAAATTTGTTTTGGCGTCGCGGGCAGGACCTCTACCTCTATGAGCGTGATAAGCCACAAGGGTATCGAAATATGCATATTGGGAACACCTACGGGGGTGATTTAAATGCTGGATTTAAATCTTCACTTGGGTACACCGGGGTGGGTGTGGAGTTGAGGCAAGAGGCCCTTTCAAGTAATAACCTAGGCAGGCGCGAGCGCTTTCTAACGCAAGGGTTTTTTGAACACCATTTTTCTCTCCTAAAAGGCCGTCTTCAAATCGTGCCTGGACTCACCTGGGCGGATTTCTCAGAAGTGGGTTCCTTTTTCTATCCCGGGATTGATGTCGGTTACGACTTTAATACAAGCCATAAACTCTATATCAACGCCTCGCGCGTGCATCGAATTCCAACCTTTACCGATTTATACTATGAAAGTAAAACTGAAATAGGAAACCCTGATTTGAAACCCGAAAATGCCATAAGTTATGAACTGGGCTACCGCTATTTAAAAAATACGGTTTTGGCTCAGGCAAGTTTTTTCGGTAGAGAAACGAAAAACGGAATCGATTGGGTGAAAAACCTAGCAACCGAGCCTTGGTTGGCCCAAAATGTGGGTGCTATTTCAACGCTTGGTTTTGAAATGCAATTTTCGGTGCGTCCAAACCGGTTTGTACAGGCATATTCTGTGGGCTATACCTATTTAAATCAGTCGCTTGATCCCAAAGCGAATTTATCTAAATATGTGCTGGACCATCAGCGCCATCAGATTGTAGGGACGCTCCAAAATAGACTGAGCCAGAAATTTAATAGCGAGCTTGTATACCGCTACCAGTCTAGAGCCACGGGCTACAGTTACCATCTTTTGGATGCAAAGCTGAACTATGAGCTAAGAGATCTGCAGTTGTTTCTACTGCTTCAAAATCTTACAAATACGCAGTACCATGAAGCCTTTGGTGTGCCAATGCCGGGCCGCCTTTTTCAACTTGGCGCGATCTGGCGCATCAAGTTTAACTAAGAGACTTATCTAAAATTTAGTATTTTTGCCCTCATGAAACATCTCTCTCTCGTATTAGCCTTTTTTTCGGTTATACTGTTACAGGCGCAGTCTCTATCGAGCTATAATTCCACGACCATAACCTATAAATTCCATGAGAAATTTTTTGCCTTTGGAGAGTTTCAGCTTCGGGGTATAGAGGATTTTTCCTATCCAGATTATTACGAAGTTAAAGGGGGAATAGGGTACAATTTGACCCCGAACCACAAACCCTTTATTGGTATTGGACGTTACGCCACCTACGCAGAGCATAATTTAGATAAAGAAGAATTTCGCATCTGGCTTCAAGATGTGATTGATTTAAAGAGTGGGCGGGTCAAATTTGAAAACAGAGTGCGCGCTGAGAAAAGTTGGTTTTATGAACCAGATAAGGATGTGACCAGTGGGAGAACCCGGTTTCGTTATCGACTCAATATATCCGTTCCTTTAAATAATTCTAAGGTAGTTCCCGGGACGCTCTTTGCGAACGTCTACGACGAGGTCTTTTTTACGCCCTCAAACACCGAGCCCGTTTTCTCTCGTAACCGATTGTATACTGGGGTAGGTTATCAAGTCGATGAAACCTTTGGCCTTGCCAGTGGCTACATGTGGCAAAGAGAATTTGCGTCTAAAGGAAACAAAAATATTAATTTCATCTATTTAGCCTTGAACATCAGTTTGGATGGTACCGACGATGAAAAGGAGTATAGTTTTCCTAGCGCCGATTAGCGAAGCGCTTAATAACGTTCAATTAAATAGCGGTACGCGTTATGGTATTTTTGAAGGCGTTTGAGATCTTGACTTGTCAGTTCATTTGGGTAGCGGACAAGATCCATATTGTCTCTGAGGTCATTTAACTTGACCGCGATGGCAAGAGCAGAGCTTTCAATTCTTGCAATAAAAGCGGGATAAGGCTCCTGAGGATCCATTTTGCTTAAGCATTCCACGGCTTTAATTATATCGCCAGGGAATCCAGCCTCAGCCAGATAGTCCAAATTGAATTCAGGACAATCTTCAACAACATCGTGAAGGGCGCCTACAATTTTCTCATCTAGGGTTCTTCCCGCGTTCGATACTCTTAATACGTGCGCAATGTAGGGGGCGTTATGACGGTCGGTTTGGCCCCTGTGAGCCTTTGAGGCAATTTTAATAGCTTTATGTAAAAGGTCTAATTTTGTCATAGAAGTCGCAGTTCGTTTAGGTAAAATTAACTATTATTCTTCTTTTAGACAAGACCACTGGGGAGAAATTGAAATGAAAAAAGTAAGTGAATTAAGCTTGGAATTAATTCCTATTTAATAGTTTTGAACGTTAAATGTATCGATTTATGAGTTTAAGTCCGGAAAGTGAACTTATTTTTAAACGACTCTGCCAAGAATTGAGTCGGGACGGCTTTGAGCGTTTAAGCGAAACCTCCTTCTATCAGGTGGTAAGCCGTATCCGGGTTTCCCTTGTCGACAGCGCGTTGCGCCTGGAGCTAAACGGGAAATGCTATAGCATCATTCCTGAGGCGCAGTGGAGTAGTTTAACCACGGGGATGGATCCAATTCTGTTTAAACTTAAGCTGCTTCTAGCCAATAATCTTCGAGTGGAAATGGAGCGCGTGAGTTCCTTATTTTCTCACTATTTTTTAAATTAATTCGATAAAAATTTCTCCCTAGGGATAGACTATGGAAAAGGTAATTAACTTGTTTGATTTTCGCGGGAAGATTAATTTCAAAAATGAGCTCTTCGCGGGTTTAACCGTGGCGATGACCATGATTCCCGAATCGCTTTCGTTTGCGATTCTTGCAGGACTCTCGCCCTTAACGGGACTTTATGCCGCGTTTCTTATGGGACTTGTTACGGCCGTTTTAGGCGGTCGCCCTGGGATGGTCTCAGGGGGTGCTGGAGCCACGGTGGTGGTCTTAATAGCCTTGGCTGCGTCCCATGGTGTCGAGTACTTATTTGCCGCGGTGGCTCTGGCTGGCGTTCTTCAAATTCTTGTGGGTGCTTTCAAATTAGGAAAACTTGTTCGTCTTATTCCTCAGCCCGTGATGTACGGGTTTTTAAATGGCCTCGCCGTTATTATTTTCATGGCTCAAGTGGTGCAGTTTAAAGTGAAGGATCAGGGGGTAGAAACCTGGATGCAAGGTGAGGCGCTCTATTTAATGGTTGGGCTAACGCTTCTGACTATTGCCATCGTCTACTTACTTCCCAAGCTAACCAAGGCCGTTCCATCCTCACTCGTAGCCATTATGGTGGTTTTTGCCCTAGTTTATGGGTTTAATATTGACACGAAACAAGTCAAAGATATCGCCTCGGTCAGTGGCGCTTTTCCTTCGTTTCATTTACCGAGCGTCCCAATTAGTTTAGAAACGCTTAAAATCATTTTTCCCTACGCCCTCGTCATGGCTGGTGTTGGCCTTATTGAAAGTTTACTAACCTTAAACATGGTGGATGAAATGACAGCCACAAAAGGGAATTCTAACCGAGAGGCCATGGCTCAAGGGGCTGCAAATATCACCAACGGACTGTTCAGTGGGATGGGAGGCTGCGCCATGGTGGCCCAAACCATGGTAAATATTGGCGCCGGGGGAAGAACCCGGCTCTCCGCTGTAATTGGGGCGCTAACCATTTTACTAGTCATTTTAGTGGGCGGTCCTATCATCGAGCAAATTCCAATGGCCGCCTTGGTGGGTGTGATGATGATGGTCGCTGTGGGAACCTTTGAGTGGGCAAGTTTTAAAATTATTCGAAGAATGCCTCGTCCAGACATCCTCATTGGAATTCTTGTGGGGCTTATTATTGTGGTGACGCATAATCTTGCCCTTGCGGTTCTTGTAGGAGTGCTGCTCTCAGCCCTAGTTTTCGCATGGGAGAGTGCAAAGCGCATCCGTGCCAGAAAGTATGTAGACGATCAGGGGGTAAAACATTATGAAATTTTTGGACCCTTATTTTTTGGTTCCACGACTGCCTTTTTAGAGAAATTTGATCCAGCCCAAGATCCTGAGCAGGTCGTGATTGATTTTACCCAAAGCAAGGTGGTGGATATGTCCGCGATCGAAGCGTTAAATAAGCTTACAAAGTCATACAAAAAAGAGGGAAAAACCATTCATTTAAAACATCTAAGCTCAGATTGTCGCGAGCTCCTTACGAATGCTGAGGCTGTGATTCACATCAATATTATGGAAGATCCAACCTATAGTGTAATGAAATAAAGGTGTTCAAAGAATTTGAGTCGAGCAAACAAACATGATAGTACATCCATCTGATCTTACCATAAATGCAACGGAGGCAGAAAGCTAAGTGCATGATAATAGACATTAGGTGTATCTTCATTAACAAACAAGCCTGTCTTAGTTTGATTATGGAAAATTTAAAGTTATTCGGACCTAAGAAAATTGTTTATTTAGATTTTGATACCACTACGGAATAGTTAAAAAGCCAAAAAGAAAAATGGAAAACCTCGAACAAATAGCAGAATTTAAGTCCTCGCCCGAATTGATAGAGAAACTTTATCAGTACAGCATACGTAAAGAGTACCAAGCAGGAAGTATTATCCTGAATGAAAATGCATCCATACGGTCTATTCCCATTGTTACTAGCGGAACACTCAAGGTTATCCGAACTGAAGAGGACGGCAGAGAGATCTTATTGTATTACATCAAAGCCGGCGAAAGTTGCATTATGTCTTTTTTGGGGGGCATGCACAATGAAACAAGCAAGGTAAAAGCTGAAGTTGAAGAAGACGCCGAAATCCTGTTTCTGCCTATGGAAAAGGTAGCGTTGTTCATCAAAGAATATCCGCAGTGGTTGGATTATATTTTCCGTTTGTACCACAAGCGTTTCGAGGAACTCTTGGAAATTGTCAATGCGATCGCTTTCAAAAAAGTGGACGAGCGTCTATTGTCCTTGCTATACAAAAAACAGGAGCTTACAGAAAATAATATTTTAAACATTACCCATGAGCAATTAGCCAACGAATTAGGCACTGCCCGGACCGTTGTATCACGACTATTAAAGCGACTGGAAGAAATCGGTAAAGTTAAATTGGGTAGAAACAAAATCATCCTTATGTAACCAAAGTAGCTGTATAGGATTTTAAAGTGATACAATTTTGCAGTATCAATTTCAGAAATCTCATGGATATAGCAGGGTATATAGCATCAATTTTTATAGGTATAACATTAGGGTTAATCGGCGGCGGCGGCAGTATTCTTACCGTTCCTGTTTTGGTTTACATGTTCAGCATAAATGCGGTTTTGGCGACCGCTTATTCTCTTTTTATCGTTGGCACAACAAGTGCTGTCGGTTCATTTTCCTACTTCAAAAAAGGTTTGGTCAATATAAAAACAGCTATTGTGTTCGGCATACCGTCCATTGCAGCCGTTTTCCTTACCAGGACATTTGTCGTTGTTGCCATTCCAAACGATATTTTCAGTATCGGAAATTTCATCGTTACCAAAAGTATATTTTTGTTGTTACTGTTTGCCGTTCTGATGCTATTCACTTCTTACAGCATGATAAAGAAAGACGGGCAAAAAGGGGATGCTGTTTTCCGAAAACGGCCATTCAATTATCTTCAAATTATTCTTCAAGGATTATTTATCGGATTGATTACAGGATTGATTGGTGCAGGTGGCGGCTTTCTAATTATTCCCGCTTTGGTTAACTTCTTGAAATTACCGATGAAAACCGCTGTCGGCACCTCACTGGTAATTATTTCAATCAATTCATTAACGGGTTTTCTGTTTTCATTACCTCAAATTTCCATACAATGGGAGCTTTTATTAAGCATTGCCGCAATCGCTATTATTGGCATATTAATAGGCAGTTATCTTTCAATTAAAATAAACACTAAAAAACTAAAGCCTGCTTTCGGTTGGTTTGTGCTGATAATGGGGGTTTATATTATCATTAAAGAAACCCTATTGAACTAATTTCCCTTATGTGACCAAAGTAGCTGTAGATGAAAAATAAGTAACGGAAATTTGCCGTATCAAAAGAATTATTACACATTAAAATAAAGGACTATGTTTTTTGAACACGTTTATGATAAGAGCTTAGCACAAGGTAGTTACCTTGTAGGCTGTCAGGCTACGGGCGAAGCCATCGTAATAGATGCCCAAAGAGATATCGATGTATATCTTGAAATTGCAAAACAGAATAATCTGCGTATCACGCACATTGCTGAAACTCATGTACACGCAGATTTTCTTTGTGGATCGAGAGAATTAAGTACCGTTACAGGTGCAACGATGTACCTTTCAGATGAAGGCGGTGAAGAATGGCACTATCAGTTTGCCCACATAGGGTTAAAAGACGGCGATGTGATTAATGTAGGCAACCTAACGTTAAAGGTTATGCACACGCCCGGTCACACACCGGAAAGCATCAGCTTTTTGTTGACTGACCATCCGGC
Source organism: Flavobacteriales bacterium UBA1694 (assembly GCA_002319955.1). Taxonomy (GTDB): domain Bacteria; phylum Bacteroidota; class Bacteroidia; order Flavobacteriales; family Weeksellaceae; genus Planobacterium_A. The sequence goes on from DCJS01000017.1 coordinate 42,636, forward strand.
TACGGATAAGCCCATGATGGTGTTCACAGGCGATTTTGTATTTGTAGGCGATATTGGTCGCCCTGATTTGTTGGAAAAAGCCGCAGGGCTTATCGGAACAAAAGAAGCAGGAGCCAAACAGATGTTCCAATCATTAAAAAAGTTTGCCACTCTTCCCGACTATGTTCAGGTATGGTCAGCACACGGGGCAGGTTCGGCTTGTGGAAAGGCTTTGGGAGCTGTGCACAGCTCAACGGTGGGATATGAAAAAATTCGCAATTGGGCATTTCAGTATGGCCAAGATGAAAAGGGGTTTACCGATTACCTCTTAGCCGACCAACCCGAAGCGCCTAAATATTTTGGGATGATGAAACACCTGAATAAGGTTAATCGCCCATTGCTGATCGAAGTTCCAAAACATCCGAAGCTATCCGTAGAACAGTTTATTTCTGCCCATGAAAAAAATATTAAGATAATCGATACCCGCAATAAAGTAAATTTTGCCAATGGTTTTATTGCTGGAAGCCTGAATATTCAGGGCACTAACTCTTTTTCTACGTGGTGTGGTTGGTTATTAAACTATCAGGAGCAGTTTATACTGGTGGCCGAAGAAAGTCAAATGGAAGATTTGACACGTAAGTTGATGCGTATAGGCTTGGATAACATTTACGGCTACATTTCGGATGTAAACGATCTGGGTATTGAACTACAAACAGCAGCCGTGATTTCTATGGACGAATTTAAATCTTATCTCGGAAAAGATAATGTACAGATAATAGATGTTCGAGGCGCAGCTGAATATGAGGCTGGACACATGGCTCAAGCAGAAAACGTTTTTGTTGGAACCTTACCAGACAACTTGCATAAAGTCAGTAAAGACAAGCCGGTGATTATTCATTGTCAGGCAGGCGACCGTTCGGCAATAGCGTATTCTATTCTAGCAAAAAACGGTTTTGAAAACGTAAAGAATTTTTCGGGCGGAATGAAAGAGTGGTTGTCTGCTGATGGAAAGACAATTACAGATAAATAAACATTAGAATTATGGGATTTTTTTCAGCATTATTTGGCAAAACAGACAATAGCCAATTAACAGAAGTAATAAAAAACAACGCTTTTTTAGTCGATGTTCGCACACCTGCCGAGTTTTCGGCAGGTAGCGTAAAAGGCGCGGTAAACATTCCATTGGATAAAATTTCAGTCCAATTGGCAAAATTCGAAAACAAGAAGAATACCGTTGTCTTTTGCCGAAGCGGAAACCGCAGTGCACAGGCAAAAAGAATTTTGGAACACCATGGTTTTCAAAATATAATCAACGGCGCAACATTGCAAAATGTAAATAAGGCAGTAAATGAGTAAAACAGGGCAAAGTTTTTGGGATGAAAGATAAAGACAAGAACAATAGGCTTCAGTTCGAAGGGTTTTGGCAATAAAAAAATAAAAATAATGAAGGAATATTTGAGAAATTGGAATTTAATGCGGGTGCTTCGATTCGCATTAGGCATTTTTATTATTGTTCAGGGTATTATGGAAAAAGAATGGTTTTTCGTAGGATTAGGCAGTTTGTTCTCGTTAATGCAGCTAATGAATATCGCTTGCTGTAGTGGATCAGGTTGTAATACGCCTGTTCGCAAAACCAATAAAAAATTAGAAGATATATCGTATGAAGAAGTTTAGTAAGAAATATTTGATTACCCTCATAGGTAGTGCTATTGGCGCAGTCGCAGGCTATTTATATTGGAGATTTGTAGGTTGCAATACGGGCAGTTGTGCCATCACTTCCAACGGAGTAAACAGTACTCTATATGGTGCCGCTATGGGCGGGCTCTTATTATCAACATTTAAAAAAGACAAAAAAGCACTATGACGTTTGAAGAAATAATTAACAGAGATAAACTGGTATTGGTCGATTTCTTTGCCGAATGGTGCGGTCCCTGCAAAATGATGTCACCCATTTTGGTAGAATTAAAACAGCGTATGGGCGATGATGCCAACATTATTAAAATTGATGTGGATAAGAATCCGCAGGCAGCAGCAGCCTATCAGGTACGTGGTGTACCTACACTTATTATATTTAAAAAAGGAAAAATATGCTGGCGACAATCGGGTGTTTTTCCAGCAAATGAATTGGAAAGATTGATTAACGAAAACAAATAAATATAAATGTTAGAATTATTGAAACAACCCTGGCCTTGGTACGTTGCAGGCCCATTGGTCGGGTTAACCGTCCCCGTACTTTTAATCATTGGCAACAAATCATTCGGTATCAGTTCATCTTTGCGGCATATATGTGCTTCGTGTATGCCAGCCAACATTCCATTCTTTAAATACGATTGGAAAAAAGAAGCGTGGAATTTGTTTTTTGTATTTGGGATATTTACAGGCGGAGCAATTGCCTTTAACTTGTTGTCCAATCCCAACCCTATTGAAATCAATCCAAAATTGGTAGAAGAATTGGCGGGTTACGGCATTACCAATTACAGTAATTTGATTCCTGAAGACATCATTAATTGGCAAATTTTATTTACGCTCAAAGGTTTTATCCTAATTGTAGCAGGAGGCTTTTTGGTAGGTTTCGGAACACGCTATGCAGGAGGCTGTACAAGCGGACACGCCATTATGGGATTATCTAATTTACAATTGCCCTCGCTTATAGCCACCATCAGTTTTATGATTGGCGGTTTCATTATGGCAAACCTTATTTTACCATTTATACTTTCACTTTAAACACAACAAGAAATGAAACAAAATATAGATAGAGAAAAAGATTTGCAACTTCGTGAGTTAGATGCTATGTGTGTAAATGAAAGCCGTTTGGAAGACAAATGGTATCATAGCTTCAAATACCTGTTGATTGGAATCGTGTTCGGTACAGTATTCGTAAAATCGGAAGTAGTAAGCTGGTATCGCATACAGGAAATGTTCCGTTTACAATCCTTTCATATGTATGGTATCATTGGAAGTGCGGTCATCACAGGAATGATTTCGATTTTTCTGATAAAGAAATTCAATATCAAAACCATTGAAGGAGAAACCATAAGAATTGCTCCAAAAACGTTTAATAAAGGGCAAATCTATGGCGGTTTATTATTCGGTTTTGGTTGGGTGATGACAGGAGCGTGTCCCGGACCGCTTTTTGCACAAATCGGGACTGGGGCTACGGTCGTTGCAGTTACTCTGTTTAGTGCCATTGCAGGAACTTGGGTTTATGGATTACTCAGAGAGAAATTACCACATTAAAGCGATCTTATTCATGTGTTTTCAAACTAGATTTTTTAGTACTATGTGTCTATCAAAAAGGTAGTCCTTAGAGATTATTTGGTGTTCAATTTTCTTTCTGCTGAACTATCTTTGTGTGAGTCTATGACCTACAATCCGATTCTAAAAACGGCTAGTCAATAGGGTAGTTTACGAGCCAGATTTACCTTCAATACACTTACAAACCTATTATCAGCATATAAGGAGAGCACCTATTCCAGACAATTCCCCATTCGTCAAAAAAAATGCCGTCTCAATTCAATTTGAGACGGCATTAGAATTATAAGGCGAGGTTCTAATACGAACCTTTCTCCACGTAATGGGCTGCAATTTTCTCTGTAAGTTCTACGATATTTGGAACATTCGTATACTTAGTGAAACGTCTAAGTCCTGAGAGCATCATGCGCTGCTCATCCCCCTCAGCAAATGAAATGATTCCTTCTTTTGCCGCAACAATTGTTTTTTCAACTGCCTTGTAAAGATTTAAGCGGGCCATATTTGCCTGCACGGAATCGGTATCGAAATGCTTTTCAGCTCTTAAAATAGCAGATTCTGCCATGTAGATCTGGTTTAGGATCTCGGAAGCATTAAGAAGAAGATGCTGCTGATTTTCAATTTCAGTCATGTACTTTTGAAGCGCTGCGCCTGAGACCATTAGAAAGACTTTCTTCATGTTGTGAACGATTGCTTTTTCTTCAGACATATAGGCTGAGTAATCAGGCACGTCAAAGGAAGGGATGCCTAGAAG
>DCJS01000017.1:46659-54457 GCA_002319955.1 Flavobacteriales bacterium UBA1694
TTGGTTCCTTCATAGATTCTTCCAATGCGAGAGTCTCTCCAGGCCGATTCCATTGGCGCGTCTTCAGAGAAGCCCATACCACCGTAAATTTGAATTCCTTCATCGGCAATATGCTGGGTTAAATCCGATACATATACCTTTAGAATTGAACACTCTACAGCGAACTCCTCTAGGGCTTTCAATTCTGCTTTTTGATGGTCCATTCCCGACTCTAAATTTTGCTTGATTTTGTCTTCTACGTTTTTAGCCGCGCGGTACGAGGCCGCTTCGGAAACGAAAATACCGGTGGTCATCTCAGCAATTTTTTTACGAATGGCTCCAAAGCTAGCGATTGGCACCCCAAACTGTTTTCTTTCATTCGCATAGGCGATCGAAAGCTTGGTAATGCGACGCTGCCCATCCAAATTGGCGGCGCTTAATTTAATACGGCCCGCATTAAGGGCGTTTAACGCAATTTTAAAGCCGTTATTTCGCTCGCCGAGTAGGTTTCCAACAGGCACTTTCATCTCGTTGAAAAATACCTGACGCGTGGAGGATGAGCGGATTCCCAATTTATGTTCTTCCTCACCTAAAGTGAAGCTTTCTGGGTTTTCGAGTTCCGAGCGGTTGATTACAAACCCCGTAATGTTTTTGTCGTCTTCAATCTTTGCAAAAAAGGTAAAGGTATCAGCAAATCCTGCATTGGAGATCCACATTTTTTGACCGGTCACTAAGTAATGGGTGCCATCCTCAGAAAGTTTCGCTCTGGTTTTCCCCGAGTTCGCATCCGAGCCCGCATCCGGCTCGGTAAGGCAGTACGCTCCAAACTTCTCTCCAGTGGCAAGAGCTGGAAGGTATTTTTGCTTTTGTTCTTCAGTGCCATAAAGTAGAACGGGTAATGTTCCAATTCCGGTATGTGCACCGTAGGCCGTTGCCAAGGAGCCATTCGCTCCCGAGACCACATCACAGGCAAGCATTGTGGTTACAAAGCCCATTCCTAGACCTCCGTAGACTTCAGGTACAGCGATTCCTAAGGATCCAAGCTCGCCAAGCTCGCGCATACACGACTCAGTTAGTGCGTAGTCCTTCGATTCAAATCGTTCTCTTTTTGGAACCACTTCGCGCTCCATATAATCATAGAGGGACTCACGGAGCATGGTTTGCTCCTCGGAGAGTTCCTCTAGTGAAAAGATCTCTTGGGCAGGGATGTCCTTAATTAGGAATTCGCCCCCGTCTATTGTGTAGTTTTGGTTTGCACTCATTTGTTTATCTTTTTTTTTGTTATAAAATTTCAAAAATAGACGCGGCACCCTGTCCCGTCCCAACGCACATGGTGACCATGCCGTATTTTCCGCCTCGCTGCTTCATTTCGCTCATTAATTGAACGGTAAGTTTGGTTCCGGTGCATCCTAGAGGATGCCCAAGGGCGATCGCCCCGCCATTCACGTTTAAGATCTCTGGATTTAAGTCGAGTTCTTTTATAAGGGCTACGGACTGAGACGCAAACGCTTCATTGAGCTCAATTAAATCGATGTCCTTTAAAGAAAGTCCAGCCTGCTTTAGGGCTTTTGGTACGGCGTAGAGTGGTCCCATTCCCATGATTCTAGGCTCGAGTCCCGCTGCGGCGTAAGCCACAAGGCGCGCCTGAGGTTCAAGACCAAGTTCTTTCACCATGTCTTCAGACATGACCATCACAAAGGCGGCGCCGTCTGACATTTGGGAGGAGTTTCCAGCCGTCACGCTTCCGCCATTGGCAAATACGGGTCTTAGTCTGGCCAGGCCTTCAAGAGAGGTGTCTTGTCTTGGGCCTTCATCCACTTTAAATTCAAAGTTCTTGGTTTGCATTTTCTGATTTTCATCTAGAAAATTGTATTCAACGGGAAGCGGAACAATTTGACTTTCAAACTTTCCAGTCGCCAGCGCGTTTAGCGCTTTTTGGTGCGAGTGAAAGGAGAATTCATCTTGCTGTTCTCTGGAAATTTGGTACTGCTTAGCGACCTCTTCAGCCGTATAGCCCATTCCCCAATAGTAATCCGGGTTGGATTTTGCTGTCGCCGATTCTGGAACGGGCTTGTAGCCGCCCATAGGAATGTAGCTCATGCTTTCTGTTCCACCGGCAATAATGCAGTCCGCCATACCGGCCTGAATTTTTGCGCTTGCAATGGCAATCGCTTCAGAGCCAGAGGCGCAGTAGCGGTTCACTGTAACGCCGGGAACTTTTTCCGTATTAAGTCCCATAAGGGAAATTAAACGCGCGACGTTTAAACCTTGCTCTGCTTCAGGCATGGCATTTCCGACGATTAAATCGTCAATACGGTTTTTGTCTAGACCGGGAAGTTCGGCCATCAACTTCTCAATTACTCTCGCGGCCATGACGTCGGGTCTTGTGAAACGCAGACTGCCTTTTGGCGCCTTTCCGACGGCTGTTCTATAGCCTTTTACGATATATGCTGCTTTTGACATTTTTTTATTCTTAGAGGTTAAATATTAGTTACGAAGCGGTTTTCCGGTTTGTAACATGTGTTGGATACGCTCGAGGGTCTTGCGCTCCCCACAGAGTTGTAAGAACGTTTCGCGTTCAAGATTGAGTAAGTACTGTTCACTCACTTGGGTGGGCTCTGAGAGGTTTCCACCGACCATGACGTACCCGAGTTTATCAGCGATTTTCTTATCGTGCTCAGAAATATAGCGTCCGGCTAGCATCTGGTCTGTTCCAACATAAAACATCCCAAGGGCATCTTTTCCAAGGACCATCACTTTTTGCTCGATTGGTTGGGTGTACCCTTGTTGGGCAAGAAGTTGCGCCACTTTCTTGGCTTCTTTTATTTGACGCGTTTTATCCACAACCACAATATCCTTATGAGCCTCTAGAATTCCCATATCATAGGCTTCGTAAGCTGATGTGGCTACTTTACCCATCGCAATGTTCATAAAGGCATCTCTTAGACGGTTGGTCTTCACATCATCTTTGATAAACTCTTTTGAGGTTCTTAGCGTCAATTCTTTGGTTCCACCACCGCCAGGAATGACCCCAACGCCCGTTTCAACCAGTCCGATATAGGTTTCTGCAGCGGCCACCACGCGGTCCGCGTGCATGGTCATTTCGCAGCCACCCCCTAAGGTCATTCCATGGGGAGCGACCACCACCGGAATGCTCGAATAGCGCACGCGCATCATCGATTTTTGGAAGTAGGCAATTGCCATATTCAAATCGTCCCAATCCTGCTCAATGGCCATCATGAGAATCATGGCTAGGTTTGCACCGACGGAGAAATTCGTGCCTTGGTTCCCCACGACAAGCGCGTCGTAGTCTCTTTCAGCTAAATCAATCGCGCGGTTTAACCCATCGAGAACCTCGCCGCCAAGGGAGTTCATTTTCGAGCGAATCTCAAAATTAATGACTCCATCGCCAAGATCAACAATCGCTGCTCCTGAATTACTCCATAGGGTTTTTTCCTTACGGATCGAATCAAGAATAATAAAGGACTCTTGTCCGGGTATCGCTTTGTAGGTTTTTTCGTTTTGGTCGTAGTACTGTTTGTGGCCTTTTTCGTCTACTTTGTAGAACGATTCCAGCGTATCAACCCAAGGGGCTAAATCGTAGCCTGCGTCCTTTGCTAGGGTAGCGCCTTTCTCCACACCAATGGCATCCCAGATTTCAAAGGGACCATTTTCCCAGCCAAATCCAGCGCGCATCGCATCGTCAATTTTATAGAGTTCATCCGAGATTTCAGGGATCTTGTGAGAGACATAGGCAAAGAGAGCCCCAAAGGATTTTCTGTAGAGTTCGCCTGCTTTATCTTTTCCACCGATTAACACTTTAAATCGGTCTAGAGGTTTGTCAATAGCTTTTGTAAGTTCGAGCGTTGGGAAATTTGATTTGCCCTGCGCTTCGTACTCCATGGTTTGAAGGTTAAGGCCTAAAATTTCAGACACCCCCTCACTGTTTTTCACCTTTTTGAAAAAGCCTTGACCGGATTTTGATCCAAGCCAGTTATTAGCCATCATCGTTTCGATGTAAGGTGGAAGTTTAAAGACGTCATTGAAATTATTTGGCTCAACGCCACTTTGGTGAACGCCTTTAGCCACATGGACTAGGGTATCGAGTCCCACCACATCGGCCGTCCTAAAAGTGGCTGATTTTGGTCGCCCAATGACAGGACCTGTAAGTTTATCAATATCCGTCACGCTGAGCCCAAGCTCCTGAACGGAGTGCAGAAGGTTCATCATGGAAAACACCCCAATGCGGTTCGCAATAAACGCGGGGGTATCTTTTGCAAGGACAGTTGTTTTTCCTAGGTATTTAGACCCGTAAGCCATGTAGAAGTCAAGGACTTCAGGATTTGTGTCTTTGGTAGGAATGATTTCAAGTAGGGGAAGGTAACGCACGGGATTAAAGAAATGCGTTCCAGCAAAATGAGCTTTGAAGTCCTCAGAGCGTCCTTCAACCAAATGGTTGATTGGAATTCCTGAGGTATTGCTTGAGATTAAAGTGCCTTTCGTGCGGTGCAGTTCAATCTTTTCATAAACGGATTTTTTGATGTCAAGCCGTTCCACTACCACTTCAATAATCCAATCGGTGGTTTTAAGTTTCTCTAAATCATCTTCAAAATTACCGGTCTTAATGCGCTCAGCAAAACTGGTCGAATACAGAAGTGCCGGACTTGCTTTTTTTAATTTCTCTAAGTTTTCATTTGCAATCCGGTTACGAACCGCTTTACTCTCAAGGCTTAGGCCTTTTTTTTGTTCAGCGGCACTGAGTTCATTTGGAACAATGTCTAGCAGCAGCACTTCGACACCAATATTGGCGAAATGTGCGGCGATGCCAGATCCCATAATTCCTGAACCAAGAACGCTAACGTGTTTAATTCTGCGTTTCATTTATTTCTTTTTAGTGTTTAATTTATTAGCCGTTTTTAAAATCGCGCTCATGACTTCCTTAAAAATTTCGAGCTTCTGAGGATCGATTTCTTGGGCAATGATTTTATTGAAATTTACAACCACATCTTTTGAAATGTCCCGGTGCTGATGCCCCTTATCGGTGAGCTTAATAATAACCTCTCGTTTATCTAATGTGGTTTTTTCTTTATAGATATAGCCGTTGTCTTCTAAAAGTTTGATAATCCGTGTAAGAGACGTCGGCTCAATAGCCATTTTTGGTCCCAGATTGGTGCTGCGTGTGCCGTCTTTAGGATCAATCTTTAAAAGCGTGAGAGCCTGCACGGCGGTTGAATCATATTCCGAAGCCATGTCGGAATACATCTTGGAAACCGCTAACCACGTGGATTTTACGATTAAATCGATATTGTCTAGTTTAGGCTTGGTTAGTTCATTCATAATTAACGCAATTGGGCTATTTCAAATATAGAAAATCTTATGCATGCATAGTATGCACACGGTGTTAAACTTTCGTTAATGTTTGATAGTCAGTAGGTTAAATTATATGACATGCATAATACTATGCGTGCATAGTATATCCGTATCCTAGAGGTATTTGTGTGATTTACAGTGTCTTAGATAAGAAGTTCTTCAATTCAGCGTAAGAATTAAACACCTCGTCAGTTTGCCCATTTTCAACGCGCCACTGCCCAGAAGCATAGGTGAATCGAAACTTTGAAAAATCACGCTGAAAATGTTTTTGTAAAAAGGAATATAAAAGTTCCTTCTCATAATCCAATGCATGAATCTCTGGGGGCCTAAAGCCTTGGTTTAAATCAAAGAGCAGGGGCTGTAAGAGTTCTTTATGCTCAGAGAGCAAATCTTCAGAGATTCCACTCGAGAAGTTCCCGTCTTTTATGAGCCAAATTTTATCCGCAAATTCTTTGGCTAAACGAAAATCATGGGAGGAGAAGAGCACAAGTTTTCCATAGGATTTTGCGAGCTCACGAAGGAGTTTCAAGATCATAATCTTGTTACGCTCATCTAAGTGAGCCGTGGGCTCATCAAGCAGAATAAAAGGCGCGTCTTGGCAAAGGGCTCTTGCGATATACGCTTTTTGGAGATTGCCCTCAGAAAGCTCAGAAAGTAGGTGGTTTTTATAGGGCTCAAGTCCAAGCTCCTGGATCGTTTCTAAAACTTCCTTTTCATGCTCCTTACTAAGTTTGATATAATAAGGATAGTAGATGTATTTGCCTAAAGCGACGAGGTCCTTCACGGTGAGTTGAGAGGGAACACTTGATTTTGCAAGCACAACGGCTGTATGGTACGCCCGCTTTGAGGCGCTAAGGGATTTAAGGTTTACACCATTTAAAGTGATGGATCCTCCATGCGTAGGAACTTGGCCAAGAATGCTACGCATTAAGGTTGTTTTTCCCACGCCATTTTCGCCGATTAACAGCACCACCTCACCCTTTGAGATCGTTGCGTTGATCTCAGAAATCAAAGGCTCTGTATAGCCAATGCTCACGCCATTTAGTTCTATGTACGGTAGGGAGCTCATGAGGCGCTGCGTGGTTTTAGAAGCATGAGTAGAATAACGGGAATACCAAAGAGAGAGGTAATCACGTTGATAGGGTAGAGCGTAAGCTCGCTTACGCACGAAAAAATCAGCATAATAAGCATGCCGATAAGCATATTTAAAATCCACTGGTGCCAGAGTTTTGAAGGATTCCAAAGCATCCTTGAAAAGTGTGGCACGACAATGCCGATAAAAAGGATTGGACCAAGAAAGGCAGTCACCGTGGCGGAGAGTAGTGAGGAGGCGAGAATGACCAGGTATTTTAGATGCTTTAAATTGACGCCCAGACTCTGCGCGTAATTTAATCCCAGGGCACTTCCAATCAGGGGCTTAATGGTTTTAAAACTCAGACCCAGGCCGATCACTACAAAAAAACCTAAGACCAAAATTTGGTTTTGATTGACTTGGTTATTGGCACCAAAACTCCACAAAATGTAATTCTTTAAACTTTGGTTATCGGCGTACACCTGAAGCACCGAGACTACCGCCCCCGCCAATGCAGAGATTAGAAAGCCAAATATGATTAGAAACGAGGGGTCTTCAAAACGCTTGGAGATAAGCATCAGAACAAGCATTAAAAGAAAACTTCCTGCAATGGCCGTAATTGAAATCAGACCATTCTCCAAAAACTCAGGCACCAGAAAATCATGGGAAACAAAAATATACAGGGCGACGCTCAAACTGGCCACTGAGCTGATTCCAAGCACGGAGGGGCCCGCCAGGGGATTTTGAAAATACTCTTGAAGTAAAAAGCCTGCCGTGGGAATACTTACCCCGGCTAGGAGCATGACCAAAACCCGATTCAGTCTTAGCTCTGCTACCGTAGCGTTCGTTCCGGAATAAAAAAAATCTTGGAGTCCTAAGTCCAAATACCCAATGCTCAAGTTGGCCACCGCAGTGGCGCCAATGAGCACAGCCAATAGGAGGCATAAAACCCTAAAGGGATACAGACGGAAAGGATCAAGTTCTTTCAAGAAATTTAATTTTGGGGCTAAAGGCCTCGACTTAATTTGCCTGGATGGCTGCAAACTGCGCCTCCATATGCTCTTTGGTCATCATGCCAACGACTTCCTTGCTTTCAGTCCCTTTTTTAAACTGCGTAAAAGGGATTGAGGAGCCGTCCCACGTTTTAAAGTTTGAGCTGTAAAAACTAGGTTCGATAGCCTCTGCATCGACAAGAACGATGTTTTCAGAAATGCCGTACTCCACGCCAAAATCTTGAACCTTGGTGGCCCAATCAGCCTTCTGATCAAGACTCACAAAGGTGAATTTCACTTTTTCGCCTGCGAGCTCAGTCATTTTTTCTTTAAAATGCGGCATTTCCCGAATGCACGGGCCGCACCAAGTGGCAAAGAAGTTTGT
>DCJS01000017.1:54520-88723 GCA_002319955.1 Flavobacteriales bacterium UBA1694
AGTTCTTTTAACGCCGTGAGTGGCTGCTCATTAGCGCCTATAGAGTCCTCTAGCTGCTGCTGTGAGAGGGACGTCTGCGTCGCAGGGGTCTCTTTTTTACACGCTGTTAAACTTAATGTAAGTACGAGAAGGGCACAAATTCTTTTCATAATTTTTCTTAGTTTTGTTACACCTATGGATTCAACTTTACAGAAAGTCAAAAAGGGTGTGTTTCACTCGCTAAAAATAACGAAAAAAGAGCAACTTACCAAAAGCACTTTTTCTTTGGAGCTCGAAATTCCCGAGGATTTGAAAGGCAATTTCGCCTATCAATCGGGACAATATGTGACCCTTTGCTACACGCATCAAGGAGAGCTCTACTTTAATGATTACTCAATGACGGGCCTAAGTCTAGAGCCCACTTTAAATCTTGCCATTAAAGTCAATGATCCTTTAAGCTCTACCCAAAGTTTGGATCAAAACTATCCAGTGGGAAGTACCCTTGAGGTTTCAGAGCCAAAAGGCCGTTTTACCCTTGAGTCTAAACCCCACGAATTTCGAACTATCGTCGCCTTTGCTTCAGGCATCGGCATCACGCCGATACTCAGTCATTTTAAATTTCTTTTAAAATCAGAACCCAGAACGCGCCTGTTTCTTTTCTATGGGAACCGCACACGCAAGGAGGTCGCCTTTAAAGAAGAAATTGAAACCCTAAAGGCGGCGCATAGGGACCGCTTTGAAGTGCATTATTTCTATTCGCGCGAAAAAATCGGCAATGGCTTTGTTGAGGGCCGAATCGATGCAAAAAAGGTTCATCTTATTATTAATCAGATTATGATGATTGACGACACAGACGAGGAGTCCACCCTTTGGGATGCCGTCGATCATGTTTTGATTTGTGGTAAGGGCGAGATGATTAAATCAATTGCCAGAGCCTGCTATGAAAATGGCATTCCAAAAAAACAGATTCATTTTGAGCTTTTCGAAGAATTTAATGACGACATTTATCCTGTGGAAGTTCAGCTTCCTCACATCAGTCCCGTCCATGTGAAGTTTTTATACAACGGGCAGTGGCATCAGACGCAGCTGGAGTCGAATAAAAACAAGCTGTTACAAAGTTTATCCGTGCAGAAATTTAGCCTGCCGTTTTCGTGTAAGTCGGGAATCTGCGGCTCGTGCCAATGCAAACTGGTTGAAGGGGAAGTAGAGCTTTTAGAGAATGAGTATTTAACGCAAAGCGAAGAGGACCGGGGTCAAATTTTGGCCTGCATGTCCTACGCTTTAAACGAGACAATTGTCTTAGATTTTGATCAAGTTTGAAAGGTGCACTAAACATAGTCAAGATTTTACTTAGAACCCTAGAGTTAGCGGTTCTAATGATGCTCTTTGCAAACGTTTGGGTTTTTGCATTGACCAACGGTCGAACCTTTACAAAAATATCAAAAATTCCTCCTCGCAGTACGGCCCTTGTGCTTGGAACCTCCCCAAAAACCATGAGTGGCAATGCCAATCCTTATTTTATAGCTCGCATGGAGGCAGCCGCCCTTTTGTATCACCATGGGAAAATTAAACGCATTCTTGTAAGCGGAGAGAAGAGTCGGGGCTACGACGAGCCCACGGCGATGAAAAACTTTCTTATCTACCAAGAGGGGGTGCCTTCCGATATAATCATAATGGACTCAAAGGGGCTGAGCACCAAGCAAAGCATCGATCGGTGTAAGGAGCTCTATTTAGAAAGTAGTGTGATTATCGTCTCACAAGGCTTCCACAATTTTAGAGCGCTTTTCTTTGCTCGAAACGCTCAAATGAATGCCCTTGGATTTGATGCGCAAGACATTTCGAGACCGGAGAGTTTTTACCGAAATCAGACGCGTGAATTTTTCGCTCGCGTTTTAGCCGTCGTGCACTATGTGCTGGGTATTGGCTAAGAAAGGCGGCTAAATTCACCCCCGTTTGGCCTAGCGCAAACGCGTTAAGTCAGCGTCCGACTCAAAAGTATAGAGCTGCTTTTAATTAAAATATTATCTTTGTAAAAATTATTTTAAACATGCTGGTCATCGGAATCGCAGGAGGAACTGGAAGTGGGAAAACCACAGTCGTAAGCAAAATTCTTCAACAACTTAGCGCAGAAGGCGTCAATGTGCTTTCTCAGGATAATTATTACCATGACAATCAGCATCTTTCGCTTCATGAGCGGGAATCTCTGAATTACGACCATCCGAAATCCATTGATTTTGAACTGCTCACGAGTCATGTTCGGGCTTTGAAAAACAAAGAGAATATCGAGCAGCCTATTTATAGTTTTGTTACCCATAGCCGCACGGGAGACCATCTGACCATTGAGCCGAAGAACGTGCTTATTATCGAGGGTATTTTGGTTTTAACTCACCCCGAATTACTTAAGGAATACGATCTGAAAGTTTTCGTGCATGCCGATTCAGACGAGCGGTTAATTCGCCGAATTCGCCGCGATACCCAGGAGCGAGGTAGGGATTTGGATGAGGTGCTTCACCGCTACCAAACCACCCTAAAGCCGATGCATAAGGAATTCATCGAGCCTTCTAAAAATGAGGCCGATTTGATTGTTCCTAACATGAAGCATAACAACGTGGCCATTGATTTTTTGACCACCGTCATTAACAATTCATTGAAAAAAACGCACTAATGCTCAAACCCCTGATTAAAGAGCTTAAACCAAAGTCCAAAGGCTACAAGCTGGTGAAGAAGTACATTTTCAATAAGTACTTTATTACCATTGTCGGTTTTTTACTTTGGATGACCCTTTTTGACAGCACTTCCTATTTAGTCATCAATGATTTAAATAAGGAAATTGACAAATACGAAACGCAATTAGATTACTACCAAACGGAGTACAAGAAGAACGATACGTTTTACAAAAAACTCATGAACAATAAGGATGAAAAGCAGAAGTATGCGCGTGAAAATTATTTTATGCGTAAACCGGACGAAGAAATCTTTATCTTAGTGGTGGATTCAAGTAACTTAAAGAAAACCCCTACGCAGTAGCCTAGACTAAATACGCTCTAATTCAAATGCCAACACCAACCACCCTGAAAGATTGGGAAGCGCTTGTAAAAAAGCAGCAAAACCTCCAGGATCTCTATGCCAGTCTCTCGAAAGAGAATTTGGAAGGTCTTGAGGTGAGACCTATTTATGCAAGAGGACAAGAGAATTTGGTAGAAATCCCTCGCATCGAGGAATCTAGTGTTTTGGTGGCCGCTTACCATGAAAGCCTTGAGCAGGATGTTTATAGTTTTTCCCTTGAGAATAACGTCGAAGGCCTTAGTGATAAAACACTTTTTATTACCTCGAAAGCGCTCTGCGAGCACATTCTAACGGATTCTAACCGCGTGTTTCCGCTTGTGGAAGTGTTTGATCCAATAACCCAGAAGCTTAATGAGCAGCTTGGGAAAGAATTTTTAGCCAAGAAGTTTCAGCGGGCCTTTTGCATTGATTTATCACTCTACCAAAATGCCGGCGCCACTAGTGTGCAGCAGCTTTCTATCGGACTGGCAAAATTAAAAGAAGTTCTTGAAGTTTTTGGCCCAAAGAGTCTTGATCAAATTCTATTTAAGACCGCTGTGGGACAAAATTACTTCTTTGAAATCGCGAAACTGCGGGCCTTAAAACTCCTTTTCAATCAACTCGCAAAAGAGTACGCAGCCACTGGGGTTCCTTATGTGTTTGCCCAGACTAGCGATAGAAATAAGTCGGCCTTTGATCAGGAAAACAACCTCATTCGCTCGAGCCTTGAACTTTCAGCAGCCATGATTGGTGGGGCAGATGCCCTTTTCTCCAACGATTACAAACTAGAGAATTCCGAGGCTTTAAGCCGTGAAATTGGCTTTAAGCAGCAAGTCGTACTTGCCTACGAGAGTTTAATCAATGTGTTTGATGATGCCTCAGGCGGAAGCTACTATGTCGAGGATCTTACGCGCCAACTGTGCGAGAAAGCATGGGACGCCTTTTTAGAAATTGAGCAAAATGGGGGCTACGAAAAAGCCTTTGAAAGCGGCCAGATTCAAAAACAAATCTACGCCGCGGCCCTCAAGGAGCAGCAGTGGTTTGAAGAGGGGAAAATTAAACTCATAGGAGTGAATCTCTACCCGAAGCGAGAGCCAACCAAAGAGGCGCAGTCTCTATATGATGTCTCTCTAATTAAAGCCGTTCGCCTTTCAGAGCAATTTGAATAGGCTTGGCTACGGTTTTAATTTAGACTAATAGTGCGCAGGTGACCTACGGTGAATTACTTAAATCAGATGTTCAAACGTATCTAAAGGAGCATACGGATGCCAATTTGGCCGCCTTAATGCTAAAAAAATCCCCTTTTCCAAAGGTGAGTATGCGCGAGCTTGTCGTTCAGATTAAAGGAAGGCAAGTCGCTAAGAAAAAATACCCGTTTCTACTGAAAGAAGGCATTGTCTTTCCTGAACATCTAAATCTGGAACAAAGCTCCTCTATGGCCACCGCCCAGCATAAGAGTGTAGGCCTGGAAGGCAATCGTTTTGTAGATCTTACTTGCGGCTTTGGTATTGATGCCTACTTTCTTTCTAGAGGCTTTAAATCTGTGGATTTGGTGGAGCGAAATTCGGCCTTACTTGAGATCGTTAAGCACAATTGGAGCGTTTTAAATAGAGAGGCGCAGTTTATCGAATCAGATCTG
This sequence comes from Flavobacteriales bacterium UBA1694, assembly GCA_002319955.1. GTDB lineage: Bacteria > Bacteroidota > Bacteroidia > Flavobacteriales > Weeksellaceae > Planobacterium_A. The sequence goes on from DCJS01000017.1 coordinate 59,184, forward strand.
CAGTCCTTTCTCTTGAACTCACAGCAAGTCTACGATTTGATTTATTTAGACCCCGCAAGGCGCGACTCTAAAAAGAATAAAGTCTTTTTGCTCGAGGACCTTTCCCCAAACCTCTTAGAAATTCAAAAGGACTTACTAAGACGCTCGAAAAAAGTTCTAATCAAGCTCTCCCCCTTAATTGACTTAACCTACTTAAATGAGGTGCTTGAAGGGTTAATTCAGATTGAGATTATAGCGCTAAAAAATGAAGTTAAGGAAGTCTTAGTGACTCTGGGGCAAAAAGAATCAAACCCTGAGCTTTTATATAAATGCGTGAATTTAGAAAGCAACGAGCCCGATTTTGTATTTACGCAATCGCAGAAACTTCTTCCCGCCCAGTACAGTGAGCCCCTTGCGTATTTATACATCCCAAATAATGCGATTTTAAAGTCGGGCGCTTTTTCCCTGGTGGCCTCTCGCTTTGAATTAAAAAAATTGGCGCCCAACACCCATCTTTATACTTCAAATAAGAAATTGACAGGATTTCCAGGCCGTATTTTGCGCGTGGAGCCTATTGAGCCTACGACGCTTTCGAAAAACAGCCAGTTCAATATTATTTCAAAAAATTACCCTTTAAAACCCCAAGAGCTTAAAGTCAAATATAAATTGAAAGATGGGGGAGAGCACTACCTTATCTTTACCGAGTCTGTGGGTGGAAAAATAGTTCTAAAATCAATTTAATCGTTTTGCGGAGTCTTAAGTATTTCATACTTTTGGCAAAGAAATTTATTTAAGCCTGTTTTAAACTAACCGCGGCTTAATTTTAATCCTAATTGTATGAAAAAACTAGTCTTTGCAGTGGCCTTTTGCGCCGTTTTAGTAAGTTGTAAAAAAATTGCTGCCGGTGGAAACCAAGGCGTATTAGTCATGGAAGACGGGGTAGAGCGCTACGATTCAAGTGAATCCCGCACCGCAAAACAAAGCCCTAGTAAGCCAGCTGTAGACACAGCGGCAAGCGCGAGCTCAGCACCTGATTCCACAGCGGTGATGCCAACGCAGCCAACCCACTAAGTCTTTGCTGCCGTTAGGGAGCTGATTTAACTATTTTGAAATCCCTTTGGGGGTTTCAAACCAATAAATACTATTGAAATGTCTTGCCTTAGCAAGGCATTTTTGTTAGTTTTACACTCTACGTAAATATTTGAATATGGAGCAGACTTTAAATTACATTGAACAAAACAAAGCGCGTTTTCTAGACGAATTACTAGAACTCTTGAAAATCGCTTCAATTAGTGCCGATCCGGCTTATAACCAGGACGTTTTAGACTGCGCCGACAAAGTGGCCCAGTACCTAACAGATGCAGGCGCCGACAAAGTCGAGGTTTGCGATACCGAAGGGTATCCAATTGTCTATGGCGAAAAGATTCTAGATCCGTCTCTACCGACTGTTTTGGTTTATGGCCACTACGATGTGCAACCGCCAGATCCGCTTGATTTGTGGAAAAAACCTCCTTTTGAGCCTTATATTGAAAAAACAGAACTTCATCCCGAGGGCGCAATCTTTGCCCGTGGCTCCGCGGATGATAAAGGCCAATTTTTCATGCATGTGAAGGCGTTTGAGGCCATGATTAAGACCGAGTCGCTTCCATGTAATGTCAAATTTATTATTGAAGGCGAGGAAGAGGTAGGCAGTAAGAGTCTAGAAGGATTTGTGAAACAGCACACTGAGAAACTCTCTTGTGACTGCATCCTAATTTCGGATACCCATATCTACTCAAGAGAACAGCCGACAGTAACCACCGGACTTAGAGGACTCAGTTATGTCGAGGTTGAGGTGCAAGGCCCAAACCGCGATCTTCACTCAGGTCTTTACGGGGGCGCTGTACCCAATCCAATCCACGTGCTCTCGCGCATGGTTGCCGATTTAATTGACGAGGATGGGAAAATTAAGATTGACGGCTTTTACGACAACGTCTTAGAAATAAGCAGCGAAGATCGCCTTGAAATGAACCGACTTAAAGATAATCCAGAAGAGTTCATGCAGAGCATTGGACTCTCTGGCGTGGAAGGCGAAAAAGGGTATACCACCTTAGAGCGAACCTCCATTCGTCCAACACTAGATTGCAATGGAATCTGGGGAGGGTATATTGGCGAGGGTGCTAAAACGGTGATTCCCTCCAAAGCCTTTGCGAAAATTTCTATGCGTCTGGTCCCTTACCAAACGCCAGAGGAGATCACAGAGAAATTCACGGCTTATTTTGAAAAGATTGCGCCAAGCAATGTAAAAGTAAAAGTAACCCCGCACCACGGCGGAATGCCTTACGTTCTTCCAAGCGATACGAAAGAATATTTAGCCGCTAAAAAAGCGATGGAAACAGCCTTTGGAAAAGAGGTTCTTCCGTACCGAAGCGGCGGGAGTATTCCAATTACAGCCATGTTTGAACAGGTTCTAAAAGCCAAATCAGTGCTTATGGGCTTTGGGCTTGATTCCGATGCGATTCACTCGCCGAACGAACACTATGGCCTCTTTAATTTTTATAAAGGAATTGAAAGTATTCCTTTGTTTTTTGCGAATTACGCAAAAGGTTAAAATTTAATTAATTTCTATAAAACGCCCCGTATTTGGGGCGTTTTTTGTACTTTTAGGACATGGAAAATAAAGTGATTTATATTACAGGCGCCACCAAGGGAATTGGATTCGGTGTGGCTGAATTGCTGCTGAAAAGCGGTTATAAAGTGGCTTTTAGTGGCCGAAATGAAGCAGACGTCAATAAAGTGGCTCTGGAACTGAGTCGCATTTCAATGGACGTGCTTGGCGTGGTTTCGGATGTTCGAGACTATGAAAAAGAAGAGCTGGCAGTAAAAACGATTCTAGAGAAGTTTGGCCGCTTAGATGTGGTGATTGCCAACGCAGGAATGGGAATTTTCAAACCAGTGGACGAGATTTCCCTAGAAGAGTGGAACCAGATGATTGCAACCAATTTAACAGGCGCTTTTCATACAATGAAAGCCTCAGTAGAAGCTTTAAAAGCAAGCCAAGGCTATTATATCAGTATTTCCTCCTTAGCAGGAACTAACTTCTTTGAAAATGGCGCCGCCTACAATGCAAGTAAATTCGGCGTGGTAGGATTTAGTCAAGCGGCAATGCTCGATTTAAGAAAATACGGCATCAGTGTGTGCACGATTATGCCGGGTTCCGTCTCGAGTCATTTTGCCGGTAACGACCCAGCCCAAAAAGACCACTGGAAGATTCAACCAGAGGATTTAGGCGAACTCATTCACGGTATTTTAAAAATGAACCGTAGAGCACTGCCCAGTAAGATTGAAATACGTCCAAGTCGCCCCGATTTGAAATAGACCAAATTAAGCCTAATGCATTGAATACTAATTTTTTAGTTTGTTATGCATGCATAATACTTTTTTTATTATTTTAGCACCATTAAAATACCTATAAACACATGAAACTATTAGTTTGTATCAGTAGTGTTCCAGATACTACCTCGAAGATTAATTTTACGCCCGATGGCACGTCGCTCGATAAAAACGGAATTCAGTGGGTTATCAATCCCTTGGATGATTTTGCATTAAGTAGAGCTATTCAGCTTCAGGCAAGTGCTGGAGCGGATGTGACGGTGGTAAATGTCGGTCTTGCGGACACGGAGCCTATTATTAGAAAAGCTCTAGCCACGGGCGCTAACCAAGCGGTTCGTGTCAATTTAGATCCAAAAGACAGCTATTCAACGGCGCAGGCCATTGCCCAGGTGGCAAAAGCGGGCGCGTATGATTTAATCCTTTGCGGAAAAGAATCCATTGACTACAATGGCGCTTCCGTTCCAGGCATGCTGGCCCAGCTTCTTGATACCCCATTTGTCAATGCGTGCGTTGGATTGGAAGTGGAGGGTTCTCAGGCCAAAGCCATTCGTGAAATCGACGGAGGAAAAGAAACCATTTCGGTTAAACTACCCGCCGTTATTGCAGGACAAAAAGGACTCGTGGATGAAAAGGATGTCATTATTCCAAACATTCGAGGAATTATGGGAGCTAGAAGTAAGCCTCTAGAAGTGGTTGAGCCTGCCAGTGACCAGGTCCGCGTGAAAGCAGAGACATTTGAGCGCGTCGCTAGTCGCGCCGAGGTGAAACTGGTTTCTCCAGACAACCTAGACGAACTCGTTCGCCTTCTACACGAAGAAGCCAAAGTGATTTAATTTTAGTAGTAACAAAGAAAAAGAATATAAAATGGCAGTATTTGTCTACGCAGAAACCATTAACGGAGTGTATAAAAAGGCCGCATTTGAGGCCGTCTCCTACGCAAAAGCAATTGCAGATCAATCCTCTGAGAGTGTGACTGCAATCTCAATAAATCCAAGCGCACCCTCTGATCAGTTGTTCCGTTTTGGAGCCTCTAAAGTCATCGAGATTAAAGATGAGGGTTTAAAGACCTTTGGTGCAAAAGCCTATTCTGAGGCCATTGCTCAAGTATTGGACGGCTCAATTATCGTCTTTCCTCATACCACAGACGCCGCTTCAGTGGCTCCAATGCTCTCAGTGGCGAGCGGCTTTAGCTTAATTACCAATGTCTTAGAAGCCCCTCAAAGCCTAAGTCCTTTCACCGTGAAGCGTAAGGCGTTCTCGGGCAAAGGTCTTATGAATGCGGTTGCCTCAGACTCTAAGGTTGTGGTAACGGTATCGCAAAACGCCTTTGGCGTGAAAGAAAATGCGGTAGATGGTTCTATTGAGCAGCGCGAACTAACCATTCAAAACGAGGACACTCAGGTCCTTTCGCATGAACAATCCTCTGGGAAACTGGATCTAAAAGAAGCCGAAATCGTTGTTTCCGCTGGACGTGGAATGAAAGGTCCGGAAAACTGGGGCATGATCGAGGAGCTTGCAGAAGTTCTTGGCGCTGCAACGGCCTGTTCCAAGCCCGTATCGGATATCGGATGGAGACCTCATAGCGAACACGTTGGGCAAACAGGTAAAGCCATTGCGCCGAATTTATATGTCGCTGTCGGGATTTCCGGAGCAATTCAGCATTTAGCGGGTGTTAACTCCTCAAAAACCATTGTCGTTATAAATAACGATGCGGAGGCTCCGTTCTTCAAATCGGCAGATTATGGTGTTGTGGGGGACGCGTTTGATATTATTCCTAAATTGACTGAGAAACTCAAAGCATTCAAAGGCTAAGAGCTCTTTTTCAAACATACACGACCTAGGCAGGGACTCATTCACTAAAGAATGGGTCCCTGCTTTTTTTCTATTCAGCTCCTTATGAACATGTTTAAAGCTCAAATGACTACGCGCTTTTAACAGGAAGTCCCCACCTTATAAATATCTACCAAGCACAAGCTCAAAAATCACTATCTTTGCAAAAATATTCCCGCAATGCGCCAAGATCGAAATCAATCGGACCGACCAAGAAAATCAAAATCCTCAAAACCTAGTCCTTCAGGGGGCTCTCGCCCGCGCACGCTAAAGTCGCGCCCGGCAGATTCTTCTAAAGAAAGTCGCGCGCCAAGAGAACAACGGGAACCAAAGGAGCTTAAAGAACCAAAATCACCAAGGGAGCCAAGGCTTTTTACCAGTGGTGAGGCAAAGTCATTTGATGCGCCGCGCCCAAAGCGTGGGTCCGCAAGTCCATTTGATACGCGAGATAAATTTTCGAAAGGCAAATCAAAATACCCAAGAAAGCCATTCTCTAGAGGCGAAGATCGCCCAGAAGATACGGGACGTTCTTTCGTTCAACAGCGTCGTTTGAAAAAAATTGATAAAGATCTACATAAAGAAACCATTCGTCTTAATAAGTACATCGCGAACTCCGGTATTTGTTCAAGAAGAGAAGCGGATGAGCTTATTGAGCAAGGCCTTGTTGAAGTGAATGGAACCGTTGTGACAGAAATGGGGTATCAGGTTGAGAAAACGGACCGCGTCGTTTTTGATGGCCAAAACATTACACCAGAAAAACCTGTCTACGTTTTACTTAATAAACCAAAAGGGTATATCTCTACCACGAAGGATGAGAAAGCGCGTAAGACCGTGATGGATCTAGTGGCTAACGCCTCTCCCTACCGCCTTTTCCCAGTGGGCCGTTTAGACCGTACCTCTATGGGGGTTATCTTATTGACCAACGACGGGCACTTAACGAAAAAACTAACCCACCAATCCTTCAATGTAAAGAAAATCTACCACGTCTCTTTAGATAGAAAACTCTCAACCGATGATTTACGACTTATTGCTGAAGGCGTTCGTTTAGAGGAAGGTGTTGCGGAGGTGGACAGTATTTCATTTATTGAAGGAAAACCAAAAAATGAAGTCGGCATTGAAATTCATAGTGGATGGAATCGCGTGATTCGCCGTATTTTCCATAAATTAGGGTATGAAGTAGAAACCCTAGACCGTGTGATGTTTGCAGGGCTAACGAAAAAGAATATTAAAAGAGGCCACTGGAGAATTCTTACAGAACTCGAAGTGAATAATTTAAAAATGCTCAAAGAATAGAGCGAGGATGGTGAAAAATAAATGCAGGCTTTTTAGCTTGCATTTTTTTTTTGACCTAAAGAGAGCTCAAATTCTAACCTAAGACCGTAATCCCAGTTTCTAAGAGCTCGTAGATCGTATCGCGTCCATTTTCTGGCTTTACGTTTACGGCGCGTGTTCCGTTAAAATGCAGACAGGTCATGTACCCTAAATTGTAGGCGTCGATGGCCGTGTACTTTACGCAGTAATCGAGTGCTAGACCCACGATTTCAACCAATTGGATTTCATGGTATTTTAAAAAATCGTCAAGCCCTGTTTTTGTAAAATGGGAATTGTCTTGAAAGGCGCTGTAACTGTCGATCTCTGGATTTTTTCCTTTTTGGACAATGTGCGTGGCTTTAGCCAAATCTAATTCGCTATGAAACTCTGCACCAAAAGTTCCCTGGACACAGTGGTCCGGCCACATAAACTGCGGGGCGCCGTTTAGCGAAATGGTCTCTCCGATTTTTTTTCCATTGTTGGAGGCGAAACTTTTGTGATCCGCCGGATGCCAATCTTGGGAAAAGACGATTTGATCGTAGGTGTTTTCCTGCATCAAAAGGTTAATATAGGGGATGATCTCACTGCTTTTTGGAACGGCAAGGGAACCGCCCTCACAAAAATCATTCTGAACGTCAACAACAATTAAGGCTTTTTTCATAGCGCGTTTGGTTTTGGTCCTTTTGCTGCCAGGGGGCAGAAAAAGAGTTCTTTTTTAATTATAATTAATTTAATGAATCGTGTAATTTATTTCGCCAAATCTACCTTACTTTTGTACAAATAAGCGACCAAACTAAAATAATTAGACAAATCGTCTACGGACTAGATCTATGGAAGACAAAATGAACATTCGCTATCCTATTGGAGAGTACAAGCAAAGTGAGAAAATCACGGACGTGGATGTGGATAAACACCTTCAAACCCTCAAGGATTTTTATCCCCGCTTGAAGAATTTAGTGGAGAATTGGGGCGATATGCAGCTCGACACGCCATTTCGCGAAGGAGGCTGGACTCCACGACAACTTGTTAATCATCTGGCTGATAGCCATATGAATAGTTACTTGCGCTTTAAATTGGCACTAACAGAGGATAATCCCACGGTTAAAACCTATAAAGAAAGTGCCTGGGCCGAGCTTCAAGACAGCTTTTCTATTGACATTAAACCCTCACTTCTTATTTTAAAGGGCCTTCACAAACGCTGGGTCTTTGAAATTAAAGCTCTGACCAATAAAGATCTTAAACGAACCTTTTACCACAGTGAATATGAGCGAAGCTTTACGCTTCGTGAAAGTTTAGCGTATTACGCCTGGCACTGCAAGCACCATCTTGCGCAGCTTAAGATGTTGAAAGAAAGAGAAGGCTGGTAAAGTGGTTTTCACCTAGCCTCAGCGGCCGACAAAGGCCAGAGCTAAGTTTTTAATTGAGTTAGTCTTTCTATTTTTTCTTCATTTTGGAAAAATTGCATCGAAGTTTCTTTGATGCAGCAGCAATTTGTAGTAATTTGTAACGATTCGAATTTTGTAATTTTAAACAGTAACCTATGAGCTTTTTTAACATCTTTAATTCCGGATCAAGCGCGTCTTTTGAACTGGATTCACGTTGGCACCCCATACGAAGTTTATCCGATTGGGAAGAGGCCAAAAAGACTTCCTATGAAAAGAAAGTTTTGGTCTTCAAGCATTCTACCGGCTGCCATGTGAGTCGGATGGTTATTAAAAATTTCCAAAATGAAATGCAGCAGCAGGACTGCACAGAGGCGCAATTTTATTACTTGGACCTTCTTGAATACCGCAGCGTTTCGAATCAAATTGCAAGCGATATGAAAGTGATTCACCAGAGCCCACAGCTGCTGGTAATCGAAAATGGGGTCTGCACAGAAAATAGTTCACATCAAGCAATTTCATTATCTTTGGTCTAGGATTAGACTATGGAAAACATTGAGCATTACCTTTCAGACGTTCTAGAAATTCCAATGGAAGCCATTGGGGTTTGCGGCGCTTATTACACCCTTAAGCATATCAAAAAAGGGGAGTTTTTACTAAAAGCGGGAGAAATTTGTCAAAGCACGGTATTCGTTGAAAAAGGGCTTTTACGCATGTATTCGATTGATGAAAACGGCAAAGACCACATCATCCAATTTGCTCCAGAAAAATGGCTCATCAGTGACCGCAGTTCCCTTTACTTCAATGAAAAGTCTAAGTACTATATTGAGGCGGTCGAGGCCAGTGAGATTTTATTATTGACGCCTGATTTTTTCTCCAATTTAAGCATGCAATTCCCTGGAACCATAGTAAACAACGACCTTCTGCTTCAAAAGCATATTCGCTCGCTTCAGAATCGAATCAATTCGCTTCTTTCAGATACGGCGCAGCAGCGGTATCTGAATTTTATAAGAATGTATCCCAACCTCATGCAGCGAGCGCCCCAGTGGATGGTTGCTTCCTATCTCGGAATTACGCCGGAGAGTCTAAGTCGCGTTCGAAAAGACTTAGTAAAAAAGGATAATTAATAGGATTTATCTAAAGTGAATGCAGCTCTCGAGCTGCAATCTAAAGCATAAAAAAGCGGCCTTGTTTTAAGAAACAGGCCGCTTTTACTTTAGTCACTCGAAAGGTTATTTCCCTAAGTACGACTTTAATATTTTACTTCTGGTATTGTGTTTCAGACGCTTGATCGCTTTTTCCTTGATTTGACGAACGCGTTCGCGGGTCAGATCAAAGGTTTCTCCAATTTCCTCTAAGGTCATTGGGTGCTTGCCGTTGAGTCCAAAATAGAGACGAACTAGATCGGCTTCTCTTGGTGTTAGAGTCTGAAGGGCTCTTTCAATTTCAATCTGTAAAGACTCCAGCATAAGATCTTTGTCCGGGCTTGGCGATTCTCCTGAACGTAAAACGTCGTAGAGGTTACTGTCTTCTCCTTCAACAAGCGGCGCATCCATTGAGAGGTGGCGTCCACTGTTTTTCATGGATTCCTTAATATCGTCCTCGCTCATGTCCAGAACTTCTGCAAGTTCTTCTGGGGAAGGAGGTCTTTCATTTTCCTGCTCAAGGTGAGCGTAGGCTTTGTTGATTTTGTTGATTGACCCAATTTTATTTAAGGGCAATCTCACAATTCTAGATTGCTCTGCAAGGGCCTGTAAAATACTCTGACGAATCCACCATACCGCGTAGGAGATAAATTTAAATCCTCTAGTCTCGTCGTAACGTTTTGCTGCTTTCATCAGTCCCAAGTTCCCTTCGTTTATTAAATCGGGTAGGGATAGGCCTTGGTTTTGGTATTGTTTTGATACCGAAACAACGAAACGTAAGTTTGCCTTAATAAGTTTTTCAAGGGCGATGCGGTCGCCAGCGCGAATTTTCTGCGCAAGTTCCACCTCTTCATCTGCCGTAATTAGTTCCACCTTACCAATTTCTTGAAGGTACTTGTCTAAAGACGCGGTTTCGCGGTTGGTAACCTGCTTTGTAATTTTTAACTGTCTCATGTAAACTCTGACCCCGCTTTATAGGGCTCTACTTATATATACGACAAGATGCTGCAAGAGGTTACAAGACTTTCATTTTATTTTTAAAAAGGCACTAAAATTAAAGCGCAGTGCGACACGAATTCGTAGTGCTACAGGGTCTTTGCTAAAGAACCACACTTCATTTTTTAAATTCTTGCTTATCGGGTTTTCTGTACTCGATAGGGTTCACTCGCGTTAAATTTCGTAATTTTGTACGATTTTGATTCTGATAGTCAAGGTCCTTAAATAATGAACGAAGCAAACGAATTTATTGAAATATACGGCGCCAGAGAACACAACCTAAAGAACATTGATGTGCGCATTCCGCGCAATGAATTGGTGGTGATCACGGGGCTCTCGGGGAGTGGGAAATCGTCCCTTGCCTTTGATACCATTTTTGCCGAGGGGCAAAGGCGGTATATTGAAACTTTTTCTGCCTACGCGAGACAGTTTTTGGGTGGACTGGAGCGTCCCGATGTCGATAAGATTGAAGGGCTTTCCCCGGTGATTGCGATTGAGCAAAAAACAACCAATAAGAACCCAAGATCCACCGTGGGAACCGTTACGGAATTATATGATTTTTTACGATTACTCTATGCTAGAGTCTCACAGGCCTATTCATTAAGTTCCGGCAAACGCCTTGTAAGCTACACAGAGGATCAGATTCTTGAAGCGATTAAGGCGAATTACCAGGGCGAAAAGATTTTACTTTTAGCCCCGGTGATTCGTTCTCGAAAAGGCCATTACCACGAACTCTTTATTCAAATGGCTCGAAAGGGCTACGGCCAGGCGCGCATTGATGGAGAACTCCAAAATATTGAATACGATTTAAAACTCGACCGCTATAAGACCCACGATATTGATATTGTGGTGGACCGCTGGATTATCGGTGAGAATGCTACGGAGACGCGCATGCAAAGCTCTCTTCGCACGGCCATGGACATGGGCGAGGGGGTTATTGGAATTCAAAAATTAGACTCTGTAGAGATTCAGTATTTTTCTAAGAAATTAATGGACGACGACTCGGGCCTTTCCTTAGCGCTTCCAGAACCCAATACCTTTTCATTTAATTCCCCTAAAGGAAGCTGTCCAACGTGCAAAGGCCTTGGAACCGTAAAGAAAATTAATAAGGAGTACTTTGTTGAAAATCCAAAGTTGTCCATTAGTCGTGGGGCGCTTCGCCCCTTAGAGGATATCAAAAATAACAAGTGGATTCTGAGCCAGGTTAAAACGATTTTAGAGATTTTCGGTCAAGACCTTAACACGCCTTTTTCAGAAATTTCAAAGGAAGCGCTCGATTACATGTACCATGGACTTCATAAAGAGTTTAATAAAGATTTAAAGTACGCCGGGATCACTAAGAAAATTAAAGTGAATTTCGATGGGCTCGTGCCTTACATTGAAGACCTTATTGAGAGCAAAGAAAACTACGATGCGGTGCTTTTAGAGCGTCATTTCACGACGGAAGACACCTGTCCAAGTTGCCTGGGTGCCCGCTTGCAACCCGATAGTTTAAGTTTCAAAATTGATGAGATGAACATCGCGCAGGTAAGCGCCTTATCCTTAAGTGATCTTAAGGAGTGGCTAGGCCAGCTTGATGGAAAGTTCTCCCATACAAACACCATTATAGCTTCTGAGATTCTTAAGGAAATTAAAACACGCCTTCAATTTTTATTGGATGTGGGACTCGATTACTTAAGTCTTGATCGCAGCTCGCGTACCCTCTCGGGTGGAGAGAGCCAGCGTATTCGTTTGGCCACACAAATTGGCTCGCAGCTCGTGAATGTACTCTATATTTTAGATGAACCAAGTATTGGACTCCATCAGCGCGATAATGAGCGGCTGATTGCGTCGCTTAAAAATCTACGTGATTTAGGAAACTCCGTTTTAGTGGTTGAACACGATAAAGACATGATTCTTGAAGCGGACCATGTCCTAGACATTGGGCCGCGTGCCGGTAAGCACGGGGGAGAAATCCTCTGGCAGGGCGATCCAAAAGACCTAGCCTCTGCCGATACCATTACAGCCGACTACCTAAGTGGGAAACGAAAAATCGAAGTTCCAAAAGTAAGGCGTCAAGGCAATGGGAAAACCTTAAGTCTTAAGGGAGCCACAGGGAATAACTTAAAAAATGTGAATCTTGAGATTCCTTTAGGCCAGCTCGTGGTGGTGACCGGTATTTCTGGAAGTGGAAAATCCTCTCTAATCAACGGCACGCTCTATCCTATATTAAATAAATATTTTTACCGCAGTCTTCAAGAGCCACTCCCGTATAAAAAGTTCACGGGCCTTGAAAATATTGACAAGATTGTGGATGTAGACCAGACGCCTATTGGACGCACACCTAGAAGTAACCCCGCGACCTATACCGGAATGTTTTCGGACATCCGAACACTCTTTGCGGAACTTCCTGAGAGTAAAATCCGCGGCTATAAACCGGGACGCTTCTCCTTTAATGTCAAGGGAGGCCGCTGCGAGACCTGCCAAGGCGGAGGGCTTAAAGTCATTGAAATGAATTTTCTGCCCGATGTTTATGTGCACTGTGAAACCTGTAATGGAAAACGCTTTAACCGTGAGACTTTAGAGGTTCGCTACAAAGGGAAATCCATTGCTGACATCCTTGAAATGACCATCGATGAGGCCGTCGAATTCTTCCAGCCTATTCCCAAGATTTTTAGTCGCGTAAAAACCCTTTATGATGTGGGGCTTGGGTATATTACCCTTGGCCAGCAGTCTACCACCTTATCAGGGGGTGAAGCGCAAAGAATCAAACTCGCCACAGAGCTTTCCAAGAAACAAACGGGAAGTACTCTGTACATCCTTGATGAGCCGACCACGGGACTTCATTTTGAAGACGTACGCATTTTAATGGATACGGTGAATAGACTCGTAGATCTAGGCAATTCCTTTATTATTATTGAACACAATATGGACGTGATTAAACTCGCGGACCATATTATTGATGTCGGGCCAGAGGGCGGAAAACGCGGAGGCATGATCGTGGCTAAAGGCACGCCAGAAGAAATTGTAAAGAATAAAAAATCGGTAACCGGCCGGTTCTTAAAGCCGGAATTAGAAGCTTAAACCTCTAAGGCCTGATTACGCATCAGGCCTTTTTTTGATGTATTTTTGGACCTACTCAGGGGAATTGACCTGCTAGGACTTGTTTTATCGGTGCTCCAGAGAAGCTCACCCTTTTTTCTTATTTCAAATACTAAGCAATTCACTGAGCACTGTACTTAATAGAGTGGGTAAATTAGCTCAATGTGAATTTTCTTAAATTTTCAATCATTTGTTTACCAATAGTTTAGAAATATTTGTTACATTTGTGTTACGCTAATGTGAACGCAATGTTAACAAATTTAAAATACAGCACAATGAAAACATACAATAGACTTAAAATCACCTTCTTATCAATCGCCGTTTTTGCCTTTGCAAGTGTCACTTCAAGCGCCACTGCTCAAACGACCAAGCCAAGTAATCAGATTGCCACTGTTGAAGTCTCAAACAATGACGGCTTTAAGCAGTTAAGAAACCTTCTCGAAGCTCAATTTGATTTCACGAACCCACAAATGCAGCAAGGGCTTGTAAATTCGCAACTAACGTTCAGCGTCTCAGACGCGGGTAAATTGACGAATATCGTGGCAAAAAGTGATTGCAAGTACGTAAGTGAAGAATTAAAAAGTGTTCTTGAACAACTACACTATCGAGTCGATGTAGAAGATTTAAAAGTAAATCCGCAGTACACGACCTTCAGTATGCCTGTACAGGTTTTAATTGCGAACCGATAAGAAACGGGTATTTTGTACGATAAAAATTGTTACTAAAACCACACAATATTGTGTGGTTTTTTTTATTTTAGTGCGAGTTAAAGTCTATGAATTAACGAATTCAAACCAGAGAATTGATGAATTATACACTGCGTGAAATGGAGCCTTCTGATGCTCCAAGAGTCCTTGAAATTTTTCAAGAAGGCATCGAGAGTGGCCTGGCCACTTTCGAAACCCAGGCGCCCTCATGGGAGAGTTGGGATATGAGCCACCACAAGGTCTGCCGCCTGATATTAGAAGACCAGGACCATGAAGTTCTGGGATGGGCGGCCTTATCGCCTGTAAGTAGGCGGGCCTGTTTTAATGGCGTGGCTGAACTCAGTGTGTATTTAGATTCTAGGGCTCACGGCAAAGGCCTAGGCACCATGCTTCTTAGGCAATTGATCTTATCGAGCGAAGAGCATGAATTCTGGACTCTTCAAGCGGGGGTATTTCCTCAGAATTTGGCCTCAATGCGTATGCATCAAAAGGCTGGGTTTCGACTTGTTGGAACCCGCAGGCGCTTTGGAAAACTTAATGGCGTGTGGGCAGACGTCGCCCTATTTGAGCGGCGTAGTGAGCTCATGGATGGCTAAATAAGCACTTTAATACGGGTTTGGCACGGAGATTGAAATTTAGAGTGTATTAACTAACAATGAAAGAAATGACTACAATACTAAAACTCATTCTCGGTGGAGCCCTAGCTCTAAGCGTTGCTTCGTGTGGTGTCACGGATCCGTATTATGGAAATGGAAATAACCGTTACCCTTCGGGAACATACGGTAATGGGCAAGTCTACAGGACCTCAGAAGGAACCGTTTATAGACAAGGCGATGTGTACCGCGATAGAAACGGAAATATTTACCGTAACGGCAGAGTAATTGAACGCTCAAATGTGTATGGACGCCCGGGTATTATTCGAAGAGCCCAAACGTATAACCAAAGAAGGCTACCTCCAGGTCAAGCAAAAAAGATTTACGGTGGAAATGCCAAGGATTATGCGCCTGGCCAAATGAAAAAGAGACAAAACGTTTACTATGGTCAGGGCAACAATTCAAAGTATTCCAAGGACTATTCGAAGAGAGCTAAATCCAATAGTAAAGCCTACAAGTCCTACAAAAAAGGTAAAAATAAGAAGAACGATTAAGATACCTGCGTATTAAAATCAAAAAGCGGCCCCAAGTTTGAGGCCGCTTTTTTATGTTAAAAGTGAAAGCTTTTAGCTTATCACGGCATTCTCTAAAGTATGGGCCAAGCGGTCCATCGCTTTGGTTAAATCACTTTCAGAGGCGGCGTAAGAAAACCGGACGCACTCTGGACTCCCAAAGGAGACCCCACCCACACAGCCCACATGCGCTGTTTCAAGTAAAAACATTGCAAAATCGTCTGCATTGTTGATTTTCGTACCGTTTAGCGTTTTGCCTAAATAGAAGGAGATGTCCGGGTAAAAGTAAAAAGCCGATTTTGGAAGCAGTACTTTAAAGCCTGGTAAGGTTTTCATTCGATAGTAAACTAAGTTTCTACGAGATTGAAAGGCGTCAACCATATAGCGGAATTCTTTCGGATCCGTTTCTAGGGCTGTAATAGCGGCGCGCTGCGCGACGCTATTTGCCCCACTAGTCATTTGGCCTTGAATCTTATCTAATGCGGGAGCGAGCCACTCGGGCGCTGCGGAATAGCCAAGTCTCCAGCCTGTCATTGCATAGCCTTTCGACATGCCGTTGATCACCACGACTTGGTCTTTGATTTCTGGGAATACCGCAATGGATTTATGGGTGGTCTCGTAATTAATGTATTCGTAGATTTCATCTGAAATCACGATAAGATGGGGGTGTTTTGCAATAACTTCTGCTAAGGCCTTAAGCTCGTCGTAAGTGTAATAGCTTCCAGAAGGATTGCAAGGGGAACTGTAGAGTAAGATTTTCGTATTGGGCGTGATGGCCTCTTCAAGCTGCTCAGCGGTCATTTTAAAATCGGTGGCGTACGAGGTTTTGATAAAGACAGAGCTTCCACCCATGAGTTTTACCATTTCATCGTAGCTGACCCAATAAGGAACAGGTAGAATGACCTCATCGCCATCGTTTAGAAGGGCTCCAAGAACATTCACAATGGCCTGTTTGGCGCCATTGGAGACGCAAATCTGACTTTCTTTAAACTCTAGATTGTTGTCTCTTTTAAGTTTATTGCTGATGGCTTTGCGGAGTTCTAAAAACCCAGGAACTGGGGAATAATGCGAGTAATTTTCCTCAATGGCCTGAATGGCTGCTTTTTTAATCACATCAGGAACATCAAAATCAGGTTCCCCTAGGGTGAGACTAATGACATCAATGCCACTGGCTTTCATTTCACGCGCTTTGTTGGACATGACAAACGTTTGAGAGTAACTTAAGCGCTCTAAACGCTCAGAAAATTTTATCATAGTTATTGGTTCAATTCGAGCAAATATAAGAACATTTAATTTTCTAAAAGCCAAACTAATTGCTACTTTTACATTCGTGCCGCTGCGGCACCTCAAATAAAGCAATTCAAATGACGTATTCTTTCAAAAACGATTATTCCGAAGGAGCCCATCCAAGAATCTTACAAAAATTAATTGAGACGAATTTAACCCAAGAAGCAGGCTACGGCTTAGACCACCTGAGTTTGGAAGCAAAAAAGTTCCTTAGAGCCCAAATGGGAAGGCCGTCGGCAGAAATCTATTTCACGTCTGGCGGGACTCAGGCCAATCTCTTGGTCATTTCGCACGCCCTTCGTCCTTATGAAAGTGTCATTAGTGCTCAAAGTGGGCACATTATGACCAATGAAGCGGGGGCGATCGAAGCTTGTGGTCACAAAGTGCATAGTGTGGTAAGCCCAGAGGGAAAAGTTTCCTGTGACTCCATACGTGAGGTCTTAGAAGCGCATACGAATGTTCCCCATCAAGTGAAACCCAAACTCGTCTATTTATCGAATTCAACAGAACTTGGAACCCTGTATCAAAAATCAGAGCTTCAAGAGCTATACGCCTTTTGTCAAGAAAAAGACCTCTACCTCTTTATTGATGGCGCAAGACTAGGGCAGGCCCTTAGGGCCGAAACCAATGACTTAGAGCTAAAAGATATCGCCTCATTGTGTGATGCGTTTTACATCGGTGCAACCAAAAACGGGGCTTTACTTGGGGAGGCCATTGTGCTTTTGAATCCGAAGCTTCAGAGCAATTTTGGATTTACCCTGAAACAAAGAGGCGCGCTTTTGGCCAAAGGCCGCGTGCTTGGCGCTCAGTTTTATGAACTTTTTAAAGACGGCCTCTTCTATGAACTTGCAGAAACGGCGAACCGACAAGCGATGGCTTTGAAAGCGGGTTTTAAGTCCCTTGGGTACGATTTTTTAACAGAGACTTATACCAATCAACTTTTCCCAATACTTCAAGAGCATCAGGTAGCAGCTCTGGAAACGGAGTTTGATTTTTACCGGTGGAAAAACGTGCCTGATAGCCGCGTGGCCATTCGTTTAATTACCTCCTGGGCAACGCCGGATTTGATGGTGGAAAAATTCATTGAACGATTGAGCGCTCTTTAATCGCGCCTTAGCAATCGAAAATACCTATCATAGTGAAAGGCTAGGGCCTAATTTCAATAGTCTTATATTTGTAGAGGAAAGGATTTTGAGCCCTCTTTTTAAAGTGAAACGCCTTTGTTAATACACATAGTTAGTAAATTCAAATTTTTAATGCGTTTTGAATTAAGTATCTCTTAATTGAAAATGAGAAAACAAATGCCCTTTACCCCTTTGACCTTTATTTTTTGTAGATCTGAATTTATAATAGAGTGTTGACATCGCAAGACAAGTTGTAAAAATTTGTCTTGCAAATGTAGAATTAATCGAAATAGTATGAAAGTCTAAAAAACTGAAATTATTTAATAGTCAACAATATAATTATTTTTAATTTCGTTAAATTTCAATAAATTCCAGAAAAGTGGGGCGAATTTCTTTTTTAAGTTCAGTGTCTAGAGAAAGACCCGAATTCCCACCAGTAAAGAGCTCACTTTGAGTCAAACGCGTTGTAGGAGTGATTTCCTTTAGTCGTAAATCTAAATTAGGATAATGGGAATCAATTTTGCTGAATACAGCTTTTAGAATACGCCCATTTCCATCAATTAAATCGGGTTCAAAATTGTAGTGAGAAATCTCCTTATTGAGGAATTGGATAAGACGGTTGCTGATCTCAATTTGTTTTTCTAATTGGAGATCCTTTTTTAATTGAACTTGTTGAAAAGCCCGCGTAATAGATTCTTGCAAATGGAAAGAAAGCGTGCGAATTGCCTCTTCTCTGTCAAGCTCAACTTCATTTAGGTAGTAGGTTTGTGCCTCAAGAGAATTGAGTTTTGTGCGTAGCGAGGCTGTAATCAGCGCTTCGTAGATTCCTGTATTCATAGAGTGATTAGTTCTTGTACTATTGGTAAATCGGCCTCAGCCCAGTCGTAGCTAACAAGCGCCTCTAAGGGTTCCCATCGCACCTGAGCATGCTCGAGCGTTTTAAGTTTCCCAGATGTAATAGTGCAAAGGTAGGGATAGAGGGTGATTTGAAATGTAGGGTAGTGGTGCTCAACACTGGTGAGTGGCTTTTGAATTTCGATATGGAGTCCCAACTCCTCTTTGATTTCTCTTTTAAGGCAGTCCTGTTTTGATTCCCCTTTCTCAATTTTACCGCCTGGGAATTCCCATTTTAAGGGTAGAGTCATAGATTCAGATCTCTGACAAATAAGAAATTGGTTATCGTGCTTTATAATGGCACAAGTGACGTGGACCATAGGAAGGCTAGTTTTTACTTTTTTAATTTGAGTTCGGGTTCTAAAGATAGGTAAATTTTGGATGCATCGCCCTTGAATTCTAGGATGCAGACAGTAGGGTCCTAATTTCTTAAAGTATTTAAACTACAAATAGGGTTTATATAATTATATTAACTACATTTGCGGTAAATAGTATTTGATATGAATGCATACCGTTTAGGAGAATTTGAAGAGATTGTACTGCTTACCGTAGCGATTCTGGAAGGAGAGGCTTATGGCGTGAGCATTGTTGAAGAAATAGAAACCCGTCTTTCTAGAGCGGTGAGTTTAGGGGCGATGCAAACGGTCTTAAAAAGGCTTGAGGAAAAAAGCCTTGTGAAGTCTGAATTTGGTGAAGCCACCAAAGTAAGAGGGGGCAAGCGCAAGCGCCTTTATGAAATTACCTTGAGTGGTAAGCAGCTCCTAGAGCAGACCAAAGCCCAGAGAATTTCGCTATGGAATGCGATTCCTAAACCTTTAATTGAATTTTGCTGATGCCTCGTCTTATCACAGAGCCGCCCGCGTGGGGACTGATGGTTTTTCGGTGGTTTGCTCACCCTCTATTTCGGGAAGAGCTGGAAGGCGATCTTTATGAACGGTATGAAGACTATTTGAAAAAATACGGCCATGCCAAGGCGAGATGGCTGTTTCTTAGAGATGTCGCTTCGCTTTTTCGTCCCAGTCTGATGGGATCTGTTACTCAATTAACCAATTTAAATAGTATCCATATGATTCAAAACAACAAACGATTAATGGGAATCATACTTTTCGGGTTTGCTCTATTAGCTCTCCCACTAGTGGCCATGCAGTTTACAGCAAGTGTTGACTGGGATCTTACCGATTTCATTATTATGGGAGGCCTACTGCTTCTCACGGGGCTTGGATGTGAACTCGTGCTGAGGAAGGTCAAATCCACTAAAAACCGGCTGATTATTTGCGCCGTAATTTTAGTTCTCTTTTTGCTTACCTGGGCTGAGTTAGCCGTTGGGGTCTTCGGGACGCCTTTTGCAGGAAGTTAAGATTCGTTTTATGATTTAAAAAGTTCCTTTGGTATAATCCAAAGGAACTTTTTTTCAACCCTATATTTAAGGCTTATGGCTTGGTTTTCTTAAGCTCTGAAATCTCTTTTTTCAGACTGAAAAACATTTCTTTAACCGCGCTCATGTCTAGAGATGCTGCGCCCAATTCCTCGGTGTTAATACTGGCAGCATACTGCCAAATTTCTAAAATCTCCGAATTCTTGATTTGATACGGTTCGTAAAACTCATTGTCGGCTGCCACGTTGATTGCACCAGAGTCTCTTCCTTGGTAGCGTTTGTACGTGATGCCTTCTCGGGTAATGAAAATATAAGTTCTTCCTTTTTTCAATTCCTTTAGAGATTCCACGTACTGGCCTACAATGTAGGTGCCGTCGTTAAAAGGAGGCATGGAGTCTCCCTCAACGGGGAAGGCTCTAAAGTTTCCA
This sequence comes from Flavobacteriales bacterium UBA1694, assembly GCA_002319955.1. Taxonomy (GTDB): domain Bacteria; phylum Bacteroidota; class Bacteroidia; order Flavobacteriales; family Weeksellaceae; genus Planobacterium_A. Next base: position 79,260 of record DCJS01000017.1, read on the forward strand.
TTCCTAAGGAATGGCAAAGAAATCGTTTGTAAACTCTCAATATACTCCGGGTCTGAATAACCACTTAAATAGCCCATAGAAGCTCTATGGGGGATGATTTCAATTTGTTTGTCTCCTCCAGAGTTTACACGAATCGGAAGAACAATTCGGTTGTCGGGGAGTGAGAGAATCTTATCAATAGGATACTTCTTTAAATCTACTGAGAGCAGTAAATCAATACTGATCTTATAGAATCTAGAAATTCGTATTAAGAGTTCTAAAGGCGGTTCGGAGGCTGCATCCTCATACTTGGCATAGCGTCCTCTTGTAATGAGCAGCTCGTCTGCGATGTTCTGTTGAGAGCGGGTGAGTTGCCCTCTGAGATACCTGATGTTATCGGCGAAAATTGACATTGATATAAATTATATCAACAAATATACAAAAAATTGTTACAAATCGGGGTAATTTTGACCCTATGAATCGAGCAATTGTGCATATGGATTTGGACACGTTTTTTGTGTCCTGTGAGAGGCTTTCAAATTCTAAGCTTAACGGGGTTCCCGTCATTATTGGGGGAGGCGATCGAGGGGTAGTGGCTTCCTGCAGTTACGAGGCGCGGTACTTTGGGGTGCGCTCGGCCATGCCTATAAAAATGGCCATGCGCCTGTGTCCCGAGGCTAAAGTCGTTAAAGGCGATATGGAGTATTACTCTAAGCTCTCGCATGAGGTCACGCAGGTCGTCCAAGAAAAGGTTCCCCTTATGGAAAAAGCCAGTATTGACGAATTCTATTTAGACCTTACGGGAATGGATCAGTTCTTTGGCTGTTACAAATGGACTAATGAGATTGCGCAGGCCGTGACTCACCATACAGGACTTCCCATTTCCTTTGCCCTCTCCACCAATAAGACCGTCTCTAAGATTGGGTCGGGAGAGTCTAAGCCTCTAGGGCGTTTAGAAATTGAGCAGAGCGGAATCCGCCCCTTTTTAAATCCGCTTTCGGTAAGAAAAATTCCCATGGTGGGGGATGTCACCTTTCAGCTTTTGTCTCGAATTGGAATTCGAACCATTCAGACGCTCTCTGAAATGCCCGTAAGGGTTCTTGAGCAGATGATTGGTAAAAACGGAGCAGAACTCTGGAAAAAGGCCAACGGCATTGACCTATCTCCTGTGGTTCCGTATTCAGAGCGAAAATCCGTATCGAAGGAACACACCTTTACCAGCGACACGATTGATTTAATTGAAATTCGGCGGCTTATTTCTGGAATGGCCGAATCGCTTAGTTACCAACTTCGAAAAGAAAAATGGCTGACTTCCACAGTGGTGGTGAAAATTCGGTATTCAAATTTTGATACCGAAACGCGTCAGATCAAAATTCCCTACACCTCCTTAGACCATACGATTAATCGGGTCGCCTTAGAGCTCTTTGAGAAGCTTTACACGCGTCGCATGCGTTTAAGACTCGTAGGGCTTCGCCTTACGGATTTGGTTCATGGCACTTACCAAATGGATCTTTTTGAAGACTCCGAGCAGCTCATTAGTCTTTACCAATCCATGGATGGCATTAAAAACCGTTTTGGAAAAGCCGCCGTGGGAAGAGCCTCGGGGTATAAACTTAAAACCTAAATGCGTTTCTTATGTTTTTAAACTGCCACTCCTACCATAGCCTTCGCTACGGAACACTTTCCATAGAACAGATAGTAGAAGAGGCCTACGGACTTGGAATCTCTACTTTAGTCTTAACGGATCTTAATACGATTACAGGGATTTATGACTTTCATAAAGCCTGTGAGGCCCGAGGCATTAAGCCTCTGGCCGGTGTAGAGGTTCGAGAAAAGGACGAGCTTTATTACATTACGATTGCAAAGCGTTTTGAAGGCCTTGCAGAAGTAAACGAGCTCCTTACGCGCCACCACTGTGAAGGAGAGATTCTGAGTCCATGGGCTCCAGAGTTTAAAGATCTTTTTGTGGTCTATCCGTTAGAGCATTTCCCAGAGACTTTAAGGCCCAATGAATTTATAGGGGTGAGGGCCTGTGAGATTAACCTATTACTTCGGCCAGACTTACGTCCGTTCTTAGAGCGTATGGTGGTGCTTCATCCCGTCACTCTAAAAACGAAAAAGCATTACAACCTTCACCGAATTCTTCGCGCTATTGAACATAATTGTCTGCTTTCAAAATTGGCGCCGACTCAAATTTGCGACCCGTCAGAACGCTTTATCGCCCCCCAGGAGTTAGAGACTCTTTTTAGTCGCTACCCTCAAATTATAGAAAATACCAAGGGGCTGTTAAAAGACGCTACATTTGAATTTGAATTCTCTATCCCGAGAAATAAAATGTTCTATACCCGCAGTCGAGAAGACGACCAAAAACTCTTAACTCGCCTGGCTCACCTGGGGCTTAAGAGGCGCTACGGGGAGAATCACCCCGATGCTCAGGTGCGAGTTAAACGGGAGTTAAGCGTCATCAAGACCCTTAACTTTAGCGGCTACTTTTTAATTACGTGGGACATTATCCGCTACAGTAACCGCATGGGCTTTATGCATGTGGGTAGAGGTTCGGGAGCGAACTCCATTGTGGCCTACTGCCTGGGCATTACCGACATTTGTCCTATTGAGCTCAATTTGTATTTTGAGCGCTTCTTGAATGAGAATCGAAAAAGCCCCCCGGATTTTGATATCGACTGGTCTTGGCAGGACCGCGACACGATCTTAACGTATATTTTTGAAAGGTATGGCAAAAACCATGTGGCATTCTGTGGGACAAACGTAGAGTTTAAATACCGCTCTATTTTTAGAGAAGTTGGAAAGGTCTTCGGGCTTCCTAAGGACGATCTAGATCAACTGGCCAAAAACCCGATACGCACCCACGAGCAAAGCGCGGTGGTGAGCACCGTTCAAAAATACGGCATGCTCTTAGAGAAGTTCCCAAATCAGCGCAGCATGCACAGCTGTGGGATTATAATCTCGCAAGAGCCTCTCACCGTTTATACGGCCTTAGAGATGCCTCCCAAAGGATTTCCGATTATTCAGTTTGACATGCATGTCGCCGAGGAAATTGGGTTTGAAAAATTCGATATTCTTTCCCAAAGAGGCCTGGGAACCATTCAAGATACGGTGCATTTGGTAGAGAAGAACCGAGGCGTGGTGCTCGATATAAAAGACACGCGGCTCTCAAAGAATACCCCTGAGACAAACGCTTATTTAAGTCTTGGCAAGACCATTGGCTGCTTTTATATTGAGAGTCCTGCGATGCGTGGTCTTCTTCGCCGCCTTAAATGCGATAATTACCAGACTCTTGTAGCGGCATCCTCCATCATAAGACCTGGAGTGGCCCAAAGCGGCATGATGCGGGAGTATATCTTTCGCCACAACCATCCCGATCGCTTTGAGTACTTTCATAAAGTCTTTGAAGAGCAGCTAGGAGACACCTACGGCATTATGGTTTATCAGGAAGATGTTATTAAGATTGCCCTTCATTTTGGAGGGCTCAGCGCGGCAGACGGCGATATTCTACGCCGCGCCATGAGCGGCAAAGGCCGCTCGCTTTCAGCCCTTCAAAAAGTCAAGGATCATTTTTTTGAATCCTGTCGGGCAAGGGGGCATTCCGAGCAGCTCTCTGAGGAAGTTTACCGCCAGATTGAATCCTTTGCGGGCTATAGCTTTTGCAAAGCCCATTCGGCTTCTTACGCCGTAGAGAGTTATCAAAGTCTTTATCTAAAGGTGCATTACCCTATTGAGTTTATGGTCTGTGCCATTAATAACCAAGGTGGGTTTTACCGCACAGAAGTCTACGTCCATGAATGCCGAATGGCTGGAGCCCATATTCACAATCCTTGTGTCAATAAAAGCCTCTACGAAACCACCCTTTATAGAGACCAAGTGTACCTGGGGTTCATGCATCTTCAAAAACTCGAAATCAAACTGGCTAAGCTTCTTATTGCGGAGCGCGAATCGAGGGGAGACTACCTTTCTTTAGAAGATTTTGTGCGACGAATTCCTGTGGGAATTGAAACGCTGCAGATCCTGATTTTCATTGGGGCCTTTCGCTTTACAGGGAAGGCTAAAAATGAACTTTTGATTGAGGCCAGACTTCTGCTAATTCATTTTAAGCCGGAGTATCGAGCGCCCAGTCTTTTAGAGGAGCCTATGGAGCCCTACACGCTGCCATCTTTAGAGCGCACAGACTTTGAGGATGCTTTTGATGAAATAGAACTTTTAGATTTCCCGGTCTCTTGCAGTCCTTTTGATTTGCTTCAAACCTCTTATAGGGGAAAGGTTAAAGCCAGAGACCTTTTAAATCACCATAAGTCAGAGGTGAAAATGTTAGCCTATTTGATTTCCAGAAAGCATGTGCCCACTAAGAAAGGTACGATGTATTTTGGTACCTGGATCGATTCTAATGGCGATTATTTTGATACGGCCCATTTTGCGGATAGCTTAAGGCGCTATCCTTTTCTAGGGGGTGGGGTGTATCTGCTTTTAGGACAGGTAGAGGTCGATTTCCACTTTCCCACTTTAACCATTACCAAGATGGCCAAGATGCCTTTCATTCCAGATCCTCGGTATGCTTACGATAAAGAAAAGGCCAGACAGACTGAAAAGCAGTTGAAGGAGGATGTAAGTCCGACTTGGAGAAAGCCCTATCCCAGTGAAAAGGAAATTGGACTTCCTCGAACCCGCATGAAAATAGAATAAGGCTCTAAAATGGAGTACAAGCGACTCTCTCGGACGTGCCTTAAGTTCAAATATTCCCCTGAAACCAAGTACACTAGCGGAAGTATCGTTAATTTTTCATACCTTTGCAGATAAATTACAAAGCGACGGTTACTTTAAGCTATTTACCGAAGAGTAAATCCTAATAGCCAGTTTTCAATTTTTTAGCTGCAACTTTTTAATTTATATCGTCTAGAGGTTCGTACCATTAAATTGCCTAGGGAGGCAATTGGAAAACGGCTCTCTACTTCCTTGAAACTAAAATACAATATACTATATGTCAGATTCTTTCTCTAAAAAAGAAAATTTAAAAAAGAAAATCCAGAAACAAAAAGAAAAAGCACTCAAGCGTGAAGAGCGTAAAACTCAGAACAACAAAGGAAAAGAGCTTGATGACATGCTTCTTTATGTTGATGAGTATGGACAACTAACCTCTACGCCACCGAGTAAACAAGATAAAGAAGAGATCTCCTTAGATGATATTCAACTTGGTGCAGCGCCAATCGAGGCGGAAGATCCAATCAAAACGGGAATTGTTACGTTCTTAAGCGATAAAGGCTACGGCTTTATCACGGAGAATGATACGAAAGAAAACATTTTCTTTCACCTTAACAACGTTGAAGGAGAGCTTAAAAAAGGAAACAAAGTACGTTTTGAAAAAGAGCGTTCTCCTAAAGGCTACTCTGCGTTAAACATTACTATTGTTAAGCAGTAAGAAGAAGGGGATCACCTGCTATCCAAAACTTTTATTAAATAGAAAGCCGTTTCAAAGTTTATTTTGAAACGGCTTTGTTATTTTGTGTTGAATATGGTTTTAGTAAAACGGCACTATCCCAAAAAGTGTGTAAGTTGAAAAGTATAGGTTTGAGTTTTTATACCCTGAGCCTATCTTCAAATATAAGCATAAATTGATTTAGTACGATTCCCCAGTTCCTGATAGGCATTGTCCATTTTTTTGTTGATTCCCTTAAGGCGAGATAGACTGATTTTAAGACAGCTTCATCCGTAGGAAACGACATTTTATTTTTAGTGTATTTTCGGATTTTGCCATTTAGATTTTCAATTAAGTTGGTGGTATATATGATTTTACGGATTTCTACTGGAAACTCAAAAAAGACGGTCAACTCGTCCCAGTTATCACGCCAGGATTTGATGGCGTAAGAATATTTGGACTCCCACTTTTCCGCAAAATCATTTAGAGCTGCTTCTGCAGCTTGTTTTGTGGGCGCGTTGAAAATGTGTTTCATGTCCGCTGTAAAGGCTTTTCGGTCCTTCCAAACCACGTATTTGCAAGCGTTTCTAATCTGGTGAACCACACAGATCTGAGTTTGAGACTGTGGGAACACGCTGCGGATTGTTTGCGTAAATCCGTTAAGATTATCTGTGGCGGTAATGAGGATATCCTCTACACCACGTGCTTTCATATCGGTTAAAACGCTCATCCAAAAACTGGAACTTTCACACTTTCCAAGCCACATTCCAAGAACTTCTTTCTTCCCATCGCGTCTTAAGCCAACGGCAAGATAAATGGTTTTATTGACTACTTTTGAGTTCTCACGGACTTTAAAAACGATTCCATCCATCCAAACAATAAGATACAAATCCTCTAATGGTCGGTTTTGCCAAGCGACAATCTCACTGGAGACAGCATTGGTAATTCTGGATATTGTAGAAGTGGAGACGTCAAAATCGTACATTTCTTTAATCTGATCTTCAATATCACTCACGCTCATTCCTTTTGCATAAAAGGAAATAATGATGTTTTCTAGACCATCAATGATATTGTGTCTTTTCGGAACCAAAGCTGGCTCAAAGCTGCTCTCCCGATCCCGTGGGACTTTAATCTCACTTTCCCCGAAGGAGGTTTTTATTTTCTTGCTTTGATGCCCATTGCGGTAATTACCGTCTTTGGTTTTTTCATGCTTCTCCGTATCAAGATGCTCGTCGAGTTCGGCTTCGAGCATATGTTCTACGGCGCGTTTATGCATGGTTTAAAGAAAGAAGTTAAGTCTTCTCCTGTCTTGAAGGATTTGTAGAATTCCTTGTTGTTTAATAAATCTTCTTTGTCGATCATAACTGTATAAAGGTTAAAATTAGTAAAAAGTTATTTCCGTAAAATTTTTTGGTGTTTAAAACCAAAATTTTCCAGAATAACTTTTCAACTTACACAGTTAGTGAAACACTACCATTTAAAAACATCAATTCCATCCCAAATTTTGAAATTCTTCTAAAACTTCTTGCGCTTTTCTTCTTTCGAAAAACAATTTGAATTGTTGAGTTTTCTGAAAATTCAATCTAATTAAAAGACGCTTCTTATATTTTCAACGCTACTAACGCTGTCATTAATTGCTAGATTAAGAGTATGAATTCGAATATTATCTATTATACATTTTCCAACATTTGACGAGACATTCTCTACGCCAAATTCAATCAAAACATCCTTATAAGACAACTTTCGCCTACATTAATTAATCTACATAAACCTTGACATTTAATCGGTGATCCACTCCCTCACTTGGGTTTTTGTAAAATATGATCTTATGCAGCTCATACTTACGTCTAAAAGTTATTAAAATATAAGTTAAATAACTTTATATCAGAATGTTATAAATATAGAAACAATTTTTAAACTAAGCAAGGCTTTTTTCATTTTTGAACAAAATTTCCTCGTGCGGCAAGAGTTTTTCTTGCAGTGGGGCAGTAGTGGTAAATGTTCACTGTTGTAAAGAAATTTTCTGAATTCTAAGTCGTTTGCTTTTTAACTAAAAAGGTATCATTTGTGAGTTGAAAATTTATTTGGTAACCAAGTGGTCATATTTTGATTTAAAAAATGGAGCTAACTCCTAAATCACGCCCTGTTCAAGGGCTTTTTTGATTAATTCTGAACTGTTCTTGCATTTGGCTTTTGCCAAAATATTCTTGCGGTGAGTTGCCACCGTATACATCGATATGCAAAGTTTCGACGAAATTTCTTGTGTACTAAGGCCTTTTGCAATTAAGGTGACAATTTCTACTTCACGGCGTGTAAGGCAAGTTTCAATAAGTGGCTCATCAAGTTCGAGCACTTGAATTTGATGGTAATCTCGTCGACTACCAATGCCAGAAACAAGAGCTGTATAGCGATTTTTACTTGTTATGTGCTGAATGTTGGTATGAATATTCACAGCCTGTTGTACTCGGCCCTCATCCGTCATGAGAATGTGGACGGCCTGGTGATGGTATAAATTGTAGTCACCACTGCAGGTTTTCATCCGAAAATTGTAGCTAGTCTTGAGCTCAGACAAGTGCTGGATTCCAATTTCAGAAATTTTAGCGTAACAGGCCTTTTCCGCTTTCAAAACAAAGGGCAGGTCCTCGGGATGAATGAGTGTTAAGATTTCATTTACATGAGCGGGAGGTGTTTCAAACGTATGGTGATCGAGAAGAGTGATGTTTTGATGTGATAAAGCACCGGTAGGGACATCCAAAATATAGAAGTAGTACTCACCAACGGTGAAGAAATCTCCAAACAATGTTTCTACCGAAGGTGTTTTTTTTGACGCGACATTGGTACTAAATATCTTGGGATTTTCAGCCCAAACTTTTTCAAGCGCATGGGGTATTGCGGAATTTAATTTGTTTTTCATCGTATTAGTGTAGTTTCTTTTATAAAATTACATAAATTTTTGTAAAAATACCTAATTGTAGGTATTTTTTTGAGAAACACTAAATGATACCTTTGGTTTCACAAAACAAATAGTCTCTCGCAGATTGCGTTAATCTTAGGTGCGAGGCTAATGTTAAATCAAAAAAAACAAACATCATGTTGAAAATGCTTTTTAATTTTGCCCTCGCATTTGTCGTTCTCCAAAGTGCAGAACGTTGCGACTTTGCCGATCTGTTTGGAGAGGATTTTTCTGACGGAGTGGAACAGGAAAAAGTTGATAATACAACTTACACCTACAAATACACATGCCCGATTGGAAGTAATAATTCAGTGGAAATTCCAAACCGCCTTTCCGCTGCATGTAAGAAAAATTGGGAATTTTTTGCAAGAACCTACGGGTGTAACGACGCGGATAACTTCTCTCGTGCGAATACGCTAAAAGCCCAGTGTCCATGAGACTCCTAGTTGCGTTGGTCTTTACTATCCTACTAGGAAGCACTGAGTTTCAGGCTCAAAACAAGCTCTCTAGGGGAACCTTCTCTGTGGAAGGGGGAAACTACACTTTGGATGCAGAAATTAAAAACTCAAAGCTTTATGTCTACGAGCCCAACAGAGATACGCCCTATACGCATGTGTCTGGGACAAAATATCAATACTACCACGAGGGGTTTAAAAAAACGTATTATGTTGAAATTGTCGATCCCAACACCCTATATTTTACATCTTCCAATGTTCAAGGAACCACCGTTCTTAAACGTGTCGATGGGCAGGCACTAGCCACCTCGGGAGACCGACATGATAAGTACATGGAAATTGCAGAAAAATACCAAGCTCTAGCTAGTAACAAGACGGATGACGATTACGAAGTGCAGGCCTATAGCTTTTGCGCAGCATCGGCTCTTAACGGCGCGATGAAAACAGAAAAAGAGTACTACGAGTATGCCCGCCAAAGTGCAATCGTACTCAAATCGATAAGTGTAAATCCAAATAAAAATCCTTGCTCCGACGCCATTCCAGATTCGGTTTGGAAAAGCGCTTCGGCCAATTAAAGACCAATATTGGTTTATAAAAAACTAATGTTTTTGGTGGTTTTTTAGAAGTAGTCCCTTGGGCTACTTCTTTTTTT
>DCJS01000017.1:88759-90869 GCA_002319955.1 Flavobacteriales bacterium UBA1694
CTGTCTCGCAGAAGCGAGCTAATTCTCTTCGATAAATAGTTCCACTATTTTTTGATTCTATAGAATACTAATTTAAAAAAAAACAAGCTCGAAAGCACCGGTCTTAAAGAAGTCCCATAGCTACTAATTTGGTTCCTTTTCTTAAGGATAAGAAGTACAAAATTCTGCTAGGCTCTACCTCCTGTTCTCTGTAGGGGGCCAAAGCGATTCGACTTTGTTTCGGCTTTAGATCAAAACTGAGTGTCTTTGAGCTGCAGGTATAGGTGTCGAAATTTGCATTAAGCACCACAATCTCGAGTGAATCATAGAACGTCGAGTAGGGCAGTAGTATATAGGTTTCGAAAAGATCTGTGGAAAGGGTAATAGCCTGAGGAATACAAGGAATCTCACCGAATTGAAATTTTCGAAGCGCGGCTTTGCCCATTTGCGTAGTAATTCCGTTGTAGACGCGCCGTTTCCCCTTCCCTTGGGTCTGATCAAGGTCTTTTAGGGTGGTCATCAGACGCGCCACTTTTTGATAAAGGTATTTGTCGTTTGCATGAGAAAGGTACTCTTTAAGGGCCTCTCTAAGAGTTTTACCGGCCTTTGAACAGTGCCCAAATTCGCTGCTATTCTGACGCACAGCCTCATAGCTTTCCTTCTGCTGATAGGACTGGGTGTTAAATCCACTTTTACGGCGAACCACGTTTACACCATTGAGCGTATAGTAAACTAAGTCCCCAAGGGTTCCGTTTATTTCGATCGGAGTTTTGTATTTGGCCATAGGTGTAAAATCAAAATGGGACCAAAGGTAGAACTATTATGCATCTAAACCTAATTGTAGTATAGTTAACTTATGGTTATAGTATAGTTTATATTATAAAATTTTAATTATATTTGTAGACGTAAGTGCTCCAAAAGAATACACAATTCAGCAATTTAATCTCAAGAATGATGAACGTAACCGGCTATGCAATGACTAGAACTCGAGTGAATTCCTTCCTAGGTATGGTGCTTTTTGCGTGTCTTGTAATTTCTTGTGGTACCGCCAATCGAGCGACTTCTAGCACCGATTTAAAACCTGTAAAGAGGGACATGCCAACTAAAACTGTTGAGCGTGCCAGTGGGCTTCGAAATCTGGAATCCCATTATTTTGGAAAGAATACAAAGCAAATCAATGCGCTACTTGAGGATGCGCAAAAATACTTAGGCGCCCCGTACAAATACGGTGGCGATACCTCTAAGGGGTTTGATTGCTCAGGCTTTACTTTTGTTGTTTATGAGCAGAACGATTACAAGCTTCCAAGACGCTCTTCCGATCAAGCGCTCACGGGTGATCTTATTAAAATCACAGAAGTGAAACCAGGGGATTTGCTGTTTTTCGCCACAGGCGGGGGCTCACGCGTTTCTCATGTGGGCATTGTGCACGACATTGGTCAAAGTGGCGAAGTGAAATTTATTCACGCCTCGACTTCAAAGGGCGTCATTATTTCCTCCCTAAACGAAACCTATTGGAATAAAGCCTACTTACACGCTCAAAAAATCCTTTAGAAGCTCTCCAATAACTAAGTATTGAAAAACTTCTGGCCAGAGTTCGCTTATTTGTGACCCAAATTTCAGAAATGAGCCCCAAGCGTTTTTTAATCACAGCTTCTTTGCTTATTTTTGCCTTAATACTAATTACTTTATTAAAATGAGTTTACAAGAAAGAATCGAATCCATCTGGGACAACCGTGATTTATTGAAAGAGGATGAGAGTAAAGCGCTTATTCGCGAAGTTATTTCTCTACTGGATAAAGGCGAGCTGCGTGTTGCAGAGCCGACTGAAAACGGTTGGAAAGTGAATGAGTGGGTAAAGAAGGCTGTGGTCTTATATTTCCCAATTCAACCAATGGAAACCATTGAGGTGGGTCCTTTTGAATTTCATGATAAAATTCCACTAAAAAAAGGGTATGCTGAAAAAGGGGTCCGCGTCGTTCCCCATGCAATCGCCCGCGAAGGTGCCTATGTAGCTCCAGGCGTCATTCTAATGCCTTCGTATATTAATATTGGTGCGTATGTTGATTCAGGAACCATGGTTGACACCTGGGCAACTGTAGGAAGCTGTGCACAAATTGGTAAAAACGTTCAC
>DCJS01000017.1:90986-98239 GCA_002319955.1 Flavobacteriales bacterium UBA1694
GTAATTCCAGGAAGTTATACGAAACAGTTTGAAGCGGGAGATTACAACGTGCCTTGTGCCCTTATCATTGGGCAGCGAAAGGAATCAACCGATAAGAAAACGTCTTTAAACGACGCTCTTAGAGAAAATAACGTGTCTGTTTAATTTAACGGACTAAAAGCTAAAAGTGGATCCTTTTTTAAAGCATCCACTTTTTTTTACGTTATTTGTGAACTCAATCTCTTTTTTTTCGCTGTAAAAAATGAAACTAGCCTACGACGCCAAACGATTTTTTCATAACACCTCGGGTCTTGGAAACTACTCAAGAGATCTCATTCGTATTCTTGCTAAATCGAAAGAACCAAATACCTATCTGCTTTTGAGTAAATCAAGCTCCCCACGGGGCGAAGCTATTTTACAAAATTCAAAAGTTGAGTATAAATCCATTGGCAGCTCGAAGCTTGCTAGACTTCTAACGATGGGTAAACTGGCTCAAAGGCAGCACGCGCAGCTCTTTCATGGACTCTCAGGAGAACTGCCTTTAAAATGGGACCATGCGCCTATTAAGAAAGTGGTGACGATACACGATCTGATCTTTATGCGGTTTCCAAAATACTATTCCCTAGTTGACCGAAAGCTTCACCAGTGGAAATTTCAAAAAGCGGCGAAGCAGGCGGATTTAATCATTGCCATTTCAGAACAAACCAGGCGCGATGTCATTCAGTACCTTCAGGTGGAGCCTCAGAAAGTGAGGGTGGTCTACCAAGGCTGCCACCAAGCCTTTAAATCGGAGATCAGCCAAGAGCACTTGCAGAGTGTCAAACAAAAATACAAACTTCCGCAGGAGTTCCTGCTTAGCGTGGGGACTATTGAGGAGCGCAAAAATATTCTAAGTGTGATACTGGCTCTAAAACAGCTTGACGATTTAGAAATTCCTTTAGTTCTTGTGGGAAGACCCACCTCGTATTATAAGAAAGTACTAAAAGCCGCAAGGCGCTTTGGTCTTGAGCACCGCGTGGTCTTACTCTCTGGCGTGAGTATGGAGGAGCTGGCCTCAATTTACCGCCTGGCCAAGGTGTTTATTTATCCAAGTTTCTTTGAAGGCTTTGGAATTCCCGTAATCGAAGCGCTCTATAGTGAAACGCCTGTCATTACAAGCAACAACAGTTGTCTTCAAGAGGCTGGGGGAGACTATTCACTCTATATTGATCCTTACAATTCAAAAGATATCGCCTCGAAACTCCGCTTTTTATGGACCAAAGAATCCGAAAGGGTTTTAAGGGCCGAAAAGGGAAAAGAGTTTGTACAAAAATTTAATGACGAGCGTATCGCCAAGCAGATGTTAGCGCTCTACCACGAGGTGCTAGAGTCTTAGGAACTAATTCAAAAACAAGAGTCTCAAGTTTTTCAGCCATTTAAGTCCAAGTCTTTTGGTTAGAAACTCTCTAGGAAGCGTTAATTAGGACTCTAAAATCGCCTGGGCGACGCGGTACCCCGTGCTGAAACAGCCCTGTAGCAGGTAGCCTCCAGTCGGGGCTTCCCAATCAACCATTTCTCCGGCGCAGTAGACATTGGCAAAACCTTTTAATTCAAGATTATCGCTAAGCGCCTGAAATGCCACACCGCCTGAAGTGGAAATCACTTCGTCTATGGGCCTTAAGCTTAAGACTTCGATTGTAAAGCGCTTAATGGATTTTGAAAGCGTGTCAATGTCCAGATAACTTTCCTTATCGAGTGTCTTCAAAAGATTGATTGCCGTGGTGGAAAGTTTTAAACCTCGTTTTAAAACAGGACTTATTTTGGTAGCACCTTTTAACTGCTCTAAAATTTCTTCTTGAGAGAGACTAGGTTTAAGGTCAATTTCGAGCACTAAAGGAAAGGGCTGTTTTCTAGTAAAGCGATTCATCGCGTAAACGGGGCTTCCCTCAATGCCATACTTTGTGAAAACGAGTTCGCCCACTTTAGAATGCGACTCAAAACTTAGTTTGATGTTTTTTAAATATTGGCCCTGTAAGTGGTGGTAAGTACTTAAGGTCGTATAGCCAGAGTTCGCAGACTCTAAAGGCGTAATCGCAATGTGTTTTGCCTTTAAGGTTTCAACCCATTTTGAATCGGAACCCGTCTTTTTCCACGACCCGCCCCCTAGAGCTAAGACTAAGGTAGAATAGGGCACTGAAATCAAGTCTTCATTCTTTTTCAAATAGACCTTTGAGTCGTCAAAATCGGTGAAAACAGAATCGTAATGAATTTCAACCCCAAGGCGCTTTAGCGCCTCTAACCAAGCGTTTAAAACGTGGATGGGCTTAAAGTTTTTGGTTGGAAAGATTTTTCCAGAGCTTCCCACGTAAGTGGACACTCCAAGATCGCACAGCCACGCGACCACCTTTTGGTTATCAAACTCTTGGACGGCCTCTTTGACAAGATCCGCGTCGTAGTTTTGATTAAAGGAGCTTAGCTCCTGATTATGAGTCAAATTGAACCCGCCTTTGCCAGCGACAAGGAATTTTCTCGCAGCCGCCTTATTTTGTTCGTAAACGTGCACTTTAGCGCCTTTTAAAGCTAACTGATGGGCGGCCATTAGACCTGCAGGCCCCGCGCCAATAATGACAATTTGTTTCTCAATCATTGTGCTGCAAAAGTAAGCATTTTGTTTTTCGATTGAAAAGAAACTGGATTAGGGAAATGCAGTGGCTAAAGAGGCTATGTCCTTGGTTAATCCCGCGGCTGAATCTAAAAAAGAACAAGACAAAAAAAAATCCTGAGCCGTAAGGCTCAGGATTCTCTATTGATAACAAAAGTTTACATTTATTTTACTTGATCGACAACAGCTTTGAACGCCTCAGGGTGGTTCATTGCTAAGTCAGCAAGAACTTTTCTGTTTAATTCAATGTTGTTCTTTTTAAGAGCTCCCATAAATTGAGAGTAAGACATTCCGTGCTCTCTGGCACCAGCGTTAATTCTGGTAATCCATAGGGCTCTGAAATTTCTTTTCTTTTCTTTTCTACCACGGTAAGCGTATTGCATCGCTTTTTCCACGGCGTTTTTAGCGACTGTCCAAACGTTCTTTCTTCTTCCGAAAAAACCTTTAGCCAGTTTCATCACTTTTTTTCTGCGGGCTCTAGAAGCCACGGCGTTTACTGATCTTGGCATAATTAAATTAGTGTTTTTTTGAAAAGGGCGGCAAACTGTTGCATTGCGCTTAGGGGCTCCGTCTCAGGGTTAATTTTTGAATTTTATAATTCTTATAAACCTAAATAGGGTTATATAAAAACTACTTAATGGCTAATTGACGTCTAACGCTTTTCTCATCCACAGACGCAACATAAGACGTTTGCGTAAGATTTCTCTTCTGCTTCGTTTCTTTTTTAGTTAAGATGTGGCTTTTGTAAGCATTTTTTCTTTTGATCTTTCCGGTTCCGGTAAGAGCAAAACGCTTCTTAGCACCTGATTTCGTTTTTAATTTTGGCATTTCCTTGTTTTTTGTTGTTATCAATATTGAGTGTGCAAAATTACGAAATAATTTGATATCTCAGGGCATGCCATGAGAAAAAGAGATTTCTTATAGAAACCTCACTTTCAACTTGTTCGTAATTGGCTAATCTTATTTGGCCGCTTTCTTAGGACTCATCATCATAATCATGCGTTTTCCTTCAAGCTTTGGCATCTGGTCTACTTTACCAACATGCTCTAAATCTTGGGCTAAACGCAGAAGAAGAATCTCTCCTTGGTCTTTGTGAATGATGGAGCGTCCTTTGAAAAAGACGTAGGTCTTAAGTTTAGACCCTTCTTCTAAGAATTTTTCAGCATGCTTCTTTTTGAAGTCGTAATCGTGCTCGTCGGTTTGTGGTCCAAAACGAACTTCTTTTACAGTCACTTTAACCTGCTTGGATTTAAGTTCCTTCTGCTTCTTCTTTTGTTCGTAGAGGAATTTTTTATATTCTAGAATCCGGGCAATAAAAGGTTCTTGTTTATCGGAAATGACAACCAAATCCAATTCGAGTTCCTTCGCTAAGGCCTGAGCCTTGCCTAAAGGATACACTCCCGGTTCTACGTTTTCGCCCACTAAACGAACTTCCCTTGCGCGGATCTTTTCGTTAATTTGGTGAGCGTCCTCTTGGGGACGTCTCTGTGGGCCTCTACCTCTGTAGTGAAATTTCTGTGCTATTGTAGTAAATTTTAAGTTATAATCTATTTATGGGTGGAAAAGAGTGCCACTAGGCATTCTGTCCAAATTCGGCATTCAATTCAGCCGCTTTTTTAAAATAATTGATGAAGTCTTCAACACTCATCGTTCCTAAATCGCCTTCACCGCGTCGTCTTACAGAAACAGTGCCAGCCTCAGCTTCGCTTTCTCCAACGACAAGCATAAAGGGAAGTTTGGCGAGTTCGGCGTCGCGAATTTTCTTTCCAGTCTTTTCGTTACGTTTGTCAATTAGGCCGCTAATATCGTGATTTTCTAGTAATTGTGAAACTTTTTCTGCATATTCCACGTATTTTTCTGAGATTGGAAGCAGAATAAACTGCTCTGGAGAAAGCCAAAGAGGGAAGTCTCCCGCCGTGTTTTCAAGCAGAATGGCGATAAAACGCTCCATGGAACCGAAGGGCGCGCGGTGAATCATCACCGGTCTGTGCTTTTCTCCGTCGTTTCCAATATACGTTAAATCAAAACGTTCCGGTAGATTGTAGTCCACTTGAATCGTTCCTAATTGCCAGCGTCTGCCCAGGGCATCCTTCACCATGAAGTCTAGCTTCGGTCCGTAGAATGCAGCCTCGCCGTATTCCACGATGGTGGTTAGGTTTTTATTTTTGGCGGCCGTCATAATAGCGGCTTCTGCTTTTTCCCAGTTTTCATCCGATCCGATGTACTTGTCTTTATCCTCTGGATCTCTTAAAGAAACCTGAGTTACGAAATCTTCAAAACCAAGGTTTTTGAAAACATACATCACTAAATCAATAACCCCTTCAAATTCTTTTAGAAGTTGGTCTGGCGTACAAAATAAGTGGGCATCGTCTTGGGTGAACCCACGAACACGCGTTAGACCGTGGAGCTCGCCACTTTGTTCGTAACGGTAAACCGTTCCAAACTCAGCGAAACGCTTTGGTAAATCCCGGTAAGACCATTGGCCTACTTTATAGATTTCACAGTGGTGCGGGCAGTTCATTGGTTTAAGCATGAACTCCTCGTTCTCGTGGGGTGTCTTAATGGTTTGAAAACTGTCTGCGCCGTATTTTTGGAAGTGTCCTGAGGTTTTATACAGTTCCACATTTCCAATGTGCGGGGTCATGACAAATTCGTATCCGGCTTTTTTCTGAGCCTTTGAGAGGAAGTCTTCTAATTTTTTTCTTAGAGCCGCGCCTTTTGGGAGCCATAGGGGTAGGCCTGCGCCCACTTTCTCAGAAAATGCAAAGATGCCGAGTTCTTTGCCGAGTTTTCTGTGGTCTCTTCTTTTGGCTTCTTCTAAGCGCTCAAGGTATTCGGTAAGTTCTTTTTGTTTTGGAAAGGAAATTCCGTAAACTCGAGTGAGCTGTGGGTTGTTTTCATTGCCTCTCCAGTACGCGCCTGCGGCGTTCAAAACTTTTACCGCCTTGACAATGCCGGTCGATGGAATATGGCCACCACGGCATAAATCGGTAAAATCCTCGTGCGTACAGAACGTGATTTCTCCGTCGTTTAAATTCGAGATTAACTCGGTTTTGTAAGGGTTGTCGGCGTAGGCTTTTAAAGCCTCCGCTTTCGAAACGCTGTATAGATTAAAGCTTGAGTTGTGTTTTGCATTCTCAAGCATTTTCTTTTCGATTTTTTCAAAATCTTTATCACTCAAGGCGTCTTCTCCAAAGTCAACATCATAGTAGAAGCCGTTTTCAATGGCTGGACCAATGGTAAGTTTGGCCTGTGGAAAATAGAAAAGAATCGCTTGCGCCAGTAAGTGGGCAGAAGAATGCCAAAAGGCTTTCTTTCCCATCGCATCATTCCATGTTAAAAGCTGCACCGTAGAATCCGTCGTGATTGGGGTAGAGACTTCCACCTGCTGGGCGTTAACCATCGCAGATATCGTGTTTCTAGCCAGTCCTTCGCTGATGGACTTTGCAATCTCCAGAGGTGTAACCCCTGATTCAAATTCTTTTAGGCTTCCGTCAGGAAGAGTGATTTTAACCATGTTCGAGCTTAAAATTTTATTATAAGCTGCAAAAATACGCATTTTCTACTAATTCTTGTGGACCAGAACTAGGAATTCTGCAGGATCTATTTGCCATTTAGATTTAGAGCCCTGAAAGGAATTCACGAAAAGCTGATTAAAATGAACTTCAATAGTGTAGTTTTCTAAAGTGAAACGCGTTAGAAGTGGTCCCGTTTCAATTGGTCCTTCACGCGTTATGTAGGGTTTTATCAGGGTGCTTATTTGAGGCATAAGCTCTTTGGAGTCTACGACTTTACCCCCATCAAGAAGCGAAAAGGTTAAATGAGGCTCAGAGCCATAACTCTCGGCTTCAATCTTCAATTGGTGGGTTTCCAGATCAAGGGTGCGCGCTCCAGGTCCCTTATAACTATAAACGTATTCCATTCCTTCTACTTTCACCAGTTCGGGTCTAGGACTAAGTGAAAAACTCCCAACGTCGTTCTTGGATTTCGTCGGACTCACACGGGTAAAGGCCGAGCGCAAAAGGGTATTGAGTTTCCAATAATTAAACTTGGTAACGCTTTGTTCAAATTCGGTTTTTTGAGCTTCTGGAAGGAACTTTTCTAAGTAGTCCCACTCACCCCGCACGGCGAGAAACTCGAATTTGTCTGCAATGCTTTGCATCTGCTTATCGGTAATAGGGCGGTCAAACTGAATTGTGCCGCTGTCTAAAACACTCGCCTTAGAGAGTTCAAGGGCAAGCTCTGATTTTTGGCTGCGTTTTGCAATTGAAAAGGCATTGAAGTAAGGGACCGCAATTGAAAACACCCCAAAGGCAAACAGCGACATGGGAATGAATTTTATTGAGCCGCTTGGTTTAAGACAAAAATACCCAACGACGCTTGTTAGCCAAAGCGAGAGCATGAGTAGAAAGTACCGAGGTTCGGTATAGCCGTATTCTAAAATCCTTGTAAATAAGGCGGTGTACAGAAGAACAAGAAGTGGAATCAAGGTGTAATAAAACAGTTGACTAAAAATACGAACCCAAGATTTGGATTGGCCTTCTTTTAAGGGATGAACAAGCAGAAGAGCAAGCTGGCCTAAGACCGCATAAATCAAAACTAAATAGGAGACCCAGCCTCTAGGAAGTTCCCA
>DCJS01000017.1:98306-113350 GCA_002319955.1 Flavobacteriales bacterium UBA1694
AGCAGCGGAATTAAAATCAGCTGGGTAAAGAATTTTAAGACCGCGGGGTAGGAGGTTGGTTTTTCTAAATCGCTTAGCCCTTTGCCGCTGAATAAAAGAAAGATAAAGGTGCTCCCGCTTATGGCTAAAAATAGCAGGGTTTGAGGGTAGAGCTCACCGTTAAATTCAAGTTCAAAAAGCTTATCGACCGAAAGAATGGCTAGCATTACCCCGCCCACTAAAACAAAGGTGAAGATTCCCGTTTGAAATAAATTCAAAAAGAGCTGCTTATTATAATACCAGAAGGACTTTGAGTGGTCTTTTTTCAAATAGGCAATAAAAGAGACTAGAAGGTGAGAGAGTACCACCAGCGCTGCTAGAAAGTAGCCGTAGGGCTCCGTGAAATTCTCTTGTGTTTTTGGAAGAAAGGCATAAAGTAACCCCAGGGCCACAAGGCCTAAACACGAGTAAAGAATCTTGTTTCCCGATCGAGAGGCTAGCATTTTTAGTGCGAAAAATAAAGAGATTCCGAGGCAGGCCACAAGGGCGAGTAGGGTGAGGGAAAAGGCCCAGGGTTCGCGTTCATATTCAATGGCAACCACGGCGCTAATGGCGCCTGTCAAAGCCAGAAGTAAAATAAGGGGGCTTTGTTTTAGAAGGCCTGTGGCCTCACTTACCAGGGTTTTAAATTTTGCATTCATAGAAAGGCGTTTTTAGGCGTAATGGGGCAATGGGAGGATATAAAAAAAAGGGCGGGGCAAAAGTCTAGTTTTTGTTTGGCTTTTCTTTGGTTTTAGCCGGAGTCTTTGACTTAGACTCTTTTGGTTTTAAAGACGGTTTATCCTTTGACTTTGGAGACTCTTTGGCGGCTTTTTTCTTTTTCTTTGCGCTCTTTTTCTCTTTCTTGTTAACCTTATCAAGGCCCGTCACAAAAGCAGCTAACTGGGTTTTGTATTTTTTACCCGGTTCTTTCTTTTTTTTAGGGTCGTGAAAAGACGCCGATTTGGAAGCGCTACTCTCAGCGATGCCCTCTAGGGCCTGACTTAAGGCCACGGGGCCACTGCGTTCTAGATGCTCCAGGAGTGATTCAGGCGAGCCGCTATAGAAATCGTCAATTAAGCGTTTTAACTTAACCTTCGCATAGGTCTGTTTGTCGATAAGGACCTGGTACCTAAAGATGCGCCCCTCGCGCTCGGGTTTTAAATAGTCCTTATCCGTTAAGATTTTAAGGTAAGTCGAGACGGTGTTCTGATGGGACCGCGGCTCGGGTAGGGCCTGCATAATGTCTCGCAGATAGGGCTTATCTAAGCTCCAAAGCACTTGCATGAGCTGCTCTTCGGCAGGCGTAAGAGAATTTACAATCATAGGGGAAGGACACTTTGGGTTTGAATGTGAAAATAAAGGTAACAAAAACTCACGAAAAGCGCAATGCCCGCTCCAAAGAGGACTTCTTTGACGCTGTGGCGTTTTAAAAGCACGCGACTTAGCCCAACCACCGCGGCGATGGCGAGCCACACAAGGCCGAGCCAGGGCTCCAGACTAAAGAAGAGGGCCGCGGCAAAGACATTGAGCGCCGTATGCATGGAGCTTTTGATAACAAAGTTGCTAAGCTGCATTAAAAGCACGAGCAAAAGCAGAAAAAGCATGAGTAAATCCAGTTTTTGAAATAGAAAATAACTAACGACTAAATAGACAAGCATCGCCCCAAAGATAAAGACGTAGAGGCTCTTTCTTTGCCGGCGGTTTGAGACGTCCATATTGGAATACCTTCCGCTTCGAACGTTCCAAACAATCCAAAGCGTGATGGGAAGAATAAGCAGCAAAAGTATGGGTAGAAACTGCACCAGACTCTCTTTGAGGTCTAAATAGCGCGTCGCATAATAGATGAAATACAGGACCAGGGAGGTGAAGGGATTGAAGAAATTCGAAATAAATTTCGAAGCGTAAATCCACCAAGGCTCTGTTTTTGTTTGGGAGGAGCTCATTGTATTAATTGTAAAATCAAAATTAAGGTATTTTAGTTTAGGATGAAAATGTGTTTTTTCAGAGTCCTCTCCACAAAAGACCAAGTATTTTTCTTATTTTTGCGTCATATTTTCTATTACAATGAAGGAATTTTCTAAAGAAGTTTACCTTAAGTGGTACTCCGATATGACGATGTGGAGACGGTTTGAAGACAAATGCCGCTCGTTATACTTAAAACAAAAAATCAGAGGATTTTTACATTTATACAACGGACAGGAAGCAATTCCGGCCGGTTTCACGCATGCAATGGATTTAAGCAAAGACAGCATGATTACCGCCTACCGTTGTCACATTCATCCCATGGCCATGGGCGTGGATCCAAAACGAATCCTAGCGGAACTCTGTGGGAAAGCCACTGGAACCTCCGGAGGAATGGGTGGCTCTATGCACATCTTCAGTAAAGAACACCGTTTTTACGGGGGGCACGGTATCGTAGGAGGTCAGATTCCTTTAGGTGCTGGAATCGCTTTTGCGGATCAGTATTTTGACCGTAAGGCCGTAAATATTTGTTTCTTCGGCGATGGAGCTTCAAGACAAGGTTCACTTCACGAGACATTCAATATGGCGATGAACTGGAAACTTCCTGTGGTATTTGTTGTAGAAAATAACCAATACGCAATGGGAACTTCCGTGAAGCGCACCGCAAATCACGAAGACATTTATAAATTAGGCTTAGGCTATGAAATGCCTTCCCTTGCCGTGGATGCAATGGATCCTGAGAAAGTGGCAGAAGCCGCTTACGAAGCGATTGAAAGAGCAAGAAGAGGCGATGGACCCACCTTTATCGAAGCGAGAACGTACCGTTTTAGAGGCCACTCGATGTCCGATGCGGAGCCGTATAGAACGAAAGAAGAAGTGGCCATCCACAAAGAGGACGATCCAATTGAACTAATCAAAGCGCGTATCTTGAAAAATTCTTGGGCGACGGAGCAGCAACTCGAGGCGACCGATAACGAGTCTCGCGCTTTTGTTGAAGAGTGCATTGAGTTTATGGAAAACTCCCCGTACCCAGATTTAGACAAAGTATACGAGTACGTTTACGCCCAGGAGGATTACCCGTTCATCGATAAAATTGAAAATAACTAGAATCACATTTACTTTGAATTTTTAGGCTGCAAATTTATTCTTTGGAATAGATAAGGTAGAAGGCCTCAGAATTTAAATTTTAAATTATATAAAGATTATGGCTGAAGTAATTACAATGCCCCGCCTTTCCGATACGATGACTGAGGGAACGGTAGCAAAATGGCACAAAAACCTCGGAGATGCAGTAAAGGAAGGGGATGTTTTAGCAGAAATCGAAACCGATAAAGCGGTTCAAGATTTCGAATCTGAAATGGATGGTATCCTGCTTTATGTCGGTGTTGCCCAGGGCGAAGCGGCCCCAGTAGACGCTGTACTTGCCATTATTGGCAAAGAGGGAGAAGATATATCTTCTCTTAAAAGCGGCGCTGCTCAGCCATCTAGCAAAGAGCCAGAGGCAGCTGCAGAGCCTGCAAAAACGCAAGAAGTCGCGAGTGAAGCGCCTAAGGCCGCAGCGCCAGCAGAACTTCCAAAAGGCGTCGAGGTAATCACTATGCCAAGACTCTCTGATACGATGGTTGAAGGGACCGTGGCAAAATGGAGTAAAAATCTAGGCGACGCTATAAAAGAGGGCGATCTACTAGCAGAAATAGAAACGGACAAAGCGGTTCAAGATTTTGAATCTGAATTCGACGGCGCACTTCTTTACCAAGGCGTCGCCGAGGGAGAGGCGGCTCCGGTAGATAGTATTCTAGCCATTATTGGCCCTGCAGGAACCGATGTTTCAAGCATTGTGGCCTCCGGAGGTGTGGTAAGTGAAACGCCAGCGGCCACCGATACAGCGGCGCCGGCTAAAGAGCCACAAGCAAAAGAAGAGGCTAAGGAGCAGACGCCAGTTTCTTCACTCGCTTCAGGCGAGCGTATTGCGGTCTCACCACTTGCCAAGAGCATGGCTAAGGAGAAAGGCATTAATCTCTCTGAGGTAAAAGGCAGTGGAGAAAATGGTCGAATCGTTAAGAAGGACATTGAAGAGTTCGTGCCTTCAAGCGCTAATGCGCAGAGTGCGCCGGCTCCAAAAGCGGCCGTGGCTGCTGCGCCAGTGATGCAGTTTACCCCAGGGGAAACCACTGAGACGCCAAACTCTCCAGTGCGTTCGATTATCGCGAAGAGACTTGCTGAAAGTAAATACTCTGCGCCGCATTATTATCTGATTGTTGATATCAACATGGATAAAGCGATTGCAGCACGTAAAGAAATTAACGCGATTCCAGATACTAAGATTTCGTTTAACGATATGATTATTAAAGCCACAGCCATGGCTTTAAGAAAGCATCCACAAGTGAACTCCACTTGGGCAGGCGATAAGATCGTTCACCATGGCTCTATAAACGTTGGTGTGGCTGTTGCTGTACCAGATGGACTGGTCGTGCCTGTGCTTAAAAATGCGGACCACATGAATTACACGCAGATTTCGGCTTCCGTGAAAGACATGGCCGGTAGAGCGCGTAGCAAAGGTCTTAAAGCAAACGAAATGGAAGGCTCAACCTTCTCCATCTCCAATTTAGGGATGTTTGGGATTGATACCTTTACTTCAATTATTAACCAGCCGAACTCAGCGATTCTTTCTGTAGGAGCAATTGTGGAGATGCCGATTGTAAAAGACGGACAAATCGTCGTTGGAAACCAAATGAAGCTTTCTCTTGCCTGCGACCACCGCGTGGTGGATGGCGCAACAGGGGCACAGTTCCTTCAAACCTTAAGACAGTATCTAGAACAACCTATGTCAATCTT
This sequence comes from Flavobacteriales bacterium UBA1694, assembly GCA_002319955.1. Lineage (GTDB taxonomy): Bacteria > Bacteroidota > Bacteroidia > Flavobacteriales > Weeksellaceae > Planobacterium_A. The sequence continues at coordinate 103,125 of DCJS01000017.1, forward strand.
ACTTTAAGTAAAATAGACCCAGTAGGGAACTAACTAAAAACCCTTTTAGGATTCAGATTCTAAAAGGGTTTTTTCTTCAATTGAAAAATTAGTGATATTTTTGACCTATGATCATAGCGCGAAACATTCATAAATCCTACGGGAATTTAGAGGTCCTCAAAGGGGTCGACCTGCATATCAAAAAAGCAGAAGTGGTTTCCATTGTGGGCGAGTCTGGCGCTGGAAAATCCACGCTACTCCAAATCTTAGGCACCCTAGACGGGTCCTCAAATCCCAAAGGGTTTGAAACGGAGATTACAATCGATGGGCAGTCCTTCATAAACATGAATGACCGTGAGCTTAGCCGCTTTCGAAATGAGAACATTGGTTTTGTGTTTCAATACCACCAACTGCTTCCTGAGTTTAGCGCCCTGGAGAATGTTCTACTACCTACAAGAATCTCGGGAAAGAACGAAAAGGAAAGTTTACAAAAGGCCTACCAGCTTTTTGAAGAGCTTAATATCATTGACCGAATCCACCACAAACCCAACCAGATGTCTGGAGGGGAAGCCCAAAGAACGGCCGTGGCCAGAGCCCTAATTAATTCGCCTAAGATTATTTATGCCGATGAGCCGACGGGAAACTTAGATTCAAAGAATGCAGACGATTTGCATCAGCTCTTTTTTGACCTTCGCGACCGCTACAAGCAAACCTTTGTGATTGTGACGCACAACCCTAAACTCGCTGAGATCACAGACCGCAAACTTGTGATGAAAGACGGGCTGATTCTTTAGGGAAGTCTTTGATGAAATTCAGGGTTTGTAACAATATTATTCGTAATTTTGCAGCGTGAATTTTCACTGCGTTCCAAAGCCTGTTTTTACAGGTTTTTGACTCTTTAAGAGGCGAAAGAAGGGAGCAGGAAAAATCGCAATAACTGAGTTATTTAAGATTTAATCCAATAGAATACATGATTCCAAATTTTAAAGCGCATCCATGGCACGGAATTTCCGCAGGAGAAAAGTCTCCTGACGTTGTGAATGTTTTCATTGAAATTGTGCCAAGCGACACAATTAAGTACGAGATTGACAAGCAAAGTGGCTATTTAATGGTAGACCGACCGCAGCAATTTTCAAATATAATTCCCGCACTTTACGGTTTTATTCCAAGAACTTACTGCCACGATGGGGTAAAAAACCTAGCCATTGCAAACGGATCGGTGGACGTTTCCGCAGGAGACTTAGATCCACTGGATATTTGTGTGCTTTCTTCCCATAACATTTTATCGGGTGGACTTCTAATGTCAGCCATTCCAATTGGCGGCTTTAAAATGATTGATAAAGGGGAAGCGGACGACAAAATTGTCGCCGTGATGGTCGATGACCATGCCTTTGGGCATTTTAGAGACATCTCTGAGCTTCCTCAAGCGGAAGTAAGACGTCTAAAGCATTACTTTTTGACCTATAAAAACCTTCCAGACGAACCCGCAAAATGCCGCATCGATGATGTGTACGGCGCGGAGCATGCCAAGGAGGTCATAGAGGCTTCTAAACGCGATTACGCGAGTAAATTTGGGGGATAGCCCCTAGGCCCTTAGGCCGAAATACTTAAATAAAATGAGCAGGATTCCGTTGGAATTCTGCTTTTTTTGTAACTATTTAGTTTCGGAGTGATTTGTCCTTTGAGATTTTTCCTATATTTAACTCTTATTAACAATAACATTTATATATGGATCTATTCTATTTAGTTCCCCTGTTTGGACTCTTGGCATTGGTGTATACCTTTTTGCAGAGCCGCTGGGTGAGTAAGCAAGACGCTGGAAACGAAAGAATGCGTCTAATCAGTGGCCATATCGCCGACGGCGCCATGGCTTTTCTAAAGGCCGAATACCGCGTCATGGGGTATTTTGTCGTCATTGTGGCCATATTATTGGCCCTCATGGGACTTAGCCATGAGAAATCGCATTGGAGCATCGGACTTTCGTTCGTAGCTGGCGCTATTTTAAGTGCATTAGCGGGCTTCATTGGGATGCGAATTGCCACCAAAGCCAATGTGCGAACCGCTGAGGCTGCAAGAACCTCGCTTTCCAAAGCCCTAAAAGTTTCCTTCGCAGGAGGCTCGGTCATGGGAATGGGCGTTGCCGGACTCGCTGTACTTGGTCTTGGCGCTATTTATATAATTATCAAACAAATTTTTGCTCCTGGGGCAGCGACTGATTCTATCGAGATGGAGCGCACCCTGGAGATTCTTACTGGATTTTCCCTAGGAGCTGAATCCATTGCCCTGTTTGCAAGAGTCGGTGGCGGAATTTATACCAAAGCAGCAGACGTTGGCGCTGACCTTGTTGGAAAAGTTGAGGCTGGAATTCCAGAAGACGACCCTAGAAACCCAGCAACTATTGCGGATAACGTAGGAGATAACGTTGGGGATGTCGCTGGAATGGGCGCGGATTTATTCGGCTCCTATGTGGCCACCGTTTTAGCCACTATGGTTCTAGGACGTGAAACCTTCTCTAACGATAATTTTGGTGGCTACGCTCCAATTTTACTCCCGATGCTTATTGCAGGACTTGGGATCGTGTTCTCAATTATCGGAACGCTCTTTGTTAAAATTAGCGACGACGGGGAAGAGTCTACAAGTAAGGTGCAAAATGCCCTTAACTTTGGAAACTGGGGAAGTATTGTCCTAACGGCAATAATCACCTATTTCTTAACGCAATACCTACTTCCGGATACCATGGAGCTTCGAGGCTTTGTCTTCACCAAAATGGGCGTCTTTGGCGCTGTAATCGTCGGGCTTGTGGTCGGCACTCTAATGAGTATTATTACAGAGTACTATACGGCTATGGGCAAAAGACCTGTGAAGAGTATTGTGAAGCAGTCTTCCACAGGCCACGCCACCAATATTATTGGAGGGCTTGCCATTGGAATGGAATCGACGCTTCTTCCAATCTTAGTACTCGCCGGTGGGATCTGGGGCTCTTACCTTTGTGCAGGCCTTTACGGGGTGGCGATTGCCGCGGCCGGAATGATGGCAACCACCGCCATGCAGCTTGCCATAGATGCCTTTGGCCCGATTGCCGATAACGCTGGAGGGATTGCTGAAATGAGTGATCTTCCAAAAGAAGTTCGTCAAAGAACCGACATCCTAGACGCCGTTGGAAACACAACGGCAGCCAGTGGAAAAGGGTTTGCAATTGCGTCTGCGGCCTTAACCGCCCTGGCCTTATTTGCGGCCTTCGTTGGTATTGCAGGCATTGACGGGATTGATATTTACAAAGCGGATGTTTTAGCCGGTCTTTTAGTGGGTGGAATGATTCCGTTTATCTTTTCTTCTCTTGCTATTAGAGCTGTGGGACAAGCGGCTATGGCTATGGTTGAGGAAGTAAGACGTCAGTTCCGTGAGATCCCAGGGATTTTAGAAGGAACGGCAGAGCCCGAATACGAAAAGTGTGTGGCCATCTCGACGGACGCTTCGATTCGTAAGATGCTCCTTCCTGGAGCCGTAGCTTTAATCTCCCCAATACTCGTCGGGTTCATTTTTGGCCCTGAAGTTCTTGGAGGGTTCCTTGCAGGGGCAACCGTCAGTGGTGTTCTAATGGGAATGTTCCAAAACAACGCGGGTGGCGCTTGGGATAATGCGAAGAAATCCTTTGAACAAGGTGTAGAGATTAACGGCGAGATGCATTATAAAGGCTCCGAGCCTCACAAAGCCTCTGTGACTGGGGATACGGTTGGAGATCCTTTTAAAGATACGTCCGGCCCTTCTATGAATATCCTAATTAAACTCATGAGTATTGTCTCCTTAGTGATTGCCCCAACGCTGGGCTCCGTTCACCAAGAGAAGATCGACCAGGCCAGACAAGAGAGTTTTAACCGCCTAAGCGAAAGAATGACTCCAGGAATGAATGCCGAGCTTGCTCTAGCGGGCGCTCAAAATGCGGGTACGCCTCAGAGCCTAGGCGCTTTAAATGCCGATGGGGATTTTATTTATGAGCTTGGCGAGGTAAAAGAATTCACCCTAGAGAATGGAGAAAAACTAGAGCTTGGTGTGAACAGCCAAGTGAGCTACCTCTTGCAGCGCTACGAAAAGAAAGACAAAACTCTTTTAAATGACCAGGAGTGGTTTACAATTGAAAACCTCAATTTCGCTTCTGGAAGTAGTGATTTGACTCCAGGCTCAGAAGAGAACCTGATGGGACTTGCAAAGATTCTTAAAGCGAGTCCGACGCTCAAAATTAAAATTGGAGGCTACACGGATAATACAGGGAACGAGACCAATAACAAGAACTTATCGCAGCTAAGAGCCCAAAGCGTAAAGCTTATGCTGCTCGAACTGGGAATCCCAGCCGATAACTTAGAGGCAGAAGGGTATGGCTCAATGCATCCAATGTGCGAGCCAAACGACACGCCGGAATGCCAAGCCTTAAACCGCCGCATCGACGTTCGCGTTTTAGAACTCTAAACCGCCTTAATTTTTTATTTCAAATTAATGCTTTGCCTAAGGTTTAAATCTTAGGCAAAGTTTTTTTTATTGCTAGAAAATTCTCTATTTTTGAAGAATGGAAAATTTCATCGTATCCGCACGTAAATACCGCCCACTAGAGTTTGATACTGTAGTCGGACAGTCGCACGTGACCGATACGTTGCAGCATGCGGTTGAGACGAATCAAATGCCCCAAGCGCTCCTGTTTTGTGGGCCTCGAGGCGTTGGAAAAACAACCTGCGCAAGAATCCTCGCCCGAAAAATCAATGAGAAGGACGGCTCGGTTTCTGAGGATGGATTTGCTTACAATATCCATGAACTCGATGCGGCATCCAATAACTCTGTGGATGATATCCGCGAACTGACCGATCAGGTGCGTTTTGCGCCCCAAGTCGGGAAGTACAAGGTGTATATTATTGATGAGGTGCATATGCTTTCCCAGGCTGCTTTTAACGCATTTTTAAAAACGCTTGAAGAGCCCCCAGCGCATGCCATTTTCATTTTAGCCACCACTGAGAAGCATAAAATCATTCCAACGATTTTATCCCGCTGCCAGATCTACGATTTTAAACGCATCACCATTGAGGATATTCAGCTGCATCTTAAGAGCATTGCAGCCAAAGAGAATGTTTCCTACGAGGATGACGCGCTTTACCTTATTGCTCAAAAAGCGGACGGCGCCTTAAGAGATGCCCTTTCTATATTTGATAGGCTAACCACTTTTTCTCAAGGGAATATTACGCTCGAGAAAGCGGCAGAAGTTCTAAACATATTAGATTACGACCAGTACCTTAAAATCGTGAACTTAGCCCATACAGGAGACATTCCTGGGGTTTTAAACCATTTTGATCAGATTGTTAAGAAAGGCTTTGATCCGCATATTTTCATTGCAGGACTTGGCGGGCATTTTAGAGACCTCATGATGGCTCAATCTGAGAGCACCTTAAATCTTATTGAAGTGGGTCAGGCCACGAAACAAAAGTACGCTGAGCAAAGTAAAGCCTGGAGCGCCTCACAACTTATTGACGGTATTGAAATCTGCAATCATGCCGATTTAAATTATAAGAATTCGAAAAGTCCGCGCCTCACCGTGGAAATCGCCCTCATGCAGCTAAGTTCATTACAAGGCGCTGAGGCTCTTAAAAAAAAAAATTCTTAATCCTTCCGCCACTTCCTAAAGAATCTAGTGAGTCTACGACTCCCAATGAATCCACCCAGGTAAGAACGGCTTTAACCACAGAGGTAGCTCCTAAGCCCGAAGTAGTTCCTGCGAGCTCTGAGCCTAAAAATATTGAGCCAATTGCAGCGCCAGTGCTCTCTGGTCTTGTTGAGACCCAAAAGGCCACAAAACCCCTTTTAACCGCAGAGCATAGATTCTCACGCTTTAGCATTGAGGCGGCATTAGATCCAAAGGTGGATGTGAAACTTAGTGAAGAATTTTTAATAGCTGAGAAAGAGGTTCCAACCAACCATTTCTCTCAAAGTGACATCGATTCAAACTGGAGCGCGTTTCTAGAGAAACTAAAATCAAGGGATAGCCTTATTTATAATGCCATTGCGGGCTTTCGATTAGTCAAAAGTGGCGAGGATACGGTACTCGTACACCACGCCTCACAAACGGCTCGAGCAGAGTTCGAGCGGATTCAGGCCGATTTTTTCGGACCGTTCAAAAAAGTGGTAAACCATCACAAAATCAAAGTCGAGTTTAAAATGGATAAGAAGCTAAAGAAAGAAATCATTACCAAGCGAAGTCTTTTTGAATCCATGGCCAATGAGAATCCTGTTCTAAGAGAACTGGATGAGTATTTTAAATTAGACCTTACCTAAAGCTGGAGAAACCAGCAAAGCAATCAAAACTTTAGAGCATACTTACAGTTATAGAGCAGAGGGCTTCCCCTCACAGTCATAAGCTTATGGAATTAAAAAATTTAAAAAACGAGTGGATCTCGCAGTTCGATAACCCCCTAATTATAGCCGGGCCTTGCAGCGCGGAGAGTGAAGCGCAGATGCTTCAAACCGCCCAGCGTATTAAAAACTCAACCGATCAGGTGCCCGTCTTTAGAGCCGGCATCTGGAAACCTAGAACCAAGCCTAACGGCTTTGAAGGGGTTGGGGTCATTGGCCTAAACTGGTTAAAGAAAGTAAAGGAGGAATTTGGCTTTAAAACAGCGACCGAGGTGGCCAATGCCGGCCATGTGCGCGCAGCGCTTGAGGCCGATGTCGATATCCTTTGGATTGGGGCGCGCTCAACGGTGAACCCTTTTACAGTACAAGAAATTGCAGAGGCCCTAAAAGGAACCAAAAAGCCGATCCTTGTAAAGAACCCAGTGAATCCTGATCTAGCCCTTTGGATTGGCGCGATGGAGCGACTTCTAGGCCAAGGGATCGAGAACCTTGGGGCCATCCACCGAGGGTTTTCCACCTACCAAAAAACAAAGTACCGCAACGTTCCGAATTGGCAGATTGCGCTTGATTTTAAAAACCAATACCCAAACATTCCACTCATTGTCGATCCTTCCCATATTTGTGGAAATAGAACCGGCCTTTCCTCTATTGCGCAGGAGGCCTTAAACGTAGGCTATGCTGGCGCAATGATTGAAACGCATTGTTCTCCTGATGAGGCTTGGAGTGATGCAGCGCAGCAAATCACCCCTGAGGTCCTAGCAGAGCTTATCTCTGGCCTAGAGTTGAGACAGTCCGGAATTACCGGCTACGAAGATGAGCTCGGTGCGCACCGGACTTTAATTTCGGATATCGATTTTCAGTTAATCGAACTTCTTTCCCAAAGAATGAAGCTCTCTGAAAAGATTGGAAGCGTTAAGAAAGAAAATAACTTGGCCGTCTTTCAGCCGGACCGCTGGAAAGTAATCACCGATTATGCCGCTCAAAAAGCGCAAGAAACAGGCATGAGTCAAGATTTCATTGAAAAGCTTTTCAAAGCCATCCACGAAGAATCCGTGGAGGTCCAAAATAGCATGATGCTCCCTAAAGCCTAATACCACTTTGAAAGGTCTCATCATAAAATCCACAGGCAGTTGGTACCAGGTCTTAGACCTAGAGAGCCGCATAATCTACGAAGCTCGAATTCGTGGGAAATTTAAGCTGATTAAAACCAGACTTACCAACCCACTTGCCGTGGGGGATAAAGTGGAGTTTCAATTGGAGGTGGACGACATTGCTTGGATTACGCACATTGAGCCTCGAAAGAATTACCTAATTCGAAAAGCAGTCAACCTGTCGAAAGAAGCGCACATTATAGCCTCGAATATTGATGTGGCCTGCTTTCTTTTCACCTTAAAGCATCCAGAAACCTCCCTTGGGTTTTTAGACCGCTTCTTAGCATGCTGTGAAGCCTATTCCATAGAGCCACTCATACTCTTTAATAAAATGGATGTTCTCTCGGAGCAGGAGAAAGCCATCACAGAAGAGATTAGTGAGATTTACGAAAAGATCGGTTATAAGACCTTAAGTAGTTCCTCTTATTCAAAGCAAGGTCTGGAGGCGCTTACTCAGGAGTTAAAAGACAAAACATCGGTCTTTTTTGGCCATTCTGGCAGTGGGAAGTCCACGCTTGTCAATGCGCTTCAACCGGATTTGAATATTAAAACCTCTGAAATCTCCTTAGTTCATCTAAAAGGGAAGCATACCACGACTTTCGCCCAGATGCATTTCTGGTCCTTTGGAGGACAGGTCATCGATACGCCAGGAGTTAGAGAATTTGGAATGATCAACGTGGAAAAAGAGGAGCTTCAACACTATTTTCCGGAAATATTTAGAACAGGGAGAAACTGCAAGTATCATAACTGTCTACACCTCAATGAACCCAAGTGCAAAGTCTTAGAAGAAATCGAAGAAGGGGGGATTCAGGAGTCTCGGTACATGACGTATTTAAAGCTCATGGAGGAGGCGGATGAGACTGGGTATTAATGAAAAAACCCAGCCGAAGCTGGGTAAAAACTAATAACCATGAAAACTCAAATTAAACATGAGAATCACGTTGGTAATTATTCAATATCTGTGCCAAAACGAATTGAATTGCTGAAGTGAAAAGTTAAAATATCATAAGATTGTTTTGCTGTAATTTTTGTATTTTTGCACCATCAAAATTAAGATACATATGTCACACATCACTTTTACAATGCTTAAGCCAGACGCAGTTGCTGACGGACACATTGGAGCGATCCTTGGAAAAATCTCTGGGGCTGGATTTAAAATTAAAGCCATGAAGCTTACTCAACTTACTGTAGCAGATGCTCAGAAGTTCTATGAAGTTCACCAAGAAAGACCTTTCTACGGGGAGTTAGTAGACTTTATGTCTTCAGGACCGATCGTAGCCGCTATTCTTGAAAAAGAGAATGCCGTTGAAGATTTCAGAACATTAATCGGATCTACCAACCCAGCGGACGCTGCAGAGGGAACGATTAGAAAAGAGTTCGCAAGAAGTCTAGGAGAGAATGCCGTACACGGCTCCGACTCTGATGAGAATGCGTTAATAGAAGCGCAGTTCCATTTTTCTGGAAGAGAGATTTTCTAAGAAAGACCGAATTTCAAAGATATTAAGAATCAGAAGGAAGCTTCTGATTCTTTTTTTATTCCCATAAGTCACGTTAGTGACCTCAAGTAGCTCATTAGAGCGATTTTGCGGCCGTATTTCAGTTTGTAGGACTAAGTTCTAATAAAAAGAGTCTTTGTCCTTTTTAGGCCTTCTATAGGGGTTTAGAATTCTCTAGAAATCCAATCGAATTTTAGTAGTTTTGTAAGATGAATCAAGATACCATTTGTGCCCTAGCCACAGCAAACGGCATTGGCGCTTTAGGAATAATAAGAGTGTCCGGACCAAAGGCCTTTACCGTAGTTAATAGCTGCTTTGAAGGCAAGGATTTAAGCTCTGTAAGTTCGCATACCGTGCATTACGGCTTTATCAAAGACGAGTATGAGTCCATTGACGAAGTCATGGTCTCTGTATTTCGAGCCCCAAAAACTTTTACTACAGAAGATTCGGTGGAAATATCCTTTCACGGGTCTCCCTTTATTGCGAAACGAATTTTAGAAGTTCTAATAAAGAATGGCTGCCGCATGGCCAAAGCAGGAGAGTTTACCATGCGCGCCTTTATGAATGGGCGTATTGACTTGTCACAAGCTGAGGCTATTGCCGATGTTATTGCCAGCGAGAATGAGACGTCTAGAAAAGTCGCTCTGAATCAATTGAAGGGAGGCGTTTCAAATGAAATTGCCATCCTAAGAGGAGATCTTTTAAACTTTACTTCTTTAGTTGAATTAGAACTTGATTTTGCAGAGGAAGATGTTGAGTTTGCAGACCGTACGGCTTTAAATGGACTTTTGAATCGCATTGAAGGAAAACTTCAATCCCTGATTGAAAGTTTTCAATACGGAAATGCCATCAAGAATGGAGTAGACGTGGCCATTGTTGGCAAACCTAATGCCGGAAAATCAACCCTACTAAATGCACTTCTAAAAGAAGAACGCGCTATTGTAAGTGAAATTGCGGGTACCACAAGAGATACCATTGAGGAAGTGTTTCACATAAAAGGAGCGGCCTTCCGGTTTATTGATACAGCAGGCCTTAGAGAAACGGTGGATACTATTGAAGCCATTGGAGTTCGTAAGGCTAAAGAGAAAATTTCTACGGCGCGGATCCTTTTATACCTCTATGATGAATTTGATAACACGACTGAGGAAATCATTGAATCCGTCAAATCCTTTGCGCGCGAAGACTTACATATCTTATTACTTCATAATAA
>DCJS01000017.1:113502-115868 GCA_002319955.1 Flavobacteriales bacterium UBA1694
AAAAACGGAGCTTTCCACCTTTGTAGAGTCTTTGAAGTCCGATGAGAACAACGTCGTTATTACCAATCAGAGACACTTTGAATCATTGAATAAATCTCTTGAAGCGGTTCAAAGAGTAAAGTCAGCAGTGTCTCAAAGTTTTCATACCGAACTCTTAGCTTATGAACTTAAGTATGCTCTTGAATACCTTGGGGAAATTTCAGGCGAGTTTACAAATGATGAAGTGTTAGGGAATATATTCTCGAAGTTTTGTATCGGAAAGTAACGACGGTTTTAGTATGTATATGAATTTCATGATTGAAATACTTAAATGCCTGTAATACTTATTAGTAAAGGATTTTATTTTACTCATTTTTATCCGAGTTGATTATGTTGAATATATACATTCTACTTGGTTATATTGTTGTTGTTCACCCAATTATTGGAACAGATGGGAGAGAATATCAAGCTAGCGCGAAAGCGGAGAAAACTAACGACAATTCAAATTGCAGAAAGGGCGGGTATTGCTCGGTCAACATTATATTTGATTGAAAAAGGTGACCCTAAAGTTTCTATGGGCGCCTATTTTAATGTTTTAAGGACTTTTGGATTACAAAATGATTTTTTGAAATTAGCTTCTGACGATGAGTTTGGTAGAAAATTACAGGATTTGGAATTATTGAAAAAAATATAAAAATGAAGTAGTGCTAATTATATTTTCAGTGGCTGAATAGGAATGGCAGTACCAAAACTGAGGAGTTATCATCGATATCACCTCTCATTCCGACGCAAAGTACACCACTTAAATACACTTTTAAGTCAATGTCTACCCTTATAAAAATGCCTTATATTATTGGAACTTTATCGTTCTGCTTTTCCCTTTATCATCAACGGCAAACCACTTTCCATTTTCATAGACAGCCGCCTGGTGGTCTCCTTTGTGACGATTCACATCCACGCCAAGAACTTTCCCCCCGTAATAGAAGGCCACATTGCCCTCTATAATGGTATGGCCAGCAATAATACGATTCACCTTAAATAGCTCTAAAGTGTTATTTACTTCGGCCTCCGTAGCCTTTGGTTCGATGAAATAGCCCCTGTACCAAAATAAGGAGCTTTTACCAATGAAAAACGGATCTACTTTCTGGTCGCCAACGCCTTTAAGTCTTTTTACTTGATCATAAAAAGGCCGGCTTAGTTCATTGATTTCTTTTACAGAATAGCCAAGTTCATTGATAACAGGAGATACCCCTGCATGCATACAGAGGTTCTCTCCAATCTTCTCAATTGTATTCTTGGTTCGCAGCCATCGTCCAAGTTCAGAGTTAGTAGAAAATAGAGACATGTAATCAACCCCCATTAACTTGGAACTTTCCAAATACTTAGGATGAAGGTAACGAAGATCCCCAGATAAATTCATAATGTCGTGGTTCCCCAAAATTGTATGAACATAACCTCCTGACTTTTTTGCCAGCACTTCCAGCTTGTAAAGTAACCACATGATTTCAGTCACGGAGCTCCCGCGGTCAAACAAATCCCCGCAGATCACCAAATGGCCTTTTCCATAAATCCAGTTATACTCTTTGTCAATCACTTTATTCGCAAGTAGAATCGCTCGAAAGCCTTCAAACTGACCTTCCAAATCAGAAACCACAAACATCTTTTTTGGTTGTCGGAACACCGAAGGCTCGTTCTTAAGATTCTTTCTTAACGGGACTGAAAAGTCTAAGTTGGAGTTTTCAAACTTCACCTCAACTTTTTTATCTTTTACTTCAATTGCCGTGGCGATCCCATTATTGACACTTTTAACCCACGCCTTTCCTCCATCATATAAAAGGTGTGGTCCATCGTAAATAGCCTGTGCAAAAGCGGCAGCACTACAAAATATCATAATGAAATGCAGTAGTCTTTTTCTCATTTTTTCTAACGTGTTTCGGATGATCCATCATTTGTAATTTAAACTGCAGAACCCTAATTACTTACTGTGGATTACGGTTCAACTGGTGCCATCAGCACTTCGTATTTCAACTAGTTTTAGCTTATTTAAAACTCTCTAAACCACCAACAATGGGTAGGGTAAGGGTCGTGCCGTCTAAATCTACAGTTAACTCCGTTCCAGGTTTTGGGTGAATGGTGAATTCTTTATCACTTGAGAAAATCAGCAGTCCAAGTTGCTGTCCTTTTTCGATAATTTGGTCATCAGGCTGCAATTCAAATGAGACGGTATAAAATTTTCCCGGAACCAAAGCTTCACCTTTACGAATCGAGGCATGGTTCTGTGGATCGGCCCAGCCACGTGTAATAATATTGTCCGTAATTTTGGCACGTCTTGAGTCATTCCATGGCAGGGAAACGAGCCAAACCGATAGGTTTGCAGCAGGTTTACT
>DCJS01000018.1 GCA_002319955.1 Flavobacteriales bacterium UBA1694
ATCTCTGCGGCAAGAAAAAAGCGTTAAAGACACGAAAATAAGAGCAATAAAATAATATAAAGGTTTCATAAAGTTGTAAAATTAAAAGGAATAATTAAGAGTAAAAAGGAAATTTCGGCCTTGTTCGGGCGCGAAGTACCGCAGGCGGTTTAGAGAATCCCTATACTCGGTATTTAATAAATTAGTTACGCGAAGATCCGCGGATAAACGCTGTAGAATCGGTCCACCGATTGAGACAGACCATAAGTCGTATCCCTTTGGGGTCGAACTTACATCAAGCGTTCGCTCCACGATTTGTCCGTTTTCAATAAGACTAAGCTCAACGTTTCGGATGGGATAGCGTTTTTGCTTGGCCACCAAAAGGTGCTCTAGTTTCGCATAGTACCCTTTTGAGTTAGGCATAGAAAATTCAAGGCTATTTCTTACTTGCGTGGGCTGCATTAATATAAGGGGCTCCCCGACGCTTAAGTCTTGACCTCGAAGGCTGCTGGTCTGCGCGTTCCATCGTAACGATTTGGAAAGTTTCCAACTAAGGTCTGCATCAAATCCATAGAGCCTAGCTCTTGTTTGTTGGAACGACCAAATCAGAAACACCCCTCGGTTTGAGTTTTGAACCCCTGTCGGCACCTGACTAATGTAATTCTCGGAATGCATATAGTAAGGAGTCACCTCCAGTGAGAAGCCCTCAAGCCAAGGACGCTTAAACTTCGCCGTTAAACTCAGATGGTCTATGTGCTCAGAGCCTATATCCAGAGAGCCAAGCTCAATGGTCGAAGCGGAATGATGAAGTCCGTCTGCGAAAAGTTCCGCCGCACTCGGTGTGCGCGAGGCCCTAGAATACCCGAGATCTAACCCTAGCGACTCATTTGGCGTATAGCTCAATGAAGCACTAAGAGACACATTATGGTAATCCAGAATAGGACGCGTTAGCACCCGACTCCCTTCACTCGAAACTTCAAAAGAAGAGAACTTCGACTTAAAGCGCTGATCCCAATCCGACTTATCGTAATATTTATAAGCATCGTAGCGGTTAAATTCATAACGCGCGCCGCCGCCTAAGTTTATAACCGAACTTAAACGGTAATTTAAAGTACTGTAAAGTCCTGCATTATAGCGGTAATAATCCGGAATAAGGCGCCTGGCCTGCGTGGAAGGATCTGGATAATTATCCTCGAAACCACCAAACACACCCGATTCTAACTCCCAAGATTCCCTTTCAAGTAAATGGTCAAGTTGAAGTCTATGGGTCATGAGTCGCAAATCCATGGAAGGCAGACCACTAAGTTCGCCGCGACGCTGATCAAACTCCTTTCGATGGTTGAGTTGAAAATCGTACTGGGCACTTAGTTTTCCAAAATTCGCAAATCTTTTGTAAGCCTCCAGTTTAACCACATGGTGACCCACCTCTTGTCTTGGATTCCCTATTTTGTAACTAAAGTTGTCTAAGTAATGCGCAGCACCCCCATTGATCGCCTCGTAAAAATCCTCCGGACCGCCCAAATGAGAGCCCTTATAGATTCCAAAGCGTTGATTCACCCCGGAATACGAAGCCTCCACGCCCTGCTCAAAACTGCGCTTTCCCACAGCAAAACGAAAAGCGTTTTGCTCAACCCCTGTGTTTTGAAGTGTGTGGTGGGGAATGCTTAAATCGCCTAGTTTCTGGTAGGAACCTGAAGTCGTTACAAACCACTCGTTCTCCCAGGATTTGCCTAAATCAAGACCTAGTTTAAGGCCGCGTCCACTGGAGATTCCCGTAAGGCTCGCATTCCCAACCAAGGTATCTTTCCTTGGCAGCATTTTTGGCTCGAGCAGAACGAGTCCTCCAGCCGCATCACCGCCATACTTTAGCATTCCAGCTCCCTTAACCACAACCACACGCTGGAACATCGAGGGATCCACGCTCGGAGCGTGTTCAACGCCCCATTCCTGTTCATTTAGGCGCACCCCGTCGTTTACCACCGCCACACGACTCCCATAGAGTCCATGGATGATTGGTTTGGTAATTCGACCCCCCGTATTTAAAGTGCCCACGCCACTTAGACTACTAAGAACGGTGCCCAAAGTCTCAGAGCTCACCCGACTAAGAGAGTTGGAGGAAAGCGACTGCATCGAATGGGAGGCTTTAAACTTGGCTGTCCCGCCCTGGAGCGCAACGGTCTGAATCTCTTCAATGTGATGCTCCATTAAAATGTCTAGCGCTAAAGAGGTCTCAAGTTCTAGAACCGCCTCATAGGGTTCACACTGGGGATGGCTCACACGTAATGTATACTGTCCCTTTTTAAGGTCTGTGAATTGAAAACGGCCTTTCGAATCGCTTTGTGTTTGAAAGTCTCCTAAACGCACGGTGGCATTTTTTAAGACGGTTTTATTGTGGAAATCCTCCACTTTTCCTTTTACGCTAAAGGACTCTTGTGCGCTCACCAGCAGCATTCCAAAAAGAAGCACTGTGAGCTGTAAAAATCGGTTCATAGGGTACTATAAGCACTTAGAATTAAGCTAGAGCCAAAAATGGCCTAGCTAAAAAAAACGAAAACAAATCAGTTTAAATGCTTAGAGAGGGCGGCCCTCGAGACGGGGAATGAAAAAGTGTGGTAGAATAAACAGGCGCCTCGAAATAGAAAATTTGAGCACCGGACGTATTAACTTTTAGCTTTGTCGTCCAAAGTTCGCAGGATTCAAAACTAATTTGGTGCGATAAAAAGTGACAGGCATTACAGTCACTACTGGCATCAACCGTCTTGATGCTGTGTATTTGATCCCCTTTTTCAAGGCCTAAGGCGCTTGCAAACGTGCCGTGGGCATGGTTGTGAAACAAGGTGGAAAAGACCATCACCAGGACATACATGACACAAAGTGCCATGGCTAGTGCCTGTTGAATTTTTTGCGTTTTCCACATTCTGCTAAATTAATAAATTCTTTATTAACAAAGGGGGGTGCCACTCCTAAAAAATTGAGTAGAATTTAGTAAATTTGTGACTCATTATAAACCCGAAATTAAATGATAAAAAATTCCATGGTTAAGAAGATTGGAGTCTTGACTTCCGGGGGCGATGCTCCAGGAATGAACGCAGCGATAAGAGCCGTTGTAAGAACGGGCATCTTTCACGAGCTTCAAGTCGTTGGAATCCGCGGCGGATACAACGGCCTAATTGAAGGGAATTTCACTAAAATGGGGCCACGCTCCGTGAGTAACATCATTAATTTAGGGGGAACCATTCTCAAATCGGCGCGGTCCAAAGAGTTCAGAACGCCCGAGGGAAGAAAAAAAGCCTATGAAAACTGCAAAGCAGAAGGTATTGAAGCGTTAGTTTGCATTGGTGGAGACGGGACCTTTACCGGAGCGCAGGTCTTTAGTAATGAATATGATATTAAGGTGATTGGAATTCCAGGAACCATAGACAACGATATTTTCGGGACTGACAATACCATTGGGTATGACACGGCCTTAAATACGGCCATGGAGGCCATCGATAAAATTAGAGATACAGCCACCTCCCACTCGCGGATCTTCTTTATTGAAGTGATGGGACGGGATGCAGGGTTCATAGCCTTAAACAGTGGAATTGCCACCGGAGCACTCGATATTCTCATTCCAGAGCAAAACGACAGCATGGAGGAACTTCTTACAACCTTTAAAAAGGCCCATAAACGGGGGAAGAAATCCAGCATCGTGGTCGTAGCAGAAGGAGAAACCCTCGGGTCTACTTACGAGCTCGCTCAAAAAACGGGAGAAGAATTCCCTAACGCGGATATTCGCGTCACCATCTTAGGCCATATCCAAAGGGGCGGCTCACCGAGCTGCGCCGACAGAGTTTTAGCCTCGCGTTTAGGCTACGGCGCTGTAATCGGTCTTATGAAAGGACACACAGACGTAATGGCAGGGCTTCGAGCCAACCAACTGGTCTATACCCCGATCGATCAGGCCATTCAAAAACACAACGAAATCAACCAGGATCTTCTGTTAATCTCAGAAATTCTGGCCCTATAATTAAACAATCAAAATCAAATTTATTATGTCAACAATTAAAGTAGGTATTAACGGATTCGGAAGAATTGGCGGTTTAGTGTTTAGCGCAATGCTAGAGCGAGACAACATCGAGATCGTTGGTATCAACGACCTTATCAACGCAGAATACATGGCGTACATGATGAAATACGATTCTGTCCACGGACGCTTCACAGGCGATATCCAAGTGGAAGGGAACGACCTTGTCGTGAACGGAAAAAGAATCCGAGTAACGGCTGAAAGAGACCCAAGCAATTTGAAATGGAACGAGGTGGGCGCCGAGTATATCGTGGAGTCCACTGGACTGTTTTTAGCAAAAGAATCTGCGCAGGCTCACCTTAGTGCCGGTGCAAAAAAAGTGGTTCTTTCTGCCCCTTCAAAAGACGACACGCCGATGTACGTGATGGGCGTAAACCATAAAGAATTGACAAGCGACGTGTCGATTTTCTCAAACGCATCTTGTACAACAAACTGTTTAGCACCACTTGCTAAAGTACTTCACGATAATTTCGGAATCCTTGAAGGGCTTATGACTACTGTTCATGCAACGACGGCGACTCAAAGAACGGTTGATGGACCTTCAATGAAAGACTGGAGAGGCGGACGTTCCGCACTACTGAACATTATTCCTTCTTCTACAGGAGCGGCTAAAGCAGTAGGAAAAGTTATTCCAGAACTTAATGGAAAACTGACCGGAATGTCATTCCGCGTGCCAACAGCAGACGTTTCTGCCGTTGACCTTACCGTAAGATTAGACAAACCAACTTCATACGATGAAATTTCTCAGGTGATGAAAACCGCCTCCGAAGGAGAACTTAAAGGCATTCTTGGTTACACAGAAGACCAAGTGGTTTCTCAAGACTTCATCGGCGATAAAAGAACGTCAATTTTCGACAAAGGTGCAGGAATTATGCTTTCACCAACATTTGTCAAAGTGGTGTCTTGGTACGATAACGAGACCGGATACTCTAACAAACTAACCGATCTATTAGTGCATTCTGCCTCTCTATAGTAGGACACTAACAAATCCCTATAAAGCCAAACCACTCCCTTAGAGCGGTTTGGCTTTTTTTCTTCAGGGCGGCAAAGAATTTGCAGCCCCCATAGCTCACACGACTAAAGATTCAAGCATGACAAGAAAAGCAGAACCTCGCTTTGCCCAAAGCGCCCACTTCAAAGAATTCTGGGAAAAAGGCATGGGAAAAAGGCTCTTAGACTGGTCTGGCGCATCGCCCACATTGGAAGGGTTTGAAGCTCTTGCCCCGCTCTACTATCAGGTCGATACCTTGAGTGATCAGGTGGTGCTCGACACCTATAAAGCTATGCCTTACCCAAAGGCAAGCAGTCTTATTTCAAGTTATCTCACCAATGATACAGGGCCCACCACAGAGCGAATTGAGAGTTTAGAGAACCTTCTTGGCTCAATGCGGCAAAGACCTGAGTGGTTTAATACAGAGCTCGCTAACGTGGGCGCAAGACTTTGCATGAGAGCCGGGGTCAGCGCCTTAATGGTCCTACGCGATTACAGCCTCATGGGAGGCTATGAGTTCGCCTATCTCGGCAAACCCCTAATCTATACCGGGGCATTGAAAAAAGGCGCTGTGAAACGCCTTAAAGACACGCTTGAGTTTTGGGTTTTAGTCACGCGAGAGAATGCACTTACACCGGGCTCAGAGGCTTTCAATTTGATATTTAAAACCCGACTCATGCATTCCTACGCGAGAGTAGAGATTAAAGAAAAAAAGAAGGACTGGGACTTAGAACTCTGGGGCGAACCCATCAACCATTTCGATATGATCGCGACTTATTTAGGGTTCTCCATGGTCTTTTCGCATGGACTCTATCAACTTGGGATTAAACTAACTAGCCGTGAAGAACTTGGGGTCTTCCATCTATGGAAATACATTGGAACACTTTTAGGAATTCCAGTAGAGTATCTTCCCGATACAAAAACACAGGCCGTGGAGCTTTTCTACAAGTGGTCAAGTATTCAAGATAAAGCAGACCAAGACTCAAAAGACCTTGCTCAAGCGCTCTTAAGAGAAAACCTAGAAAGCACCATTCAGCCTCATATGTTTCAAAGAAAACTACTTCTAAAACTGCATCAAAGCATGTCCACCTATTTTCTTGATCCCCCCATTTTAGAGCGCCTTGGAATTCCACTAACCGATCGTTTGGGCCTATTTCCAAAACTTAATACGGGGATCAACCGCGCATTGCAGAACCTTCTCCACGCGCCTAGCGCTACAAGCGCCACGCGCCTTGTCCGACTTGGGGACCGCGCGCAGCGTGAGGTTCTAACCGACTACCGCACCCATAGTTAAAAAGCGTCTGCCTAAACTAAAAATTTAAACTTAGCAGCTGTAAATTTGCTACAAAATTTAGCAAAGGAACAAGATTAATGAACGAATAATTACGTATTTTTGACAAAATAAATTGACACATGAGCGCATCAGACGAGAAGAAGAAAGCACTGGCCCTAGTGCTAGAAAAATTAGATAAAACCTACGGAAAAGGCACCGTGATGACTCTTGGAGACGCCTCGGTAGACACCACAATAGAAGTAATTCCTTCCGGTTCCCTGGGAATCGACATCGCCTTAGGCGTGGGCGGGTACCCAAAAGGCCGCGTCATTGAAATCTATGGACCTGAATCTTCAGGGAAAACAACCTTAACCCTCCACGCGATTGCAGAGGCTCAAAAACTAGGCGGCATTGCAGCCTTTATTGATGCCGAGCACGCTTTCGACCGAAGCTATGCCGCAAAATTAGGAATCAAACTTGAAGACCTTATCATATCCCAACCCGACAACGGCGAACAAGCGCTCGAGATTGCAGACAACTTAATCCGTTCTGGTGCGGTCGACATCGTCGTCATTGACTCCGTGGCTGCCTTAACCCCAAAAGCGGAAATCGAAGGAGAAATGGGCGAATCCAAAATGGGCCTTCACGCCCGTTTAATGTCCCAAGCTTTAAGAAAATTGACCGGAACCATCTCAAAAACAAAATGTACGGTGATCTTCATTAACCAATTAAGAGAAAAAATTGGGGTGATGTTCGGAAACCCGGAAACTACGACGGGTGGAAATGCCTTGAAATTCTACGCTTCGGTTAGAATAGACATTAGAAAAGCAGGAGCGCCAATCAAACAAGGCGATGATGCGGTTGGAAGTAGAGCTAAAGTGAAAATCGTAAAAAACAAAGTAGCCCCACCATTCAAGCAAGCAGAATTTGACATAATGTATGGGGAAGGAATCTCTAAAACAGGAGAAATCCTCGATGCAGCGGTTGACTTAGGCATTGTAAAAAAGAGTGGGTCTTGGTTTAGCTACCAAGAAACTAAACTTGGTCAAGGGCGTGACTCTGTAAAAGAAGTGTTAAAAGATAACCCTGAGCTTGCTGAAGATCTTGAAGCCCAAGTAAAGGAACTACTCTTCAAAAAATAGACTAGACTCAAAATAAACTATACGTAAAGGCACGCTATTTCTAGCGTGCCTTTTGTTATAATTCTTCAAGCGGATCCCAAAATAGGGTTTTGAAATTTTGAATTTTTGTGCCTTTCACCGCAACACCTTCTTTCTTTAAAGCCACGACGAACTCATCCAGGCAGCTGGCCGTAATATGCCCTGAGGCGTTACAGACTCTATGGGCTGGAAACTCGCTAGGATAGTCCCGCAAACAATTCCCAACCTGCCTTGAATGGTTTGGATACCCTATAGCCCTTGCTAGTGTCCCGTAGGAAGTAACCCGCCCTTTGGGAATGAGCTCAATTAAGGTATAGATTTGGGATTTAAATAACAGGTCCATGGTCCAAAGTTAGTAAATCCTATAAAAATCAAAACTTTAGGGAAAATAAAAAAGCCAGCATCAATCAAATTGATTAATGCTGGCTTTAAGCGTGAACTAAAAAACGAACGTTAGGAGTTCTCTAGAACATATTGGAACATGAGCGGTGCACAAATTGTGGCATCACTTTCAACGATGAATTTCGGTGTGTTAATATCAAGTTTGCCCCAAGTGATCTTTTCATTAGGAACAGCACCTGAATACGACCCGTAAGAGGTCGTCGAATCAGAAATCTGACAGAAGTAAGACCAAAACGGAATATCCGTCATTTCTAAATCTTGGTAAAGCATCGGAACGACGCAGATTGGGAAATCACCAGCAATTCCGCCACCGACTTGGAAGAACCCAAGTCCTTTTCCCTGGGAGTTCTTTGGATACCAATCCGCTAAGAACATCATGTATTCAATTCCAGACTTGACCGTTGAGGCTTGAAGTTCGCCCTTGATACAATAGCTAGTGAAGATATTTCCCATGGTGGAGTCTTCCCATCCTGGAACAACAATAGGAAGGTTTTTTTCCGCTGCTGCCAGCATCCATGAATTTTCTGGTGGAATTTCATAATACTGCTCTAGAACACCTGAAAGGAGCATCTTGTACATGTACTCATGCGGAAAATAGCGCTCGCCTTTGCTTTGCGCGTCTTTCCAAATTGCCACGATATGTTTTTGAAGTCTTCTAAAGGCTTCTTCTTCTGGAATACAAGTGTCGGTCACTCTGTTAAGGCCTTTCTCTAAAAGAGCCCATTCGTCCTGTGGCGTTAGGTCTCTATAGTTCGGAACTCTTTTATAATGGGAGTGTGCGACCAGGTTCATTAGATCCTCCTCTAGGTTCGCCCCAGTACAAGAAATAATTTGCACCTTGTCTTGACGAATCATTTCGGCAAGAATTTTACCAAGTTCCGCTGTGGACATTGCCCCAGCAAGGGTAATCATCATTTTACCTCCGTCTTTTAAATGAGCGACATAGCCTTTAGAAGCGTCTACAAGGGCCGCAGAGTTAAAATGAAGGTAATACTTCTCAAGAAATTCTGAAATTGGTTTACTCATTAGTATAAGGTTTTGGCAAAGATAAGACATTGCTTTGTATAATTACGAGCACATTTTTAGCCTTATGTGTAAAGTGCCTTCTCAAAAGGTTTAGGTTTTTTTTACTTTTTGGGGCCGCTCTTGCGATTTCACAAAAAAAAGGCGCCACTGCAATGACGCCTTAGTTGCTTCTGTATCGCCTAAAGGTTACGAGAATTTCTCAACCCAATTCTCAACTTTCATAATCTCAATCTTGCGATCTCCCCCTTTAAACGGCCACTCGATGACATCCCCAACTTTATACCCTACGGCTGCTAAAGCAATATCGGACAGGATGGAGTATTTATTCTTCTTTGGCTTGGCTTTATTGGAAGATACCAGGATATAATCATGCTGAGTCTCCTTTGTGTGGTCCTTAATTGTGACCACTTTATTCACAGTCACGACGTCTTCAGGAAGCTCGCGACGCAGCACCTGCCGAGCGTGTCTTAATTCAGTGGTCAACTGGTTTTCTTCTTCTTGCGAAACCTGTCTTCTTCTTAAGTGTTCTTTAATTGCATCGTAAACTCCGGTGGTTAATATAATCTGATTATCCATATCTATTTTGAACTAATTTGTTGTACGTAGTGTTCGCACCAATCCGGCACGTCCATTTTCCAATAAGAAAACGACGGTGCTTTAGTAAGTCAATTGAAAATCCCCTGTCCCAGATCTGACAGGGATTAAGCCATGAAGTCTTTGGAATTTTTCAGAAACGAATCTGTAAATTGGTAAGATAACGCGAAGAGTAGTCCAGCGGCAAAGGAAGTATCGGCAATTGGATTTAATGCAATCATCTTATTTTGAGTAATTTGAGGTAGAAACAAAGGTACGCATTATAAGCTCATGGCGCAAATATGAAATTTTTCACAACCGAAATCGCCGGTTTTCTTTCTTCTCCGAAAGCCGCTTCTTGCTTTGAATCCGCTTCTCAATTTTAGCTTTAGAGGGCCGAGTGGCTTTTCGAGGTTTTTGAACTTCTAAGGACTTCTCAACGAGTTCGAGAATCCTTTCGATCGCTTTCTTCTTATTTTGAATTTGGGTTCGACTCTCAGACGCAGTGATTTGAAGAATCCCCTGAGAATTAATTCGGTTCTTGAGTTTTGATAGAATCAGATCCTTACTTTCAGGCGTGAAAAATTGGCTTTCGCCCACGTTCCAAAGGACGGTTACCGAAGTCTCCACCTTGTTTACATTTTGCCCACCCGCTCCACTGCTACGCTGCGTTCTAAAGTAAAGTTCAGATCTAAAATCCATCATTAGACTGTTTGCTCATCAAGCCATTTCCTAAGTAGCGGGCGGCTTATTTTCCCGTTTGGTGTTCTAGGTATCTTTTCAATGAAAAGCACAGTCTTTGGCCTATGAAAGTTCTTCTCATAAATGACCGCATCGATTGCTTCCAAAAGTGAACTCGACTCTTGTCCTTCCACCACTAAAATGAGCTTCTCTCCAAGTACAGCATCTTTCATACCCAAAAATACGACTTCATACGGAATCTGTCTTTTTACGAGACTTTCTAATTCTTCCGGTCTAATCTTGGCACCTCCAGAATTAATCACATTATCTGTGCGGCCCAAGAACTTAAACTCTTTCTCACCTCGAAGTTCTACAAGATCGTTTGTCTGGAGCACTTCAGAGCTAAGCTTTGGTGCTTCTATTCGAAGGGCCCCACGCGCATCTTTGGAAATTTCAACGCCATCAAAAACAGTAAAGGTCTGCGCTGGGTTAGGATACAGCTGCTTTAGGGCAATATGTGAGAGGGTTTCAGACATCCCGTAAGTCTCAAATATACGCACCTGGGTAGAGTTACCCTTCTGCTTTGCTAGATCGAGAGTTTGCTTTAACTTTATTTGAAGTGATTCTGATACACCTGCCCCACCGATAATTAAATTTTTAATGAGATGAATCTTAGATAAACTTCGTTCCACCTGCAAAGGCGTCATCGCACAAAAATCCACCTGCTGGTCTAACGCCTCAAGTGGCGTCGTCGTAGAATCTGTAACTAATAACTTCATGCCACGCTCCATAGAGCGAACAACCATCATCTTTCCAGAGATGTACTCAATGGGTAGGCACAAAAGGGCTAAGTCCCCAGGTTCTAGACCTAGAAAATCACACGTCATGTTCGCGGAGTTCCTCATTTTAGCTTTACTTACGTGCAAAACTTTAGGGGTTCCGGTGGATCCCGAAGTGCTAACCTCTACAGAATCGCCCGCACTTGCCCACGCCATAAGAAAAGATTTCAGACTTTCCTCAAAGGCACTTTTAGGAACCAAAGCGCTAATATTCAATATTTTAAAATCTATCACCATATTAAAAGCCAAGATAAGGCTCTAAAATTAGATTTTTTTGGCCAAAACTCTTGCAAATATGTAAAAATTCTTTAAATTTGCACCACTAAAACGGACAGACTCATGGTGTAGCGGTAACACTACTGGTTTTGGTCCAGTCATCTGGGGTTCGAATCCCTGTGAGTCTACGATTTATAAGAAAACGCTCTGATCTTTCAGAGCGTTTTTGTTTTATAT
>DCJS01000019.1 GCA_002319955.1 Flavobacteriales bacterium UBA1694
CATCCGGAACTCTCAGCACTGCTGAGAGAAATTCCCTGGACGCACAATACCATCATTTTTTCAAAGCTGCGTTCATACTTAAATGTTAAAAAAGGTTTAAACTTGACGACGCAATTTGCGAAGGCCGGTATATTGCAGTAATTTTGCCTCATGACTCGCGAAGAATCGGTTTCAAGGCCCCAAATTCTAAAGCACCTTATAGTGCTTTTCTCAGCACTGCTGCTGCTTGTTGCCCCTTGTCCAATGAAGGCAAGTGTGAAATCCTTAGCTGGCATGCCGAATTCGGTTGAGTCCACCTTCCATAAAAATGGTGCTGCAGCTCTAAATCATTCAATCCCGGCATGTTCTCCAGTAAGCCTAGTTGCATTAGAAAATGCCTTAAGCTCCAAGTCTGACTTAGGGAAGGACTTACCTGAAGATCCCATAGTCTTATCTTACAAATTTAGCCCAGCACAGTCATATCGCGGTGAAGCGCCCAATAGGTTTTACCGAAATGAAACAAAGTGGAATCGTGGAGTTCCCCTCTTTTTAGAGTATCAGAAACTCCTACTTCCTTTTTTCTAGAACCATTTTTTCTCGACTTTGAAAGACCTTTTTTCAGTTGCTGCAGCACTTGTATAGGCACTATGCAATTTTGTGAACTTCACTCTTATAGTAGTTTCCCTGAAGAAAGACAAGAGAGAAAAACTAATGGCATTTTAATAAAAATTTATCGAAATCATTCAAGCTCCGTACGATTAACTTATATGTCCATGGGGCCCTAATTATATCTGTATACAATGCATTCTAACTATAGAAAAATAACTAGACTCTTGTCAATTCTACTTATAACCCATGCCACTTTGCTTTTTGCCCAAACTAATGAGCAAGCGTCTGATCCTACTCAAGTGCAAGCTTCGAAAGACGTACATGAACCAGTCGCGAACTTAGCCCCGGACTTGCAATTCGTCGATGAAACTGGACAAGTCATCGCTTTAAGTTCATTGAAAGGCAAAGTGGTATTTATTAACCTTTGGGCCACTTGGTGCGCGCCCTGCTTAATTGAAATGCCTACGATCTACAAATTACGGCAAACCTTTCAGGATCGGCAGGATTTAGTCTTTTTAATGGTTGATATTGAAGGCAAACTTGAGAAGGGAAGAAAGTGGATGCAGAAAAAGCAAATTGATCTTCCAGTTTACGGCCTGGCAAGCCAAATCCCAATGACGCTATTTACGGGATCTATTCCGACGACCCTGCTTATTGACAAAGAAGGTAAGCTATTCGGAAGACAGATTGGCGCAGCAGATTATATGAACCCGGCCTTAGTGAAATTAATTGGGGAACTCCTTGATGGGGCCTAATTATCAAACTGCTAAAGGAAAACAGATACCAGCCAATCAGAGTTGACTATAAAACGTCTAGTAATGGACGCTCGATCGCTAAATTTCTGAATTTAAAAATTTACTAAATTGAACCACTATACTTATGAAAAATCAAGATACAAATTCAAAGCCTTTTCCCAACGAAAAGAAGCTCTGGATCTATATAAAGAAGAATGCCTTTACCATTTTTATCGTGACCTTTATGCTTGCGATGGTTTTGAGTCCTGACTTCAAAGCTTTCACAATTCGACAACTGATGGTCACGGGACTTTTTAATCCTAAAATTGAGCAGAGCCAGTCGGATGCAGCACAAGGAGTCCCGGTTGAATTTGACTACTTTGATGAACGTGGCGTTGCTCGCAATACCGCATCGTTAAAAGGAAAAGTGGTTTTTATCAACTTCTGGGCCTCTTGGTGTGCCCCTTGCCGCGCTGAGTTCCCGTCCATTCAAGGGCTGTACGATGAGTTTAAAGACCATCCTAACGTGGTTTTTTTATTGTTGAATGAAGATTCGGATCCTAGTTTGGGGACAAATTACCTCGATAAGCAGCACTTTACGCTTCCTTTTTATAGGGTGGCGGGACCCGTGCCTTCAGAAGTATATCAGGGCGTTCTTCCTACAACACTTGTCCTTGATAAGGAAGGAAAAATGCGACTTCACCATACTGGATTTGCCAACTATAGTGCTCAGAAGTTTAGATCTCAATTTCAGGCGCTTATTACGCAGTAGTCGTTGACCAAAGCAGACTGAGCTAAGGTAGTCCTGTAGCTGGAGTAGGACAGATCATCTGCATTTTTTTTAATCTATGTAGAATTATCTTAACTTCGCTACTTCGTGCGCTTATAGAGCTTAAACTCTTGAAAGGCAAGCAGGAAAAAACGAATGGACAAAATTTCGAGTTTAGTTAGAACGGCACTCCTGTCTCTAGGGCTTTTTGTAGCTTGTGGAGTAGGCGTTAGTGCGCAATCTCGATTGGATTCTTTAATTACGGTGCTAGACAAAACGATTGAGAATGAGTCGCACTATATTTCTAAGAAGGCCAAAGCGATCGATTCTATTAAACTAGAGCTTCCAAAGGCAAGCTCTGCGCAAAGCCGTTACGACGTGTACCTCAAACTTGCTCAGAGCTATCAGGTGTTCATAGCCGATTCTGCCCAGCATTATTCAAATCTAGCAATTCAGCTTGCACAGGAGCTAAAGGATCCTTACAAATTAAATGAAAGCCGGATTGTTTTAGCCAGTGTGGAAGCGAAAACCGGCATGTTTCCAATTTCTCTAGATCTTTTAAAGCAAATTGAACCCAGTGTGATGGACCGCTCACAAAGGATCAACTACTTAATGACTTTATCTGAAGTCTATATCTATTGGATGGAGTACCAACAGGGCCACGACACCCAGGACCTTGTGCAAAAGCGCTTTGAGCTGCGGGACTCCCTCATTGCCATTCTCCCAAAGAATTCAATGGAGTACGCCGTGAATTTAGGAACCAAGTTAATTGAAGAGAAGCGCTTTAAAGAAGCGAGGCAAATCCTCGAGGCGAATTATCAGCCCGGCAAAGAAAATACAAGGGAATATTCCATCTACACCTCAATCTTGGCTTACCTCTATGAGATGCAAGGCGATACGCAGGCCCAGATGCAAAATCTCGCTTTATCGGCAATCTCCGATGTGCGCGGCTCAATAATGGAGAACTTATCCCTTAGGACACTCGCCTTAGAACTCTATGAACAAGGCGATTTACAGCGGGCTAATTTTTACATTAAAAAGAGTCTTCGCGATGCCAATCTTTTCAACGCAAGACTCCGAAATCTTCAGATTTCTCGCATCCTTCCGATTATAGATCAGGCCTACGAAGAGGAAAAGCTCAGGCAACAGCAGCGCCTTAGAACCCTTCTGGTCGTGGTGAGTATCCTTTCCGTAATCCTTTTGGGCGCGGCAGTGCTTATTTTCAGGCAAATGAAAAAAGTCTCGCGTTCCAGAAAAGAGGTTTCCCTTATCAATGAGAAGCTCACCCTTTTAAATATGCAGCTCTCTGAGGCGAACCAAAAGCAGGCGGTCATGAACCAGCACCTCTCTGAGAGTAATTTGGTGAAAGAACAGTATATCCATAGTTTCCTCGAAATGTGCACCGAATACATAGAGCGCCTCGAAAATTTTAAGCGCATCGCTGGTGGTAAACTGCGTTCAGGTCAAGGTGCAGAGCTTTTGAAAATCGTGGAGTCTTCCCAAATGGTAAACGATGAATTAAAGCAGCTGTACCGCAATTTTGATAAGGCCTTTTTAAATGTGTACCCAAATTTCGTATCGCAGTTGAATGCCCTGCTTCGTCTTGACGAGCAGTATGAAGACAAAGAGGATGGGAGTTTGAACCATGAGCTTCGCGTCTTTGCATTAATCCGCCTAGGGGTATCAGAGAATAACCAGATCGCAACCTTTCTTCATTACTCGGTTAGAACCGTCTATAATTACCGAAGCAAAGTCAAGAATAAAGCCATCGATCCCGAGTCTTTCGAATCCCATATTCTTGGAATAGGGCTCGAAAATGACACGATTTAGCCTCTGCATTACCATCAATTTTAACGTTTTTTAAGAGCATAAGTTTACTTTCGCTCGCTCGTCACGAATTGCTATGTAGCTGTAAATGTGATTTCTATGCTTTTGTGTGGATTGCGATTCTTTACTTTGGGCTTACCTTAGGTAGAATCGCGCGAGTAATTACTCTACTTTTGGATGAGATCGTGTTAGGTCTCTTCTTAGGCTTTTACTTTAGAGCCTGAGAGCATCCAAAATCTTAATAGCACATGTATACAAATTCAAATTTTGAAAGCGTGAAATTCCAGCGGATTCCGCTTGAATTAAAATCGAAGATTGTCTTTCCACTCCTGTTAGTATTCCTTGGAACAGGCGTTTTAAAAGCGCAAGAAATACCAAGCGATACCACCGGAAAAGAGGCACTTATTGAACAGGTGGTTCTCATTGGCTACGGTAACGTAAAGAAAGGAGACGAGACCGGCGCGGTTACAGCAATCAAAGCCGATCAAACCACCAAAGGCTTTGCGCCAAACGCCCAAGACATGCTTGTAGGAAAAGTCGCAGGGGTTCATATTGTAAGTGAAGGAGGATCCCCTAGTGGGGGCTCTGTAATTCGGATTCGAGGCGGCTCGTCTCTTTCAGCGAGTAATGATCCGCTTATTATTGTGGATGGTGTCTCCATCGACAATGGGGGACTTGGTGGGGCAGGAAATATTTTAAATGCCATTAACCCGACCGACATTGAGTCCTTTACCATATTAAAAGACGCTTCTGCAACGGCTATCTATGGATCAAGAGCATCCAATGGTGTGATTTTGATTACGACGAAAAAAGGACGCTCTGGAGCCCTTCGCGTCACGTTTGATGGAAACATCTCAGTGTCTTCACCCAAGGAGGGGATTTCGGTTCTCGATGCCGATCAGTTTCGTTCGTTTATTGAGTCCCGGTATGCGAATCAAGGAAACTTTCAGGAGATTTTATCCAAACTGGGAACGGCCAATACCAATTGGCACGACCAGATATTTCGAACCACCTTTAATTCAGAAAGCAATTTAAGTCTACTTGGCTCCATTGCCGATCGAGTTCCTTTTAGAGCATCATTTGGCTATACAACGCTTAGTGGAACGCTTAAAACCTCAGAAATGGAACGCCTTACCAGTAGCATTTCATTGTCGCCAAGTTTTTTTGAAGACCATTTGAAAGTCAATGTGAATGCTCGGGGAATGCGAATCAAAAACCGCTTTGCAAACCAAGGGGCTATTGGCGCCGCCATTTATATGGATCCCACACAAAGTGTGATGGATCCTACCAGTCCGTTTGGTGGGTATTACACGTGGAGAGGAAGCGATGCAAACTTAATTCAAGTAGCGACGATAAACCCAGTTTCTCTTCTTACTATGGCAGATGATAACGCCCAGGTGGATAATTTCATCGGAAATGCGCAATTCGACTATAAGCTGCACTTTCTCCCAGAACTTAAATTTAATTTGAATTTAGGACTTGACTATTCAAAGAGCGACGGTGCTAAAGTAATTCCAGCACTTGCACCTTCCGACTATTTGTATGGAGGACTTGATTCCACATGGGATCAGCAAAGACGAAATTCAAGCCTTGATTTCTACGCGCAGTATGCAAAAGATTTAGGCTTTTTAAATAGTAAATTTGATTTAATGGGAGGCTACTCCTGGCAGCATTACTACCGCGAAGGAAGTTACATCGGCCACCGAATCTCCCGATTTGATTCCTCTGGGGATCCGCTTTTAATAAGCGAAAGTGATTACGCCTCAGAAAATTACATTGTATCCTTCTTTGGCCGTCTGAATTACACGATTAATGACAAGTACCTGTTCACGGCCACACTAAGAAACGACGGCTCCTCGCGGTTTGCAAAAGAGAACCGTTGGGCCTTGTTCCCTTCAGCCGCCTTTGCATGGAAGCTTAGTGATGATTTATTCCAAGAGTCTCGCGTGGTGAGCAATTTAAAATTGCGCTTAGGGTACGGGGTGACCGGACAACAGGATATTAACCAGGGCGATTATCCCTACCTCGGGACCTACGAGCATAGTGTTGGAAACGAAGCCAGTTATCTCCAAGGCTATAACAATGGGGAACCTATCTGGGTTTCTCTTCTAA
Source organism: Flavobacteriales bacterium UBA1694 (assembly GCA_002319955.1). Lineage (GTDB taxonomy): Bacteria > Bacteroidota > Bacteroidia > Flavobacteriales > Weeksellaceae > Planobacterium_A. The sequence goes on from DCJS01000019.1 coordinate 6,031, forward strand.
GGCCATCGGCCTACAACCCGAATTTGAAATGGGAGTCAACCCAGACCTACAACCTTGGACTCGATTACAGTTTATTCGGTTCCAGGCTTGTAGGGGCGATTGATTTGTACCAAAGAAAAACCAAAGACCTGATTAACGCCGAGACCAAAGTCGCTGCAGGAACTAATTTCAGAGAGTTTGTCGCGGCCAATATTGGAACCCTTGAGAACCGGGGGATTGAATTTTCTTTAGACGGGAAACTCATCAAAACAGATCATTTTTCATGGGATCTTGGAGGCAATATCGCCTACAACGAAAACACCATCACCGCCCTGAGCTTTGGCGATAATAAACAGACCATGCGGCGCTACAGTGTGAACGTCCATAAGGTCGGATACGCTGCAGGTATGTTCTACTTATACGAACAGATTTATGATGCCAATGGCAAGCCAATCGAAGGCTTCTACAAAGACCAAAATAACGACGGCTTAATTAATGAGAACGATCTTAAAACCTTCCATAACGCCACGCCAGATTACACCTTTGGGATTAACACGAAGTTTCGCTACAAGGCCTTTGATCTTTCCATGGCCAGCCATGGCTCGATTGGAAACTACAATTACAATTCTATTGCGGCGGGCAGCGGGGCATTAAGTTCTTCCTCTGTATACGCCAATGAATTTATCGTTAACCGCACCACAAGCAGTCTTTCGACGAACTTCGAAACATCCCATAACTTATCGAGCCACTACGTCGAAAATGCCTCCTTCTGGAGAATCGACAACGTCACACTCGGTTGGAATTTCAAAGCCGTGCAGGGCGCTCACAAAGGGGGAAGAGTCTATGCGGTCGTTCAGAATCCACTAATTATCACCGATTACTCCGGACTCGATCCAGAGGTCTTTGGAGGCTACGATGGGAACATCTACCCAAGACCAGTGACGTTTTTAGTGGGGACAAGTATTAATTTTTAAATTCAAAAATCGATGAAAACCAATCTATTACGAATCGCTTTTTCTTTGATGGTTCTTGGACTTTTGAGCTCGTGTGTTAGGGACTTAGATACACTCCCCTTAACCGATACGGTGCTTACGCCAGAGGATGCTTGGGCAGGGGAAGGATCCTACGCCCAGTTTGCCGCAAAAATATACGCCGGATTTTCACTATCGGGGAATGAAGGTCCTTCCGGCATGCCCGACATTAATACAGGAGACCAAGGGGAGGCCACCTTTTTACGCTCGTACTGGAACCTTCAGCAGTTAGGAACGGATGAGGTCATGGGTGCATGGGATAATGAAACTCTAAGAGGCCTTCAGTTCAACCAATGGACTTCCAGCAATCACTTTATTAATTTAAACTACACGAGAATCTATCTAAATATCGCTTATGCGAATGAGTTTCTTCGGGAAACCACTGAAGAGAAACTTACTGGTCGTCAGGTAGATTCCGCGCTTAAAAGCCAGGTAGCAGGCCTAAGAAATGAAGTGCGCGTTCTGCGTGCCCTAAGCTATTATTTCTTAATGGACCTTTACGGAAGTGTCCCATTCATCCCTGAAGAATCAGGTGTCGGTGCCTACCTTCCGGAGCAGAAGGACAGAAAATTCCTTTTCCAGTTTATTGAGTCCGAACTAAAAGCAGTGGAATCCGCACTCCCTTCTAATCAGAAGGTTGATTACGGAAAAGTCAATAACGCCACAGCGCAAATGATTTTAGCCAAACTCTATTTGAATGCAGAGGTCTATCTTGGCGAAGCTAAATACACAGAAGCGATCACGGCATTGAATAAAGTGATTGGTGGGGGCTTTAGCCTAGATCCCGTTTACAAAAATATTTTTGTGGCAGACAATGATCTTTCACCTGAAATCATTTACTCATTTGTATATGACGGTAGACGAGCCACCACCTACGGGGGAACCACGTTCCTTATCGCTGCGGCATTAAAATCCGATATGGACCCTCAGGGAAATTTTGGATTTTCGCAGGCATGGTCGGGAATCCGTTCAAAAGAAACGCTGTCGGATCAATTTGGCGCGGATGATAGACGCGCAATGTTCTGGAAACAGGACCGCACCAGAGAAACCACCGAATGGTTTGACTTTGCTCAGGGCTGGGCCGTGACCAAATTCACCAACAAGAAAAAAGACGGATCCGATGGGTCTAGCAACGTCTTTGCCGATACGGATTTTCCGCTCTTTCGTTTAGGGGATGCTTACCTTATGTACGCCGAGGCTGTAGTAAGAGGCGGCGGTGGCGGCAGTCTGGCCACAGCGGTTAACTATGTTAATGCCCTTCGACTTCGTGCGAATGCCCCTTTAATTGGACCGAGCGGACTTACCCTTGACTTTCTTTTAGACGAACGTTCAAGAGAACTCTATTGGGAAGGGCACCGAAGACAAGATTTGATTCGATTTGGTAAGTTTACCAAATCCTACGCATGGCCTTGGAAAAATGGCGTCTACAGTGGGATCGCGACGATTGACGATAAATTTAAGATTTATCCGCTTCCCTCCCAGGAGCTTACGGCCAACCCGAACTTAAAGCAGAATCCAGGATACTAAACTAAAAAATTATGAAATCGATAAAGTACTTGTTTGCGCCGCTTCTTGCTCTTTTAGCCTTAGTGGCCTGCCGCGAGGAGCCCCTTTTAACCTTAGAGCAGGTAAAGGCGAGCGAGCTTAAGCCACTGGTCCAGACTGAGTTTACACTTTCTGAACCGGTAAGCGGTCAGAATCCACTTGTCTTTACGGCCAACTGGAGCGAGACGGTCTTTCGTTTAAGTGAAAGCACAAATCCGACCCCTGGCGGTCCGGTAAGTTATAGCCTTGAAATTGACCAGAAAGGAAATGAGTTTGCAAGCCCTAGTGTGCTTGCTGCAACGGGAAGCCTTTATGCCCATGTTTTAGCGAAAGATCTCAATGGGCTTTTGCTTTCCGCCTTTCAGGCGGATCCAGCAGAGCCTATAGAACTCGAACTTCGAATTGTAGCCTATTATGGCGAAAATAAAATAAGTAAGGCCGTTTCTGACAATACGCTTGACTTAACAGTCACCGTGTATAAGCCCGTATCGACGGTGCCAGCAATTTATCTAATTGGCGATATGAACGGTTGGGACCCCACCAATACGGACTATATCCTCTACCGAGATACCAATGCGGTGAGCGACCATACGTACACCTACACCGGTAGACTTGCAGCAGGGACTTATTTCAAGTTTATGCCTCAGGAGGCGTTAGGAACGTACAAAGCCTACATACGCAAAGACGATACAAGTTTAGCTTACGAAGAGTCCGAAGGCGGAGCCTTCTTCAACGAAGTCGAACGCTACGTGACCATTACAATTGATACGGAGAGTCTTTCCTACACCATTGAAAACTTTGATATGACTGGAAAGCAAGTCTATAATACGCTCGGTCCCATAGGAGGCTTTACGAATTGGGATAACGAACCACCAATGACTAAATCGTCTTACGATCCTCACCAATGGAGCGGAACCTTTGAGATTTCAATGGCTACGGCTCTAAAGTTTAGAGCAAACAAAGATTGGGCGAATAATTGGGGTGGAACCTCCGAGCAGGTGCCTTATGGGAAGGCCGTCTTTGATGGGCCTGGTGCGGATATAGCCCTTCCAGGGACCTACAAGATCCACTTTAACGACCTTACTGGACATTACGTCATTCTAAAACAATAAACGACTACAGAAATGAAACTATTACGTAATACACTCTTGTTACTTCTTCCTGTTTTTTTGCTCGTCGCGTGTCAGCGTGACTACCAAGAGGAGCAGGGCGGAGTCGTGACTACCGCGGCGGAGCTAAACCCACTAGCCAGTTCCACCTGGAATTTAGTAAGGCCTCAAGAGGAGCAGGATCCACTCGCGGCGCGAGTGAGTTGGAGCAAAGCCAAGTTCTCTTTCGAGAATGGCGACTTTATCTTCACGGACGATCTTAAGTATACTTTAGAGATTGACCTTGGCGAAAATGACTTTTCGAGCCCCGTGATCCTAGGCGAGACAACTGAGCTCTATTTTGATGTGCATACCAAGGCTTTGAAGGAGGCAATCGATCAACTCGCCGGCGCGGAATTAACCGAAATGCAAAATTTTAATCTCCGCGTTAAATCAAGTTCTAGTAAAGGCGAGAGCTTGTCGAATCTAATGCCGGTTTCTATTACGAGTTACTATTTAATCGATCCATTTGTATCGAATATCTATCTCATTGGTGATATGAACGGGTGGGATCCTTCCAATACCGATTACATTCTTTTCAGAAATTCAAATGAGTATACAGATGGCTCGTACACGTACACGGGGTATTTTCCACAGGCAAGTTACTTTAAGATGGTCTCAGAAGAAAATCTAGGTGCTTTTGATAAGATGTATTGCGCAGGTGAGAACGGGGAGCTAACCTTTGGGGATTTGGGCGCCTTTTATGTTGAGCAGGGCTATCACACCATAACGATTAATACACTTGATAAAACCTGGAACATAGAGGCCTTTGATGGCGCTTCTAAGCCGGTCTATAGTACGCTCGGACCTATTGGAGGATTCTCCGGGTGGGATAACGAGCCCTTGATGACTAAAAGCGACTTTGATCCACATCAATGGCGACTTGACTACGAGTTTACTGAATCCACTGCGGTGAAATTTAGAGCCGACCACGATTGGGCAAAAAACTGGGGCGGATCTGATTTGGAGATTCCTTATGGGCATGCGCTGTTTGATGGACCTGGTGCAAGTTTAAATGAGCTGGGATCTTACCGAATTTACTTTAACGATTTAACAGGCCATTACGCTTTAATTAAGCAGTAATGTCCCTAATTATTGAACTTTATAATTGAAATAAAATGAGAACGAATCGATTGTTTTTTTTAAGTTTAGTCCTATTACTAAGCTTTGGTAGTTGCGATCGCAGCTCCAATACCAAAGGGCAAGAGCGAAATAATTCAGCGGTATCCCCTATATCCAATGATAATAAGACTATCTACGAGTTAAATGTCAGAAACTATTCCTCAAAGGGATTTAAAGGAGTGGAGGCAGACCTTCAAAGAATAAAAGACTTAGGAATTGATGTCATTTGGCTTATGCCAATTCACCCCATTGGGGAAGTGAACAGAAACGGTTCCCTTGGAAGTCCTTACGCCATCAAGGACTACACCGATGTCAATCCAGAATTTGGTACGAAGGCCGATTTTAAAGATTTGGTAGACGCGGCTCATAAGCTTGGTATGGAAATCATGCTCGATTGGGTGGCAAACCATACCGCTTGGGACCATCCATGGACTCAGAGCAATATCGACTATTATTCCTACTCTTCAACCGGTGAGCGTCCTTATTCTCCAGAAGGCTGGCTCGATGTGATCGAACTTAATTTCGATAACCAGGCAATGAGAAAAGAGATGATCGATGCCATGAAATACTGGGTGACCGAGTTTGATATTGACGGGTACCGCTGTGATGCGGTGGTGTTCACTCCAGTAGACTTCTGGGCTGAGGCACGAGCCGCCATTGATCCAATCAAGAAACTCTTTTGGCTTGCTGAAGGCGATAAGCCGGAGTACATGAGCGTCTTTGACTACGATTATGCTTGGGATTTTAGCCACAAGATTACCGAGTTTGGAACGGGGAGTGATATCGAACTATTGAAAACCGCCGTCCAAGGGGTTTATGACAATCCGGTTTATAAGGACAAAGGCCGTATGCTTTATTTGACGAATCACGATGTGAATTCTCATGAAAGTACAGAGTTTACAAGATTTGGTGCGAACGTGCTTCCCTTAAGTGTGTTTTATTTTACCATCTACGATATGCCCCTTATATATAACGGGCAAGAAATTGGGATGAATAAGATGATGGGTCTCTTTGATTACGATCCGGTTGTTTGGGAGCCTGCCAATAAAATTTTCCTAAATCTTTTTAAAGATTTGACTTATCTTCGTCGTACCCATCCCGCTTTAGAGGCAGGAAAGAACCGCGGAGCGATCAAGTTTATTCAATCGAGCGATCCGAAAGTTCTTAGTTATACAAGAACGAAAGGCGATAAACAAGTTTTCGTTGTTCTGAATTTTGGAGCAGTCGCCTCCAAAGTCTATTTTCCTGAAGGTGGGCCAAGTGGAGAGTTTAAAGAGCTTTTCACGGGGGAGAAAATCTCTTTCCCAAATTCTCAGGGCCTGACGCTAATGGAAAAGGGCTATAGTGTCTTTGTAAAGTAAAAAATGTAATTCATTGTAATGAAGTTAAGATTAAGTATTGTTCTTGTATTTGTTGTGTTTATTGGCCTGCAGGCGCAAAAAACCTTTAAGCTCTATTCTCCCGATAAAACCCTTGAACTAACCGTTCAGGAAAAGAAAGGAGAAGTCTCTTACGCCCTTAAAAAAGATGGTAAACCCCTGCTTGGTTCTTCAAACTTAGGTTTTGCGCTAAAAGAGGGCGATTTATCAAAGGATTTTAAAATAGTTGAAACCAAAACAAGCTCAAAGGATGAGTCTTGGAGTCAGCCTTGGGGTGAAGAGATCGACGTAAGAAATCACTACAACGAACTCTTTGTTGAGTTAAAACAAAAGAAGGGAGAAAAGCGAGCGCTAAATATTCGATTCAGAGCCTTTGATGATGGTATTGGTTTTCGGTACGAGTTTCCAAAACAAACGAATCTAGATAAATTCACCATTACAGACGAGAAGACCACTTTTGATTTTTTAAAGGATCATAAGTCCTGGTCCCTTTCCTATAATGCCGAGTTTTATGAAGGTCTTTACCGAGATAGGGCTTTATCAAAGTTAGATACCATTTCTACGCCGCTTACAATTGAGACCGAAAACGGCTTTTATTTGGCAGTGCACGAAGCGAATCTAACCAACTTTGCCTCGCTAAATCTCTTTCCTACCGGATCTACAAAAACAGAGTTAAAAGCCTACTTAACGCCTTGGGCAAATGGAGATAAAGTCTATTTGGAAACGGGTTCGGTGTCTCCATGGCGCACGCTAATTGTGGCTACATCGCCTGGCGATTTAATGCTGTCAAGGCTTATGCTCAATCTGAATGAACCAAACCGAATTAAAGACACTTCATGGATTAAACCAGGCCGTTACATCGGAATCTGGTGGGGCATCCACATGGAAAAATATACGTGGAAACAAGGGCCTACCCACGGCGCGGAAACATCCAACGTGCTTCGCTATATTGATTTTGCAGCAAAGCATGGATTTTCAGGTGTCCTAGTTGAAGGCTGGAACGAAGGCTGGGAAGAATGGAAAGACTATCAGTTCACTAAGCCATATTCGGACTTTGACATCAAACGAATTACGGACTATGCAAAATCCAAAGGTGTAAAATTGATTGGACACCATGAAACGGGTGGTGCCACGAAAAATTACGAGTCCCAAATGGAAGATGCTTTTACCTACTATAAATCCTTCGGAGTTGATGCGGTAAAAACTGGTTATGTCGGAAGTCTTCTTGATGGAAAGCAAAAGCATGGCAGTCAGTATGGCGTTCGCCATTATCGAAAGGTGATTGAATCAGCTGCTAAGCACCAAATTATGATTGATAACCACGAGCCGGCCATGCCAACGGGACTACAGCGGACGTATCCCAACCTAATGACTCAAGAGGGCGTACGAGGCCAGGAGTGGGATGCTTGGTCAAAGGATGGAGGAAATCCTCCAAACCATACGACCATTATTCCATTTACTAGAGGACTTGCTGGGCCCATGGATTTTACGCCAGGTACCTTTGATTTTGAAAATCCAGTGATTCCAGGAACTCGCGTGTGGACGACCCTTGCAAAACAGTTGGCGCTTTCAGTTGTGATCTATAGTCCACTTCAGATGGCCTCTGATATGATTGAAAATTATGAAAACAAACCTGAATTCGAATTTCTTACCTCGGTACCAACTACCTTTTCGAAGACGGTGGTGCCTGATGCTGAAATTGGAGAATATGTAACCATTGCAAGAAGAGATCTAAATGCGAGGGACTGGTATGTCGGAAGTATTACCAACGAGAAAGCGCGCGACATTAAAATCAGCCTTGAATTCTTAGAGAAAGGGGCGCGGTATAAAGCGAAGATTTTTAGAGATGGACCTGGTGCCGATTACTTAACGAATCCCTACCCCGTGGTTATTGAAGAGAAAATAGTGTTCAAAGAGGATGTCCTAGAGTTCCACCTGGCCTCAGGCGGTGGACTCGGCATCCTAATAAAAAAGCAAAAATAGTAAAGTTAAAGGATTACAATTGCGGCCGCTCCTAATTTAGGAGTGGTTTTTTTATGTCTGTTTATATAAGAAATTGTATCCGCCCGACCAAGTACATCTTGTCTAAGCTTGATTGAGTTTTTAGCTTTGTCTCAAAGAAAAGAATATGACAAAGCGAGAAGAGGGACTGCTTTTGGTTAGCGAGTGGCGTGAGAGCGGACTTAGTAGAAAGGAATTTTGCGCGAGCAAAAGCATTGGCGTGCATCGCCTGAGCTACTGGCTCTCGCGCGAGTCGGAGCTCGGAGCCTTAAACTTAGGGTTTTTTAAGCTCCCTCGACAGCAGACTACCCCAAGGGGAGATCTTCGTGTTCACTACCCCAATGGCGTGAAAATAGAATGCGCCGTGGATTTAGCGCTCGTAAGACAACTGATTCGTCTTTACTAAGATGTTTGCTTTAGGGTCTTGTGAATGTTACTACCTGTATCAGGGTGCTTGTGATATGCGTAAAAGTTTTGACGGTCTCTGCGGTTTGGTTTTGGATCAAATGAAAAGAGTGCCCAGCTCTGGGGAGGTATTTGTGTTTTTAAATCGCAGCCGCACACACCTTAAACTTCTTCATTGGGAATACGGCGGTTTTGTGCTTTATTACAAGCGCCTGGAAAGGGGCAGCTTTCTTGCCCCTCATAGCGCGAGTGGCGAGGTGAGTTACAGTGATTTGGTTTTGATGATTGAAGGCATTGAAGTACTTGAAAAGAGACAAAGAAAAAGATAC
>DCJS01000046.1:0-1476 GCA_002319955.1 Flavobacteriales bacterium UBA1694
ACGAGCACATCCTGGATCGTATTGTTTAGCATATGCCCCATATGCAGAATCCCCGTCACGTTTGGTGGCGGAATCACCACCGTGTACGGTGGGCGCTCATCAGGGACGCTTTTAAAATACCCGTTGTCGGTCCAATAACGGTACCATTTTTCTTCGGTTAAAAGGGGACTATATTTGTCATTAAGTGGCATAGACTTCTGTTTTTTCAATTGTCCCTGCAAAAATAGGCAAAACAAAAATTTAAAATCCGTTAATCAAAATATTTTTAACTTTGCACCTTGGAATTCATCTAAAACATGGATTTCAAAAGTAAAAATACTTACAAATTATGAGAAAACTACTTTCATTAGCCCTTGTGGCCGGCGCACTCGCCCTGACCTATGCTCAAAAAATCGCCTTTGATAAAACGACCATTGAGTACGGGACCATCGAGCAAGGCTCAGACGGACAGCGCTATTTTAATGTTCGAAATACAGGAGACAAGCCCCTTATCATTAATAAAGTTCAAGCGGCCTGCGGCTGTACCACCCCAGAGTGGAGCGACTCTCCCATCCTTCCAGGAAAGTCTACTAAAATAAAAGTGGGTTATGACACCAAAATTAAAGGGGAATTCACTAAACTAATTGAGGTTTACTCGAACGATCCGAAGCAAGGTAGAGCCACGCTTTACATCAAAGGAAACGTTCAGCCAAAGGCTTCACAAGTGGCAAAAGCCACAGCGAAAATTCATGTGAAGAAGGATTAATTCCGAGAAAACAGACTCTTGATGCCGCTTTTTAGCGCATCCTAAAAGAGCTAAACCTTATAGCAAAAGCGCAAATGACTTTCGGTCTTTGCGCTTTTTTTTAGACCTTTTCGCTAAGATGGCGAGTAGAGTTAGCATCTTTTTTGCTAATTTAGACTCAAGTATTCACCTATGGATTTAGATTTCAGCGACAACTACCGCGCAAAAGGCCCAATCAGTCTCAAAAACTTTAGCACCCGCTACGAGGGAGGACTTACAAAAGAGAAGGGCAAGGACCTCTTAAAACAGGAAAAAGAAAAACTCTACGAGCTCCAAGAAAAACTTTATGCGGACGGCTCAAAGTCTCTGCTCATTGTGCTTCAAGCCATGGATGCCGCGGGAAAGGACAGCCTCATCGAGCACGTTTTTGGCGGAGTCAACCCTCAGGGCTGCCACGTCCACTCGTTTAAAACCCCAAGCACAAAAGAATATTCACATGATTTTCTATGGCGCCATAGTCTTGCGCTTCCCTCCAAAGGACAAATTGGTATTTTTAACCGCTCGCATTACGAAAGTGTTTTGGTGTGCAAAGTGCATCCCGAGTATAACTTAAGTGAAAAGGTCTGGGACGACGTGAAGCAGTTTGATTCTGATTTCTGGGAGGACCGCTATTCAAGCATTGAGCAGTTCGAGGCGCACTTAGCAAGAAATGGAACAAAGATTGTGAAGATCTTTTTAAATGTCTCCAAAGA
>DCJS01000046.1:1580-2344 GCA_002319955.1 Flavobacteriales bacterium UBA1694
AAAACCTCAAAGGACCATGCCCCCTGGTTTATAATTCCAGCAGATCAAAAGTGGTTTGCAAGAGTGGCTGCCGTTCAAATAATTATTGATGCCTTAGAGGAAATGGATCTGGCTTTTCCAGAATTTCCAAAAGAGAAAAAAGACGAGCTTCTAAAAGCAAAGCAGGCCCTTGAATCAGAAAAATAAAAACCCATAAGAAATTCTATAAGCCGGATTCTGTACGCGCCAAGGCGCGCGCTTGTTATTTATCTACGCGTCGCATTGCTACCACGCTTGAGCTGATTACCCCTCGGCATTGGACGGGCCGCCCTTAATTGCCGATATACTTACCATTGCACCGTATAGAGTTTACCTGGTTTCACTACAGCCGAACTGTACATACTTTCTGTTGCACTTGTCCTCGCATTACTGCGGACGGATGTTATCCGCTATACTGCCCTACGGTGTCCGGACTTTCCTACCCTTCCAAAGGAAGAATCAACAAGCCGAATTTCTTATGGGGCACAAAGATACTTTATTTTGAGGTTTTTTAGGCGGGTCTACGAAAGGAGAATCCGAAAATCGAGACCAGCAGAAGTCCTTTACGCGCAAAGTCCTCGATCTGAGACTTACTCGTCCTTCACAGCAGGCTCTGTAAAGACTTCAATAAGTCCATCGGGAAGCTCCATCTTGAGGGTCTTTTGTTCTCTGTTGAGCTCTAAAATCCAATCTTTAATAAGGGGCACCACAACTTGTTTTCCGTTAAGAATCGTGAAAAAATAATG
>DCJS01000046.1:2451-4870 GCA_002319955.1 Flavobacteriales bacterium UBA1694
GAGTCGCCCTTAAGCCACTGCTGCTTCTCGATAAAGAAAGGCACCAGCATTCCATTTATTTCTACAAAAATTCCTTCCAAACGGGCATAAAGTTCCGGCTGGTCTGTGTCTAATTTAAAAACAACATTCCCGGCAAGCCCATGGCGACGGGTCAGTTTCCCTAGTAAATAGCAATCTTCTTTATTCAAAACGGTAGTGATTTTTCAATAATAGTTAATAAGTGAATGATCCTTTTGGCCTGATCTTAGATCAAAGCCTTCGAGCATTCACAAAGGCAAATTTAATAGAATTAATTCTAATTAAAAAGGCCATCCCGATTCATGCATCGAGATGGCCTTTTATAAGATTTAAAGGAGAGATTAAGCTTGCGCTTCACCCTCAGCTTCTGGAGTTGCAGGTGCTTCTTCAGCAGCAACTTCTGGAGCTGCCTCAGCTACTGGAGCTTCTTCAACTACAGCAGTTTCAGCTACGGCTTCAGCTACTGGAGCCTCAGCGGCTGCTTTGGCATCTGCCTCTGCTTGAGCCTGAGCGTCTGCTGCGGCTTTCGCTTCTGCTTTTGCTGCATCTTCCACTGCTTTTGCTTCCGCTACTAGAGCTTCTTGCGCTGCAATTCTGTCTGCGTTTACTTTCGCTTCTGCATCAAGAGCCGCTTGTTTCGCGTCTTTCTTAGCAGTGCTTAATGATTCTTTTTTTCCTTCAACAGCTTTGTCTTTGTCCTCAGCCCAAGCTGCAAACTTCTTGTCTGCTTCCGCCTGATCAAAAGCTCCTTTAGCAACGCCTCCTTGAAGGTGTTTTTTAAGAAGTGCGCCTTTGTGAGAAAGAATAGCTCTTGCAGTATCGGTTGGCTGAGCGCCTTTATTTAACCAATCTACTGCTTTATCCACGTCTAGTTCAATAGTCGCAGGATTTGTAATAGGGTTGTAGACACCTAGTCTTTCGATGTAACGTCCATCTCTTCTAGCTCTAGCATCGGCTACTACAATGTGAAAAAAAGGTTTCCCTTTCTTACCGTGTCTTTGTAATCTAATTTTTACTGACATAAATTTAATATTGTGGGAAACTCGTCCCGGTTAACATTTTGAGTGTGCAAATTTAAGTTATTTTTTTGAAGTAACCATCTCGCGCACTTATATTTTCGTAAAAAAGTAAAGATTTTTTACAAAGAGCTAAACCCCTGTATTTCTTATGGTTCCCAAGGCTTACCCCTTTGAGTCCTCTAAGGATCCCATAAAGAAAAATCCGAGGCAACTTTGGTTCTCCAAAAGCCCTAGTTCTGGTCCGAGGTGATCTTTTAAAGAAATCGAGGACCAATAGGCTCCTACACCTGCCGCTGTGGCACTTAGATACATATTTTGCACCGCCATGGAGACCGCGGCAATTTCTTCCCACTCCGGCACAAGACCAGAATAATTCACTACAATTGCCACGACTGCATCGGACTGTGACCACTTTAAGGGAATATCAATATATTTCTTTTCCAGGAAAACCTCAGGCCGGGTAATCTCTTTATAGATTTCTGCTAGACGTTCGCCCATTTGGTTTTTCTGCTCACCTTGGAAAAGTGTAAAGCGCCAAGGGCGCGTGCGCTTATGGTTTGGGGCGTACTGCGCAGAGTCTAAAATTTCTTTTAGTACACTAGGCTCAATAGGTTGCCCGGTATAATCTCTTGGGAAGTAGCTCTTTCGGGCTTTTATTAGTTGACTTAATACCTCTTTTTCATTCATGCCTCAAAGATAATTCGATATTCGTAGTTGAACGAAGATTCCTAGTAGATTTCTTCTATACGTTGAGTAATGCCATTTAGTTCAAATGTCTCACCGACGGCTTTTCCAAGTAGAATTTGAGCCATTGGGCTCTCTAAGGAGATGGCGTAATAGCGATCGCCTTTAAAGAAAAACTCCCCTAGGGAAACAGAAATGTAAAATCGGGCCTTATTTGTAATGACCAAAGAGCCGCGCTGCACTACCGATGTGGGCGAAGAGATCACTTTTGCAAGCTCGCGCTTCATCTTTTGTAAGCTGGCCATTTGCCGGTCTAGATGGTAAAGTTCCTGCTGGAGCTCTTCGCGAATGCTATCGTACTTCGTTGTTTTTTTAATTTCTTGACTGGCCTCTAACGTAAAATTCAAATAGTAGTCCAGGGATTTAATTTTCCCTGAAATCATTTCTTTCACGAATTCGCGAAGCTCTGGTTTGTTATAAATTCCTTGTAGCACAATCCAAAGATAATTAAACTCCGCTAAAAGGAGCCCTTCGTAGTGATTGAAAATATGACCCAATTTGAGTAAACTACTCACCTTTGGAAAAGCACTTAGGTAGGGAGTTCATTGGCCCCATTTAAAACATAGAGTTTAATTTACCTGGCGTAGCGGTAGTATGACTACCGTAATCCAAGTTAAAACAAACTAATTTCTTTTTTT
>DCJS01000046.1:4936-17028 GCA_002319955.1 Flavobacteriales bacterium UBA1694
GGCTCCCCTTTATTTTGAGATTCCCAAACCATCCCCACCACAAGGAGACTTTGGGCCAGTACATAGCTAACCATCACAAGCATGGAAGCGGCCTTACTTGAGGCGTAGAAAAGTGTGTAAGCTAGAACTGAGTCGGATACAACAAAAAAGAGAGCGCCACAGATTAGGGCGATATTCTTTGTTCGGGACGCCGTTAGAAACATCATGTATATGACTCCAATATAGAAAACTACTGGGATTTTCATCTCCTTTAAGTTGGGATAAAGCAGCACTAAAACAACGTGGACGTACAGCGCCAGAATCACTAAAACCGCAATTGATAGCTTTCTGCGCGCAAGGCCGTAAAAACTAAGGATGTAGAATACATGGGCTATAAAAAAACTTCCAAGCCCAAGCAAAAATTGAGAGTCCTTTAGTAAAAAGAGGTCTCCGAGAAAACTGAAAAACAGCCCCAAATAAAAATAGAGGTAGCGAGTCCCGTGCGTTTTCCCAGAGGAAACGAAAAACAGAAGTCCTAAAAGGGGAAGCAGGAGCGTTTTGGTAAAGTACCTATTCGCCGTATGGCCGAAGTAAACAAAGGCAAGATCGACTAGAGCAACTAGAAGAAGAATTCCCCATAAAATGGGCTGCTGTAAATTTTTAAGGTTTTTCATCGGTCAAACAGTAAGCGCTCTGCGCGTTTTTCTTCACTTAAATTTCCATTCTCAAAGGCTAAATGCCCATTTACAAAGGTATGGGTCACTTTCGATTGAAACGTTTCCCCTTCCAAAGGTGACCACGCGCACTGGTACAAAAGAGAGTCTTTACTCACCTTCCAGGGCGCATTAAGATCGACTAAAACTAAATCCGCCTTATAGCCCTCACGAATAAAGCCTCGGTCTTTAATTTCAAAAAGAATCGCCGGATTGTGGCACATCTTCTCCACTATTTTTTCCAAACTGATTTTTCCTTTCTGGTAGGCTTCTAAAAGAACCGTTAAAGAATGCTGTACTAAAGGGCCTCCTGAGGGCGCTTTGGTATAAACCTGCTGCTTCTCATCCCACGTATGGGGCGCATGGTCGGTAGCGATCACATCGATGCGGTCGTCCAGTAAAGCCTCCCAAAGGGCGTCTCTGTCTTTTGCTGTCTTCACCGCTGGGTTCCATTTAATTAAGGTTCCTTTCGATTCGTAATCGGCGTCGCTGAACCAAAGGTGGTGCACGCAGACCTCCGCTGTGATTTTCTTATCTTTTAAGGGCATATCATTTCTGAAAAGTTCCGTTTCAATGGCAGTAGAGACATGAAACACATGCAGCTTTGCGCCTGTTTTCTTAGCGAGCTCAATTGCTTTTGAAGAGGAAATATAACAGGCCTCGGCACTTCGGATCTCTGGATGGAATTTCACCGGAATATCCTCTCCGTACTTTTCAATAAACCGCTTGGTATTGCTTTGGATAGTCTGCTCGTCCTCACAGTGCACGGCGATGAGCATCTTGGTGCTTGAAAAAATTTTCTCTAAGGTATCTGGATTATCAACGAGCATATTTCCTGTCGAGGACCCTAGAAAAAGCTTTATCCCTGCGACATTGCTTGGGTTGGTTTTTAAGACCTCCTCGAGATTGTCATTCGTTCCACCCATCATAAAGGAGTAATTGGCGTAGGCCGTTTTTCTCCCGATTTCGTATTTTTCTTCAAGGAGCTCCTGCGTGACGGCGTTCGGCACTGTATTGGGCTGCTCAATAAAACTCGTGACGCCTCCCGCAACGGCGGCCCGACTCTCAGATTCAATGCAGCCTTTATGGGTTAAACCCGGCTCCCTGAAATGCACTTGATCATCAATAACCCCTGGGAGTAAGTACTGCCCCTTTGCGTCGATTACTTTACCCACGCCTTCTCTTGGAAGGTCAGAACCGATTTTGAGGATTCGGTCATCTTGGATTAAAACCTCGGCCTTATAGAGTTCATACTCGTTGACAATTTGAGCGTTGACAATTAGGGTTTTCATAAACTTTTCAATTGGGATTTCTTTGCACAATTCTTCTACAAGCCGTTTTCTAAAATGGAGAACAACTTACAGCTCCTTTTCTACGTACACCTATTTAATGACCTAGAGAATTTCAAAAATACAAAAAACTAGGTTAAAATCACTTTCGAATTTCGCCTGTGTTCTCCTATCAAGGTTTGTTAACCGCATTTGTGAGGACCTACTAATAAAGCATCCCAAATTGCCATAGCGGGATGGTATTTTTATACCCTTTTTCCAAGTCGTCTTTCACAAGATACCCGTTTGCCACCTCTTTAATTTGCTTCTGTTTTTTGTTTTGTCCCCCGACTTCAAAAACCATATCGCCTAGTTCAAAATCGGCAACCGATGACGAAGTAACCGTATGGGAAAGACGTAGTCGATTTAGAAAAAATGTTTCTCGTAGGTTCCCTACATTCGGTGTTTGATCTGCAAGGCTATGGACGAGATTGGTGTTATCAAGATATATTTTCTCTACTTTCCCTAGCCCTTTAATTCCTCCTGTGTTCTCGCGTAACTGCTGTATCATAAGCAAATGTGCACTATCACAGTGCAATAATTGTCTTTTTTTGCACTATGAGAGTGCATAATTAAGTAAAAAACGCACTCTGACAGTGCAATTCTATAGACGACTGCTAATCTCATACTGAAGCTCTTTGCACTTGAGTTAATTTTTTACCTTTGCTGAAACTTCATTGGATTTGAAAAAGCTATTAAGTGAAACGCTCATCTACGGACTTGGAGCCATCCTTCCTCGAGTAATTGTTTTTTTACTCAATCCCCTTTACATCAATTTCATTAATCCAGATGAATTTGCGCAGTTCACGAACCTTTATGCCATCATTTCATTTGTCAATATTATTCTAACCTTTGGATTTGAGACGGCCTACTTCCGATTTGCGGCTGAAAAGGGAATGGAGCGAAAAACCTTTAACACCTCGTTCTGGTTTGTCGCTAGCAATGCGGCGATCTTCTTAGCACTTTGCCTCTTCTTTACCACGCCCATTGCCAGCTTTATGGGCTATGGTGCCACACCTGAGTACATTCGGTGGATGGCTTGGATCGCCTTTTTAGATGCGATTTGTATTATCCCCTTTGCTTACTTACGTTTTCATAATAAACCCATTACCTACTCAATTATTCGGGTGGCTCAGTCGGTTCTACATACCGTCTTTGTTGTAGCTCTCTTTCTTTGGATTCCAAGAGCCTTCTCAAAACAACTGGGTCTTGAACACAACGTTTCCTTCACTTTCTATAGTAACCTAATCGGCTCCTTATTTGGTGTCATACTGCTGCTCCCAATTCTTCTAAAAGTTCGCTTTGAGTTTGTTAAATCGCTTTTCAAACGAATGATTCGCTACGCCTGGCCCGTGATGATTGCCGGTCTTGCCTTTATGATAAACGAGAATTTGGATAAAGCGATGCAGATTTATATGATTCCAGAAGAAGATGCAGGGGCTTATGGTGGGGCTTATAAGCTCGCTGTGCTCATGACTTTAGTAGTGACCGCCTACCGAATGGGAATTGAGCCTTACTTCTTTAAACAAATGAACGAGGTCAATGCAAAACAAACTTACGCGACCATAACCGAATACTTTACCTACTTCGCCTCAATAATGGCCCTAGGAATTATTGCGAACATATCTTGGCTAAAAACGCTTTTCATCCCCAATCCAGCCTACTGGAAGGCGGTGGATATTATTCCCATTATCATTGTGGCCAATTTGTTTTTTGGCCTCTACTATAACCTTTCAACCTGGTATAAAGTCACCGACCGAACCCTGTTTGGAACCTATATCTCCTGGATCGGGGCGCTATTTACACTCGTGCTTAACTTCTTATTTCTGAAGACCTACGGTTTTATGGTCTCCGCCTATGTGACCCTAGGGGCTTATTTCCTTATGATGGTCCTTTCCTACTTCCTTGGACAAAAATACTACCCTATTCCCTACCCAACGCGCAAGATTTGCCTGACCCTAGGGGCCTTAGTTGTGCTTTCGTTTATTTCTTATGAAATATTTAATGCGAGTGTTTGGGTTGGTAACGGAATTTTCTTCATATTTACCCTCACAATTCTTTTAACTCAAAAAGGCCTTGTGCGTAAGACTTAGAAACAATGAAAATAAAAGTAATTAACCGCTCCACTCACGAGCTCCCGAAATACCAGACGCCCTGCGCGGCTGGAATGGACCTTTATGCCTTTTTAGAGTCGCCAGTGACTCTGGACTCTTTAGAGCGAAAGATCATCCCTACGGGACTTTCCATTGAACTGCCTCAGGGGTATGAAGCTCAGGTAAGACCTCGAAGCGGTCTAGCCATCAAAAATGGCATCACGGTTTTAAATTCTCCCGGGACGATCGATGCCGATTACCGCGGGGAGGTGGGCGTGATTCTTATTAACCTCTCGCGCGAGCCGCTGACCATCCATGATGGCGAGCGTATTGCCCAAATGGTCATTGCAAGGCACGAATGTGCCGAGTGGGAACCGGTCGAGTCTTTAAGCGACTCTGAGCGCGGCAGCGGCGGCTTTGGATCCACCAAAAAATAAGGCGTTTTAATTTAGCCTGTCACTTAATTCAGTACCAAATCAAATAAACTCTCCTATGAAAATAATAGTTCCAATGGCCGGTAGAGGCTCTAGACTTAGACCCCATACCCTAACCGTTCCAAAACCTTTAATTCCAATTGGTGGAAAACCAATTGTTCAGCGCCTTGTCGAAGACATTGCAAAGGTCGCGGGAGAACCCATTGAAGAAATCGCCTTTATCATCGGGGATTTTGGCTCTGACGTCGAAAGCCAGCTCCTTGCTCTTGCGCAGAAATTAGGCGCTAAAGGCACGGTTTACACCCAGGACGAACCTCTAGGAACGGCGCACGCTATTAAATGTGCGGAAGATTCCATGCAGGGCGACGTGGTGGTCGCCTTTGCAGACACCTTATTTAGAGCCGATTTCAACTTAGATAAAACCTCGGATGGCGTGATTTGGGTTAAGAAAGTGGAGGATCCTTCTGCTTTTGGCGTCGTGAAATTAGACGATTACGGTTATATTACAGATTTCGTGGAAAAACCAAAGCAGTTTGTTTCCGACTTAGCCATAATTGGAATCTATTATTTCAAATCCGCGGAGAAGCTTATGAGCGAGATTAATTATATCATGTCTAATGATATTAAGCAAGGAGGCGAATACCAATTAACCACCGCCCTAGAAAACCTCCGTTCAAAAGGCGCGAAATTCTCTCTAGGCAAAGTGGACGACTGGATGGACTGCGGAAATAAAAACGCCACAGTTGAGACCAACAGTAAAATATTAGGGTACGAGAAAGAAGGCTTTGCCATCTTCCCAGAGTCTGCAACCATTGAGAACAGTTTGATTATTCCGCCCTGCTTCATTGGAGAGAATGTAAAGATCACCAACTCTAAAGTGGGCCCTAACGTCTCTATTGGAAACAATACCACGATTGCAAACTCGAACATTGATAACTCGCTTATTCAGGAACAGACCGTGATCAACCACGGAAACCTTAGCAATTCCATGATTGGAAACTCCGCGCAGTACTACGGCGTTTCAAGAGAGATTTCTCTTGGGGACTTCTCGGTACTTGATTTCTTATCGAAATAAGCCATAAACCAAATAAGCCTTCAGAAAGGCGCTAAAACACACAACCTAAGTTGTGTGTTTTGGCTTTAATCTTGCACTTGCAGCCTAAATCCCATTCTATGAAGCGTTATACTTTTATCTTTAGCCTCTTTAGCCTTTTTCTTTTAAGCGGTTGTAAAACCCAAGACCAGAAGCAAAGTCCCTCGGACGTGGCAAAACCGATCAAGTCCGCCGCCATTTGGTCGGCGATAAACAAGGATCCAAGTTTTGAGACTCTAAAGATCTCAAGTAAGGTTGACGTGCAAACGGGAAGCTTTTTACCCACCATTGATGCCACTATCTATTTAGAGAAAGACCAAAAGGTGTGGATGAACCTCTCCGCCCTATTTTTAAGCGTGGCCCGGGGTGTCGCGACCAGTGAGGGGGTGCAAGGCTATGAAAAATGGAATAAAACCTACATCGATTCCTCCTACGAGTACCTCAATTCACTATTAAATGTAGACTTTATCGATTTGGAATCCCTTCAAAAACTCCTGGTAGGAAAGACCTTTCTTCCCCTAGACGAAACGAACTACACATTAACCAAAGACCTCTCCTCCTTTACCCTTAGTTCCAAAGAGAATCAACGCTTTAGTACGGGTTCTAACTCAAGCGAATACCAAATTAGTTTGGAATATGCTTCCAATTTTGATTTAAAAAAAGTATTATTGCAGGAAATAAACTCACCAAACGTACTAGAAGTCCAATATTCTAACTTCGAGAGCGTTGGGAATGAGCGGTTTGCAAAAAACGTTAAACTAATTATAAAAGGCCAAAAGCAGAGTACTATTGAGATTCAAAACAATAAATTTGAACTCGTAAAAATGCCTACGCCTTACAGCGTCCCATCGGGCTACAAAAAAGTGACGATTAAATGACAGCAAAGAGACTTTTTTTAGGGGTTGCCCTAGGGTTGTTTAGCCTTGGCTTTGGCCAGAGCAAAACCCAGCTTCAACAGCAAAACAACGAACTGAAAAAACAGATCGCTAAAATCAACAGCAATTTAGCCAAAGCCAAAAGCGAGTCAAAGCTTTCGGTTGCCTACTTAGAAGAGGTTAATAAAAAGATCAAACTCCGCGAGAAAGTCTATCAAAATACCCAGAAAGAAAAACGCCTCATTGAGGACGACATCTACTTAAAGCAACTCGAGATCAACCGCCAAAGGCGCGAGTTAAAGGTGCTTCGTAAGAACTACGCCGAGGTCCTGGTAAAGGCCTACAAGAACAAAGGCGTGCAAAATAAAGTCACCTTTATTTTGTCCTCAAGAAATCTCGGAGAGGCTATTCGCCGGGCACAGTATCTAAAAACATACAGCAATTTTCAGGATCAAAAAGCCGCCGAAATCATGGGCGTGGCGGAGAAGATCCAGCTCAACATTGCTTCGAGACAAAAATCCGCTCAGGACAAACAAACCCTATTAAGCTCCCAACAAAAAGAACTCTCAACCATTGAGGTAGAGCGCAAGCAAAAAGAAGGACTTTTAGCCCAGTTCAAAGTGAACGAAGTGGAGCTCACCAAAGAGCTAAAACAAAAACAAGCTGAATCAAAAGCCTTAGAAGGAAAATTAAGAGTGATTATCCAAGAGGAAATCCGCCTCGCAAAGGCCAAAGAAGAAGCCGACCGCGCAGCTCGGGCCGAGGCCGCAAGACAGGCCAAAATAATTGCTGACCGAGAAAAAGCTAAAATTGAAGCCGCCAACCGCGCTAAAATAGCCCAGGCGGAGGCCGATCGAAAAAAAGCGCAAGACGAGGCCAAACGCCTTCAAGAGATTTCGGATAAGAAAGCCGCAGATGAGTTAGAAAAAACCCGTTTGGCGGATGCCGCAGAGGCAAAAAAAGCGCAAGACGCCAATAAAGCGGATGAAGCCGATCGCGCAGAAGCCCGAAGACTCTCCGCTGCGAAAGATGCGGCTGAAGCGGCAGCAAAAGCAAAAGCGGCAGCAGATAAATTCGCAGAGGCGAAAGCCGCGCAGGATAAACTCGCGAAAGCCAACGAGGATGCCAAGGATGCCGCAGAGGCAAAAACCATGACTGCCTACGGCGTGGGCAAAGCTTCCGCTGGGAATTTCGCTGGGAATCGTGGCTCGTTAGCCATGCCTGTTTACGGAACTATTACCCACCGTTTTGGACGCCAACCGCATCCCGTATTCAAGAATATTGTTGAGGAAAATTCAGGCATTAAAATCGCCGTTCCAAGAGGGACTGTCGCCAAGAGTGTTTACCCAGGTATCGTCTCTAGAGTCTTTGTCGATGGGGGAAGCAAAACCGTGGTTGTACGCCATGGGACCTACTTTACCATCTACTCAAACTTAGAGTCCGTGACGGTCTCCGCCAATCAAAATGTGGTTGCAGGCGCCTCAATCGGCGTGGTGGGCGCAGACTTTGACGGATCCTATACTCTAGACTTCCAAATCTGGAACGGAACCACGCCAGTGGATCCGATGGGATGGTTAAAATAATTAAAAAATAGTCTACATTTGTAGCCTAGTAATCCTAACAAATAATACTCATGATTGGTTTCAAAGAAATATTGATCATCGCACTTATCATCGTGGTTCTATTCGGGGCAAAAAAGATCCCTGAACTCATGAAAGGCGTGGGATCTGGCATCAAAGAATTCAAAGACGCGGTAAAAGACGAAGATAAAAAAGCCAAGGACACAAAGTCCGACGAGCCTAATAACCCTTAAGTAAAACCCCCGAGCCCCATGGCCTTTTCCGAAACAGCATGGCAGGTTTTTAACCTGTCTATCATCCAATACCACATTTCTGATTCTGTGGATACTCCCGAGAACAACCCCCACAAGGAGGGTAGTTTGGAACGACTTTTGTATGCAAAGAACTGGATTGATACCGTTCAATGGCATTTAGAAGACATCATCCGGGATGAGCACATTGACCCCGTTGAGGCACTTGCCCTCAAAAGGAGAATTGATAAATCGAACCAAAACCGAACGGACCTTGTCGAGATAATCGACGCTTGGTTTTTGGAAAAATACAAGACCGTTATTCCTGTTGAGGACGCGATTTTAAACACCGAAACCCCTGCATGGGCGCTCGATAGGCTTTCGATTTTAGCTCTAAAAATTTACCATATGGATCTTGAAACCCGCAGAGAATCTGCCTCTCAAGACCACAAAGACAAATGCAGGGAAAAACTTTTTGTTCTTATAGAACAACAAATTGACCTGATGAGCGCCATCGATCAGTTACTTGCTGATATAGAGAACGGTTTCGTTAAGACTAAGGTATACAAACAAATGAAGATGTATAACGATGAGAGTCTTAACCCGATCCTATACAGAAAGGATACTTCGAAATGAAATTTTTGACTTTAGTTACTTTACTTATTATTTTAGCCTCATGTTCTTCGGAAAAAGTGACCCTTTCTCCGATCCAAGCGAGTCTTACCACCGATAGCCTTATGGCCACTCGAGTAGGGCTCCCCGCTCAGTTCACGGAGAAAACAGGGAAAATCTTTTACGCCTCGGAGCTCTCCTCCCACATGGCCACCTTCCCGAAGTTCCGCAACTCCGCGCTAAATGAAGAAGTAAACGATCTAAAGTTTCATGTGAAAGAATACGTCTACGCCGTGCAGGCCTATAATCTGGTAGGCCAAGAGCGCGCCTTAGAGCAAGTCGAAAAATCCTATAAAAAGATTCAAAAACTTCGCCGCTTTCTTTCACCCTCGGACGATGAGAGCATTAACCGCTACCTGGTTCGAATCAAAAACAACATTGCCCATCTCGAGGCACTTAGTCGGCCAAAAACCGCGAAATAACCCCATTTAATCTAACCAAAGCCATGGTCCATAAACAAGCTGAATCTCGAGTTCCGACAGAGTTTGGTTACTTTCGCATAATCGCCTTTTCTGAATTTGACACGGATTGGATGCCTCATATGGCTTTAGTGGCCGAGGGCACTGATTTTTCCAAACCCATAAACGTCCGCTTTCATTCCGAATGCATGACGGGGGAGATTTTTCATTCTAAAAAATGCGAATGCGGGCAGCAGCTCGACTACGCCATGCGCTATGTTCAAAAGAACGGCGGAATAATCATTTACCTTCGTCAAGAAGGCCGCAACATCGGTATTATCAATAAACTTCGCGCCTATGCGCTTCAAGAAGGTGGCCTCGACACGGTTCAGGCCAATTTGCAATTGGGCCTCCCCGCAGACGACCGCGATTTTTCCGTGGCCATCGAAATTCTAAAATTCCTGGATGTGAAAGAAGTGAATCTTCTCACAAATAACCCCGATAAGATTAAGTACGTCGAGCAGAGCGGCATTAAACTGAATTCAAGAATCCCCCTTCAAATTGACGCCACCGATGAGAGTCGCGACTACCTAAGGGTGAAAAAGACTTATTTTGGCCATCTTTTAAACGATCAGAACGACTAACTCATAGAACAAAGACCCTTAGCCTGTGGGCACTGTTCTAAACACACATAATCAAAGTAGCCGTCCAAAAAATTGGACGGCTACTTTGATTATATAGCGAACTTGTGTTTTGCTTAGTTAAAGGCTCTGCCTTTCTTTGTGCCTAAGGCTTTGGCGCCTGAACCTCCATGGCTCTTAGGACCGAGTTGTAGCTCGAAGTGTCTGTTGATGCGGCTACTGAGGCCGGTACTAAAACAATTCTAAAGCGTTGGCTATTTAAGTATCTAGTTCTTTCATCCGTACTCATCGTCGATTGGTCAAAATTGGCCTCCGTGTAGATCTCAACAGCGTCTGTTGAGAACAGGAAGTTGTAATCCAGTTCACGATCCGCGCTTAAGTATTCCGTTTTTGGAATCAGTTGCCACACAGCGGATCCACTTGCAGCCGTATTGCGGTAGACCAAAACCACATCAGACTGAGGAATTTGAATGGATTGCTGAAGCGTGTACTCGTTCGAGGCGCTAAAGCTTCCCGTCACATCTTTCATCACCGGATAAGTATCGTAATCCTGTCCGTTATCTCGCGAGTCGTCTGTTTCACAGCTTAATAAGAATAAGGAGAAAAATGCGAGCATCGCAAAGGGTAGTAATTTTTTCATAGGGCGTTTTGGTATTAGATTGTATGGTTAGTAGTATCCAAAAGAAATGCCAAAAACTTTAGGACTTAGCCGCGAAGATAAAAATTTAAAGTTGTATTTTTGTTTCAATTAGATCTCGCATTAAATGAAGTCCACTTGCCTACCCTATATTCTTCTTATCAGTTTCTTTGTAAGCTTCTCGGCCTCAGCTCAGTACACTCCACCAGAGCTTTCTTCGCAGCAGGTGCAAAAAGCGGAAAATTGGGTAAACCAAACCTACCAGAGCCTCTCACAAGATGAAAAATTAGGGCAGCTTTTTATTGTGGCCCTTTACACAAACAAAGGCGAATCCGCTATTGATGAGGTAAAAAGCCTTGTCAAAACTGAAAAACTCGGAGGTCTTATCCTCATGCAAGACGATGCCAAAAGAGAAGTCGAGCTTTTAAATGAGCTCCAATCTCAGAGCAAAGTGCCCATGCTGATTGGAATGGATGCGGAGTGGGGCCTGTTTCAGCGCATTGCAAAAGCGTACAAACTTCCCTGGGCGATGGCTCTTGGCGCCATAACCGATAAATCCGTAGTCACTGAAATGGCTGCCCTGATCGCGCAGGATGCAAGGCGCATGGGCGTAAACTGGGTTTTTGCCCCCGTGGTCGATGTAAACACAAACCCAAGCAATCCCATCATTGGAAACCGAAGCTTTGGATCCGAGGTTGATAATGTCGTTAACTCGGCAAAAGCCTATACAAAGGGGCTTCAAGATAACGGTGTTCTAGCCGCCATTAAGCATTTTCCAGGCCATGGCGACACAAGTATTGACTCGCACTTAGATCTGCCGGTGGTCCCCCATAGCAGAGCGCGCCTTGAGCAAATTGAACTCGCACCTTTCCAAGCGATGATGCAGGACGGGGTTGGCGGTGTGATGGTCGCCCATCTTTATGTGCCCGCTCTCGAGCCAAAGGCTGGTGTCCCCGCCTCGATCTCTCATAAAGTTATTACAGAGCTGTTAAAAGAGACCTACGGGTACAAGGGCCTCATTATCACCGATGCTCTGAATATGGGCGCCGTGGCAAAACACTACAAACCCGGAGAGCTCGATCTTCTTGCGTTTAAAGCCGGGAACGACATCATGCTCTTTTCCCAGGGCGTCACTCAGGGAAAAGCCCTGATTAAAGCGGGTCTTGAAAGCGGCGAAATTCCAGAATCCCGCCTCGAGCAGAGCGTGAAAAAGATTCTTCTAACCAAATACTATCTTGGACTTACGTCTTTCGAGCCTATTTCCACTGATAATTTAGACTACGATTTAAATAATACGGTTCATAAAGAGCTGGCACAAAAAGTCTATAGTCACGGCCTAACGTTATTGAAGAATGAGAAATCGTTTCTTCCGCTAAACTGCCAAGAGACTTACTACTACGTCGGACTCGAGGAGGCACC
>DCJS01000046.1:17075-19991 GCA_002319955.1 Flavobacteriales bacterium UBA1694
TCAAAAGTGATCGTGGGACTTCATAAAGACAATTCAACGGCCTACAAACCGTATAAAATTTCCTCCGCTTCCAAATCCCTACTAAGTTCCTTAGCAAAAGACCACGAGGTGCTTTTAAGCGTCTTTGCCTCGCCCTACGCGCTGATGGATCTAGACCTTTCAAGAGTTAGTAGCGTGGTGGTTGCTTATGAAAACAACAGCGACTCGCAGACCGCGAGCGCCAAAGCACTTTTAGGACAGAGTCCTATTTTGGGAAGACTCCCAGTTAGCCTTTCGCCAGGTCTAAAGGCTGGAGCAGGCCTAAGTCTTTCAATCAAAGACTCTTCTACAAGTGAAAAACAATTCCCTCAAATGCGAATCGACTAATGAAAATAGGAATTCTTTGCTACCCAACCTATGGGGGTAGCGGCATTGTGGCCACCGAACTTGGAATGGCCCTTGCAAACAAAGGTTACGAGGTGCACTTCATCTCGAGTAACCTTCCAGCCCGACTGGATATTACCAACCCGAACATTTTCTTTCATAAAGTAAATGTTCAGACCTATCCCCTGTTTCAATACCAACCCTACGACATTGCACTAAGCTCAATGATTTACCGGGTCGTGAATTTATATAAGCTTGATTTACTTCATGCCCATTACGCCATTCCTTATGCCTACGCGGCCTTTACCGCCAAGCAAATGCTTAAGGAAGAAGGCAAAGACGTGCCCCTAGTCACCACCTTGCACGGAACCGATATTACCCTGGTGGGACAGCACCCAAGTTACAAGCACGCCGTGGAATTCTCCATCAACCAAAGCGATGCGGTAACCTCGGTTTCGGAAAGTTTAAAGCGCGATACGCTTAAATTTTTCAACATTAAAAGACCCATTGAGGTCATCACCAATTTCATTGACAATAGGGTGTTCACCCCAGAAATCCCATGCCAGCGAAACCAATTTGCCCAAAACGATGAGAAAATCTTAATTCACGTCTCGAACCTTCGACCGGTGAAGCGTGTGGGCGATGTGCTTCAAATATTTAAAAATGTTCAAGCAAAAATCAAGTCCAAACTCATCATCATTGGGGAAGGGCCTGACATGGAGCTTATCAACCAGTTCTTAGAAGAAAACCCAGAGCTCATTAATAAAGTGCGTCTACTGGGAAAAGTAAACGATCTGTACCGCATCTTAGAACTCTCCGATGTGTTCCTTTTACCCTCAGAACAAGAAAGCTTTGGACTTGCAGCACTTGAGGCTATGGCCGCTGCAACGCCCGTGATCAGCTCGAATGCCGGCGGCATTCCAGAGGTGAATATTCAGGGCGTGACAGGCTATTTAGCGGAAATCGGCAATGTCGAGACCATGAGCAATTACACCATTAAGCTATTAAGTAATCCCGAATTACTTTGCGAAATGAAAGTCAACGCGAAGGCTCAGGCCGAAACCTTTGATTTAACTAAAATCCTTCCCCTGTACGAAGAGATGTATAAGCGCACGCTTCAAACATTTTCAAAGACCACGAAGTCGTAATTTCCCCTAGAGAACAATAGACCGATGAGAGAGCCTCTATTTATATCAAACCTTCGCCACAAACTTGAAAGAGAATGGTTTGGCGTGCTCACCAGACTGGGCGCAAAACTGGGCATTCCCGTATCAAAGCTGCGCGTGTTTTTCATCTACTCCACCTTTGCCACCGTGGGCTTTGTGTTTCTACTCTATTTGGTTCTCGCTTTTTTCCTTTGGGTGAAAGATATCTTCATTACCCGAAGACCAAGCGTGTTTGACCTCTAACAGTTTCTTTGAAAACGCCATAAAAAACCACCATGAAAATTGACTGTCTCCTTGTCGATTCTGCGAACCATCCTAGCGTTAGAGCCATCTACGCGTCTTACGAGAGTTACTTTCCTAGGGATGAGCGGCGGAGTGAAACGCAGTTTTTAGAACTTTTCGAAAATCCTCACGTCCAGATTTTCTCCCTACAAACAAATTCAACGCCGATCGGCTATCTTATTTTATGGCCCCTATCCTGCTCTTTATTTGTGGAACACTTTGAGATTTTTGAGACGCTGCGAGGCCAAAGCTTCGGCTCAAAAGTTCTGACAGAGTTAATAAAAAAGAACGTCAACGTGGTGCTTGAAGCAGAACCTCAGGATTTAAGTCCGGACGCTTGGCGCCGAATTAAGTTTTACCAGAATCTTGGATTCTCTGCTATTGATACCGCGTACCAACAGCCGCCTTACGAACCTGACAAAAACGCCCTTGACCTTTGGCTCTTGAGCACTGAAAAACCAAGGGATCTTAGGGCTTTAAAAGAAGAAATTTATAAGACCGTCTATACGCAATAACAAAGGGACCCATTTGGGTCCCTTTGCTTTCTTGTATGTATGACTAAACCCGCTCGGGCTAATTCGTAGACCAAACGGTATACGTCCCTGGAGGGCATTTAATTTTCACCCAGCGGTCGCTTCGTGTTGTCGTGGTGTAGGTCTTTTCGTTCCCCGTAAGGTCTGTAATCGCTTTTGAGGTCCAATTCGACTCAACCCATTTTTCTTGGTAGGTCGTGGAGGTATTCATATAGACAATAAGGCCTGGATTCCCATTATAGCCGTTACGTCGGGCGATGTACTCATCCGTATCCGCATAGAGAATGGAGGTCGTTCCAGTCGCTTTTTCATTATGAATTTTAATCAACGTATTAAGCGCGGCTTTATCAAGCCATTCTTCATAATCGCGGTAGAAGATCGTTGGGTACCCTTCGTGGGTTAAGATGTAAGCGTAAGCCAATTCTTTCTCCCAGATATCATCCGTATCGTGGTTCGTTACAAAGGTTACCGATTTATGAGGATTTTGTTTCCAATACATGGCCTCCGTTAACTTCATCAAATCGTTGTTATCAAAGGCCTTCTCCATTAGATAGTAGGTCGAGAAATCAAAC
>DCJS01000007.1:0-22193 GCA_002319955.1 Flavobacteriales bacterium UBA1694
CCAAAACTTTAACACTTAATGGTCATTTTTAACGCAGCCCTAGCTACTACCTCAGTCCAACAACTCGCAAAAACTTATGTTTTTTATTAGATGAAATTAAACCAGTCAAAAATTAATTAATTTAACATATAATAAAATGATAATCACCATTATAATTCATATTTTTGCTGCCGCTAAAAACCTTTACACCCGATATTTGTTCTGTTGTAGGACTCTAGAAATAGACTTGCTAATTAATTAAAAACAAATGACTATTCTTATTGCTGAAAAAAACGAAGTAATTCGCAACTCAATCCAGCATTTCTTAGCCAATGAAGGGCATGAAATCACCACCGTGTCCAATGGAAAAGAGGTCTTAGAGCATCTCGAAACGCAAAAGTACGATATTTTGATGACCAATATGCTTTTGCAATATTACTCAGGTTTTGAAATCATCAGCCAAATTAAAACCGAAAATAAGTTTCCGGAGATGAAAATCGTCGTGCTGTCTGATAACTTCACTTCCGACAACATGCGAAGACTTTATGAGATGGGGATTGATGAAATGATTTCCAAGCCGTTTTCTCCGATGGAAATGATTTTAAGACTGGCCAAACTTGGTCAAAATTAATTAAACGATGTCGCCAGTACTTGATTTACTAGATCGATTCCCATCACACCTTCGGGATTTAATTTTCTTTAATACATTGTGCATTATTGGTAGTGTTCTGCTGATTCTCCTCTACACTTTATACCACTGGGTCTACACATTAAGAACACGCAACCAAAAGCAAGTTTTGATGCAGATTGTAGAGAATATACTTTTTGACAGTCACCAACTCACCCCTTCCACAATTGAAAAATTTAACGCATTGGGTATTCAAAACAGCAATGCGATGCAAACGAATTTAGTTAAAATCTTGATGCAGTATTCCTTATTCATTAAAGGCGAAGAACGCGGGCTAATAAATAAGATTTATCGCGACGTTGGACTCGCTAAGAAAGACCTTGGCGCACTTCAATCACCCTTCCCTAATCAGGTCATTAAGGCGCTGAACAAATTAGGAAGATTTGGCATCTACGTAGATCCTGATCAAATTCGTAAACTGCAAAAAAACAAAAACAGTGATATACGAGAAGTGGCCAATCTGTATGTGGTTGGTTACTTTAGAGATAATGTTTTTGATTTTTTAGATTTCACTGAAGAACCTCTCACCAAGTGGCAGCAATTAGAATACTTTCACGTTTTTATTAATAGAAAACAAGTGAAAATTCCCGAATTCAGTCGGTGGATCAGGGAAACTTACGACCCCTCAGTTGTCCACCTTGCCATTGAATTCGCTGCTCATTTTTTGCAGCGCGACGCCTCTTATGCAATTGAAAACTTTCTTAATGGCAGTACACATACCATGCGTAAAACAATGATTGCTGCACTAGGAAAACTGGGGAACCCAGATTCAATTCCTTTTTTACGCAATTGGTATATGAAGGAAAGTAATCTTTTATGCAAAAAATCGATAATTAAAAGTTTAAGCTATTTAGCCGATAAACAAAGTAAAGCCGAAATCCACCACTTTTTAAGTGAGCAACAAAAAAATGAAAGTTCTGTCCTTCTACAAAAAAGCATTGAGAGAGCTATAAGAAAAATCAGTTCATCAGCAGATATCGCTAGGCCTATGACACCCCAAAATCGAAACCAAATAGCCTTTTAAAGTACCAGAGATACATGAACTTTTTGCATTCACTAAACGAGTTACTTACCACCATATACTTATCGCCAATTTTTGTAATTAGCGTGACGTCATTTGCTGTTGTACTTTTAGTTGTTTTACTCCTTGTCAATTTCTTCGCCTATCAAGCGATACGTCGGTTTCTATTTATAAAGACTTTCTATCAACGTAACCGACTCGCACTAATGAATAATGCACCAGGCATCAGTATTATTACAGGTGCTTACAATGAGTCTGCAACAATCATTGATAATGTACACTCGCTACTATCTATCAATTATCATAAGTTTGAACTAATTGTGGTCAACGATGGAAGCAAAGATGACACGCTAGAGAAACTAATTAATGAATTCCATTTAGATCCAATCGTCTTCGAATATGATACGGTCATCAAAAGCAAACCGATAAAAAAGATCTATAAATCACGGAATCTTGCTTTCCGTAATCTGGTGGTGATCGATAAAATTAATGGAGGCGGAAAAGCTGATGCCATCAATGCGGGTCTGAATCTATCAAAACACAATTATTTCCTAAACATTGATGTAGACTGCATCCTAGACTTCAATACCTTACTCATCATGATGGAGGTCATTCTAAATGAAAAACACCGCTGCATCGGTGTTGGCGCTACCCTTAGGATGTCTAACGCAAGTTTTGTTTCACGCGGCACTATTGAAAAAGTCGGCGTTCCACGCAAACTTTTTGTCCGGTTTCAAGAACTAGAATATATTCGATCCTTTGTCCTTGGTAAAATGGCTTGGTCTCACCTAAATGCATTGCCTAATATCTCTGGTGGCCTCGGATTATTTGACAAAGAAATCGTCTTAAATATCGGCGGCTATTCGCACGATTCTTTAGGAGAGGACATGGATCTACTTTTCAGAATGGTCAATTACATGCTCGAAACAAAGCAGAAGTATGTGGTGCGTAGCATTCCTCAAACTTTATGTTGGACTGAGGGGCCCGAAAGTCTAAAAGATTTGGTTCGCCAGCGCATCCGTTGGTCCCGAGGACTTATTCAGATATTAAAACAAAACAGAAGGGTATTTTTTAATCCCCGTTACGGTAAAATGGGTTGGATAATTTATCCCTACAACGTCTTTTTTGAATTTCTTTCCCCTTTTGTGGAATTCATTGGCTATTTCTTACTGTTGTTCTTTTTCATCTTTAACAAAACTATTTTTTTCGGACTTTTAATGGTCGCCTTTACTGTGGTGAGCTTTTACATCGCTTTAAGTTTTATCTCTGTTCTTCTTGACCGTAAAATCGCTATTTATTATAAAACTACGTCTTCAGCAATAGGAATTGCTTTCATGGCCTTTCTTGAACCCATTCTCTACCACCCTATCATTGTGTATTGTGCTTTAAGAGGTACTTTAGATGAACTGACTGGTAAAAAGAAGAGTTGGGGAGAAATGAAACGTAAAGGATTTAATCAAACTAAATAAACTTATTTATGTACCGCAGCTTATTTTCACTATTCTGTTTAATCCCGTTCTCGATTTACTCACAAACGCTGAGCATAAATCCCGTGGAGCCCCCTGAAAACATACCGAGCCAAGCCCCGGATACCTTAAATAGAAAGCAAGCTGACTCAATGGCTTTAAACCAAGTTGGAGTGTTACATTTGCACAGCTTCTATAGTGATGGGATCATCTCGTTACAGCAAACGGCTGTTCAATATGTTCGACGCACACCCAATCAAAAATTAACCCTTGTAGGAAGGGCAAGTGTGAGAAGTCGAAATGAAACCCAAAGTTTCAAATATGACCTTGAATCCTATGTCAAGCACGGCTCCAAAAGCTATTCCTTTCTAGGGGTTAGTGTTTCTGACCAGCGTCTTTTTCCAAATTACGAAGCCTTTTACTCGCTTTACAAATCCCTACCTAAGGGATGGGAACTTGAGACGGGTGCGAAATTCATGAAAGCGGAAAACTTCCAACTTTTCACGCCAATTCTAGGAATCAGCAAAGAAATGGAACACAGCCGACTTACGGTTCGAAATTTGTTTACTATTGCAGAGGCATCACTTTACTATTCTATGGGCGCGAATTGGAAGCGGTTTGTGAATGAAAAGCGTGACAACATCTCGATTATGGGTGGATTCGGAAATGCACCAGACAGCAAAAGCTTAGATTTCACACAAGATTTCATGACAAATAAATCTGTATTTTTGGGTGTGGGAGCAGAGAAAAAACTCAACCCATTTACAGCCTCTATTGCAGCGGTGTATAATAAGAACCACTATTCCACAGGAAGTAAGTTTGACCAATATGACCTGTATTTAAATTTGTTATACGATTTCTAATATGCGAATCCGTCTAATATTAATTCTACTTTTCATCTTTATGGCCAGTGATGCCCAAACGCCAACAGCCACCAAACTCGCCTCAAAAGGCGGATCTGAGTACCAAATATACCATGGCGCTCAGGCGAGTATTTCCGAGATAAAAAATGCCGAATTACTTAGACATTATTTCAAAGAGGTCACCGGAGTAGAGCTTCCCCTTTCGCAGGAACTAACGCCAAAGTACTGGTCCATCATCCTGCGTCTTACGCCTGGGACTGAGTCTCTAACCAAGGGATCTGAGATTTCTAATTTTAAAATCACCACAGAGGCGCGCAATATAATTCTTAGCGCCTCGACGGCCAAGGGGCTCGCTAGCGCCACGTATTATTTTATTGAAACTGTCCTTGGCTGCCGCAAATGGGCCCCAGGCCAGCCCGCAGAGTGCCCTAAAAGGAGATCCATCGAACTTGAACTCCCCTTCTCTTACAGCTCGGAATCGCCGTTTCTTTATAAAGAAGTCTATGGGATGCCTACGACGGACACCGAATACCTCAATTGGCATCACTTGAACACCCTTAACCACGAATGGCTACTTTGGGGCCATTCCTTTGATAAGCTTGTGCCGCCCAGCTTATTCAAGACCCATCCCGAGTACTTTGCCTTTTATGAAGGGCACCGTGTGCCTAACCAACTCTGCCTTAGTGAGGAAAAGGTTTTTGAACTAAGTCGAGATAAAATCACATCCTTACTGGAATTTAATCCCAAGGCGACCTATATTTCGGTTAGCCCAAACGATACGATGGGTCATTGCCAGTGCGAACGGTGCGCGCGCGTGAACAAAGAGGAAGGCGGCCCCCAAGGGCCTTTAATTCGTTTTGTAAACCGTTTAGCTAAGCAATTCCCCAAGTATAAGTTTGGCACCTTGGCTTACGGTGAATACAGCCATGCACCTTTAAAAACACGACCTAGAGAAAACGTCGTCATCCTGGTAAGTACGATTCAGGCTTATCGCAACCAACCCATTGAAACAGAACCCTCTGCTCATAATTTAAGAGCCCAACTAGCACAGTGGTTATCCCTAGCGCCGGAGGTTTGGGTCTGGGACTACTATGCGCAATTCACGAATTACCTCGCTCCCTTTCCTGACCTTCACACCATCGGACCTAACATAGAGTACTACAAGCGCATTGGAATTAAAGGTGTTTTTGCGCAAATGGCAGAAGAACATTACAGCGATCTAAGCGAACTAAAAGCTTATCTCTTAGCCAAAAAATTACAAGATCCTAGCGTCGATACCAAGGCACTTACCCAGGTCTTTTTAACAGGGTATTATGGCCCATACGCTCCGATTGTTAAAAACTACCTTCTAACCCTTGAAAGCAGCCTCAAAACGAGCTCTAAACCTCTTGGGATTTACGGAAATCCTACTGAAGCACTAGACTCCTACCTTTCGAATTCCCTTATTGAACCGACCCTAAATGACATGGATCGGGCTTTAAAAAAGACGGTACCTATACGATACAAAAAAAGACTTGAGCGCCTTGCCCTCTCGCCTCTATTTCTCCAACTACAGCAGGCTCGATCTCAAGGTTTCGCGCAAAATGGACTCTATTTCCAAACCAAGGAAAACACCTTTGCTATAAGACCAGAGATTAAGCGGCAAGTCCAGCTCTTTTTCAAGTATGCAAAGGCCTCTGAAATTCACCAACTTTCTGAGAGGGGGTTTACCCTAGAGCAGTATGAAAAAGAATGGAAGACCTTGTTAAAAAAGCCACCACGCCAAAACAGAGCTTATGGCTTACGCCCGAGCTTTTCCATAAATTGGATTGCAGACTACATGGCCAAAGGCGAAAACACACTTACAGACGGACTGTTTGGATTTACAGACTACAGTTACAATTGGCTCCTTTTTGACCGTACTGTAGAGCTTGGGCTTGATTTGGGGGAAAGCAAATCGATAGAGAAGATTTCGTTCCGGTTTCTAAATGACCCTAGAAATTGGATTCATATTCCCTCGCAAATCGAAGTCTGGTCTTCCACTGATGGAGTAAACTTTAAGCCGCTCAAAACGAGAATACAACCATTAGTGTCAACGCCTAAAAACACCCCTCAAATAGAAGGCATTTCCATACGAAACAGAAGGCCGTTTCGCTATTTGAAAATCCGTCTAGTCCCTCAGCTTGAATTGCCCCTGGAGAAGCAAAGTCCACACAAAAAACCAATCCTCGCACTGGATGAAATTTTCCTCGAGTGAAACACCCTTAAGAACTAAGTCTCAGAGTTTAATCAATGTTAAGAAAATCAGGCATTTGTTTGTTTCATTTCAAAAATAGTTCTTATATTTGCACACCAAAATTAAAAACAAACAAGGAAATGACAAAGGCAGAATTGGTAAATACGATCTCCACTAAATTGGGTACTGAAAAAAACGAAACCCAGAAAATCGTAGAAGCGTTTATGCAAGAGATAAGAACCTCAATGTATACCGGAGAGAACGTTTACTTAAGAGGGTTTGGATCTTTCATTATCAAAACTAGAGCGGCGAAAACCGGTAGAAACATTTCTAAGAATACAGCCATTGAAATCCCAGCGCACAACATTCCTGCGTTCAAGCCTTCAAAAAGTTTTGTAGAGAAAGTCAAAACCAAAGTAACTGTAAAATAAAAATTTAACTAAAATATTAACCTTAACACATTACGACAATGCCAAGCGGAAAGAAAAGAAAAAGACATAAGGTAGCGACGCACAAAAGAAAGAAAAGAAGAAGAGCTAACAGACACAAGAAAAAGAAATAGTTTTTCTAGAACAATATAATAATATAGTTGATGAAGCTTTATTCATTAACTATATTTTTGTTTTAAAACAGTCTGTAGCTATATTTAAACCAAGTCTAACAATAAATTAGAGCAATGAAAAAAGAATTAATCATTTCTCATGAAAATGAGCGCACGAAAATTGCGATGCTCGAAGACGGTAGACTTTTTGAACTCCACGAAGAAGCGGATAACAGAGAGTTTAGCGTTGGCGATTTATTTTTAGCTCGAGTTAGAAAACTTGCACCCAACCTCAATGCAGCGTTCGTCAATATCGGATACGAGAAAGACGCATTTCTGCATTACCAAGACCTAGGACCTGATTATTTAAGTTATCAGAAGTTTCTAAAAGATACGTTCGCAAAACGCCATCAAACTTCTAGTCTTAAAAATTTTGAAGTCCAGAAGGAAATTAACAAGTACGGTACTGTGGATAAAGTACTGACTAAGGACGATGTGGTTCTGATTCAAATCACCAAAGAACCCATCTCTACCAAAGGCCCAAGAATCTCAACGCAGATTTCTTTAACGGGGCGATTTTTAGTGTTAATTCCCTTTGATAACAAAGTTTCCATTTCAAAAAAAATCAAAAGTGCCGAAGACCGAGAACGTTTACGCACTTTAATTGAAAGCATTAAACCGGAAGGATTCGGGGTGATTATTCGCACCGTAGCTGAAGGCAAGAAAGTGGCTGAACTTCATAACGATATGAACCAGCTGATTCACAAATGGGATTCTACGTTTAAAAACATCCAAAAGCAGAAAGTTCCTTCGAGGATTTTAAGTGAAGAGGACCGTGCATCATCCATTCTGCGAGACAATTTCAATCAGGACTTCACGGGAATTATTTCCGACGACGAAGCGATGGTTCAGGACCTCACCCATTACTTAGAGGTGATTGCTCCAGAGAGAAAACATATTGTCCAGCATTATGATTCGCACATCCCCCTTCTCGAATATTACAACGTTGAAAAACAACTGAAACAAAGTTTCGGGAAACACGTGAATATTCCAAGCTCTAGAGGTGCTTATTTGGTTATAGAGCACACAGAGGCCCTTCATGTGGTCGATGTGAATTCAGGACCAAACATTGCCTCAAGCACGACCAATAAAGACCACGCACTCACAGTAAATAAAATGGCCGCAACCGAGGTCGCTCGCCAATTAAGACTGCGAGATATGGGTGGAATTATTGTAGTCGATTTCATTGACATGGTCAGTGCAGAACACCGCAAGCAGCTTTACGAACACCTTCGTGAAGAGATGCGACGCGACAAAGCGCGACATAAAATTTTACCTCCGAGTAAATTTGGACTCATTCAAATCACCAGACAACGCGTGAGACCTGAGAAACAAATTAAGACGGAAGAGCAAAACCCGAACACAGCCGGCGAAATTCTAGCACCAATTGTGGTGGTGGAACGCATGGAGGAACTAATTAGAAATAGAATGCAGAAGGAAAAAGGCAAACTTTACCTTCACGTTCACCCTTTCGTTGAGGCTTACCTCACCAAAGGCATCATGAGCATTCAAACAAAATGGTACCTGAAATACAAGAAATGGGTAACCATTATCCCTAGGGATAGCTTTAAGTATTTAGAATACCGTTTATATAATGCAAACAAAGAGGAAATCGCAAGTTACTCGAACTAAAAATAAGCGCCCCGAGCGCAATGAAAGGTCTCTAGATATAGAGGCCTTTCTTTATTTTATAGCCAAACTTTAACCTTTTCTTAAAACATCCACGTGAAGTTTTTGACTAAATTTGTCTCATGCAAGTTTTTGGTAGAGATTTCCTGGATCGTATAAAAAAGGCTGATTTACAAGGTGAATCCGCACATCAGCGTTACTCCCCTCCGTACCGCCCCTTATTTAGTGCGCAGCAAATTGCCGAAAGAAAGCCCCGGTTTGCAGCTGTAAACATTTTACTTTACCTTAAAAATGGCGAATGGCATTTCCCCCTCATGGTGCGCACCCACAACATTAACGACCGCCATAGTGGACAAATCTCACTTCCAGGGGGCAGTAGAGAACCTTTAGACAGTGATTTTTCGTTTACGGCGAAGCGCGAAACTTCCGAAGAGATGGGTATAGATCCCCATTACATAAGGATTGTTCGAGAAATTTCACCCATTTATATTCCACCAAGCAATTTTTACGTTTATCCCTACATCTCCTACACGGGTAAAAACCCCGTCTTTGAACTGCAAAAAAGCGAGGCGCTTGAGCTCATTGAGTTTCCCGTTTCCTCCTTTTTAACCCTTAACGAAGAGCCAGAACTTATGGTACTTCCTGACTCAAGAGGACAGCAAGTCCCCGTCATTAATTTCAATGGCTACATCATTTGGGGGGCAACCTCAATGATCCTAAGTGAATTTAGTCACTTGCTTAAAAATTTGTAAATTCGCAGTCTATTTCACTCGTCAAATCAATGGCTAAAAAAAACATATTTACCGATGCCTTCGGGACTCCATACTTTCTAAAACGTTTGATCATTTTTGTCTTAGGAATGGTATCCTATCGCCGATTCAATGGATTCAACAAATTAAAAATCACAGGCTCCCACCATTTCAAGAATTTGCCGGATTCCAACGTGCTTTTTGTCTCAAACCATCAAACTTATTTTGCAGATGTTGCCGCCATGTACCACGTATTTTGCTCCGTCAATAATGGGTACTTTGACACTATTAAAAACCCCGTGTATCTCTTAAATCCCAAAGTGGATTTTTACTACGTGGCTGCGGAGGAAACCATGAACAAAGGTATTCTTTCGCGTATTTTCAAACTAGCAGGCGCAGTGACCGTAAAACGCACCTGGAGAGCCAAAGGAGAAAACGTGAACCGCATGGTAGACATGAGTGAGGTGGATAATATCATGAAAGCTCTTGACAATGGGTGGGTCATTACTTTCCCCCAAGGAACCACTGCCGCTTTCGCCCAAGGACGAAAAGGGACGGCAAAACTCGTAAAACAACAACGCCCAATTGTGGTCCCTATTAAAATCAATGGTTTTCGAAGGGCCTTTGATAAGAAGGGCCTTAAAATTAAAGTTACCGGGGTTAAGCCTACTCTGGAGATTAAGGAGCCTATCAAAATTGATTACGACGTCGATACGGCCCAAGACATCTTAGATAAAATTATGGTGGCCATTGAACAAACCTCCGATTTCAATGTGCTTCATGACTACGAAAAGGAACTAAACGGTAAATCTGAACTCCAAAATACAAATTCTTAAAATTACCCAACCATGAAAAAGTTCATTTTAATTCTTCTAATAGGCACATTGTACTCCTGTACAAACCAATCTGTTTTTGAACAGTATGAATTAAGCTACAGCCGTAGCGGCGGGTATGCCCCGATCTACGAAAACCTATTAATTGAAGGGAATACGGCAAACTTCTACTCGGAAGCTCCAGGAAAAAAATACAATACGAAAGCGGTGATTTCAAATCAGGAAAAAGCGGCTATTTTCAAAAGCATTCAAACCAATGACCTAAAAAGTATCCGTGAGGACTACAAAAAAGTCTACGATAATATCACCACCACTGTTAAAGTTAAAACGCCAAATGACAAAATCTTTAAAGACGATGGAAGTTTTATTACCCCAGAGCATCAGGAGCGATGGAATGGAATAATTAGCGTGTTTGAGGCCTATATCACCTCTAAAAACTTAAGACAGTAGCAACGCAATGACCAAAGATTCACATTCACTTGCCCTAGCCTTCGGGGACAAAACCCGTGTCGCCCTGGTATCAAGCCATCACGCCCTTGCACAACTCGTGATTTATGTCCTTGAATTCAATCAAAAATCAATTTCGTATCAATTCGAAGGCCAGGCCTTAGTCCAAAGTCCCGGAAGTGATTTCGTGCTTATAGAGACTCCGGACTTATCCAAAGCGGGCGATTTAGAACCCAATATTGCACTCCTAACCACAAGTGTTAATTTGAAGCAGCATCAAGCCTTAACGAGCCATATTGTAAACGGGGGGATCCTCGTGTATCCTGCCACCAACTCGGAGCTCGATACCGAACTTAAATCCGCCCCAAGCTTCTTTAGAAAGATCCCCTACGAGCTTGCAAGCATAGAATCTCAGCAATTAAATACCCCTTTGGGCCTAATTCCCCTGTCTTTTCAAGACCCGAGTCTAAGTGAAAATCTCGAAGGCATCCAACACCTTTTGCAACATTTAGGCATTATGGAAGACGAATTTTACGAAGCCCTCATAGCCTTCAATTTGCAAAATTAATCTTGAGATACCTCAACTAAAAAATCGAATGAGTTCCCTAAAAGGCGACTCATTTTTTTTGTAATATATCCTGTAGCCTAAGGCCCTAGAGCTCAAAAATTAGCGCCTGAGTGAAATCCGAAATTTTAATTAAATTTACAAGAACCAAAACTTAACTAATGCATTATATTAAACAGGGGCAGACGCCCCCAAAAAGACATACGGTATTTAAATCACCAGCGGATGCGTTCTATTACGAGCAATTGTTTGGCACCGAAGGGTTTCATGGCATTTCATCTTTACTCTACCATGTGCATCGCCCAACCCAAATAAAGCAAATTGGGGAACCCAGAGATGTAAGTCCTAAAATTGCTGTCGAAAAAAACGTCACCCCACGCATGTTTAAGGGGATGAACGTCACGGCGGAAAATGATTTTTTAGAGAGTCGAAAGTTCTTAATGGTGAATGACGATTTAAAAATGGGTCTGGCCAAACCCCGCGAATCGATGGACTACTTCTATAAAAATGCCCACTGCGATGAACTTCTCTACATCCACGAGGGAAGCGGCATTTTAAAAACCTTCTTAGGTGATTTGCCTTTTGAATTTGGCGATTACTTAATTATTCCACGCGGCACCATCTACCAAATTGAATTTAGCACCTCGAGCAATGTCCTGTTTGTTCTGGAAAGCAACTCTCCGATCACAACCCCATCACGGTACCGAAATGAATTTGGTCAGCTTTTAGAGCACTCTCCCTTCTGTGAGCGTGATATTATGACTCCGCAACTCAATCCCCCGATCGATGAGAAAGGCGATTTTTTAATTAAAGTGAAAAAACAAGATCTTATCTGGGACTTCACCTACGCCACGCACCCGTTTGATGTGGTGGGTTGGGACGGGTTCTTCTACCCGTATAAATTCAATATTAAGAATTTCGAGCCCATCACCGGGCGCCTGCACCAACCACCCCCAGTGCATCAAAATTTTCAGGCGCATAACTTTGTCGTCTGTTCCTTTGTGGCCCGGCTATACGATTACCACCCACTCTCTATACCAGCGCCTTACAACCATTCAAACATAGATAGTGATGAAGTCCTTTTCTATACAGAAGGAGATTTTATGAGTAGAAACCACATTGATTTAATGGATTTCACCCTCCACCCTGGTGGCATTGTTCATGGGCCTCATCCTGGAGCCATGGAAAGAAGCATTGGCAAGAAATCCACCGACGAGTTTGCCGTGATGGTTGACCCGTTCCGCCCGCTAAAACTCACAGAGGAGGCCTTAAAAATAGAAGACCCTTCTTATATGACCTCGTGGCTCGATACGCCAGAAAATGACCTACAAGACCGTCTAATGGAGTAACATGCCCTTTTTAATTAATAAGGCCTTTTATAGTGAATACACCCTAAGATTTGACAAATATCATCTTTCATTTGCCCCCTAAAACGCCTATCTTTGAAAGAGATAAAAGATAAATAAATCAAAAAAAAATACAACGATGCTCAACTATGTAAGTGCCTTAGAAGCTGTTTCAGTAGTAAAAAGTGGCAACCGCGTTTTCTCCCATGGAAGTGCCTGCACGCCAAACATCCTTTTGGATGCTTTAGCACAGAGAGCCGACGAACTTAGAGATGTCGAGTTTGTCTCCATTACCCAACAAGGGGAAACGGAAGTTGCAAAGGAAAAATATAAAGGCAGCTTTTACATCAACTCTTTATTCACCTCCACACCCGTGCGTCAGGCGGTCAATTCAGACCATGGGGATTATATCCCCGTATTTCTAAGTGAGATTCCAACTTTATTCAAAGATGGTTACCTCCCAATTGACGTTGCTTTAATTACGGTATCCCCTCCAGATCGTCACGGCTACTGCACACTTGGAACTTCCGTTGATATCGCTAGAAGTGCCGTTGACACAGCCAAATACATTATCGCTGTCGTAAATCCAAAAATGCCAAGAACCCATGGCGATGGAAATGTTCACATTTCAAAAATTGACAAAGCCGTTTGGGACGAACAGGATTTACTCACGGTTGATTACGGTGCAAAGGTCGGAGAAGAAGAGCTTTTGATTGGAAAAAACGTCGCTGAATTAATTGACGACCGCTCGACGATACAAATGGGAATTGGAACCATTCCCGATGCCGTATTGAAAAGTTTAGGAAACCATAAGGATCTAGGCATCCATACCGAAATGCTAAGCGATGGCGTTATTGACCTAATCAAAAACGACGTGGTAAATAATAAGTACAAAGGCACGCACAATAACCAAACTATTACTAGTTTTTGCTTTGGAACACGCCGCCTCTACGACTTCGTGGATGACAATCCCTCGATCACCTTTTTGGATGTAAAGCACGTAAACTATCCGATTAACATCATGAAAAACCATAAAATGACGGCCATTAACTCCGCTATAGAAGTGGATTTAACCGGACAGGTCTGCGCCGATTCAATTGGAACTTTCCAATTTAGTGGAATTGGTGGCCAAATGGACTTTATGCGAGGCGCTGCCCTTAGTGAAGGAGGCAAACCCATCATTGCCATTTCCTCTCGGACCAAGAAAGGAGTCCCACGTATTGTGCCACACCTTAAATTAGGTGCTGGCGTGGTCACCACAAGAGGCCATATGCACTGGGTCGTGACGGAGTACGGCGCTGTAAACCTTTATGGTAAAAACCTAAGACAGCGCGCGCAGCTGCTAATTAGTATTGCCCATCCAGACGATAGGGACAATCTAGAGCGAGCAGTCTATGAACGCTTTAAACAAATTTAACTTCAACAAAGGCAATCTTTTCAGATTGCCTTTGTTATTTTTAAGTGCAAGTACTGCTAGAAATTATTTTTTTAACGTCTAAGTTTTTTATCAAATACGCTTTAGCTATCGCTCCTAGGATACACCAATACAACCAATTTATTATCTTAGTTCGTTCAATGATTTGAAACTTTATGTGGCCCGTAAGGGAGCTGACAATCACAAAACTATCCAATTCAGTACCGAGCGTGGCGCTTTAAGGCTAGACAGTGCAACCAAAAACGCAACTAAACTAAGCCTAAAGAGCTTGTTTTCAAAATCTTAAACTTTCATAATAATTGTTTAAATTAGGGCAATACAACTTAAAGAACAACCAATCTATGTCAAACCTAACCTTTGCAGAGAAAATTGCAA
The DNA here is from genome assembly GCA_002319955.1 of Flavobacteriales bacterium UBA1694. Taxonomy (GTDB): domain Bacteria; phylum Bacteroidota; class Bacteroidia; order Flavobacteriales; family Weeksellaceae; genus Planobacterium_A. The sequence continues at coordinate 14,213 of DCJS01000007.1, forward strand.
AAGCCGAAAACTTCCTTCCAATTAACGGCACCGATTACATTGAATTCTATGTGGGCAATGCAAAACAGGCTGCACATTATTACAAAACCGCCTTTGGTTTCCAAAGTGTCGCCTATGCAGGTCCTGAAACAGGCGTGAGAGACCGCGCGAGCTACGTCCTTCAGCAAGGAAAAATAAGACTTGTCCTGACTACAGGACTAAATTCAGAGTCCCCAATTAATGAGCATGTTAAAAAACATGGCGACGGAGTGAAAATCCTTGCACTCTGGGTAGACGATGCCACAAGCGCCTTTGAGGAAACGACTAAAAGAGGAGCAAAACCCTATTTAGAGCCAACCACATTGAGCGATGAATTCGGTGAGCTCGTACGCTCAGGGGTGTACACCTACGGCGAAACAGTTCACATGTTCATAGAGCGTAAAAACTACTCCGGGCCCTTTATGCCTGGTTATGAAAAAACGGAATCAACCTATAACCCAAGTGAAGTGGGACTACTCTACGTGGATCACTGCGTTGGAAATGTGGGCTGGGACCGCATGATTCCTGTGGTAAAATGGTACGAAGAAGTCATGGGCTTTGTTAATATTCTTAGTTTTGACGACAAGCAAATTAACACGGAATATTCTGCCCTAATGTCTAAGGTCATGAGTAATGGGAACGGATTTGCAAAATTCCCAATTAATGAACCTGCAGAGGGAAAAAGAAAATCCCAAGTTGAGGAATATTTGGACTACTACGAAGACGAAGGCGTTCAGCACATTGCTGTAGCCACGAAGGACATCATCAAAACCGTCACAGATTTAAAAGCGCGCGGCGTTGAGTTTCTTTCCCCACCTCCAGAGGCCTATTACGAAATGGTTCCATCACGTGTGGGAGAAATCGACGAGGATCTAAAGCGCCTTCAAGATCTTGGAATCCTAATTGACCACGATGAGGAAGGGTACTTATTACAAATATTCACCAAGCCGGTGGAAGACCGCCCAACTTTGTTTTTTGAAATCATTGAACGTCATGGTGCCCAAAGTTTCGGTGCTGGAAATTTCAAGGCGCTCTTTGAAGCTTTAGAACGTGAACAAGAAAAGCGAGGAAACCTTTAGATTCGGTTTGGAGTGATATTTGCAAAGTATGAGGGTATAAATCAAATACAATGAGAAGACTCTTACTAATACTGGGCATATTTATGGCCTTTACCACCATACAGGCCCAATTCGCAAATGCAAATTACCGACTCTCCAATCTAAAAAAGAAAAGCCTCGGGCTAAAATCGATCAAAAAACTCAATCTTGAAGATAAAAAATTTGTCCTTATTAAAGACTTTAGCGATCACACTGAAAGACTAATCCTAAGTGTCTCTGGGGACAAAGCGACCTTCGTAGAAGTCTTCGATGACAAAGCCTTAGAGAAAAGCAGCTCAAATGTTTTCTCCGGGGACTGGATCAAAACGGATTCCGGCGTGCTCTCCTTTCGATTTGATCGACTTGAAGACAAGCCACTTCCCCTTCCGGTAGCCAAGAATTTTATTGTCTTGAAGGAGAATTCCACCTTGGTGCTTGTCGATGTAAATACAAAAGACCGCTGGATAGGCCACGAGTCCCTAATCAAGCCCTAAGCCATTTAGCGACTTACAAATCTTAAAGTCCAAAACCCACGGTGTTTTGGACTTTTTTTTATATATTTAAGTTCTAAAAATACCCTATGAAATCATTTATTGACTACCCAGAAAACTCTGATTTTTCCATACACAATATTCCCTTTGGCGTTGCCGTATTCGACAAAGAATATATCGCCTGTGCCACGCGAATTGGCGACATCGTTGTAGATCTTGCTACTTTATACGATTTTGGCTATTTCAATGATGTGGACGGTCTGCAAGACAATGTCTTTGAAGCTTACACCCTGAACGAGCTTATTGAACTTGGAAAACCTGTGACGCGCATCATACGCGAAAAAATTCAGTCGCTCCTACTGGAGGGCTCCCTTCTTTCTAAGGATGAAAAAAGCATTGAAGACTGTTTTTTCAATCTTGATGAAGTGAAAATGCTTATGCCAGTACATGTGGCCAATTATACGGACTTCTATTCGAGCATCGAACATGCAACCAATGTCGGAAAGCTATTCAGAGATCCTGAAAACGCCCTACTACCCAATTGGAAACACCTGCCTGTGGCGTACCATGGTCGGGCCTCTTCAATTGTGATCTCTGGCACTGAAATTATACGTCCAAAAGGGCAAACGAAACCTAAGGATCAGCCTTCTCCCGTGTTTGGTCCAACAAAGCAACTTGATTTTGAATTGGAACTCGGATTTATTATCAATAAAAACACGGAATTGGGCGACTCAGTAAGTGTGGAGCAGGCTGAAGATGCAATCTTCGGTTTAGTACTCTTTAACGACTGGTCCGCGCGCGATATTCAGGCCTGGGAATACGTGCCCCTCGGCCCCTTTCTAGCAAAGAATTTCGCGAGTTCTATTTCCCCTTGGGTGGTTACTTTAGAGGCTTTAGAGCCTTTTAGAACAGACTCTCCAAAACAAGATCCGGAAGTTTTAGACTACCTAAAAACCACAGGAAAAAAGAATTTTGATCTTAATTTAGAAGTGGCCTTAACACCAGATAAAGGTACCGAGGTTATCATAAGCAAAACCAATTTTAAAACGATGTACTGGACTATGGCGCAGCAACTAGCCCACCACACGGTAAATGGCTGTAACATTGAAGTCGGGGATCTATACGCCTCTGGAACGATTTCTGGAACGTCGAGTGATTCCTTTGGATCACTGCTTGAACTAACCTATAAAGGCGAGAAACCACTTATTTTGAATGACGGTCAAAAACGCGACTTCCTGAGTGACCACGACACTCTTTCCATGCGAGGCTGGGGCGAAAAAGACGGGGTTCGCGTTGGATTTGGTGAAGTGGTTGGAACCATTGTTCCAGCAAAGTAAACCGATACTTAATTAAACTTACGTACTGCATTGAAAACCATTGATCCAAGCCATCTAAGTCCACAAGAGCTGCAAAGGCTAATGCAAACCGCCGTGGCGCCAAGGCCTATTGCCCTTGCCTCGACGATGAATTCAAAGGGAGAGATAAACCTCTCCCCTTTCAGCTTTTTCAATATGGTCTCAACCGTACCACCAATCCTTTTGTTTTCGCCATCAAGACGGGTTCGCGACGCCACCACAAAGCACACCCTAGAAAATGTCTTAGAGACAAGGGAGGTGGTAATTGGCATTGTAAACTACGCCATTGTCCAGCAAGTTAGCCTCAGCTCAACGGAGTATGAGCAGGGCGTCAATGAATTTGAAAAGGCAGGTCTAACGATGGTGGATGCCCAAAGGGTAAAACCCAAACTCATCAAAGAATGTCCCGTGAACTTTGAGTGCCGCGTGCTAGATGTCCAAGCCCTTGGCATCCAAGGGGGCGCTGGGAATTTAGTTATTTGCCAGGTTGAGCAAATCCATGTCGATCCTAAATTTCTTGATTCAGATGGAAATCTGGACCAAATAAAGTTAGATTTGGTCGCACGACTTGGGGGCTCCTATTATTCTCGAAATAACGAAACCAATTTGTTTGAGGTTCCAAAACCTCTGGTTAAAAAAGGGATTGGTCTAGATAAATTACCTAAGGCGCTTTTGCAAAGCCACATCTTAACCGGGAACGATCTTGGAATGCTTGCAAACGTTGAACAGCTTCCAAATGGCTCGTACTCCACAAACCCAAGTGACCATCTAAAGGCGCAGGTCTTGCTTCAACTCGGGCAGATAGACCAGGCCTGGAGCTGCTTAATTCAAGGGACTCATTAAATCCTAAGAACACTATTATTTCTTTTCAGACTCAGAATTCTTGATTTGAAAATTATCTTGGAGTTCTGGACTTACGGCTCTGCGGTTCTGCTCGCGCGATCTAAATCGAATGTTTAGCATTTCTACCACGAGACTAAAGGCTAAACAAGAATAGATAATATTCTTACTCACATGCTGGTGGATTCCTTCCGCTACAAGCATCACTCCAATAACCACTAAAAAGGCTAGGGCAAGCATTTGTAAACTTGCATGTTTGTTGATTATTCTTGATATTGGACCGGCAAATGCCATCATTATACCCATTGATATTACCACGGCAATAATCATAAGAAGCACGTTGTCAACGAGCCCAATGGCGGTAAGAATGGAGTCCAAAGAGAAAACCATATCCACTAGAATGATCTGAAAGACCACCATGGCCATCAGTCCACTGACATTAGGTTTTTTAGTTTGACTTACGGCATGCTCTTGAAACTGCATTTTAGAATGGATCTCATAGGTGCTCTTGCCAATCAGAAATATCCCTCCTGCTAACAAAATAAGGTCCTTCCAGCTTAAGGCTAATGGCGCATCACTAAGAGGTTCACTGAACCATTCAAGCGTGATAACAGGTTCTTTTAATCCAATAATCCAACTGATCATTAAAAGTAAGACCACACGAAATATCATGGCAAAGGCAAGTCCTAAATTGCGGGCAAAACGTCTGCGCTCAGCTGGAAGCTTATCTGAAATAATGGAAATGAAGATGATGTTATCAACCCCAAGTACTATTTCAAGAAAGGTCAAAGTTAGTAGGGAAACCCATATTTGAGGGTCTGCAAAATTGGGCCAGTCTAAGTCAATTAAAAATTCCATTTTCGGTAATTATTTAAAAGCCCGAAGATAATTTTTATCAATGACTTTTTCGTGATTTTTTTTTAAAAATTAAACAAATCGTCTAAACTCAATTCCACGACGGTGCCAAGGGTTTCAAGCTGCGAAAAATCAAGTGTTTCACGGTTCCCAAGCAGGGCCATAGTGTACGTAACGCCTTGAATTCGCTGCTGATAGAATGCCGCTAAATCCTCAAACTGCAGGGCTTTAATTTCTTCATACATTCTCTCTCGAATGTCATAATTGACCCCAAGTTTCTTTAGTCGGTGGTGGTTTACAAAGATCGCCGTACGCCGAATTCTCCCTGAAGCGATACGCTTTAGAGCTTGCGCTTTTGCGCTCTCAAATTGCGAGCTATAAAACGGAAGTTCCTTCATAAGATCATCCATCGAGTCCACCGCAATTTTTAGCTTGTCACTTTGGGTTCCTAAGAAACTTAAGACATAATCGGGCTCCCCGGTATAAGCTGCTGTTTGGTACTGCGCATAGGCGGAATACGCTAAGCTTTTTCGCTCACGAATTTCTTGAAAAACAATACTTGAGAGGCCACTTCCAAAGTACTCATTAAACACACTGGAGATCCCGAAGGTATTCACATCGACGCTTTGAGAGCGCCCAATTTTAGTAAGCTCCACTTGAACCATATCGTAATTGGTGAAATAGAGCTTCCCGTCTGCCGCTGGCGTATCAAAAAGCTTTGGCTCAGGCACTAGCTTTGTTTCTGGGGAAACATAAGGTAGAAAGGACAAGGTAAAGGCCTCGAGATCACTCCCATAGAAAAAGAGTTCGTAGGGGTATGAAAAGAGGGATTGAACCGCCTCTGTAAGCTGCCCGGATTCTAAAGCTTCAAGATCCTGTTTTGACAACACATCACGCAGGCGGGAATTTTTTCCGTACTTGGCGTAACTGCGAAGTGCATTGCCAATTTTTCCTTTGTCATTTTTCGCAACTTCACGACTTTCTAAAACACTTTGAATAAACTCGTTACAAACCTCTTGGTCTGGCTGCACTTGCTTAACCCAATGATCAAGCAGACGAATTCCCTCGCTTAGGTTCTGCTCTAGTCCGGATAGAACTATGGTAAGTTCGTCGCGCGTTATTCTAAAATCAAACGTAATTCCAAGTTTGTAAAATTCCAACTTAATTGCCTCATTGGAGTAGGTATTGGTCCCTAGGTATTGAAGAAGGTAAATTGAAAGCTCAAGTATCTTATCGTGGTCTTTTCCAATCGGGAAAATATAATAGAGCTGCGCCCTTTCATTCAGTGGATTCTGAACATAGCTAAGGGGTTTACCCTTTAGATCCCGCGAGGTAATCTGTTTCGAATAGTCTATGAACTCCGGGGCAATCTCTGGCGTTTCAATTTCAAGTAAGGCCTTGGAAAACTCACTTTGAGCCTCCTGGTTGAGCTCCACCGGTGTAATACCTGGATTCTCCACACGAATTAGATCTGCATTTTCCCCTTTTTCTTTATAAATTTCGACATAATTATCGATAAAGAACGACTTTGCAAAAGCCATAATTTCCTGCTTCGTGATTGACTCGTATATAGAAAGTTCTTCTAACTCCTCTTTCCATGATTGTCCCCGAATGTAGGTTTGGTATAGGTTTGTTGCCAGACCATCGGCCGATTCTAGCCCCTTCATTTGTTGAAGTTTAAAATCGTTGATAATGGCCTCAAGCATCCAGTCCGCAAATTCACCACGCTTTATTTTCTCAAGAGCCTCTAAAAGCAGAAGTTTGCCCTGCTGGAGGGTTTGAGTCTCTTTAGGAACAAGAACAAGGGAAATCATGCCGTACTGTTTGAACCCCATAGCATAGGCCCCTGCGTAGAGAGCTTTTTGCTTGTTATTGACATCCAAATCAAGAACCCCGACCTCCCCTTGGTTGGTGAGTAAGCTTGAGATCAAATCAATAAGGTAATACGCCCGAGTACCATAACTCTGCGTACGCCAACCTAGATGCAGTCGCGGTGAGGAAGGACTATAAATCACCTCGGTCTGAATTTGACTCAGCGGTTTTTCAATGAGCACTTCTTCCTTGGGAAGCTCCACCGATTTCAGAGCCCCAAAATGCCTGTCCACAAGTTGAATCGTTGAATCAAATTCAAGATCTCCGACAAGGACCATGGCATAATTATTTGGAACGTAGTATTGATCAAAATACGCATGAATGGCCTTCATCGAAGGGTTTTTCAAGTGTTCGGCTTTTCCCAAAGTGGTTTGCTGCCCGTTGGGGTGCGTAGGAAATAAAAGGCGCATCATCGCGTCGTTCACCTGGCGGGAGTCTTGGTCCTGAGCGCGGTTAAATTCTTCGTAAACGGTTTCGAGCTCCGTATGGAAAAGTCGAAGCACAAGCTCAGAAAAGCGCTCGGCTTCCACCTGCAACCACCGTTGGAGTTCGTTGGAAGGAATGGCATTTTTATAGACCGTTTCATCCAGCCACGTGTGGGCATTGGTTCCTGTGGCCCCTAAGGAGGACACTAACTTATCGTACTCGCCTGCAACGGCGTAGCGACTCGCTTGATGGGAAAGGGTATCGATTTGCTTATAGAGCTCCTTCTTTTCCTCGCTTGAGGCCTTTTTATGGCGCTCATACAAGTCCGAGATTTGTTCTAGAACCTGGGATTCTTTTTCCCAGTCTAGGGTTCCTATTTTAGAGGTTCCTTTAAAAAGCATGTGCTCGAGGTAATGCGCTAGTCCCGTATTATCTTTAGGATCGCGGTTACTTCCAGTTCGTACAGCGATGTAAGTCTGAATCCGTGGGTGTTCTGTATTTCTAGCTAAATAGACTTTGAGTCCATTTTTTAAGGTATAAAGTCTTACGTTATGCGCGTCATGCGCCACCGATTGATACGTGTATCCATTGGCGTCTGTCGCATTTTGTTCAATATAATGTGTCATACAATTAGTAGGGCAATTGGTCTTTCATGTAAAAAGACTTTGATGAATACTATTTTAAAGTTTGTCTTTTAATGGGCCTCAAGCCAGGTCGCTCCAACACCGATTTCCACCGTCAGAGGCACAGCCGTTTCCACCGCATTTTCCATTTCGTGGCGTACGAGTTCCTTGGCGAGTTCGATTTCATCTTCGGGAACTTCGAACACGAGTTCGTCATGCACCTGAAGAAGCATTTTGGTTTGAAGTCCCTGAGCTCTAAGCTTTTGATCAATTCGGATCATAGCGATTTTAATCACATCAGCCGCCGAGCCTTGAATAGGCGCATTCACTGCATTTCTTTCAGCGTGCGCACGCACTACGAAATTCGCAGAATTAATGTCTTTCAGATGGCGTTTTCGACCCAT
>DCJS01000007.1:22277-83110 GCA_002319955.1 Flavobacteriales bacterium UBA1694
ATCATTTCCTTGGCCTGCTTTCTAGAAAGTCCGGTCTGCTCAGCAAGCCCAAAGGCACCCTGCCCATAAATGATTCCAAAATTTACCGTTTTCGCCTGCCCTCTTTGAATCTTTGTAACCTCCTCTAGGGTTAGATCAAAGAGCTTGGCTGCCGTCGAGGCGTGAATATCCTCACCTTCTTGAAACGCCTTAAGCATATTCGTTTCATCCGAAATTTCAGCAATAAGTCGAAGTTCAATTTGCGAGTAGTCGGCCGCTAAGATTTTAGAGCCCGGTTTAGCGACGAAGGCGCCCCGAATCTGCTGGCCTCGAAGGGTTCGAATTGGAATATTTTGAAGGTTTGGATTCAGTGAGGCAAGTCTTCCAGTGGCCGCTGTGGTTTGTGAAAAACGGGTATGCACACGCTGATCCAGTGGATCAATCTGCGTTGGGAGTGCATCGACGTATGTAGATTTAAGTTTTTGAAGCGTGCGGTATTCCAAAATTGGGGCAATGATCTCATGCTTTCCAACAAGTTTCTGAAGCACTTCTTCCGACGTGGCGTATTGCCCGGTCTTTGTTTTCTTTGCCTTGGAATCGAGCTTCAATTGATCAAAAAGCACCTCCCCTAATTGACGAGGAGAATTTAAATTAAATTCTTGATCCACCAGAGCGAATATCTGGCTCTCGAGCCCACGAAGGTCAGATTCAAGATCCGCACTTTCTTTTTCAAGCCACGCTTTATCCAGAAGAATGCCCTGCAGTTCCATACGTGCAAGCACTTTTAAAAGAGGCATCTCGATGGTCTCAAACACGGTGTGGAGTCCTTCCGCTACAAGCTGGGGCGAAAAGAGTTCATATAACTGATACGTTAGATCGGCTTCTTCGCAGGCGAAGCTCGTTTGCACCCCTAAGTCTAAATCACTAAAGGTTTGCTGGTTTTTTCCTTTTTTACCAATTAGACGCTCAAGAGGCACCAACTCGTAATTAAGGTACACTTCTGAGAGGTAGTCCATTCCATGCCTTCCGTCTGGATTAAGTAAGTAATGGGCAATCATCGTGTCAAATAAAGGCCCTTCAAGCTCAAGGCCATAGCGGCTTAAAATTTTATAATCAAACTTCAAATCATGGGAAACCTTGGTTAGGGTTTCACTCTGAAAAACAGGCTTCAGGAGTTCAAGAGTTTCTTTGGCCTCTTGTGGATTTGAAGAAATTGGAATATAGTAGGCAAGTCCTTTTCGGTAACTAAAGCTTAGACCGAGGAGTTCAGAGTTCAGCTCATCCTTTGAGGTGGTTTGCGTTTCAAATCCAACGGCCTTTTGAGAAAGAAGGTTGTTTACCAAGACGCGCTGCAACTTTGGCGTAACTAGCGTCTGATAGAGATTGTCGCTTTTCTCAAGCGTTTGTTTTGTGGAAGTGGCCCGCTCCAATTCTTCAAAATTGGCGAACAAATCAAGTTGGAACCCGTGGGGCGAATTAAGGGGATCTGGCGTTTTTGTACCCTTTACTGAGGCCACCCCATTCTGGGGCGCCTGGGCTGAATTTTCAGGGGCAAACGTTCTATACAGGGTTTCGTAGAGTCGGCGAAATTCAATTTCATCAAAGACCTCGCGAACCTTTTCAAAATCGGGCGCTTCAAGGTCGTATTTCTCCTGCTCAAAGTCAATTGGAACGTCGCAAATAATGGTAGCCAGCCGTTTTGAAAGGCGGCCTCGCTCGGCAGAGTTCTCTACTTTTTCTTTCAATTTACCCGTGAGTTCATGGGTGTTTTCAAGGAGATTTTCAAGACTTCCGTACGATTGAAGAAATTTCATAGCCGTCTTCTCCCCTACACCTTCTAGACCAGGAATATTATCCACGGCATCGCCCATCATGGCAAGGAAATCGATAACTTGTTTCGGATCTTGAATGCCGTATTTCGCATTCACCTCATCAACACCTATAATTTCAAAATCCCCGCCTTTCGAGCCGGGTTTATAAATCTTTATATTCGGGGTCACCAGCTGCGCAAAGTCCTTGTCCGGGGTTACCATATAGGTGGTATACCCTTGTTTTTCGGCTTTGCATGCAATGGTACCAATCACGTCATCCGCCTCATAGCCCTCCACGCCTAAAATCGGAACGTGCATGGCCTCTAAGATCCTATGGATGTACGGCACGGCTATTCGAATAGCCTCGGGCGTTTCACTGCGGTTCGCCTTATACTCGGCATACTCCTGGGTTCGAACACTGGCTTTTCCCACATCAAAAACCACCGCCAAATGCGAGGGGTTTTGCTTACGAATCAGTTCGATTAGGGAGTTTGTGAAACCAAAAATCGCGGAGGTATCAAGTCCGGCACTAGTGACTCTAGGACTTCGAATTAGCGCATAATAGCCACGAAAAATCATGGCAAAAGCGTCAACTAAATAAAGACGTTTATCGTGGGGTTGTGACATAGAGGCAAAGATAAACAAATCTGCCTGATGCCTTTCATGGCATGGGGAATTTTCCAGCTCTAAAAAAAGGCTTAAATTCAAACATTAGTCCTAAATTTGCCCAATGCTCGATTTATCCCTTCGCTCTGTCACTGTGACGCGCTACATTCTTCCTCTACGTGAGGGCGGCAGCCTTCCTGCGCTTGCGGAAGGTGACGATGATTTTAAATACGTTGTGAAATTCAAAGGCTCAGGTCATGGGGTTAAGATGCTGATATCGGAACTCATCGGGGGAACGATTGCTAAGCTCCTAGGCCTAAACATGCCAGAACTTGTATTCGTGCATTTGGGTGAAGAGTTTGGTCAGACCGAAGGCGATGAAGAAATCCAAGATCTTTTGAAGTTTTCAAAAGGCTTAAATCTTGGCCTTCATTACTTATCCGGGGCTTTAAGCTACGAGCCCAGTATGAAGGTCGATTATTTACTCGCCTCAAAAATCGTGTGGTTGGACTGCTTTATCACCAACATAGACCGCACCTATAAAAACACAAACCTTTTACTATGGCACCGTGAACTCTGGGTGATTGACAACGGCGCATCGCTTTATTTTCACCATTCGTGGCGAAATTTTGAGACCGCTGCAAAATCACCATTTCCCTATGTGAAGGATCACGTGCTTTTACCCAAAGCGCACCGTTTAGATCATGCTGATGCCTTTGCAAAATCCATTTTAAACGACCAAACTCTTTGGGATGTGGTTAATTTAATCCCTTTGGAATGGCTCCAGTGGGAAGACACGGATGAAAGCCCGGAGGAAATTCGCGCCGTGTACCATACCTTTTTAAAAACCAGACTTGAGAATTCAACGTTATTTTTAGACCATGCCAAAAATGCAAGAAAATAAATTGTACGAGTACGCGGTTATCCGACTCGTACCCAAAGTTGAACGCGAAGAATTTTTCAACGTGGGGTTAATCTTGTTTTCGAAAAAAGAAAAATTTATTGCCTCACGCATCCTTTTGTGCGAAAAAAAATTCGCTCTCATGAAGAGCGAGCTGGATTATACAGAGGTTCTTGAAAGCCTTGAGAATTTTCAGCGCATTGCTGAAGGCAACCCTGAGGCAGGGCCAATGGCAGGGTTTGATCTGCCAGAGCGTTTTCGCTGGCTTACCGCCCTACGCAGTAGCGTCATTCAAACCTCTAGACCCCATCCGGGTAAAGCCACTGATCTAAGGGCGACGTTTGATCGACTCTTTGAAGAACTCGTTCGTTAGGACCCTAGAGCTTAATTAATTTCGCAAATTTCAAAATCAAATTCTTTTCCCCTTCGTTTTGAAACTTAACCTTCGCTTTTATATTGCTTGGGTCGCTGCCATCCAGAAACAGGACTTCTCCAAGACCGAAGCGTTCGTGACGAACCCGATCCCCCACTTCAATATCCTGAGAGCTTTGCCCGCTAGGATTGGTGATTTTCGCCGTGGCTATCGGTTTTAAATTCTTCGATAATTTTGAGTCTTCCAAGTCTTTGGTTCGCGAAAGAGCTTTTTTCGGTTCTAATTTTCTAAACCGTTTTGATTCCCCTTCTTGGTCATCAAATAGGGAACTTTGAAGTCCCGTATGGTTAACAAAACGGCTCTCTATGGCGGGGTTAATAAATTCAATATAATTTGCATTGACTTCACTTAAAAACCGTGAGGGCTCAGCATCTGTGATTTTCCCCCATTGAAATCTAGAGACGGCGTAAGTCAAATAAACTCGTTTTTCTGCACGAGTTAAGGCCACATAAAAGAGCCGGCGCTCCTCTTCGAGTTCTTCGCGGGTCGAGGAACTCATAAAACTTGGGAAAAGATTCTCCTCAAGACCGACGAGATGAACGATTGGATATTCCAGTCCTTTTGAGAGGTGAATGGTCATTAGAGAGACTTTGTTTGGATCGTCCTCTTTGTCTTTATCGGCATCGGTAGAGAGTGCAATAGAACCTAAGAAATTACTCAAACTTGGGTCTCCATCTTCCACCTGCTCCTGCTCATCTATAAAGCCACGCATGGAGTTTAAAAGTTCTTGCACGTTCTCAACCCGAGAGATTCCTTCAGGCGTTTGATCGTCTTTTAAGAACTTGATTAGCCCGCTTTTCTTGGCCACCTCTAGGGCCACCTGATACACATCCTGGGTTTTTAATAGCACTCTAAAAGCTTGAATCATGGACCAAAAATCGGAGAGCTTTCTTAAGACGCCATTATTGAGCCCTAAGCTTGGGGCGAAAGAAGGTAAGTCTTCCAAAACAGCTGAAAGACTCAGGTTTTTTGAATCAGCAAAAACTAGCAATTTATTTTGAGTGGTGTCTCCAATGCCGCGGATAGGGTAATTCACAATGCGGCTAAAGGCCTCATTGTCGTTTTCATTAACCAAAAGACGTAAATAGGCTAAAAGGTCTTTAACTTCACGTCTTTGGTAGAAAGAAAGCCCCCCGTAAACGCGGTAAGGAATGTTCTTTTTTCTCAGCGCATCCTCAAAGGCTCTCGTTTGGGAATTGGTTCGGTAGAGAATCACAAAGTCACTAAAATTCTTTTGCTCCGAATTGTGCAATTGCCAAATATTCCCCGCCACGAATCCGGCTTCATCCGCATCCGAAAGGGCACGATACACCTTAAGCTTTTCACCAACTTCGTTGTCACTAAACACGTGCTTTTTGAACTGCTGTGTGTTTTTAGCAATCACGTCATTCGCGGCATCGACGATGTTTTGGGTCGAGCGGTAATTCTGCTCCAAAGCCACAGTCACGGCGTCCGGGTAATCTTTCTTAAAATTTAAGATATTATAAATATTGGCTCCTCGAAAGGAGTAGATGCTTTGGGCGTCATCTCCCACCACACAGATGTTTTCAAATTTAGAGGCAAGGGCCTTTACAATAAGGTACTGCGAGTGGTTCGTATCTTGGTACTCATCCACTAAAATATAGCGAAAGCGGTCTTGGTACTTGGCCAGCACCTCAGGGAAACGCGTCAAAAGCTCATTGGTCCTCAAGAGTAAATCATCAAAATCCATGGCCCCATTGCGAAAGCAAGATTCCACATAGCGTTTATATATCGCTCCCATTGACTTCATATTCGCCTTCTCGTCGGCCTCAATAAGCTCTGGATTATTATAGTACGCTTTAACTGTAATTAGGTTGTTTTTGTAGGCGGAGATTCTGGACATGACCTTTTTAGGTTTGTACAGATCCTGGTCGATGGATAACTCCTTTAAAACCTTTCTAAGGACATTAAGGGAATCCTGAGAATCGTAAATTGTAAAATTTGAAGGAAAGCCTAGCACATGCCCTTCACTTCGTAAAATCCTGGCAAAGACCGAGTGAAAGGTTCCCATCCATAGGGATTTCGCATCGCTCTGTCCAACAACCTTTGCAATTCGGTCTTTCATTTCTCGAGCCGCCTTATTGGTAAAGGTTAAGGCTAAAATATTAAAAGGACTTACCCCCAGGGTAATTAAATGCGCAATTCTCATGGTGAGCACGCGGGTTTTGCCCGAACCAGCGCCTGCCAAAACCATTAGCGGGCCTTTCGTTGTGGTAACTGCTTCGTGTTGGGCCTCGTTTAACCCTTTGAGATAATCCATGGTGGTACTTGAAAGTATTAGAGTGGACAAAGTTAATGAAATATCCACCCGTCTCAAAGCCTTGAGGCCGTTCAAGAAAATAAAAGTGTCCCGCACACCCTCCTTAGGCTTGTAGCCTCAAAAAAGCCAATCGCCTTTCAGGGGGCCAACGGCTACTAGTCACCTTTTAAATTTGGCCTAGGGTGTTAAAAGCCCCATCTTCAGGCTTCGATTAATGCAACGTAATTTGAGTGACATTCTATTCCATGGCTCAAGAAAATTCTTAACTTTATCCGCATTCGAACTGTAACAATCATTCGAATCGCACCACTAATAATACATAAATTCCATACTATGAACAAAAAACTTCTTTCTGCTGCGGCTTTTGTCCTTTTGGGGGCTTTAGTAAGTGCACAGCAAATTAAATTTGAAGAATACGATTTGGACAATGGTCTGCACGTGATTCTCCACCAAGACAACACCGCGCCCGTAATCACTACGGCGGTGATGTACCATGTCGGATCCAAAGACGAACAAGTTGGCAAAACTGGATTCGCTCACTTTTTCGAACACCTTCTTTTCGAAGGAACTCACAACATTGAGCGTGGGGAATGGTTTAAAATCGTTTCTTCTCACGGGGGATCAAACAATGCGAACACCACCACTGACCGTACATACTACTACGAAACCTTCCCTTCCAACAATCTTGAACTAGGTCTTTGGATGGAATCAGATCGTCTTTTACAGCCTATCATTAACCAAGTTGGTGTAGACACACAAAAAGAAGTGGTTCAAGAAGAAAAAAGACAGCGCCTAGACAACCAGCCCTACGGCCGTTTCAGCTACGGGGAGGCTCTTTCGCCACACATTTTCGACAAGCACCCGTATAAATGGAGCGTGATTGGGTCTTTCGAGGATTTAAGCAGCGCGAAATTAGCCGATTTCCAGCATTTTAGTAAAACGTATTATATTCCAAATAATGCCGTTTTAGTTGTTGCAGGCGATTTCAAAACACCTGAGGCAAAAAAAATGATTCAAAATTATTTTGGTTCTATTCCAAAAGGTGCTGAGGTTGTGAAAAACTTCCCAAAAGAAACGCCCATTACCACCGAGCGTCGTGTAACGGAATACGATAGCAACATCCAAATTCCTCTTTTAGCCATCAATTATAGAACACCCGACAACAAATCAAAAGATGCCATTGCATTAAGCATGCTATCCACCTACCTTTCAGGAGGAAAAAGCTCTGTTCTTTATAAAAAATATGTAGACCAGAAGAAAGAAGCTTTGCAGATTTTTGCCTTTAACCGTCAAATGGAAGATTATGGAATCTATACCATCGGGGTGCTTCCTCAAGGCCAGATCCCACTAGAAAAATTAGAAGCTGACATTCAACAAGATATTGAAAAAGTTCAAACAGACCTTATTTCAGAATCGGATTACCAAAAATTACTCAACACCGTTGAGAATAGTTTTGTTGCCCAGCGCTCCGGTGTCGAAAACATTGCGCACCAATTAGCAGACGCATACATGCTTCAAGGCGATACCGATAAAATCAATACAGAACTTAAATCCTACCAAGCCATCACTAGAGAGGATATAAGAAACGTGGCCAAAAAATACCTTGGTAAAAATCAGCGCGTCATCGTGAGTTACTTACCCGAATCCACGAAAGACAAAAAAACCAACTAATTTTTAACAGAGAACATTTATGAAAACAAAAATAGTATCCCTTGCCCTGGCGTTTATCACCGTGTCATTTAGTGCACAAATCGATAGACCCATGCCAAAACCAGGTCCAGCACCTGTGGTGAATCTTGGTAAATCAAATGAATTTAAATTAAAGAATGGGCTTACGGTAATTGTTGTTGAAAACAATAAACTTCCGCGTATTAGTACCACTTTAAGTATTGACAATAAGCCTTTCGCGTTAGGCGCTAAAAAAGGTGTTGACGCTCTCTTAGGAGAAATGCTAGGCACCGGGACTCAAAGTCTCTCGAAAGATGCCTTCAACAATAAAGTTGAACAATTAGGCGCTCGCGTGAGCTATTGGAGCGAAGGGGCTAGTGCCTCGGCCCTAACCAAGTACTTTAACGAGATTTTTGGTTATTTCGCAGACGGCGCTCTTCACCCAAACTTCTCTCAATCGGAGTTTGATGCGGTTAAAGCACGATACATCGAAGGCCTTAAGGCAGATGCCAAAAGTGTCGAAGCAGCGGCTTCCCGCATGACTAATGTTTTAGTCTATGGAAAAGCCCACCCATTTGCAGAGTACGACACAGAAGAAAAAATTAATACCATTACACTAGAGGATGTAAAGACCTACTACAACACCTATTACAAGCCTAATAATGCTTACTTAGTCTTTGTAGGTGACATCAGCGCGAAGGATGCTAAAGCTCTTGCTGAAAAACAGTTCTCCTCTTGGAAAGCGGGCGATTTCACAACGGCTCCACTTCCAGCTATAGCTCCTGTGCTTAAAACCGAGGTTGACGTGGTAAACATGCCTAACGCAGTGCAATCGGTTATTTCTGTCGCTTACCCAGTGGAGCTGACTAAGAAAGATCCAGATTTCTACGCTGTTCAAGTGGCTTCAACTATTTTAGGTGGGGATTTCAATTCAAAATTGAATATGAATCTTCGTGAAGCGCACGGCTGGACTTACGGCGCGCGTGGTGGCGTATCTGACTCTAGATACATGGGTCGTTTTATGACCAACACCACCGTTAGAAACAACGTGACGGATTCCGCGGTTATTGAAACCATTAAGGAAATCAAAGGCATGACCTTAAACAAAGTGGATGCGACAGAACTAGAAAACGTGAAAGCGAAATTCTTAGGAAACTTCGTACTTTCTTTAGAAAGACCACAAACAGTTGCAAGCCAAGTCTTAACAACTAAAACGAATGAATTAGACAAAAACTTCTATGCGTCTTATATTCAAAACATAAACAAAGTTTCTGTTGATGACGTGCTTCGCGTTGCCAAGAAATACTTCAAGCCAGAACAAGCGAAAATCATCGTGACTGGAAAAGCCGAAGAAGTTGGTGAAAGCCTAAGCAAACTTGGGTACCCAATGCACTACTTTGATTCGTACGGAAATTCTATCGAAAATCCAGCGACTGCAAAGAAGCAAGCAAACGTCTCTCTTGATGAAATCAAAGCAAGCTACTTAAAGTTTCTTGGAGGAGCGGCAGTGGTTGAGAAAGTTAAGACGATGGTTTCAGTAGGGAAAATGAGCATGGCCGGTATGGAAGGTGAGTATACAGCGAAATATGAATTTCCTGATAAATCCTCAACCCTAATTAAAATCATGGGTATCGAGATTAAAAACATTTTCGACGGAACCAAAGGCTACATGGCTCAAATGGGACAAAAAATAGAGTTCACTCCAGAGCAAATCGCAGGAATGAAAGGCTACAACACAGTTTTTCCTGTGCTTGGAACTGCCTTTGCAACGAGCAAAGTGGATGGCCTTGTTAGCGAAGGGGGTGTCGATTTCTACAAAGTCGTGAATACCGCCTCAAAACGGGCTGAATTCTTCAATGTGAAAACGGGCGAATTAGCAAAATCAGAAGTGACTATTTCGACGCCTCAGGGCTCACTTCTTTCCACAATGGTTTACAAAGATTACAAAGTATTTGACGGTATTAAAGTGCCAACGACAATCGAGACTCAAGCAGGGCCTCAATCATTTACAATCACCACGTCAAAAGTCGAATTTAACAAGAATGTTTCTGCAGCCGATTTTAAATAATCTAGACTTCAGAATCCATTATACTTCGAATTAAAAAACCGTCTCAAATATAGCATTTGAGGCGGTTTTTCATTTATAGTTTTGCTCTACTTATAGACAGAAATAAACTGCTCTGCGTATAACGAAGCTTAAGCGAATTAGAAGGCCATCACGGCGCGAAGGCAGTTCGCTTATTAATCAGCGGGCCTTTTTTACTCTATCCGATGGAACTGATTTATTGTTGTTTATAAAAGGTCAATTCCTGTTTCTTGGGAATTTTCGATGGAAACTGCGTCCTAGTATCGTGCAAAATACTGGACTTTTCTAATTTTTTCTCCTTTAACCAATTGCAGCTCAATACGGCATTATTGTCAAGCCTCGCACCCTCCCACTGACTAAGGTGTCTTCAATGCGAAGTTTTCATTGCTATAGTTTTGGAAAATAGAACAAAATGAGTATATTTGCAACCTAATTTTTAAGACATCTAATGAGTACAATATTCACATTATTCATGATTCTCATCATCATTGCTTCAGTTTTACTGATCATCATTGTGATGGCACAAAACCCGAAAGGTGGAGGTTTATCGGGAACTTTTGGAGGTTCTGGCGCTGCACAGTTTGGTGTACAAAGAACGAATGACTTCATGGAAAAAGCGACCTGGACTTTAGGCGCTGTTATTGTAGCCTTAATTATACTAAGTGTGGTTTTAACCGCAAAACCAAGTCCTAAAGCTGTGGCCCCTTCTGCCCCTGCGCAGTCAACAGCACCAGCAAGCACAGCACCAGCACAAAGTACGCCGGCAGCGACGCTTCCAGCAGGCAACTAAAAATAAAGACCATTCAAGACCCAGTCTTGAATCTGACCATAAAAGTAATCGGCCTAACTTTAGAGTTAGGCCGATTGTCGTTTTACAAGTAAATTTAGTTTTAGTCCGTTTCCTTGTAAGGAACCCGGTTTTGAATAGACCGACCTAAGGAAATTTCATCCGCGTACTCAAGTTCATCACCCACCGAGATTCCTCTTGCAATAGTGGAAAACCGCACACTGTGGCCTTTTAGTTTTTTATAGAGGTAATACGCTGTTGTATCACCTTCCATTGTTGCGCTTAGCGCAAAAATAAGTTCGTTAATACCGCCTGAATTTATTTTCGCCTCTAAGGCACCCACGTTGAGCTGCCCGGGGCCCACCCCTTCCATAGGCGAAATTTTCCCTCCTAGAACGAGGTATTTACCTTTAAATTTCCCGGTGTTCTCAATGGCCATGACATCGCGTACATCTTCGACCACACAAAGCTGTGAGGAGTCTCGGCGCTCACTAGCGCAGAGTTCACAGACCTCATAGTCCGAAAAATTATGGCATTCTTTACAGTATTTTATCTGGGTGACCAGTTCTTTTAGTGCTTGTGAAAGGGCCAGCGCCTGAGATTCATGCTGCTTCAACAAATGAAGTGCGAGGCGCAGCGCGGATTTTTTACCAATACCGGGAAGTCCGGAAATTTCCTCAACGGCCTTTGACAATACTTTACTCGGATACTCCATAGGGCAAAGATAAAATATTTGAATGAGCCTAGCCGAAATTTCGCAGAGGAATCTCGGGAATTCCAGCTATATTTGAGCTTCAAAAGCCCTCTATGAAACTCCGAACCTACGTCCTAGTATGCCTACTTAGTCTGGGAGCCTTTTCAAGCATCTGCTGCTCTAAAAAAGACGCAGTAGAGCAAAAACCCTCTGCTGCGGCTACTAAGAGCCAGGGTCACAAACCAAATAATTCTAAAACGCTACCAGAATCTAGTAATTTAGCGTTCCTTACCTTTGGATTCCCCCAGCAAGTTGAGGGGTGCTCCTGCTATTTTGCGGCCAACAGAACCCAGTTCATCAAGCAGAATTACATCTATGTAGATGACTATGAGAAAAATGCTTTTGTGCGCCTAGAAGAGGAGCTTATAAGTCTACCCTTCAGGAAAAACACCCAGACGGCGCCAGACTCCCAGCTTCTACTACAATTTAAAACTCCAGAGTACCAACTAAAAATTCAGGCGAGCCGAATAGACCAAGGAGAAATTGAAACCGCCCTCTACCAAGGGGAGATGACTCTTACGACAGAAAACGGCGCGCAAATCAGCTCACCCGTCTATGGCGAATGCAGTTGTTAGGGTTCAAAAAATTACGCTCAACTTGGGCCCACAAAAAATTTCAATTGCGAAACTTAATTCTTAAATTTGAGCAAAATCAACCTTTATGAATTTATCCACTATAGAACCAAAGGTCATTTGGAAGAATTTCCAAGCGCTCAATAGCGTCCCAAGACCCTCAAAAAAAGAAGAAAAAGTCATTGAGTTAATCAAGAACTTCGGAGAGAATTTAGGACTTGAAACCACGGTCGATCACGTTGGAAACGTGATTATTAAAAAGCCCGCCACTCAAGGCATGCAGACGCGTAAAACGATTGTTCTCCAATCCCACCTCGATATGGTTTGTCAAAAAAATGCCGATGTGAATTTCGATTTTGACACCATGGGAATCCAAATGGAAATCGATCAAGATTGGGTTAAGGCAAAAGGCACGACACTGGGCGCAGACAACGGCCTAGGTGTGGCGGCAATTATGTCCATCTTAGAATCTACGGACCTAGCGCACCCTCAGATAGAAGCGCTTTTCACCATTGACGAAGAAACCGGCATGACTGGGGCGATGGGACTAAAGGCTGGGCAGCTAACAGGAGAAATCCTTTTGAACCTGGACACCGAAGAAGACGATGAAATTGACATCGGCTGCGCCGGTGGAGTCGATGTAAGCGCTAGCGCCACTTACGAAGTTCAAGCTTCTACTGGCATGGGCGTAAAAATTGAAATCAAAGGCCTTCAGGGCGGGCATTCTGGCATGGACATCCATAAAGGATTTGGCAATGCGAACGTGCTCCTAGGGCGTCTACTTCATTTAGGACTTGAAACGCAAAACATTGAACTGATTTCCATTGATGGAGGCGGACTTCGAAATGCAATTCCAAGAGAAGCCACAGCCACCCTAAGCGTGCGACATGCCGTCGAGTTCATCGAAGCCTGCACCGTATTAAAAGCCGAACTACTAGAAGAATTTGCAAGCATAGAAAAAGACCTTGTGATTCATATTGAAAACTTTTCAACGGCGCAAAAAGCAATTTCTGTTGAAGATTCAAAAAAGGTAATTCTGGCACTTACTGCGGCGCACAACGGCGTTTATCGTATGAGTCCGGACGTAGAGGATTTAGTCGAAACTTCCAATAATATCGCCAGAGTAGAACTAAACAGCGGGAGTCTTAAAATCCTTTGTCTTTCTCGCTCTTCCGTAGAATCAAGCAAAACCAGCGTAGCACAGCAGTTAAAAGCCGTCTTTACTTTAGCCGGAATGGACGTGGTGTTTAGCGGTGAATACCCAGGATGGAAACCAAAACCAGGCTCTCAGATTGTGAAAATCATGGAGCAGATTTACCAGGATAAATTTAAGTCTAAACCTGCGGTCGTGGCCTGCCATGCCGGTCTTGAATGCGGGATTATCGGAGCGAATTACCCAGAAATGGACATGGTAAGCTTTGGCCCTACCATTAAGGGTGCACATTCACCGGACGAAAAAGCAAGTATTTCTTCCACTCAAAAATTTTGGGAATTTTTAAAAGAGATTCTGAAAAACATCCCTGAAAAATCGGCCTAATGAGTCCAAGAAAGAGTCACGATGAAAAAATTGCGGAACTGAAATTCGCCTCCGTTTACCCCCATTATGTGAGTAAAATAGAGAAAAAGGGAAGAACCATCGAGGAACTTCATCAAGTCATTGAATGGCTCACAGGATTCGATCTTAAGGCCTTACAAAAGACGCTTGATGAGCAGCTCACATTCGAGGACTTTTTCAAAAGAGCCACTCTAAATGAGAATGCCCATAAGATTACAGGGGTAATCTGCGGGTACCGAGTCGAAACCCTTGAGAACCCACTCACCCAAAAGGCGCGCTACTTAGATAAGCTCGTGGATGAACTGGCCAAGGGACGCGATATGAAACGCATTTTAAGGCAGGACTAATTTCATTAAGTGACCAAAAAAAGAAGATCCCGAACCATTAAAGTTCGGGATCTTCTTTTATAATGTTATAGGACGCTTATGGGTAAGGCGCTAAGGCAACCTCTAATCCGTCAAGCTCTGGAGTCAAAAATATCTGACACCCTAATCGGGAATTTTCTTTTACATGGTAAGCTTCACCTAGCATGGCATCTTCCTCATCGCCCATCGCTTCGAGCGCGTCGTTGCTTTCAAGCACATAGACCTGACACGAGGCGCACATGGCCATTCCGCCGCAAACTCCAATAGTGCCTTCCTCTGCAAGTTCGTAGGAGCGAATTGCCTCCATTAAATTCATGGACATGTCGGTTGGAACCACGATTTCATGCAAAACCCCATTTCGGTCGGTAAGCTTTATAGTAATGTCTGACATAGTCTGTTAAATGTACTAAATTAATCGATCTTCTTGACCACTGCCTTTTCCGCTTCTTTTCGGCTTCCATCGAACCCATCCACCCCACTTACAGTGGTGTACTTTAAAACGTATTTTTTTCCCGGGTTCATTCGGCTATAGACACTTTGACACATTAAGGTGGCCTCATGGAATCCACAAAGGATTAATTTAAGCTTTCCTGGATAGGTGTTGATATCTCCAATGGCATAGACGCCTTCAATGTTAGTTTGGTAGTCAAGGGCATTGTTTACCTTAATGGCATTCTTCTCAATATCAAGCCCCCAATTGTTTAAATCACCTAATTTTGGCGTTAGGCCAAACAATGGAATAAAGAAATCAGTGGCTATATCCACTTGCTCACCATTGGTTTCAACGGTAATTCCCTCCAAATGAGTACCTCCTTTTAGGGCCTTGACTTCCGCTGGGGTAATTAGATTAATTTTGCCTTGGTCTTTAAGTGCCTGTACTTTTTCCACAGAATCTAAAGCACCACGAAATTCATTTCTTCGGTGAATCAGCGTGACTTTCTGCGCAATATTGGCTAAAAAGATACTCCAGTCTAAGGCCGAATCTCCTCCCCCTGCAATAACCACGTTTTTACCTCTAAAGTGTTCTGGATCTTTCACAAAATATTCAACACCATGCTCTTCAAACTGCGAAAGATTCTCGAGGTGCTCAGGCTTACGCGGCTCGAAGGTTCCGAGTCCACCGGCTATGGCAATTGCTCTTGCGCGGTGCACGGTTCCTTTATTTGTCACAACTTCGAAGTAGTCTTCATCCACTTTATGGAGGCTCACGGCAGTTTCTCCTAGAGTAAATCCAGGTTGGAACTGCTTTATTTGTTCCATTAAATTATCCACTAACTCCCCCGCGTTAATACTTGGAAATCCAGGAATATCAAAAATAGGTTTCTTCGGGTAAAGTTCTGACAACTGGCCTCCCGGCTGAGGAAGCGCGTCGATTATATGGCATTTTATCTTTAGTAATCCTGCTTCGAAAACAGCGAAAAGACCCGTAGGTCCCGCGCCGATTATGAGTAAGTCGGTCGTGATCATTTCTCTGAAAAATTAAGTTATATAAACTTTGCGAAAATACAAAAAAAATACGAAATTCGCTGGTAACTAAGCGCAATCCCGTGCGACCTATTGGCTGATTTATATCACAAGGCCTGGATTTTAAACATTGGCAAAGAATTTGCAAAACTAAAGACCATGAAGAAATTTTTTAGCCTATTTTTCCTATTCTCCCTTGTATTTGGGTACGGGCAACTAGAATCTATTTCATCTGGTGAAATCTTGCACTACCGAATTCATTATGGGATTCTTAATGCCGGTACAGCAACCCTAAGCGCGCAAAGAACAACCTATGGCGGCAGCCCTCACCTCTACGTAAAAGGGGTTGGACGCTCAACAGGAACCGTCCGAGCATTATTTAAAGTAGATGATCTTTATGAAAGCTACATAAGCCTTGATACAGGACTTCCTAGCTTTTACGTACGAAATGTAAAAGAAGGGGGCTATTCCCAGCATTTACAGGCCAAATTCAATCACAAAACTCAGAGTTTAATCCTAACCGATAAGAAAAACCCCTCAAATCGCCCACGCCAGATTCAAACGCCCAAAGGCATTCAAGACATGCTCTCCGCTTTTTATCACCTCAGAGGTCTTGATAGCCTAGAGCTTCGCCCAGGTAGAACCATAAAAATGAATGTGTGGATTGATGACAATTTATTTCCTTTCAGACTTCGCGTGGACAAAGTTGAGACTCTTCAAACCAAATTTGGTAAAATTAGCGCCATTCGAATTACCCCCATGGTTATGAGCGGACGAGTGTTCAAAGCGAGAGAAGGCGTTACGATGTGGGTTTCAAACGACAAAAACCATGTGCCTCTTTTACTTCAAGCGGAACTTGCCGTGGGTTCTTTGAAAGCAAGTTTGGAGAATTACTCCCATGTAAAATACAAAATGAACTTTCACTAGGTTGAAAAGAGCGCAGCGAATTCTGCTTTTTTTCTTTCATTTTGTAACAATTTAGTAGCCCCGGGTGTCTTATATTGAGAGATGCTACTGATGAAAAACCTTTTACGACTTACCTTTTTTCTTTTTGCCCTAAGCTTTAGTTTTGCGCAGCAAACTCAAACGAGCCAAACGCCAACTAAACAGATTGTAGCCTCGCGCTTAGAGGGACCAATTCGCGTGGATGGAGTCCTGGATGAGGGCGTTTGGAGCCAGGCACCCGTGGCAAACAATTTCATTGAGCGTCAACCTAACAAGGGCCAGAAGGAGCCCCAAGAACATGCTACGAGCGCTAAAATCCTCTACGACGACACCGGCATCTATTTCGGCGTGCAGATTAACCATCCAAACCCAAAAGAAATTTCCCGTGAACTTATGGAACGGGACCAAATCGGAAACGATGATTTTTTTGCCATTTCTCTTAATGGGAATAACGACCACCAACAAAGTTTACTCTTTATCATACAAGCCTCCGGGGTGCAGGCCGATGCAAAACTTCTAATCAACAAAAGCGATGATTACAGCTGGAATGCGGTATGGTATAGCGCGATCAAGATAAATGATCAAGGCTGGAGTTTGGAGGTGAAAATTCCTTTTTCTGAACTTCGCTTTCCAAAAGACCAGGTACAAACCTGGGGGCTAAACTTTATTACCAATTTACAAAAAAAGCAAACCCAGTACACTTGGAACCCCATCGACAATACCAAAGGGTCGTTTATGCTTTACGACGGTATTCTCACAGGGATTGAAAACATAAGCCCCCCGACTCGGCTCTCATTCTCTCCCTATTTTTCTACTTATTTTAACAAGTACAACCACTCAAGTGATTTAAATGTGAACGGCGGAATGGACCTCAAATACGGCTTAAATGAAGCATTCACATTAGACCTCACCCTAATTCCCGATTTTGGGCAAGCGAATTTTGATGAAGCTGTTTTAAACCTAGGTCCTTTTGAACAGCAGTACGATGAAAACCGCTCCTTTTTCATGGAAGGCACCGAACTTTTTGGTAAAGGCGATCTTTTTTATTCCCGACGCGTGGGCGGAGAGCCAAGCGGAAGCTTAGATTTACAACCGGGTGAAGAATCTACAGGTACACCCGAAAAGGTGAACCTTTTCAACGCGATAAAACTTTCCGGGCGAACAAAAAAGGGCCTAGGAATTGGGCTCTTCAACGGGGTCACAGAGAAACTAACCACTAAGGCTGTAAATAAAACCACGGGCACATCGCGAGACGTCGTGCTCGAACCATGGAGCAATTACAATGTTCTGGTTTTAGACCAAAGATTTGGGGGCAACTCTTCAATCACACTAGTGAACACCAACGTCACACGTGAGGGGCACTTTCGCGATGCGAACGTAACGGCCCTATTGGCCGATCTTACAAATAAAGAAAACACGCATAATCTATTTGGGAGTCTTAAGCAAAGCATTGTGAATTCAAATACCTACCTCTACGGTACGGAAGCGACGCTTGGCGCGGGTAAAATTGCTGGAGCCCACCGCTACTCATTCGATGCGCTAGTTCGAACGAAGGACTATTCTATCGATGACCTAGGCTATACCGGAGGAAACAATTACGTCAACTACCATGGCTATTATAGCTACCGCTACTTAAAACCGAGGGGAAAACTCAATAACCTCAACTATCAGCTCAATGTAAACCTCTCGAGTCGACTCGAACCTTACCAATACCGAGGGTTTGATATTCACCAAACCTTTAGTGTCACAAATAAAAAATTTGAGACGATGGGACTTGGGCTCCTTCTCACCCCTTTTGGAGAAAAAGACATGTACGAGCCACGAACCTTTGCCCGCCACCTTAACGTGCCGTCCATGGTAAATCCGTGGATTTTTTACGAGTCCGATTCCCGTAAGAAACTAAGCTATGATGGGTACACTGAAATCTATGCCTTCAATCAACCGGGCCGCATTCGCTACGTCACGGAATTCGATTTACGCTACCGAGTCTCAGACCGCTTTTCAATTGAATACGACTTTCAAACCGACATACGTTTACGGGATTTAGGCTACGTCGCAAAGGATCAAGGGGAAATTATAATCGGACGCCGCGATGTACACTCCTTTGAAAACGCAATAGAATCCCAATACATTTTTAACGATAAAATGGCTCTAAATCTGGCTTTTCGCCATTACTTATCCACTGTTAAATACGACGGATTCCATGCGCTAAATACTAGCGGAGACTTAAACCCAAGTGGCTTTCAAGGGAACCATGACGGGTCCTATAATTTCTGGAATCTTGATTTGAGATTTAGCTGGTGGTTTGCCCCAGGGAGTCAGTTAACCCTACTTTATCGCAATGCAGCCGATAGCCAGCAGGCCGCCGCTGTGAATAGCCTTAAAGACAATTTACGCCATGTGTTTGATCAGCCGATGCTCAACACGCTCTCCTTGAAGATCACCTATTACTTAGATTATAATGCCGCAAAACAATTTGTGAAAAAAGCCACTGGGGGCACGAGGCGAAAACTAAGTCTAGCAAATCCGCCCCAGGCCAAATCCTTTTGAAAATTGAACCCTCTGGCAGCTAAAAGATTGCACGCAGTCCATGGCAAGCGAAGGATCCTTAAATAGGGTCCTTACGGCGTAAAAGTAGAGAATTTGAAAAAAACCTAAGCTTAGGTTTTAAGGAATCTTAAAGGGATTTGAACTGTTCAAGCATCCGCTTGTCATTTTCAAAGAACATTCGAATATCCCCCATTTGGTGTAGCAGCATGACAATTCGTTCAATGCCCATTCCAAAGGCAAAACCTGAATAAACTTCTGGATCAATATTTACATTTGTAAGCACGGCAGGATCGACCATACCACAACCCATAATTTCAAGCCAGCCAGTGCCTTTGGTAATCCGGTAATCCGTCTCGGAATTAAGCCCCCAATACACATCCACCTCGGCACTTGGCTCTGTGAAAGGAAAATAGGAAGGTCTGAGTCTAATTTTTGATTTACCAAAAAGTTCTGTTGTAAAATACTGTAGCGTCTGTTTCAGGTCGGCGAAACTAACCTTTTTGTCGATATATAACCCCTCGATCTGATGGAAAATACAGTGAGAACGTGAGGAAATGGCTTCATTTCGAAACACACGTCCTGGAGATAAGATTCGTATGGGCGGCTCATTGTTTTCCATATAACGGATTTGAACCGAAGAGGTATGGGTACGTAATAGAATATCTGGATCCTGTTCAATGAAGAAAGTATCTTGCATATCACGGGCAGGATGGTATTCCGGTAAATTTAAAGCGCTAAAGTTATGCCAGTCGTCTTCGATTTCAGGACCGTCAGAGACAGCAAAGCCTATGGATTTAAAGATTTCGATAATACGCATCTTTACTAAATTAATTGGATGCCGTGTTCCAAGGTCCATCGGGATTCCTGGACGGGTCCAATCCACAAGTTCTAAAGGTTCAATTTCCCGGGTATTTGATTTTAAATCCTCTAATTTTTCAGCGACTGCTTGCTTCAACGCATTAATCTTTTGACCAAACGCTTTCTTTTGGTCATTTGGAACGTCTTTAAACTTGTCAAAAAGCGCATTCAGTAGTCCTTTTTTTCCACTGTATTCAATTCGGAATTTTTCAATTTCCGCAGTATTGGTGGTATTAAAGCCCTTTACTTTTACAAGCAACTCATCGATTTGTTCTAACATGCTATTCCATTCTTAAGTTTGCAAAGTTACGATTTCACAGCCAAAAAAAAAAGTAAAGGAACTTTGGAGTTCCTTTACCTAATCACTTATTAACACTTAAATTGGTTGGTCTTAAAGTAAAGCCTTAAGCTCCTAAACAATTTCACTTTTTAAGACACTAAGTTCTTGCCCGAGAGCATATGCTCAATGGCCTATTGAAAGGGTATTAGACTTTCTCTAGGGCTTTCACTAGTAACTGAACCGTTACTTCGTTTTTAATGACGCCATTTTGGGCAGGCACTTGAAACTTCACACCAAAATCCTCTCTTAAGACATCCGTTGGTTCAGAGGCAATACTGACCTCTTTTGTCGTTACCGTGACATTTGCACGAAATTGAACCGGCTTGGTTATGCCTTTAATCGTTAGGTTCCCCTCGATTAAGGTGTTGTAATCCCCTTGTTGTTCTGGGGAAACTTTGGTTATTTCATAAGATGCCGTAGGAAACTGATCCACTTCAAAAAAATCAGCGGACTTAAGATGGGTTTCCAACTTTAGCTTTTGCTCAGGGTCATCTTTCAAGTCAATATTTTCTAAAGAATTCAGATCTGCGACAAACTTGCCACTCTCTAAAAGCCCTTCATGTATGGTAAGTTCTCCACTTTCAAACTTAATAGATCCGAAATGGCTTGTGTTGTCGGATTTGAATACTTTATACCCAATCCACTCCATGCGGCTATTAAGTGTATCCACAGAATAAATCTTTCCTTCCCTGGCCGTTTCATTTAACGCTGCCTCACTCGTTACAGGCTTATCTTTCGTACAAGAAACAACAAAGCACAGAATGAGTGCTAAGGAAAATAAGGAGAACGCAATAGATCTTTTCATGAATTATTAGATTTATAGGACTTAATGCTAAATTATGAATTTTTTTTTGAATACGAAAACATATTATTAACTTCGCATAATGCTATTAGAAATAAAAAACCTGGATTTTTCATACCATCCTGAACACAAACTTTTTAATAACCTTCACCTGAGAATCGCTCATGGCAAAATCATAGGGCTTGCGGGTGAAAGCGGCTGTGGCAAATCCACTTTATTAAGTCTGATCTACGGACTTCTCGATTGGCAAAACGGCAGTATCCAACTTGATGGCACCCCACTGCTAGGCCCAAAAGGAAATATAGTACCCGGTGAGAATCAATTGAAACTCGTCGCGCAGCATTACGATTTAATGCCCTACTCCAGTGTTTATGATAATGTTGGAAAATTTATCTCGAACATTAACCTCCAGGCAAAACATGAGAAAGTCAATGAACTTCTCGAGGTAGTCGGCATGCAAAACTATGCCCATGTTAAACCCCAATTCCTCAGCGGCGGGCAGCAGCAAAGAGTAGCCATTGCGCGCGCCTTATCGGTGATGCCAAAACTTCTGCTTTTAGACGAACCCTTTAGTAATCTTGACTTTTCAAGAAAAA
The DNA here is from genome assembly GCA_002319955.1 of Flavobacteriales bacterium UBA1694. Lineage (GTDB taxonomy): Bacteria > Bacteroidota > Bacteroidia > Flavobacteriales > Weeksellaceae > Planobacterium_A. The sequence goes on from DCJS01000007.1 coordinate 43,631, forward strand.
TCGAACTGCGTGAAAGGCTATTTAGTTACGTTGAAAAAAATAACATTTCCGTTCTGATTTCAACGCATAACATTCAAGAAATAATGCCTTGGCTTGATCAAATCATTATTTTAGAAGACGGCCGTCTCATACAAAATGACAGCCCTATAGAAACCTACCGACACCCTTACAATAGTTATGTGGCAAGACTTCTAGGTGAGGTGAATATACTCACATCCGAATTTCAAAACGAACTAAAACTCCCAAAATCATACTATTTTCCAGATCAAATTCAAATTTCAGAGCAAGGAACTACAGCCCAAGTTCTAGAGAGCCGCTTTTCGGGAAGCTACTATTGGAATAAACTTAAGGTAAAGGACAAAACTCTAGTGCTCTATTCAAAAAACGAACTCCCAAAAGAGGTGAGAATTGAATTTCTCTAGTGCTTGTGAATTTGTGGATAACTAAATGGCTGAAATTGCGCAAATTGCATCTTAGGATTCTTCTAATTTAGTATCTTTACAATCCAAAGCTATAAGGAACTCTTTGGGTATTTCACTTTCTCCTCAGACCTAAGGACACGTGCACGTAACCTTAATTCTTGATTTTGAACCCTAGCTGAATAGTTCCTTTTTTTTGATCCAAATCTCTTTAAATAAACAGCCGGCTTAAAACAAGTTTTAAGCCGGCTGCATTCGTTAATAAACTTGAGAGTTTATGCTTTCTTCACAAACTCAGATTTAAGAGCCATGGAGCCAAATCCGTCAATTTTGCAGTCAATATTATGGTCGCTATCCGGACGAAGGCGAATATTTTTGACTTTCGTTCCAGCCTTGACCGGCTTAGGAGCCCCTTTTACAGGCAAATCTTTCACGACAACGACAGAATCACCGTCTTTTAATTCATTTCCATTACTATCTAGGATTTTGTCAGAGTTATCCGTTTCATTCGGATCCCACTCGGCAAAACATTGCGAACAGACCATCAGGTTGTCCTGCTCGTAGGTAAATTCAGAGGCGCACTTTGGGCATTGGATCGACTCACTCATACTTGTTAATTTTAACCAAAGATAAGAATTTCCAAATCGTATTGCAACCCCGACCACTGCGAGCTTGTCGGAGCCAAACGCTTAAACTTCACATTAAAATAAAAAACTGCTTTAAAAAACGTATTTTTGCAAAATGGAACTTATACACCGAAATTTATGCATTGGGATCCACGATGCCTTGAATGAGACTTTTTTTGAAAAGAACAAATACGCCGATAAAGTAATCGAGCGGCTCCTAAAAGCCCACAAAAAATGGGGAAGTCAAGACCGCGCCGTGGTTTCTGAAATATTCTATAATATTATTCGTTGGAAAAAACGTCTCGAATACTATATGGGAGAGGGCGTAAAACCGGGCAATATTTACAAAATGATTATTGCTTATTTGTTGTGGAGTGGTACGAAATACAAGAAATTCGAAGAATTCGAGGGGATTAAAATTGCTGATATTCTTAAGAAACTTGAGAAAAATAGTGTGCCTTCGAAAGCGATTGAGTACTCAATTCCTGAGTGGTTAGTACAGACCCTGGAAACGGAATTAGGACCAGAATGGGAACGAGAAATGACCGCCTTAAATGAGCGCGCTCACACGGTTCTACGTGCAAATACACTTAAAACGACAGTCAAAGGCCTTATTTCGGAATTGAAAGAGGAAGAAGTGGAGAGTTTTTCTATTAAAAATTACCCATACGCCGTTCAACTTGAAGAAAAGAAAAATGTTTTTTTAACCTCTGCGTTTAAAGATGGTCTGTTCGAAGTTCAAGATGCGAGCTCGCAGCTCATTGGGGATATGCTAGAAGTTAAGGAAGGCATGCGCGTGGTGGATGTCTGCGCTGGAGCCGGGGGCAAGACCTTGCATCTGGCCGCTTTAATGCAAAATAAGGGACAAATTATTGCCCTAGATATTTTCGAGTGGAAACTTGCTGAATTAAAAAGACGTGCAAAGCGCGCCGGTGCTCACAATATTGAGACGCGCGTGATTTCAGATAATAAGGTGATTAAACGACTCCACGAAAAAGCGGACCGACTTCTAATTGATGCGCCCTGCTCTGGCCTTGGTGTTCTAAAAAGAAACCCAGACAGTAAATGGAAGATCGACCAAGCCTTTATTGACCGTATTATAACAGAGCAGTACCAGATTCTATCCGATTATAGTAAAATCATCAAGAAAGGCGGGAAAATGATTTACGCGACCTGCTCTATTTTACCGTCAGAAAACGAAAAACAAGTTGAGCGATTCCTTTCAGAGAACCAAGACTACAAATTAGTAAAAGAAAATAAAGTCCTTCCTAGCCAAGGCTACGACGGATTCTATATGGCGTTAATTGAACGCCTATAAGTATAAGCTCTTATTAGATCACTATAAGAAGCAGTTTTCCAATAGGAACGCTGCTTTTTTTATGGTGACTAAATATAAACTTTACTGTCTTTAATCTGCAAATGCCCCTGCTTTTCAAGTTGTTTAATAGTTCGAATCACCGTTTCCACACTGAGGCCAGTAAGGGAGGCCAGTTGCTGACGCGTAAAATGCACTTTCAAACTAAAGGGTGTCCGATCGCTCGCTGAACTTTTAAAGTAACACAAAAGTGCTAAGAGTTTACTCGCAGGGTTTCGTAGAGCATTATTTTGAAGCATCACTTGTTTAAAGTACAGGCGCTCGGCCATTCGCTCGCTAAGAGTCCTCCAAATTTCAGGGCGTTCTTTAAGGACTGAAAAGAAAGCCTCCTTGGGGAGCTTCCATATAAGAGCGTCTTCAAGAACCTCAGCATTCATCGAATAGGGATGTGTCGTAAATAAAATTGATTCTCCAAAACAGTCCCCCTCCTGCACGATGGTCTGTAAAAATTCAGTCCCCTCCTCGTTATAATTATTCAATTTCACGCGGCCCTCTTTTAATTGAAAGAAGAAAAACGCCTGCTGACCTTCGGAAAAAACACGCTCGCCGGAGCGGTATAATTTCGTGAGGGCACCACAGTGTTCGAGTATAGGTTCGGAGATAATCATGAAAGCCGGCTTTAATGAATCCCTAAATTACAAATTTAATTCAGATTTTCATAAAATGGCCAAATTTACAAGCGCTTTGATTTGCCTTAAGAACTAGGCAATCTGTCGTAATTCTTGAAACACCTATAATATAAAGAAATTCGCGGGACTATTTTATGATTTGAAACATATAAATTAGGTTCTCAGCCGCGTAAATTTGGGTTCAAATTATGACTTCATGGATCTAATCACCTCGAGTACAGGACTTCAAATCACATTTTTCCTTATTCTACTCCCTATTCTTTTTGCCTTAATTTTGATGCTTGTTCGTGTCAGCGGGATGATTACGACCCTTAGGCGCAAAAAAGAACTTCAAAGAATTCATGCCCAAATTAAAGCGTTTGGACCTAAAGATATCGAGGCTCTAGAACAGAGAAAACAAGAACTTGAATTTAGGTTAGAAGGCAATGAACTCTCACCTAATAGAGAGGTGAAAGATGAAAGGGGGCTAATTAATGAAAGTAAAGAAGTGCTAGACATGCGCTTTTTGCAAACCAAGCGCAAAGAAAAATCCCTCATAACCATTCCTAAAAAAGAGAAGAAACTAATCTTATGGTATTTAGTTTGTGCTATTGTGTGGCTAATTCTTGGCACCAGTGTCGGGATGTATCTGGGAATAAAATTTGTGGCGCCGGATTCGGACCATATCAGTTGGCTTAGTTTTGGGCGTTTACGCCCCGTACATACCAATATGGTGTTCTGGGGCTGGTCTTCGATCGCTATGATTGGGCTCTCCTACTTTGTTGTGCCGCGTGTGGGAAACACCCGAATCCACAAAGTCAGCCTTGGCTACTGGACATTAATTCTATTGAATTGCGCCGTTTTTATCGGCACCATCTTACTAATGGCTGGTATAAATAACAGTGGAGGCGAGTATAGAGAATATGTTTGGCCAGTTATGCTCTTGTTTGCGGCCGGAGTTGTGATATCCCTATACAACCATTTCAAAACGGTGGCCGACCGTAAAACCGAGGAAATCTATCTTTCCAATTGGTACATTATCTCCGCCATGATGTTTGTGGTGACCATTCTCTTAGTAGCCTACCTACCCTTTTGGCAAAATGGACTTGGCGAAACTATTGTCCAAGGCTACTACATGCACCAGGGCGTGGGTATGTGGTTTATGTTTTTAAATCTTGGCCTGATGTACTATTTTCTTCCGCAGGAACTTAATAGTCCGATCTACTCCTACAGTCTAGGGATCCTTGCTTTTTGGACACAAATCTTATTCTACACCCTTATTGGGACTCACCACTTTATCTTTAGTGCAATTCCTTGGTGGCTTCAAACCGTGGCCATTGTCGCGAGTGTCGGAATGGTTATTCCCGTTTTGGCTGGGAGTATTAACTTCTTTTTCACCATCAAAGGTTCTTGGCACCGGATTCGATTCAGCTACGTCCTGCCTTTCTATGTGGTCTCCGTTATATTCTATTTTTCGGGATCCCTTCAAGGCACGGCTGAAGCTTTTAGAGAAACAAACCTAATGTGGCACTTCACCGACTTCACTGTCGCGCATTCCCATTTAACGATGTACGGTATTGTGACCTTTATGCTTTGGTCATTTACCTACACACTCGTTCCGCGCTTAACCAGTTATGAGCCGCCTAGTTTAACAGTAGGACTCCACTTCTGGATGGCCCTAATTGGACTCTTAGTTTATACCATCTCCCTAATGATTGGTTCGACCCAGCGGGGACTTATGTGGATCGACAAGGTTCCGTTCATTGACAGTGTTGTGCATATGGCACCTTACTGGCTGTGGCGCGCGATAGGTGGCACCATGATGTGGCTGTCCCATTTGCTTTTCGCCTACAATTTTTACCGCATGCTAAGGCCGAGAAAAGAGATCATTCTCCCAGAGTCCCCGCAACAAGTATTAGATATTATTCAATCCAATAAAAGTGCTCACTAATGGAATTTTACAATAATCATAAAAAACTCTTTACGGCGGCTATTTTATTCTTCTTCGGATTAACGCTTTTTGTCTGTCTACTTCCTGCCCTAGACAACCAACGAACCTACCAACCGCTATCGACCTCAAAAGCGATGACTGAGGCTGAATCTCGAGGCAAAGCAGTCTACATCAGCGAAGGCTGCGTGGCCTGCCATACGCAGCAAGTTCGCAATGTCGATATGGACCAACCCTTTGGTTCTCGACCAAGCATTGCGGCAGATTATGCCCGAAACAGACGCCTTAACTTCTTTCAAAATACAGCCACCTTAATGGGTACCGAACGTACCGGTCCAGACCTTACTTCGATTGGATCGCGCCAGCCAAGTGAAGACTGGCAGTATGCTCACCTTTATAACCCGCGTTCGGTCGTCCCACAGTCAGTGATGCCCGCCTACCCATGGCTTTTTGAATATAAAGACATCCTAGGGCCTAATGATAAAGAAGTAAACTTACCCGAGGACTTTAGAAAATCAAACCAAAAACTTGTTCCAAGACATCAGGCCCGAGACCTTATTGCGTACTTACTCTATCTTAAACAAGCAGCGCTTCCGGTATCGATTCCCGCAAAAGAATTTTTGTATAAAAAAGAAGAGAAACCGCAGGCTGCAGGCGGCGCTGCAGCGAGCGATCTCCCCGATGGGGCCGCTCTTTATACGACCCACTGCGCGAGTTGCCACCAGGCTAACGGCGAAGGAATCCCAGGGGCTTTCCCACCTTTAAAAGGGGACGCTGTTGTAACGGGTGACAACCTCGAGCTTTACGTTACCATAATTATGAAAGGTTACAATGGCCTAGCGCCAGCCTACGCTGAAATGCCTGCTGTTGGAACCTTAGCAGAGCTTAAAGCAGAGCAGGTGGCAGCGATCATTAACCATGAACGTGAAAGCTGGGGAAATAACAGTGCAAAAGTGACCAAACAAGACGTACAAACCATCTTAGACCAAATGAAATAGTGATGAAACGATTTACCCTTACTCTTCTACTGACTTTATTAGCGCCTGTGATGGCCTTCGCCTGTGAAGCGTGTGAACTGCAGCAGCCTGCGATAACAAAAAATTTAACCCATGGGACTGGTCCTCAATCGACTTGGGACTGGGTAATTGTCGGTATCATCACTCTTATTACTCTAGCCACCTTATTTTATTCGGCAAAATATTTAATTCGCCCTGGGGAGAAAAGCAGAACTCACATTAAAAAAAATGTCTTAAACTACTAAAATGGATAAGAACCATTCCAATAACGCCAAAGTACTTCTCTATGTGGACGACAACCCGAATCCCGTAGCAGAACTTCAGACACCGATTGTTTTCAATTTGGATACAACGAAGCTCACTGATGGGTTACATCAACTGAAAATCATCAGTAAGTATGGATCCAATGAAGGAATAAAGACTATTGCATTTACCGTTCGTAATGGACCCATTATAAATATTGAAGGCCTTAAAAAGAATGAGACAGTGAATGGAATTATTCCATTAATGATTAATGCCTACGACACCGGTAAGAAGCAAAGTTTCATTATAAAAGGAAGTGAAAACCCACGGGTTATCCCGGTCTGGTTATGGGTTGTAATACTCGTTTTCGGTGCCTGGGCAATCTATTACCTCATCGCAAATTTCAATATTTAAAGGCCTCTAACAGCTAAGATTTAAACGCCATAAGAAAAAAGGGCCCCCTAAGGAATTCGACGAAAAAAAAGTAAAAAATAGTTTTGTAGGTTAGTATCTTAATCGTAATATTGCGATATAACAAATTAGACAATGGGCGCATCAAAAACTGAAATATTTTCAGAGCAACAAAACAATCTAGCCTTGGCATTTAAAGCCTTTGCCCATCCCGCTCGAATTGCAATCCTGCAGTATATTACCAGGCAGCAAGCTTGTATTTGCAATGACTTAGTGGACGAACTCGGCCTAGCTCAAGCGACAGTCTCTCAACACTTAAAAGAACTTAGAAACCTAGGTATTATCAAAGGCACGATCGAAGGGACAAGCATCTGTTACTGCATCGATGAAAAAGTCTGGCAGCAGATTAAAGATGATTTCAATGCATTTTTTGTAGATAATGTAGATGTTGACTCATGCTGTTAAGCCTTATTTTTTAACCCAGTACATCGTAATAATACGATACACTTATAAACTAAATCTAAAATGACACTTTCAAAAATTAAAGATCTCTTACTGATGGTAGACACTGTTGAATTTCAATTGGAGGACACCACGAAGGTTCCCGAACATTTCCACGTCACTGAAGTGGGACAAAGCACTAAGACTTTTATCGACTGCGGCGGCGTAATTCGAACTGAGAAACTAGTCAATTTCCAATTATGGAATGCCGATGATTATGACCATCGATTAAAGCCAGCGAAACTCCTAAACATTATCAAACTGTCTGAAGAGAAGCTTGGTATTGAAGACGCTGAAATCGAAGTTGAATACCAAGGTGCAACGATCGGCAAATACGACTTGGATTTTAATGGCCAGCAGTTTATTCTGAAAAATAAAACCACCGCTTGTTTGGCACTCGATGCCTGCGGGATCCCCGTGGAAAAACAACAAATAAACCTAGCAGAACTTCAAAAAAGCGGCTCTACCGCCTGTACCCCTGGAGGGGGATGCTGCTAACAAAACTGTCTTAAAAGCAAATTACAACGAGTTAAATTACACCCCATGAAAATTGCATTATTTAGTGACATTCACGCCAATTTACCTGCCTTAGAAGCTTTTTTTGAAGATGTCGAAAAAAGAAATCCTGACAGTATTTACTGTTTGGGGGATTTGGTGGGTTACAACATTTGGCCAAACGAAGTCGTAAACGAAATCCGTCGAAGAAAAATACCGACTCTGGCTGGAAATTATGATTTTGGCATTGGGCGTAAGAGTAACGATTGCGGATGCGCTTATAAAACGGAGCCTGAAAAAGATAACGGGAGTATTTCAATAGCGTATACCAATTCGGTAATGAACGATGAAGAACGAGCTTATTTACGAACGCTTCCAGCTCATATCAAAGTTGAATTCCAACTAAATGAGCAGAAACTCAATTTATTACTGGTGCACGGGAGCCCAAGGAAAATAAATGAATACTTATTTGAAGACCGAGAAGAAAAAAGCATGATTAGAATATTAGAACAGGCCGATGCCGATATTCTATGTTTCGGACATACCCACAAGCCTTACCACCGGATCTTAAAGTCAGATACTGAGGATAAAACGCACTTTCGACACGCGATCAACATCGGCTCAGTCGGAAAGCCGAAAGATAGCGATGTACGAGGCGGCTATGTAATGCTTACCCTAAATGAGCAAAGTTCTGTTTTGGATAAAGACAGTGTTAAAGTAGAGTTTATTCGCTTTGACTATGATATTGAAAGAGCCGCAAGTGCTGTTGAACAGAGTATTCTTCCTAATGAATACGCGGAGAACTTAAGAAGAGGCTATTAATTTGAACGTGCTAATTTAAAACAAAATGCAACCAAAATTAAAATTCTTAGACCGCTACCTAACTTTATGGATATTCCTCGCCATGGCAATAGGCATAGGGTTGGGAAACATTTTCCCCTCGAGTTCTCGTTTGATGAACGACTTGTCGCTCGGCACGACAAATATTCCATTGGCGATTGGACTAATTTTAATGATGTACCCACCACTGGCCAAAGTGGACTATTCCTTATTACCTCATGCTCTAAAAGATAAAAAAGTAATTGGAATATCCTTACTTTTGAATTGGGTGGTCGGTACCGTTCTTATGTTCAGCCTAGCCGTGCTGTTCCTTCGCCACGAACCCGACTATATGACCGGGCTAATTCTAATTGGTTTGGCTCGATGTATCGCCATGGTCATTGTCTGGAATGACCTAGCCAAAGGGAATCGAGAATATGCTGCCCTACTAATTGCGCTAAATAGTATCTTTCAAATAGCCACTTATAGTTTTTTGGTTTGGCTGTTTATAAATGTCTTGCCAGAAAAATTAGGATTAGCTAACTACAACGTTAGTGTGTCGATAAAGGACGTCACACAAAGTGTTCTAATCTACTTAGGACTCCCCTTTTTAGCAGGTTTTCTAAGCCGCTATTTTCTTATTAAATCAAAAGGGAAAGACTGGTATAACCGAAAATTCATACCAAAAATATCACCCATAACGCTCTATGCTTTGCTGTTCACTATAGTGCTTATGTTCAGCCTGAAAGGGGATAAAATAATAGAACTCCCAATGGATGTTGTTAAGGTAGCCATACCTTTAATTATCTATTTTGTCCTAATGTTCTTTATAAGTTTTTTCATCAATAAAGCTCTAAAAGTGCCTTATGATAAGAATGCGGCAATTTCGTTTACTGCGACGGGGAACAATTTTGAATTGGCAATCGCTGTATCCATCGCTGTTTTTGGCATTCATTCCCCTCAAGCTTTCGTGGGCGTAATTGGGCCTCTGGTTGAAGTCCCCGTCTTAATTCTGCTGGTTAAAGTAAGTTTGTGGTTAAAGAAAAAGTTCTATAACACAACCTCTTGAAATTAAATTCATTTTCGAAACTCCAGTACATTTAAATACCGTAAATTTGCACGCGCAAAAAAAAGATATTGAGATGAAACGAATTGGCGAACACAGAAAACTTCTTGGAGTTGATAAAACAGCAACCTTAAAGGAACTAAAGACCATTTACCGAAACACGATGAAAGAAGCCCATCCTGATAAATTCGTGAATGATGCAGAGGGAAAATTGGAAGCGGAAGAACGAAGTAAATCAGTGATTGAAGCCTATCATTTTTTGGTAAGTATCAACCAGGAAACGCAAGAAAAATACAAAGAAGAATACGCGGAAACCATTTCTAAGTCAATTATCCAAGACTTTCATTTGGAGAAATCTATTCTAAAAGTTCAGCATTTGAACGGGAAAATGTTTGAATACATCGGTGTTCCAAAAAACACTTACCTAAAAATGGTTAATGCAGATTCTCCAAGCCGTTTTGCGAGAAGACATATTTATGGCAATTTCATCTACAGAAAGTCAGGTGAAGTGATGGTTGATTAATTGAAGTAATAAGTCAATTTTTTGAAATTTTCTTGCACTTGGATCCTATTCTAGAGCTAAAAATTTCTAGCTCAGAAACCGTCTCCTCTCTTTAAAACCCTTCCTCTGGGTTCATCACCTTCATATAAAGCAATTTCAGAATGCAGAAATTGGGCAGCAGCGGCGGAGTCTTCTACTTTCGTTGCACTACGCTCTAACATCTGCGTTTCAAAATTTAGCAAAACCCTTTTCCTAAGTCCCTTTTCACGCCATAGAGATTGGGGGCTACACTTAGTGAAAATTTCTCTAGCCAATGCTAGTGCGTCTAACAGTGCTTGGTTTGCGCCTTGACCTTTGAACGGGCTCATCGGATGCGCGGCATCCCCAATTAAGGTGACGGGACCTTTACCTTGTAATAGTTCGCAGCTCAGTAATGCCCGATCATAAACAGGATAACCTGAAATTTGAGACTCTAAAGTGGCCGATAAAATCTGAGGAATAGGTGCATGCCATTGCGTGCGACGCAGCGCTTCTTCTTTGAGTGCCTTCGGACCTTTTGCACTCAAATCAATTGCGTCATTTTGCGCCAATGGAAAACTCAATTGCCACATGATTGAATCGCTATCAAATGGCATCATATAAATGCGCTCATTGCCATTGGCCGTTTGAAAGACCGTTTCTGAATCCAACAAGGAGCTTTCAATTGTTTCGAGCGCAGACAAAGGACAAATGCCTAAAATCACAATACACTCTAAGTAACGTAAGGGTGTCGAGTGTTCCCCAATTGATAGTTTTCGAACGGCACTACGAATTCCATCGGCGCCGACAAGAAGCTCTGCCTGAGTTGTTTCAATTTTCCCATCAACTTGAAACTGAAGGTTTAATAATCCTCCATTAGTCTCAGTAAAACCTACAAGTTGATGATTCCACTTCACTCTAGCATCTCCACCAAGTTGCCCTAGCAGTGCCATGCGTAACGCTTGTCGAGCAATATGAACATTCGTATGCTTCTTTAAAGATTTCACTGCAGAATTTGAATCAAGCCATTTTCGCATTCCCCATTCACCAACAACTTTTCCCTCAGCAGTGTGTACCAAATGCCGAGTAGAAACCACGCCTTTTTCTAATTTGAATATCCCAAATCCCTCAATAGCCTTACTAGCCTGTTGCAAAGTCAATCCATACCCTTGAGATCTTTCATCAAAATGTGTATCGCGTTCATAAAGTGTGAAAGGAATGCCTCGATGTAAACAAGCGACTGCAAGCGCAATACCTCCTATTCCAGCACCTACAATGGCCACATGGGGGTAGTTTTGCGTATCCGGAGTAGAATAATTTTCAGTAGGAATAATTCCAGAGCCAAAGCAGTTAGGACAACTGTAAAGCTGAGCATTTGGACGCGTAGGAACTTCTCCAACGGAGCCGTTACTCTCATAGGCACTTAACTCCCTATCGTAACGAAGCCGCACGCTTTTCTTGATTCGGCGCTTCTTTTTGCCGACACCCAGACATTCTGGACAAAAGATAAAAGAAGGAATTTTCTGACTCATGCTAGTTTAGAATAGTCAAAAATACGAAATTCGACAAAGCTGAAAAGGTTTTCACTCATCTAGAGAACAAGAGTACTATTATTTCATCATGTGAAAACCAAAGTGGAGAAAAAGCGTACACGTAGAGATCTATAACAGAACAACTTTTCCTTCAGCAGCACTTTTTAATGACGCTTCAATTATTTTCATATTCTGAATGATTTCTGAGCCGGGTGAGGGCAAAGCATACCCAAGAACAATATGTTCGTAAATCCCTTGGTAATAGTCCATGTAATTTCCAGGTTCGCTTGAAGTAACTAGTCGTTCAAACACAGAATCTTCATTTAAATAGTTCAGAATTCCATCAGGATCTTTTAAAGGCTTTACCCAATCTTCGTTATAAGTTGGAATTGCGCCCAAAACCAATTCATTTTCCTGACCGTCCGTGCGTTCTTGTAAAAAGCTTCCTTTATCGCCGTGCAAACTATAAGCATAATGGGCTTCTTTACTGAAAACAGTAGATTTCAACCGCACTCTCAAATCATCTTTATAATAGAGTAGAATTTCAAAATAATCGTTTGCGAATCCCTGTCCTTTCATCGAAAACACATCTGCAAATAGTTTTTCAGGGTTACCAAAAAGTTGCATTGCTTGATCAATAAGATGTGATCCCAAATCGTGTAGTGCCCCCGAGCCACAAAGTTCAGGGTTTTCTTTGTGCGCCTTTGCACTTGGTCCAGTGCGGAAGCGATCGAATCGGATCTCCACCTCTTTCAACGTACCTAATTTCCCGGCGTTTAAAACGTCTTGTACTTGAAAATAATCTCGATCGTATCTGCGGTTTTGATAGACACTTAAGAAAAGATTTTTATCTTTTGCTAATTGGACTAGCGCTTCTGCCTCGATTCTAGTGACCGTAAAAGGTTTTTCAACAATTACATTTTTGCCAGCTTCTAAGGCCTTTACAACATATTCGAAATGCGTTTGTACCGGAGTATTTACCACAACTAAATCAATATCTGCGCTTTGAAGCATTTCTTCAACAGAACGAAAAATAGTAGCATTGGGATACTTTTGCTTGGATTCCTCTTTGGTTCGTTCAACAATTGCTGATAAGAAAAATCCAGGATGTTCATTCAAAAAAGGGGCATGGAATACCTTCCCACTCATTCCAAAGGCGCATAGCCCAACTTTTACCAATTGCATAAATTTAAATTTCTACAAAGGTATTGATAAAAAAAACTTCGCCTTACGTTATTAAAACAGGCCAAAAATAATAGAATTTCATACCTGATTTTTATTTTACTAGCGCCAAAAGGAGATAAAAAGTAGACCGTTTTATAAAAATTAAAAAAACCAAAAATTGTAATGCTTTGGCCTATCGAATGAAATCAACTTAAAGAAACTAAAATTGCACAGAGGTACGTAATTCGTGTGTGTGTTTGTTAAAAAACAGTCCTCTATTTCAAATAATTTTTAGTTGTTGTCCTGGGAATTATGTAAAGGTGAGAGTGTGTCCTCTGGTGTGATTTTTTTACCAATATACCCGAAGATCATATTGACAAAAACAACGGTGCCAGTAAATAATACTAAATCCATCACCAAGTAGAATGCAGCGATACAACCTGCAGCAGCACTGCACCAAACTGTAGCTGCCGTTGTTAACCCTTGAACGTTTGCGCCTTTCTTTAAAATGACGCCGGCACCAAGAAAACCAATCCCAGTTACGACCTGACTTAACACCCGCGTTGGATCAAAAGATTCCCCTCCTTGAAATTGCAGGGATAAAAAAACAAAAACACAGGAGCCCACAGCAACCAACATATTGGTTTTTAATCCTGCGTCTTTACCCTTAAATTCACGTTCAACCCCTATCAGAAGTCCAGCGCCTATTGCTAAAAGAATTTTGAAAAGAAAATCAAAATTAAAACTTAAATCAGGTTGGTCTCCCACCCGTGCTAAGATTTGCTGCGTCGTTTGTATTGAATTTAAAAATAGTGTAGAACTCATGATTTGCTTGGGTTTATTTTTTTTTAATAAGGAAATACAATTCTCCAATGTGAATTGTACCATTAAAATTTCTCCACTTTAAAGATTAATTTCCTATCCGGTCACAAAATATATTTCCTGCACCAAATTTTGCGTAAAATCGATCAATCTGCAATCTGTAACCGAAAATCGTTTAAGCTTTTAAACTTGATATTCTATGTAAAAATCAAATATATTGATATTTTTATAAAAATTATTCGTAGAGATTGTTATTTTTATATAAAAAAGGGAGCGATTTTAGTTAATGAAATAGTGTTGAAGGCTTTTTATAGGAAACTCTCCCCTTTCAAAAACTCACTTTTCTAGTGAGTCCTCCCAAATTGCTTACTTTTATTTGTAATTTACAATCAATACTTTATAATTGCTATAATACGACTAAACATGGAGAGATATACGGAGACAGATACTATTTAAACCAAAATAACCCACTGATAAACAGCAGGTTATTGATAATGCGTAGAGAGGATGGGATTCGAACCCACGGTACAGTTGCCCGTACACTAGCTTTCCAGGCTAGCTCCTTCAACCACTCGGACACCTCTCTAATTGAAGACTGCAAAAATAGGGTAATTAATTGAATTCTAAAAATACAACACAGAAAAAAAATAGTCTTTTAATTTTCTGACACTTCACCACAAAAGCTTTTTGGAAAATTCTCAGCGAAACTCTCTCTATATCTTGGGTTGTCCATTAAGTGCATTGCTTTGGTAATCGCAGATTCAGCTGTCATATCCGTACCACTAATGGCTCCTATCTTAGTGAACACCGAACTGTTTTCATATTTCCCGAAGGAAATCGCTCCGGAAACACATTGGCTTACCACAACAACCTCAGTGCCTTGATCACGCAGTTTTTGTAGAATTCTCTCAGTATGCTCGGAATTCGATATCGTTCCCGAACCGTACACCTGAAGTATCAGGACTTTCACGTTTGGCAGTGCTCGTAAATGCGCCATGGACATCCCTGGGAACACACGCCAAAAGAGCACACTTGGAGACATATGGTAATCGACTTCAAAAGGCTGGTCTTTCGGGGCACGATAGAGTGCCTCTTTCGTAAAATGCAAATGCACACCACTTTGCCCTAAAATTGGATAATTTGGACTTAAATAGGCATCGAAATATTCAGCTGAATGCTTTAGTGTACGAGAACCTCGCAAAAGCTTATATTCAAAATAAATCGCCACTTCTTGGACGACGGCCTGATCTGCTTCATACAAACTGGCATAATTAAGCCCTGTAAGAAAATTCTCTTTTGCATCGGTGCGTAAATCACCAATGGGAAGTTGCGAGCCAGTAAGAATTACTGGTTTTCGCAGGCCTTTTAACATAAAGCTAAGCGCAGACGCTGTGTAGGCCATTGTGTCGGTTCCATGAAGAATTAAAAACCCGTCATAAAGCTCATAATTGTCACCAATGTACTTCGCAATCCGTTGCCACTCCTTTGGCCCCATATCGGAGGAGTCAAGAGGCTGGTCAAAAGGCTGAACTCTTACTTCGCATTCCAGAAGTTGAATCTCTGGAATTTTCGAAAAAATATTCTCGAAATTGAATGGTTTTAGACTTCCAGTTCCGTAGTCTTTTTCCATTCCAATGGTTCCACCCGTATAGATTAAAAGGACTTTGCGTTTCATAAGCGTAAAATTACGTTAATTTGCATCGATTTGAAAATGAAATGGAAAAACTTCAAAACACATTTGATTATTTAAAGGGCTTTTTGACCCCTCAGCGACTAGAGAAGATTGAACATTACGCCAAAGAAAGTTCTGACTTCATTCTTCCAGTTATGCAGGATGTTTATCAGTTCCGAAACGCCGCAGCGATCGTGCGAAGCGTCGAAGCTTGTGGATTTCATAAGATCATTGCCCTTGAGCAAAGAAATGAATTCAATCCGAATCTTACAGTGACCAAGGGAGCCGAAACGTGGGTTGAAGTTGAAAAAATGAAAGCCGAATTAAGCACCTTGGAAACAATTAAAGAGCGAGGCTATGAACTTATCGCGGTGTCAGCAGAAAAAGACGCCATTCTCCTACCCGATTTTGAAATCACAGCGCCTGTAGCACTCCTATTTGGAACCGAATTTAAGGGGATTTCAAAGGAGGCTTTGGACCTTTCCAGCCGAACCCTTTCCATCCCAATGTATGGCTTTACAAAGAGCTATAACGTCTCGGTAGCGGCAGGAATCTGCCTCTACGATCTAAAACAGAAACTCCTAAATTCTGGTAGACCCATTAGTTTAAGTGCCGAAAAGCAACTTGAATTAAAAATTCGCTGGGCAATCAACACCATTCCAAGTGGCGAGCAAATTTACCAGCAGTACTTACAAAACACCCGAGCTCAATAATCGATTTTATTAAAAAAACTTCGTGTAATTCCAAGCCGCCAAAAAAATGCCAGCCGTTTCGGTTCGTAGACGCTGGGGGCCTAAAGAAACCGCCTGAATGCCAAGAGCAATTAAGCGTTCAATTTCTTTTTCACTAAAATCGCCCTCGGGACCAATCAAAAACGTTTGTGAGTCTTGCTTTGGTAAGTCGTTTAGTTGAAGTCGGCTAAAGCCTGGATCGCAATGCGCCACGTAGGTGGAATGTGGATCGCAAGTGGCCACAAAATCAGATAATTTTGTTAAGGGATGCACCGTAGGAAAATGCATTCGAAGGGACTGTTTTGAGGCCGCAACTGTTTGTTTTATTAGGCGCTCAAGATTAAGAATTTTTCTCTCACTTTTATCCGTGAGCAAAAACGTGATTTCACTCACCCCAAGCTCCGTTGCTTTTTCGGTAAAGAACTCGATACGGTCCAAGTTTTTCGTAGGCGCAATAGCCAAATGAACTTTAACAGGAAACCCGGGAAGTTTGGTACTAAACTCACTTACATCAAGTTTCACTTTTTTACCCTCAAAAACCAAACGCCCTCGGGCGAGATTGCCGTGTCCATCAGTGACAAAAATTTCTTCGCCTTCCTTTATGCGAAGGACTTTTACAATGTGTAGCTGCTCTTCTGGATGAATTTCAACTTCTGGAAGAACTTGGCCGTGAAACAATTTCATAAGGGATTTTTGTTATTTAGTCGCGACTCTATGAGTCAAAATCTTGTTCTATATCATAGCGCGCACTTGCCGAAATAGTTAAAGGGGCAAATTCTCCTCTTTCGTATTTCAGTTGAGCTACCATTGCAATCATCGCAGCGTTATCAGTCGTATATTCAAACTTCGGAATATAGACATTCCAACCTTTGAATTTGGCATTCTCGCCCATGGCTTTCCTTAAAGCAGAGTTTGCAGAGACTCCGCCTGCAATAGCTATTTCATTAATACCGTAGTCAAGAGCGGCTTTTTCGAGTTTAACCATTAAGGTATCAACAATTGTTTTTTGCACCGACGCGCACAAATCATTAAGATTCTGCTCAATAAAATCCGGGTTATCTTTTAGTTTCTTTTGTACAAAATAGAGCACTGAGGTCTTAATTCCGCTAAAAGAATAATCATAATCTGGTACTTTCGGTTTACTAAATACAAAAGCATCTTCATTTCCCAATTGTCCTAAGCGGTCAACAATGGGGCCAGCCGGGTAATCAAGCTCCAGGAGCTTTCCAATTTTATCGAAGGCTTCTCCAGCGGCATCGTCTATTGTCTTTCCCAAAATTTGCATCTTGAAATAGTCTTTTACGAGCACAATCATGGTGTGCCCGCCACTCACCGTAAGACAAAGAAATGGGAACTTTGGAGGCACACTATTTGCATCATCGATGAAATGGGCTAAGATGTGCGCCTGTAAATGGTTTACCTCAATTAAAGGAACATTGAGGCTCATCGCTAAGGATTTCGCAAAGGATGTCCCAACAAGGAGCGATCCGAGCAGTCCAGGTCCCCGAGTAAACCCTATGGCTGAAATTGCATTTTGTTGTATATTTGCTTGAAGCAGCGATTTTTGAACCGTAGGAATGATGTTTTGTTGATGCGCACGTGAGGCCAGTTCAGGAACCACACCGCCGTATTCATTATGTATGGCTTGAGAAGCCGCAATGTTTGAAAGTATGGTATTTCCTTTAATTACCGCTGCAGAAGTATCGTCACAGGACGATTCGATACCCAAAATTATAGTTGACTCGCTCATTATATGGCAAATTTAGAGAATAATAACGAGAACGAAAATTTAGAAAACAAAAACAAATCCATCTCCCAAAAGGTGGGCGATGCGGCAAAGGATGCCGCGAAAGACGTCAGCGACCTAGCCAAAGACGTGGTGGAAAACCCGATAGAAGTGGCTGGCGAATTTGCCGATCAAGCAGCCAAGGATGTGACGGACTACAAATGGTGGGCGAAGTTGCTTCTTTATGTGTTTTGGATTGGACTAGCTCTACTGGGCGCGTTCCTTATTGCCATCAATTTAAATGTCACCAAACAATGGGCCGCAAACCAAGCCCTTAAGGTGCTCAATCAAGATTTCAAAGCCAAGATGACGACCCAAAGTATCCATGTAGACTACTTTGGTGATGTGACCATCCGAGGCTTAAGCATCGAAGACTCGCGTGGACTCCAGTTCATTAAAGTAAGAGAATTCCGAGCAAACTCGAATTGGATTTCTTTAGTAACCAACATCGGCAAGAACAACGCCCTTAGTTTCAATTCCCTACAACTTACCAATGCGGATATCAAAGTCGTAACCTACCAGGGCGAAAAAATATCCAATTTTATAAAGTACATCAGTAATTTTGACTCTGGAAAACCTTCAGATCCTAGCAAACCGCCTTTTCAATTGGATTCACGTGTCGTACTGGTCGATTCGAAAATCTCAATAATAAACCAAAATAAACCGGGTCAAGAAGGCGTTTGGCTACAAGCGAGCGCTGTAAATATGACCGCTCCCAAAGTTAAAGTGAATGGGCCGAATGTCTCGGCTCAAGTTAATAACTTAAGCTTCTTAGCCCAGCGCTGGGGCAAAACGCACTTTGTAGATACCTTTTCCACTGAAATTGCTCTAACAGAGGATTTTTTATCTCTAAACGACCTCACATTCAACACAAACCACAGCTTAATTCAAGGCGATATTAAACTCAATTTGAACCAAGGTTCTTTTAGTGATTTCTCAAATAAAGTCCGGTGGGATGCTAACTTGAAGCGAGGCAGTCAACTTAGTGGCTACGACCT
Source organism: Flavobacteriales bacterium UBA1694 (assembly GCA_002319955.1). Lineage (GTDB taxonomy): Bacteria > Bacteroidota > Bacteroidia > Flavobacteriales > Weeksellaceae > Planobacterium_A. The sequence continues at coordinate 62,383 of DCJS01000007.1, forward strand.
AAGTTATTTCATGACTAATTGGGACAATTATAAGCCTGTAAACATCTCTGGAAAAATGACAGGCCCTCTAAATAACTTTTATTTAGAAAACTTCATTATTGGGAATAAAGATGTGAGCATTGCGACCTCAACCATGCGACTAAAGAACGTACTCAATGGGAATTTTGTAATCGAATCTAATGATCTTTCAACGGACCTTACTTACGTCGGACTTAAGCAAATGCTTCCTACATTTATTTCGAGCAAACTCAAAAATTTCGCAGACGACTTCGGACGCTTGCGCTACAAGGGGGCATTAAGAGTAAGACCTGACCAAATATTCATTCCAAATGCCACCCTTATCACAGGCATTGGACAGGCTAAATTGCAGAATCTTTTCTTAGAGGATTACAGCTCAAATCTGCCACGCTACCGGGGCTACGCCGAAATTAACAACTTGAATGCAAAGGTAATAACCAAGATGCCTGAGGTGGGGTTAATTTCTGGGAAAATTAATTTCGTTGGGGAAAGCTTTGATTTAAACCGAATGGTAATTGATGCCAAGGCTAACTTGTCACGAATTGAAATTCTCGATAAGACCGTGCACAATCTTGCCCTAGACGGTCAATTAAACCGTAAGACCTATGATGGCTTAATCCGAGTTGACGATGCAAATGCCAAAGCAACGGTTAATGGAAAAATCGATTTTAGAACGGCGCGATTTGCAGCGGACCTTGTGGCGGACATCCAACATCTTAATCTAAACTATTTCACCAGTTCCAAAGGAAACCAAATTATAAGTGGAACCTTTGATGCAACTTTAGCAATGACCAGTCTCAACGATTTGAATTTAGACGCCATCGCCAATGAATTGAGATTTTCAAATGCTGGTAAATCGTATTTCATTCCAGAAGCGAAGGTAAAAGCCTACTTTACTGAGGGGAATCGAGTGGTTGAAATCACCGCTCCCGGAGCAATTAATGGCCGAATAGCTGGAAACTACCAATTGGCAGATCTTCTCGGAATGATCCAAAATGGCATTCAAAAAATACTCGTTGGTCCCGAGCCTTCTAGGCTCTATGTGGGGCAAAGTTTCAATCTTGAATTTGAAGTCCAACAAGGCCTGGTGAATTATTTTGAACCCAATTTGCAGCTCCCCTCTGGCGCCACTGTTTCCGGGTCGTACCAGGGAAATACAAATAACCTTGTCCTTAATTTAGAGGCTAGTCAGATTCGCTACCTCATGACGAATGCTGAGCAGATCGCCCAATTAGATCAAGTTCTTGACACCGCAAATCCCGCCCTTGCTATGCCTAGTGACGGCGTGGCGAAAAAGGACAGTGCCATGCTCGATAATCTTGTGATACGAATCAACACAGCAAACCTCGAAGAGCAACTCTTTGCGAAAGTCGACCGCGCGCACTATAAAAACAATGTGATTCGTGATTTCACATTTACAGGGCAAAATGAAGATAATAAGGTCTTACATCTCTCAACGAACTTTCTCCACGGCTCCCCGGAAATGGAACTCGATCTGTCCCTCAAGCCCTATGCTATAAACTTAAACCAGTCCACCACAAGTCGTGGCGACTATCTCTTTAAATTTGAACCAACGGAACTAAAAGTGAACACCGTCTCATGGGCTGTGGACACGAGTGAAAGTCTTGACCATTCAATTATCTACGAAAAAGCCACAGGCACGATTCGAATTCATAACCTACGGGTGTTTTCTGAAGAAAGCTCGCTATTAATTTCTGAGGCGCTTGTGAAATCAGGCAAAGATTTCAGCATTGTGGGGCGTGTTGATCAATTTCAACTCTCAAAACTTCTTGAGATGCAGTCTAATGGTAATGATTTAAACATTCAAGGACTTGCTAATGGTGAATTTAATATTGTGATGAACAAAAGCATCCTAGAGCCCTTGGTAGATCTACAGATTTTCGATATCTCCATGGATGACCAGGATATGGGGACCATTTCACTGACTGCCAAAAAGAGCAGTTTGGAAAATGTGTTTGACATCGAGGCCAAGGTGGTCTCCGCAGGCATTATTGGAGACAATAATTTACATGTCCTAGGCACGGTAAACAACAATACGCCTACCCCAACGCTCGACGTAAAAATGGACATGCAAGATTTTGATCTTGCCTTTACCCAGCAATTTGTTAAGGGAGTCTTTGGAAATCTTAGAGGAAAGGCGACTGGACTTCTAAATATTTCTGGGCCGCTTAATAACATCGACTATAGTGGGGATATTGCCTTGAAGGATTTTGGACTTAAACTTAATTTCATAGGTGTCGATTATACCTTTGAAGATACGGTAATTCCTCTGTCCAAGGGACAGGCTATTTTGAATGAAATTCATTTAAAAGACGGACGCAACAACTCAAGTGGAACCATCTCAGGGGTTATTCAATTCGAAACCCTCTCCTCCATGGCGGTCAACCTCATTATGAGAGCGGACAACCTCATGGTTTTAAATACCCAACAAAGAGACTATGATCTTTTCTGGGGACGCGTTTACGGGCAAGGAAACCTCTACGTCTCTGGACCGGTTTCTGGGCTTAGTATCGCAACCGACTTAAATGAACCTTTTCGAGCTCTAAATAACAGTGTCTTTACCTTCAATGCGGGATCTACCTCAGGGGTCGATGAGTTTAAGATGCTTCGTTTCTTAAAAGAGGATGCCTCAGGCGCCATTGTGCTCGAAGAGAAAAAGCCACGCGGCACAAACATGAGCCTCGATTTTAATATCGCAGTCGATAAAGGCACCACAGTAAATGTGGATCTGCCTGAGGACGTGGGTAACATTAGTGTTCGAGGGAGCGCCAATCCGCTTCGTTTTAGAATGTTCCCCAATGGGGCCATATCAATGAATGGAACGTATCTGGTAGAAAGCGGCACATTTGTCTCACAAGCCATTTTGGAGCGGACCTTTCAAATAGTCAAAGGAAGCAGCATGCGTTGGGATGGCAACGCCATGACTCCGGCGTTAAACATTCAAGCAAACTATATTAGAGCGGTTACCAATACCGGTCAGTATCTTGGGGTTACGGCTCTGCCACCGGTCAATGTTTTACTTTCCGTAGCCCTGGAAGGCAGTCTTAATAACCCAGAGGTAAAACTCGGTCTTTCGGCGCCCGACCTTTCAAGTCAGCTAAAAGAAACCTTAGCAGGAAAAATGATGAACGAGGATGAAAAAGTGATTCAATTCGGTAGTGTCCTCGTTATGAATTCCTTTAATGTACAGAACGCCGCAGGATTCAATCTTGACGTGGGCAGCACGCTCGAAAACTCAGGCTATAACATGCTCTTTAAACAACTAGGAAGCGTTTTCAATACCATCAGTAACGAGGTGCAAGTCGATTTAAACTATTTAAAAGGCGATAACGGTTCCAACACGGGCGACCGTGCGAATGCCAGTGTAAGCTTTGCACTCTCGCCAAGAGTCACGGTAAAAACAGGCCTAGGTGTCCCACTCTCAAAGGGTTCGGAAGGCGCCACGTACAATTACCTTTCCGGTGAAGGCATTATTGAATACGACTGGAGTAAAAAGAATGACGGAACGCGCCTTGTGCGAGCCTATTCTAAACCTTCAAACATTGGACTCGTGGCTGGCAATGCTGGCGGCACTGGTGAGAACCAAACCTACGGCGTGGGCGTTGTTTACAGCAAAAGCTTTAATACCATATTCAATAGAAAAAAGAAAAAGCAGAAGAGAGACAGCTTAAAGGCAATAATAGATTCTGCAAAAATTAGCACTGCTAACTAGGTATTTTATGATAATTATCAGTTTGGGTGTTAAATATTGTTAATATTTCCATCAATTTTCTACTATTCGTTTTTTTTTGTAAATTTGCAAAGATATACGATATTCTTAACGAACAAGCTTTATTATAATGAACTATCAATTAGACGAAATAGACAAGAAAATTTTGGACTTCCTTGTAGAAAACACAAGAATGCCCTTTACTGAGATTGCAAAACAAATGGATGTTTCCGCTGGAACGATCCACGTGCGCGTAAAAAAAATGGAAGATGCTGGAATCATTTTAGGTTCTTCTCTAACCATTAATTATGCGAAATTAGACTACCATTTCACAGCGTTTATTGGTATTTTACTTAACAAATCGAATCGAACACAGGACGTTCTAAAAGAACTCTCGTTAATCCCGAACGTGACCGAAGCGAGTGTGATTTCAGGCAAATACAATATCTTTTGTAAAGTGAAAGCTAAGAATACACAAGATGCAAAACGTATTATTTACCAGATTGACGATATTCAAGATGTGATGCGCACGGAAAGTATGATTTCTATGGAAGAGTACTTAAGCGATAAAAATCGCCTTATCAAAGCGATTTCAATCTAAGACTTATAGACATTATCAAACTTAAAACTTATGATTCTATCATAAGTTTTTTTATTTTTACTGTATGGAAAAAAACTACTTCAAGGACGAGAGTCCAGAAAAAGGAATGGGAATCATTCTCTCGCTCCTAGCGATGCTTTTTTTTGCAGTGTTTGGAATCGGAATTGATGTGGATCAGTACATCCAAACGGCGGAAAACCACTTGCAGATTCCCCTTTGGTATTTTTATTTAATTTTTGCTGTCGACCTCTTAATTGTTCTGTCAGTTATTTTAATATACCTCTACCGTAAGGTTGGCGTGGTGCTTTTTCCAGTGGCTACGCTAATGCACTTTATTTTTCATTTGTATTACCTGGACACCTTTCTCTATTCCGATGTGACCTCTCTGTTCGTATTTGTTGGAATTGGGCTACTTGCCATTGTGCCTAAATGGCAATTTTTCAAATACTAATTATGTTTTCAAAAGCCTGCGAATACGCCATAAAAGCCTCAATCTATATTGCCCAACAAAATCTGAGTGATGCACGTGTGAACGTAAAAGAAATCGCTCAAGCCGTGGACGCCCCCGAAGCCTTTACAGCCAAAATACTCCAACAACTCTGCAAAGCAGAAGTCATGAAATCAGCCCGTGGGAAACAAGGGGGATTCTCCATAACCACGGAGAAAATGAAGGAAACTAAAATCTACGATATTATAAAGATCATCGACGGAGAAGGTATTTTTATGACCTGCGCTCTAGGACTTAAAGAATGTTCCTCCTCAAACCCATGTCCTGTTCATAATGAGTTCAGACATGTTCGTGAGCACTTAATAGAGATGGCCTGCAAATACACCCTAGAAGACCTTGCACTTCGCACGGAAGAAGGCCTGTTTAGACTACGAGTCTAATTCACATAAAAATTAATTCGGATAAATTTGTCCTGTTTGGAAAAATACGTATCTTTGTATTACAAAAACAAAGAAATATGACAATTTTAGACCAAACAATTGGAGAGATCGTCGCACAAGACTACAGAGCTGCGGCAGTATTCAAAAAATACTCAATAGACTTTTGCTGCAATGGCAATAGAACCTTAGAGGAGGCTTCTGAACTTGAAGGCAAAGACATTAGTCAAGTTGCCAAGGAACTTGAACTAATTGGATCCGCAAGCGGCGAAACCATTGATTATAAATCTTGGCCTCTTGATCTGCTTGCAGATTATGTTGAGAAAACCCACCACAGGTACATCTCAGACAAAGCTCCCATCTTACTTCAATTTTTAAACAAAATCTGTAAGGTTCATGGCAGCAGACACCCAGAGCTTTTCGAAGTATTTGAGCTTTTTGAACAGTCTGCAACAGACCTGACAGCTCACATGAAAAAAGAAGAGCAAATCCTTTTCCCATTCGTTCGCGTAATGATGGACTCCCAACGCTCCCATTCGACGCTACAGCCTGCTTCTTTCGGGTCCGTTGAAAACCCTGTGGACATGATGATGCATGAGCACGATATTGAAGGGGAACGCTTTAGAAAAATTGCCGAGTTAACGAACAATTACCAGTTCCCGGAAGATGCCTGCAGCACCTACCAAGTAGCATTCAAAATGCTACAGGAATTTGAAGACGATTTGCACAAGCACATCCATATTGAAAACAACATTTTATTTCCAAAAGCTTTGGAACTAGAAAAAGTCCTAAGAAACTAAAACCATGTCCTCTTATATTTAATTTGAATTTGAGTGCTCCACCTTTTTGGAGCACTTTTTTTTAGTGCCTAATCGGTCCAACCTAAAACAAAGAAGCACGTGCTCTGCACGTGCTTCTTATACTATTATAGCCCTTTTACACTAGTCTCTAGCCAGGACGCGTTTTACGGCGCTTAAAACCGCAGTGGAATCAATTCCATATTTTTTCATTAGCTCAGCTGGTGTCGCGGATTCTCCAAAAGAATCGTTCACCGCCACGAACTCTTGAGGCGTTGGACGTCTTCTTGATAGCATTCCCGAAACGGATTCGCCTAAACCACCCAAGTAATTATGCTCCTCGGCAGTAACTAATTTACCCGTCTTTTTGACAGACTTTAAAATGATTTCCTCGTCTAAAGGTTTAATCGTGTGAATGTTTATAACTTCAACCGAAATCCCTTCCTTTTCTAATTCAGCTGCCGCAACGAGTGATTCCCAAACAAGGTGTCCAGTGGCCACAATCGTCACATCTGTACCTTCTTGAAGTAAAAGGCCTTTTCCTATTTCAAATGGGGTATCTTCAGGTAAAAACACAGGAACAGCAGGGCGACCAAAACGAAGGTAAACCGGTCCTTCATAATCAGCTATAGCGATTGTGGCAGCCTTGGTTTGATTGTAATCGCAAGGATTAATAACCACCATTCCAGGAAGCATTTTCATCATGCCAATATCTTCCAGCACTTGGTGCGTGGCGCCGTCTTCGCCTAGGGTTAACCCAGCATGAGACGCACAAATTTTGACGTTCTTACCAGAATAAGCCACGGATTGGCGGATCTGGTCGTAGACTCTGGAGGTTGAAAAATTCGCAAACGTTCCAGTAAAGGGAATTTTGCCATTGATGCTTAATCCTGCAGCAACACCAATCATATTGGCCTCTGCAATACCAACTTGGAAGAAACGCTCTGGCGCTTTCTCAATAAATTTCTCCATTTTTAGCGACCCAATAAGGTCTGCACAAAGTGCCACTACATTGGGATTGTCATCTGCTAACTGCGCGAGGCCTGCTCCAAACCCACTTCTAGTATCTTTCTTTTCTGTATATGTAAATTTCATTGCTCTACTGCTTTGCTATTAATAATCACTTGGCGCTTCAAGGTATAACTGCTTTAGCCCAGTCTCTAATTGCTCGTCGTTTGGTGCTTTTCCATGCCAAGAATGAGATCCCATCATGTAATCAATTCCTTGACCCATTTCAGTATGCATAATAATGATAACCGGTTTTGAATTCCCGGTCAAGGATTTGGCTTTCTCTAAAATTGCGATAACGCTTTCTAAATCGTTCCCATTCTTTTCTTCGAGTACTTCCCATCCAAAAGCACTTAACTTCGCATGGAGGTCTCCTAAACTCATTACATCATCAACGTCACCGTCAATTTGTCTGTTATTATAGTCTACGGTTGAAATCAGATTGTCAATTTTATGATGAGCCGCAAACATTAGTGCTTCCCAGATTTGACCTTCCTGCAGTTCGCCATCGCCATGAAGCGTATAAACAAGGCTGCTATCCCCGTCTAATTTTTTAGCTAAAGCCGCGCCAGCAGCCACCGATAAACCTTGTCCTAAGGATCCAGACGCAATACGTATGCCTGGCAGCCCTTCATGCGTTGTCGGGTGGCCTTGAAGTCTTGAATCTAACTTTCTGAAGGTTCGAAGTTCATCTACTGGAAAAAATCCAAAGCGTGCGAGGGTTGAATAAAACACGGGAGAAATGTGTCCATTGGATAAGAAGAATAAGTCTTCATTTTTACCTTCCATTTGAAATGGCAACTGGTAGTTTAATACGTTCCCATAAAGGGCTGTAAAATACTCCACGCAGCCAAGGCTGCCACCAGGGTGCCCAGAATTCACGGCGTGAACCATTCTCACAATATCCCTTCTGATCTGTGTGGTAAGAGACTTTAACTCTTCAATACTATTACTCATTACTTTAAATTTACTTGCATGCGAAATTACATCTTTTTGATGGATTTTAAAAATGGGTGCCCCATAGTTAATTCCAAAAGACACACCTTTTTTTGCAAGGTATTAGCAAATTAGGCCAATTGCTTCTGCGTCTTCTCAGAAATCAGCCACAGGCCTATAAAAGTAAGCAGTCCATTAATCACAATCAACTCAACGCCAATCTGATAGGCCGAGGTATGGGTAACCAAATAGTTTATTCCATAAGTTAATAGTGGAGCGATTAGCGTGACAATCAAGATTCGTCCTTTCTTTTCTATCGCGAATTTTGTAAAAATCCCAAAGGCGAAAAGTCCGAGTAATGGGCCGTAGGTGTAGCCTGCGACTTCCATGATTAGGTAAACAATTGACTTATCATTGATTATTTTAAAAGCCATAATGAGTAAAAAGAAAACCACCGTAAAGACAAGGTGAATCCGAATCCTTAAACGCTTCTTTTGCTTCTCGGTCATTAGCTCGTTGTCATTAAGTCTTAGTAGATCGACGCAGTAGGAGCTCGTGACTGCCGTAAGAGCCCCATCGGCAGACGGAAATAGCGCTGATACCAGGCCGATAATAAACACCACCGAAATCACAAGCGGGAAATACCCATTGAGAGAAAGCGCTGGAAATAAATCATCACCCATAATGTTGGTGACATTACCTGAGGCATCCGGAAATCCAAAGGCAGACACAAGACTTTGCTTTCCATCAACCACTTGCACTAAACTCTGATACACTGCCCCATTTTCCATAGCAAATAAATAAAGCAAGCCACCTAGAAAGAGAAAGGCAAGGTTGACAAATAACAGCGTTGCTGCAAAAGTCAGCATGTTTTTCTTAGAATTGTGGAGATTGTCCACCGAAATGTTTTTCTGCATCATTTCCTGATCTAGTCCTGTCATAGCGATTGTAATGAACATTCCTCCGATGACCGTTTTAAGAAAATGCGTTTTTGAATTTACATCCGTGTTAATCAAATGCGTAAACTGTTGGTCCGCCAATTGGTTGTAGGCCTGCGTGACGTTTAGATCTAGAGACGACAGTATAAAGACGATACAGGCAATCAAACTGATAATCATAAAAGACGTCTGGAGCGTATCGGTAATAACAATAGTCTTTACTCCGCCCTCAAAGGTATAAAGAAGTACCATGAGTAAAATCACGACAGAGGTAAGCCAAAAGGGAATCCCAAGAGAGGAAAGTAAGAAAATTTGAAGCACGTTTACCACTAAGTAAAGCCTTGCTGTGGCTCCAATAGAGCGGGAAACGATGAAAAAAATCGATCCGATTTTATGCGCCTCCACATTAAAACGACGTCCCAAATAGGTGTAAATGGACGTCAGATTCATTTTATAGTAAAGTGGTAAGAGCACGAAGGCCACAATAAAGTACCCAATGAAAAAGCCAAGGACCATCATATAGTACTCAAAACCACCAAAGGCATAATCCCCAACTGTGGCTTTTCCAACCGTGCCAGGCACTGAAATAAATGTGACCCCACTCAGGGAGGTTCCAATCATTCCAAAGGCCACCAGCCACCATTTACTCTTTCTATTTCCTATGAAAAACGATTGGTTGTCTGAATTTCGACTCGTAAAATAAGCGATAACGAGCAAACCAATAAAATAGGCAAATACAAAACTGAGTAGAACGATACTTGGATTCATGCAATTGAAAATTAGTGAAGCAAATATAGTTTTTTTAGCTACTTAAAGCAGAAATGCCTTAAGGAATTTAAAAATTAAGCCTAGTATTTCGCGCTATTGTGAATGAACTCACGCAGTTTTTTGGTATTTCCGACCATCCACAGCATGTCATCCTCACGCAAAATTTGCGAAGAATCTGGATTCAGCATGCGTTCATCGCCCCGCTCGATTCCAACAACTTGACTAATTAAGTCCTCACGAATATGGGACTCTCTTATACTCTTCCCAATGTACTTGCACTTCCCACTGAGCAGAATTTTCTTTAAAGCGATATCGTTCACATCGAACTCAGCCCACTCCTCATCTCTTTGGTCAAAAATTTCTCTGAAATTCTGAAACTGTTCATCCGTGCCTAAAATACCTACTCTATCGTATGGAAGCAATCGGTTGTCTCTTCCAGGCAGATTTATCAGCGCGTCGCCACGTTTGATGTACACGACATTAATTCCATACTTTTCTTTCCATTGAAGTTCTTTTAATACGATTCCAATATATTTGGCCAGCGGATGAACCTCCATCACCGCAATATGAGCATCCCATGTCTTAAGCTTCTCTTTAAACTCGAGGTTCTTTTGCTTCATGTCATAAAACGTCTTGTTTTCTAGATAATCCTGGGTTTCGCGTTCATTAAAATTGCTGATAAATTGACTTTCGATTCGTTGGTAGATCGATTGAATCCGTTTTGAAAAAAACCAAAGTAGGAACACCACCACCGGAAGCGCGACTAAGATGGCGTATTTAGTTGAAGTTAATTGATCCACAAAAAGACCGATCAAAAAGACCCCTACAAGAAAACGAATCACGTTAAGTGCGACGACGATTGTTGAATTCAAATCCCCTGTCCCTGCACTTTTAGGCTGCTTGGTTAGGATTGCCCAAAGGAATGGGGCTGAGATCAGTGTCGCCAGGCCAATGACAATTGTGTTTTGATAAAGCGGGTCTTCGATATTCCGGTTGACAAACGGAATTAAGGTAAAACGGAAAAGCAGAATTATAGCAATTAAAATAATTGTATTGATTAAAATGATCCGTATATATTCCTTTGTAATGTTGTGCCACTTCGGGTTGGCATTCATTTTCTCGGTGTCTAAGGAGTAACGCTCAATGCGCTCCACCCACTTTTCAGGTAGGCGTCGCATGATCCACTCGTAAAACGGATCGGCTAGCTTCATCATGTACGGCGTAGTGAAGGTCGTGATCGCAGAGACCCCAACTGCAATTGGGAATAAGAAATCCGAAATAACCCCGAGCGAGAGCCCTAAGGTTGCCACAATGAACGCGAATTCTCCAATCTGAGCCATACTCATACCGACTTGAATGGACTGCTTTAGGGGTTGCCCTGAGATCAAAGCACCTAGGAAACTAAAGAAGAATTTACCAAATAAGGTTAAAAAGGTAATAGCCACAATTGGCACCGCATGTTCCACAATAGCATTCGGATCAATCATCATCCCGACAGAAACGAAAAATACGGTTCCAAAAAGCTGCTTAATAGGTCTTGTGACGTGCTCCACCTTTTCAGCCATGGTCGTCTCCGCAATGATAGACCCCATGACAAAGGCGCCTAATTCCGCAGAGAACCCGACTTGTGTGGCAAGAATAACCATCCCAAAACAGAGCCCTACAGCAAAAATAATGGTGGTTTCCTCATCAAATAATTTCTTCGCACGCTTAAGGAAACTTGGAAGAAGATAGATTCCCACCAAAAACCAGAGCACTAAAAAGAAAAGAAGTTTTAAAATGGTATAGATGATTTCAGAGCCTTCGAACTGCTGCGTTACCGCAACGGTTGATAGGAGTACCATTAATAAGATGACAATAATATCCTCAACAATTAAGACACCAAAGACAATTTGAGCGAACTGCTTCGTCTTTAAATTGAGCTCATCGAAGGCCTTTAAAATAATGGTGGTCGAAGACGAGGCCAGCATCCCTCCTAAAAAGAGGCTATCCATCTGATTCCAACCTAAAAAATAGCCGGTCAAATACCCCCCAAGTCCAATGAAAAGAATTTCAACCACTGCCGTAATGGAGGCGGAGCCTCCAACACTCATCAGCTTTTTGAAACTAAATTCCAGACCTAAACTGAATAGAAGCATGATAACCCCGATTTCAGCAAACGTATCGATGTTTTTCTCATCAACCACCGTTGGAACCAAATTAAAATGCGGCCCAACTAGGAATCCAGCAATGATGTACCCTAAGACAAGAGGCTGTTTAATCTTTCTAAACAAGAGTGCTACAAACGCTCCAACTAAAAGAATTAGGGCGAGATCAGTAATAAGTTCAGGAATGTGAGCCATGGGTTCAATGAAATTTGAGGTTTAGAATTGAATCGGAAAGATCAGTGGGAAAAATAACTGCGTCGCCTCATTTATCCCATTTTTACAAATTTACCATTTTTCAAGCACTTTTCAAACTCCTTTTGTTGATTAAAAAATTCTACAGGACATCCTGCAAATCGGTATTTCTTTCGATAGTCACCTTGGCGTAAGGACAAAGAGGAATTACCTTAACGCCTTGCGATCTTGCGAATTCAACTCCGGCTACGACCAGCTTCTTGGCGAGTCCCTTGCCGCCAAATTTTGGGTCAACCTGCGTATGGTCAATAATAAATTTATCGGTACCTGCCCAAGTGTAAGTCATTTCACCCGCGCGCTGTTGATCGAAATAGATTTCGAACAGACCATTTTTTTCGTTGTTTTGATGTTTAATTTCAATCATAGTATAAGATCTTAGGTCGTTTATTAAGAAGTGAAAAATTGTCTATCGGTTCTTGAGAATTGACTTTGGTAGGCGAATATAGTCGCCATCATCCCCAATGACTTTAGGAAAAGCCTCGGGATCCTGATCATGCCAGTCTCGTTTCGCCTGTTCAATGATCTCTTTCTCTGAACTTACAAAATTCCAAAAAATATAGCGTTCCTCCTCAAAAGGCTCCCCACCAAATAAAAGGATGGTGGTGTTCTCCCGCATTTCAAACTCACATAAGGTGGCATTTTTCGCAATAATGAGTTGTTTGGTCCCCATTTCCTGTGAGTCCAATATAACAGATCCTTCCACTACATACATGCCGACCTCCCCAAAAAGATGCGCTCCGATATCGAGTGTAACTGCATTTTTCGATTTAATTTCGAGAAAATAAAGCGGACTCAGTACCGGCACGGGTGAGCGCCGACCAAAGACTTCACCCGCAATAAGTTTAAAGTTTGCCCCGTCCATTTCCCAGGTAGGAATCGCACTGGCCTCCGTATGGCTAAAGCTTGGCTCAATTTGCTCCTGTCCTTTTGGTAGACCCACCCAGATTTGAAATCCATGAAGCGATTTTGAGGACGAACGCAAATACTCTGGTGTTCGTTCAGAGTGCACCACACCTTTTCCAGCAGTCATCCAATTGACTGCTCCAGGAGAAATCTCTACAGCGCTCCCTAGACTGTCGCGGTGAAAGATGGAACCTTCCATTAAGTAAGTAAGTGTAGAGAGTCCAATATGCGGATGTGGACCGACGTCCAAATTTTGATATTCACTTAATTTTGCGGGTCCCATATGGTCAATAAAGACAAAAGGTCCCACCGCTCGCTTTTCGCGGAATGGAAGCAGGCGTCCAACTAGAAAGTTTCCAATGTCTGCTGCTTTTTCTTCAATGATAAGTCCGATGTTTGACATAGTGGTCTGTTTTTATTTAACTCGTTACAAATAGTTCGTTTCCACGTATTTTAAAGGGCCGTTCTTTAAATACCTCTAGGGACTAAGTTATTAATAATTCGGTTAGCCTCTTTAGAGACTCCAAAAATTTAATCAATTTTCAGCCTTCGTTTTACCTCAGGAATGACCTGCGTGGCGTAAAGTTCTATGGACTTCATGGTAAGTTCATGCGGCACAAAGCCTAAGGAGGCCTGAGCAAAGAACCGCGTATATCCGAAGAGCTTATGTTCATAGACTAGTTTCTCAACCACCTGCTCCACGCCCCCTACGAGTAAGGAACCTTGGTCGCTTCTCATGAATTCGAACTGCTCACGGCTCATGGGCTGCCATCCTCGTGATTTACCAACGCGATCCATCATCTGCGCATAATAAGGGAAGAAATCGTCCGCGACCTTTTGGTCATCTTCACCAATAAAGACATGGTTATTGATACCCACTTGCAAGTCCTGTGGTGCAGTTCCAGATTCTAGAGCCGACTTTTTATAATAGTCGATAAAGGGCACGAAATTCTGAGGCATTCCTCCAATAATAGCAAGCATTAAGGGTAATTTATTCTTTGCTGCTCGTAGAGCCGAAGAGGGGGTCCCTCCGGCCGCAATCCAAATCGGAATCTCACCCTTGAGAGCTCGGGGATAAACCCCTAAATTCGTAATCGAAGGGCGCTGAGTCCCAGACCATGAGACGACAGAATCACGGTTAATTTTTAAAAGTAAGTCAAGCTTTTCTTCAAACAGTTCATTATAATAGGCCAAATCATAGCCGAAAAGTGGAAAGCTCTCGGTAAAGGAACCTCGACCAGCCATAATCTCAGCACGCCCTCCAGAAATCAGATCTAACGTTGCAAATTGCTGGTAAACTCGAACTGGATCCTCGGAACTTAAAACCGTCACACCTGTGGAAAGTTTGATTCGAGAAGTCAGTGCCGCGGCAGCAGCCAAAACGGTAGTTGGAGAAGACACAGCGTAATCTTCGCGATGGTGCTCTCCGAGTCCAAACACATCAATTCCTAAACGGTCTGCTAGCTGAATTTCCTCGAGCAAGTTTTGAATTCGTTGATGGGCATTCTTCCCGCTTCCAGTAGTAGTCTCGGGTGCCATATCGGCAAAGGTCATAAGACCAAACTCTATTGTTTTCATAGATCTGCGTGTATGTTATCGTTTACATCGTCGTGGGAATAGACCCGAAACGATTTATCAAAAATAGGAAAAACCAAATGACTATCCGTTGACATAAGGTAAGTACTAAACTACAAAAAAAGGCCTCCAAATGGAGGCCCAAACAATTCAAAAGTTTAATGATCACTCGGTTTTGGTGCCCACCGATCGTAAGGAGTCAGATCGAAAGCATCGACCTGCTCCATGGTAAGTCCTAGGGCCAGTGCCACTCCGGTTCCATACTCAGGATCTGCTTTGAAGCAATTCCGAATATGACGAACTTGAATAAATAGCTCCGCACCACCGATTTGTCTTGCCGTATTTTCAAAAAGCACGGCGTCCTTTCCTTCCGCTTTAATGATCCTGAACAGATCGCCCGGTTGGGTGAAATAATCGGTATCATCGTCTCTGAAGTTATGAGCATACGCATCACCACTAAGTTCTAATGGCGGCTCCTTTGCAGAAGGGTCCTCTTGCCATTCGCCATAGCTGTTTGGATTGTAATGAAGGGTCGAGCCATAATTACCATCGACACGCATAGCCCCATCGCGGTGAAACGCATGGTAAGGGCATTTAGGTTTATTTACTGGAATTTGGAAATGGTTTACACCGAGGCGGTAGCGCTGCGCATCGCCGTAGGAAAACAATCTGCCTTGGAGCATTTTATCCGGTGAAAACCCAATACCAGGAACAATATTGGTTGGGTTAAATGCTGCCTGTTCCACATCTTGGAAGTAATTTTCAGGATTTCGGTTTAACTCAAATTCACCTACAGGAATTAACGGGAAGTCTTTCTTAGACCAAACTTTCGTTAAATCAAACGGGTGGAACCTGTAAGTCTTAGCCTGCTCTTCGGTCATGATTTGAATGAATAACTTCCATTTTGGAAAGTCTCCTCGGTCAATGGCTTCAAGTAGGTCACGCTGGGAAGATTCACGGTCACTTCCAATTAGGTCACTTGATTCCTGATCTGAAAGATTCTCAATACCTTGTTGGGTACGGAAATGAAATTTGACCCAATGCCTAACATTTTCTTTGTTAATGAAGCTGTATGTATGGCTTCCAAAACCGTGCATGTGTCGAAATCCTTTTGGGATACCACGGTCACTCATCACGATGGTCACCTGGTGTAGTGCTTCAGGTAGTAATGTCCAGAAATCCCAATTCGCATTTGCGCTACGCATGTTTGTTCTTGGATCGCGTTTAACGGCGTGATTTAGATCTGGAAATTTCATTGGATCTCTAAAGAAAAATACAGGCGTATTGTTTCCAACTAAATCCCAAATTCCTTCGTCCGTATAAAATTTCAAGGCAAAGCCTCGGATGTCTCGTTCAGCATCGGCCGCTCCTCTTTCTCCGGCGACGGTTGAGAAGCGTGCAAACATATCCGTTTTCTTTCCAATTTCACCAAAAATTGCCGCCTTACTATACTGAGAAATATCGTGGGTTACAGTAAAGGTTCCAAAAGCACCTGAGCCTTTAGCGTGCATTCTTCGCTCCGGAATAACCTCACGATCGAAGTTGGCCATCTTTTCTAGAAACCAAAAATCTTGCATTAAAAGCGGACCTCTCGGGCCAGCGGTCATCGAATTTTGATTGTCTGGTACGGGTGCACCGGATTGCCTCGTTAGTTTTTTGTTTTTGTCTTCCATAGTATTTGCAATTTAAATTTAGGTAAATGTAATTAGATACTAACAATCAAATATCACCAAACCAATAGATATAATCAATTTGCTAGCGGTTCAATTTGCTATTAAAATTACAAAATATAATTGAATTAAATCGTTTGAATACGGTGGCTATTTTTCAGTTCTTAAATTATTACCATCAAATTGATGAAGACGGCGGAAAATACCTCCCATGACAATGGTTAAAAAACCAACAAATAAAAATGTGTACCGAAATGCCGTGTGCATTCCACCCTCAATTGGGCCCACCTGGTGCTGAAAGATGCGAAGAACCAAAAGACCAAAGGCGATACCAAACCCAATGGCTAACTGCTGATTCACGGCTAAAAGGGAGTTTCCACTGCTCGTGTGACTTTCTCGCAAATCAGCCAGAGAGATCGTACTCATGGAGGTAAATTGAATGGAGTTAAAGAACCCTAAGAGCGCAAGCAAAGGCACGAACCAATAAATGGAATCCGTTAGGGAGGGTATTGCAAGGGCCATAATAAGCACCCCAATTATGATTGTATTAATCCTTAAGGTTTTTCGGTAACCTATTTTATTTAGAATTCTTAAGACAGCCGATTTTCCAAACATAGCCGTAAGAGCCATTGGGGCAATAATCCATCCCGAAATAACCGCGCTCTCCCCGTAGGCAATTTGTACGAGTAGCGGCACGAGTAGAGGAATAGCGCTAATCCCTAATCGGGTCGCTAGATTCCCAACCACACCCACTCGAAAAGTCCGAATCTGGAACAGATCCAAAGGGAAAATCGGATCCACTGTGCGTTTGGCGTGTTTGTAGTAAAAATAAAACATCAAAAAGCCTAAGATCACGATTAGTAATACTGGCGTTATATTCTGCATGGTTCCAAATAACTCCAAGGAAATGGAAAGCGAAAGCGATGCAGCGCCAAATATCAAGAACCCTTTCAAATCAAAATGACCGCCCACACTTCTAAAATCAGGCATGTATTTGAGTCCAAGAATAACCCCCAGAATCCCAATCGGTATGTTAATCAGAAAAATCCAGTGCCAAGATAAATAATCCACAAAATAGCCACCCACTAAGGGCCCTAGAACTGGTCCAATGAGCGCGGGAATTACAGCAAAATTTAAAGCTTTTAAGAGCTCATTCTTTTCAAACGTTTTTATTAGGGCAAGCCGCCCAACGGGGGTCATCAAAGACCCTCCCAAACCTTGCACAATGCGCGAGACCACGAGTTGATTCAAAGTTTGAGAGGCCGCACAAAACACCGAACCTAAAGCAAAGAGTAAGATGGCAAACACGAATACTTTTCGTGTTCCAAAGCGGTCCGCTAGATAGCCACTGACGGGCATAAAGATTGCTAAGGTCAGAACGTAACTAATAATCGCATTTTGCATATGCAAAGGCGATTCATTTAAATCGATAGCAATCGAATTTAACGACGTGTTAAGAATGGTTGAATCAAGCATCTGCATAAAAATTGCAGTGGCAAGAATAAAGGGTAAAATTTTCTTAGTGGTCGGCGTGACACGGTCCGATGTGAGCATAAGGCTATAGCATCAAAAATTGAACCTTTTTAAATCAACCTCCATGGGAAGCGCACTTTGCGTCTCGATATGCTTAAATAAAAAAGGCGCATAAAAATTTCCATTGAGTACCCCGCGTGCACCAAGTCCATTAAAAACAAATAAATTAGGAAACTTGGCGCTCGCCCCTAAAATAGGTCTTCGGTCTCTTACCGTTGGGCGAAACCCAAATTGCGCATCTAGGTTTTCCACAGGGCCTGAATAGAATTCTTCTAAACCTCTCTTTAGCTGCTCGATGGCCACCGGATCTATTTCGTTGGTTTCTGAGTGACGATCGTAGGTACCGCCGTAATAAAATTGCTGTTTTGAAAGTGGGAATAAGAAATGTTTCTTCTTCACCACATGAGTCAGATTGCCACCGCTGGGAAGCGTGAGTGTTAGGCGGTGCCCTTTATTTGGAATCACAGGGAGATCTTTGAAAAAGGGGTTTTCTCTTACCCCCATGCCCTCGGCAAACACCACATGGCTAAAGGCTAGCTCCTTGTATCTGCCCGCTGAGGCATCAAGAGCCTGGTAATCAAACTGTTCTTCCTTTAAGATCTGCCTGTCTTTTAAAGCAGTCGTAAGACCTTTAAAAAACGCCTCGACATCTATTCGACCAGAATGCTTCACTTTGCCAACACCATAAGGATTGGCTATTCCCTCAAGGGTTATGTCGTCAAGAGAAAGAAATGGAGCAAGACTTGGATTTTGCGCTTTAGATTTCCAAAGCAATCTTTCCTTTTCATCATGGAAAATGCGGTGGATCGGCTCGTGGATGAAATAATTAACCCCCGTATACTGAGCGATTTCTTCAAGAGACTGGTGAAGAGACTCAATTTGCTCCATCGCCCGATCAAAGGTGGTGAACTTCTTCAGAACAACGGGATTTACGAGCCCCGCTGATACTCGTGAAGCGCCTTTTTCGCCCTCAGAAAATAGCTGAAAGGATTTGCCGTTCTTGATAAGTTGATGCGCGAAAAACAGGGCGCCAAACCCATCGCCAACAATAATGTAATCGAGCTTTTTCATAATTAGTCTTAAAAAAACAAAGGGCGCAGCCCTTAAACTTTAGTAAAAAAATATAGCCACTCAAAACGGAGTGGCTATAATTCTATTTTTAACAGACTCTAGGAGTCTTTTTGTACGAATTAAGTCCTATTCTACCGTTACAGATTTAGCTAAGTTCCTCGGTTGGTCCACATTGGCACCTCGGTAAACAGCAATATAGTAAGATAAGAGCTGAAGTGGCACTGCAGCAACAATAGGAGAAAAACATTCAGATGTATCAGGAATCTCAATCACATGATCTGCCACGTTTGCAACCTGCTCATCCCCCTTATTAACCACAGCAATTACCTGTCCTTTACGGGCTTTAATTTCCTGAACATTACTCACAATTTTATCGTAATGCCCTCTTTTAGGAGCAATAATAACAATCGGCATGTTTTCGTCAATCAGGGCAATTGGTCCGTGCTTCATTTCGGCGGCTGGATAGCCTTCCGCATGAATATAGGAGATTTCTTTAAGCTTGAGGGCACCTTCTAACGCAGAAGGATAGTTATAACCACGGCCTAAATAAAGGAAGTTGGTCGCGTCAATATAGTTCTTCGCAATTTCTTTAACATTCTCATGAGTAAGTTCAAGGACTTCTTCAATCTTCTTAGGAATTTGTTCTAATTCCGTAATGAGTCTCATGAATTCCTGGTTACTTAAATTCCCGTTGTGCTTGCCTAATTTAAGTGCAATAAGCGATAAAACGGTAAGCTGAGCTGTAAATGCCTTCGTTGAAGCCACCCCAATTTCAGGTCCTGCGTGGGTATAAGATCCCGCATCCGTAATACGCGCAATCGAGGAATCGACCACATTACAAATACCGTAAATAAAGGCTCCTCTTTCTTTGGCAAGCTTCAAAGCAGCCATGGTATCGGCTGTTTCTCCAGACTGAGAAATGGCAATAACCACGTCTTTATTCGTAAGAATTGGATTTCTATAGCGGAATTCAGAGGCATACTCCACTTCCACCGGTACGCGTGCAAACTCTTCGATTAGGTATTCTCCTACGAGCCCTGCGTGCCATGAGGTTCCACAGGCAATAATAATAATCCGATTGGCATTATTAAAGCGCTCCAAGTGGTCCCAAATTCCGGCCATTTTAATGATGCCCTCCTCAACAAGAAGACGCCCTCTCATGGTATCATGAATAGATTTAGGCTGTTCGAAAATTTCTTTTAACATGAAATGCTCGTACCCTCCTTTTTCAATCTGCTCTAAACTTAATTTAAGTTCTTGAATGGCTGGATCAATAATTGAATTATCAGCAATAGTTCTAATTTCCACCCCTTTTTCAAGTGAGATGGTTGCCATATGGCCTTCCTCCAAATAAATCGCTTCTTTCGTGAACTCAATAAAGGGAGAGGCATCAGAGGCAATAAAGTATTCTTTGTCTCCAAGTCCAATGGCCAGTGGCGAGCCTAAACGTGCCACAACAAGAAGACCCGGGAAATCATCGTGCATTACGGTAATTGCGTAAGCCCCATAAACTTCGTTTAATGCTAAACGTACAGAGGTTACAAAATCGTAATCTTTCCCTATTTCCATGAAATACTGAATGAGGTTTACAAGGACCTCAGTATCCGTTTCCGATTCAAATGTGTACCCTTTGCCTGTAAGCATGGTACGAAGCGTATCGTAATTTTCAATAATTCCGTTGTGAACTAAAGCAATTTTACCGCTATTAGAAAGATGCGGATGCGAATTGCGATCACTCGGAACGCCGTGTGTGGCCCACCGTGTATGGCCCATTCCAACACTTGCTTTTCCCTTTAATTCTGAAGAAATGGCAACAAGATCTTCAACTTTCCCCTTGGTCTTAGCGACACTAAAGTTTGAACCGTCTGTATCGAGTACTATTCCTGCACTGTCATA
>DCJS01000007.1:83279-110135 GCA_002319955.1 Flavobacteriales bacterium UBA1694
GTATTGCTGATTTCATAATCTCCAACCGCTAAAGAAATATCTTTACTTTCTTCCGATTTTTCGATTATGTCCTTAAGGGTCTTGGTAACACTTAAGTCATAATAGGCCGGGTTCTTATCCAAATCCGTTGCTTTTACTAAGCTGAATGCTGCGCCCAGACCGGAAAATGCACTGATCTCTTTTAAGAAAGTTGACAAATCGGCCTTGCCGGTAGTTGGATTATAGTAACTCGCTGTAAACATCGAAGGCTTTGCCAAATCGTTGTTCCAAGACGCATCCGTATACAAGCGAATCTTCGCTGATAGAATATTTATTTTCTGTGTTTTGTAAAGTTCTCGTAGCTCTGAAACACTTTGTGCGCTAAGCTTAAGTCCAACATTTGCACCCCCCATGCCCTGAGCATAAAGTAAAGGATCACCTGTTTGCACATTGGCTGGAGCCGTCCCGTTAAAAGCGAGTGAAGGCGTCCCTGCACGATCGGTTTCAATTAAATTAAAACGTGCGTTTTCATTTCCGAGTGCTAAAGGAAAGGTCGCTTTTCGGCGTTCAGTCTTGCCGTCTGTAGTGAGTTCGTTGCTATAATAAATAACAATCTGCGTATCTGCAGGTGAGAAATTCATGATAAACCCGGTACTTTGAGCCACGGAAAATTTAACACCCTTGAAATAGCGAATAAAATTGGAAGCATCTGAGAGTTCAGGCTGTCCCACTTTCGCAAATAGCTTTGATTCAAAATAGGCTTTATCTAAAGGAACCCGAATTCTTGCTTCTCGTTTGTATAACGCCGAATTGTCCTCATCCTTTGTGACGTCGATGGCACTCACAGTGCTTTTGATCGATTTCGATCCTAGTAAGACGCCAACACCAACTGCTTTCTTAGAGGAAACTATATCGGAACTTGATCCTAAGAAGTCTGTAACCTCGTGGACATTTAAAGTCATCGTAGCGAACTCATCCCCATAGTGTCTAATTGGGTAAGTAGAGACCACACGTTTGGCAGGAACATTCCCATCAGGGAAAATATAGTTCTCATCTGTTGTTGTTTTAACGGAATCTACTGCGAAAACTGGGCGTATTTCTAACACCACGGAATCAATTTCCGCATTGGTGCCAAAGGTTGGATTGTAATTCGAAAGCCTCGCTTGGGTGACATAGCTTGAACGCTGCATTCCAAATTGCCCTTCTTTATAGGCCCCGAGGGTCGCACTTGTAATTCGGGTCGCGTCGGTTCTGATAGAATCTTGATTGCTAATATTGTAAGCGATCACGTCGAATGATTTTGTTTCACCTTTAGCAGCGGTATCGTCAAAAAATTGCGATCCTAAATCATCGGCTTCTGCCTCGCAGCTAAACAGTAAAAAACTTCCGGATAAAAATAATACAGAAGTTTTTAAGATACTCTTAATAGTTTCAGTCATTTATTAAGTTCAAATATTTTAATATACTTTTTCAATGGAGTCAGCCTCTACAAAATCGGCTTTACTTGAATCGGAAGCTTGGTAAGCTTTATCCAGATCTCCCTCTAAAAATTCGTCTCCTTTGACAACCACATCAGCAAATCCCATGCTATCTATTACAAATTTCTGACTTGTTGGATCATTTACGACCGATAAGTCTGAAACTTGATCAAACTCAAGCACTTCTTTGATGGATGGATTTAAGGCTAGAACCTCTTCGTTATAAACAGAAATTACAATTTTTGTATTCTTAAAATAGTAATCGTCTTTATAAAAACTTTTTAAGTAGATTGGGATTAAGGAGGACATCCACCCGTTGATGTGAATGACATCAGGTACCCAATTTAATTTTTTGATTGTTTCAATAACCCCTCGTGCAAAGAACACAGCACGCTCTCCATTATCCTCAAAGGGCGCACCCTCTTCGGTGGTATAGAATTGCTTTCTCTTGAAATATTCATCGTTGTCGATGAAATAAACTTGAAGTCTTTCCCCTGGTAGAGAAGCTACTTTAATAATTAGGGGTTGGTCAAGGTCGTTGATGATTACATTCATTCCAGACAAACGAATGACTTCATGCAGTTGGAACTTTCTTTCGCTAATTTGTCCAAAGCGTGGCATGAATACTCTTACATCATTACCATCTTGGTGCATTTTCAGCGCCATTTTGCTAACCGTAGCCGCCATATTGCTTTCCTCTTGATAAGGAAACATTTCCGTGGTTACGTATAAAATTTTCTGATTCGGCATAATTTCTTTCTCTTCTCTATTATGAGCTATAGTGTTGTGCAAAATTACGAAAATTTAAACGAACTCTTGGATATTAACATTATTTATGATACAGCGCTGTACAAATGAAAAACTAAGGATTTCCGAGGTCGTGTTTTTTTTCTATTTTTGCCTTGAAACAATATGAATAACGAATGGAAATACTGCGCAGTAAATCCGCTCTAAGAGCGTACATCGAACGAAATAAAGAAATGGGCAAACACATCGGGTTTGCCCCGACCATGGGGGCGCTCCACGAAGGGCATCTGGCTCTATACAAAGCGGCAAGACAGGAAAATGACTTGGTGGTCAGTTCCATATTTGTAAACCCCACCCAGTTTAACAATGCGCACGATTTAGAATTCTACCCCCGAACACTCGAGGCTGACTTAGCACTTTTAGAGCAAAGTAAGGCGGTCGATGCAGTTTACATTCCAAAAGTAAGTGACCTCTATCCGGAGGGACTCGTAAGTAAATCATATGAATTTGACGGTCTTGAAAATAAAATGGAAGGGGAATTCAGACCCGGACACTTCAACGGAGTCGCCACGGTCGTCGAAACTTTATTAACCCAAGTCAGGCCGAACCGCGCCTATTTTGGCGAAAAAGATTTCCAACAGCTTCGGATCATCCAAAAGCTCGTGGCACAGAAACAACTTCCTATTCAAATTGTACCTGTTCCCATTTTGCGAGAAAAAAGTGGCCTAGCCATGAGCTCTCGAAATGAGAGGCTCTCATCTAAAGATCGGAAAGCAGCGAAATTAATTCACGAAACTTTAATCAAGGTTGACCAGTGGTTTCGAGTGATTTCTATCAAGGAAATTAACGAGCGTGTTACACAGGTCTTTGAGAAAGCGCCAGAGTTCAAATTAGAGTACTTCAGCATCGCAGACGAAGAAACCCTCGAGCCGACCGATTTCTTCTACATGGACCACACGTACCGGGCTTTTATCGCTGTTCATCTTGGTGGGGTACGACTAATCGACACCATGCACCTCGAGTAAGAGCAGCCACTCCTTAAAACATCAATAGCCTTCCGTTAGGAAGGCTATTGAACACCAAATCACAAAATATTAATATGAAAAAAATTCACTTTATCAGCAAATTTCGTGACCTGGCTGGGATTCGAACCCAGGACCCATACATTAAAAGTGTATTGCTCTACCAGCTGAGCTACCAGGTCTTAAGAAAACGATTCTAAGAGAGATCGTAATCAAAAGTGATTTATCTGAGTGCCTGCGACTGGACTCGAACCAGCACATCCATAGGAAACCACCCCCTCAAGATGGCGTGTCTACCAATTTCACCACGCAGGCAAAAAAAAACCCGCAAAAACACGGTTTTTTCTTTAAGTGACCTGGCTGGGATTCGAACCCAGGACCCATACATTAAAAGTGTATTGCTCTACCAGCTGAGCTACCAGGTCGGCCACTCGTACAAACAAATAAGTGTCTGTTAAAAAGTGGTGCAAAGATAGAACTTTTTTTAAAAACTCAAAATTTTTTAAGACATTTGTCCAAAATAAAAACATGATCATTTCACTAGCCGGATACATGGGAAGCGGCAAATCACACATTTCCAAATTATTGAGTGACAAAACAGGTTTCCCACTTGTTGATCTTGACAAAGAGATATCCAGGCTGCTTGGACAAAGCATCGCCGAAATTTTTGAAAATAAGGGTGAAATTTACTTTAGAAAGCAAGAACGACTGGTTTTAGAATCGGTACTTTCGAATCCTTCTGAGCCAATGGTTTTAAGTTTAGGTGGAGGCACACCGGCGTACTACGACAACATGGCGCTTATTCGTGAGAAGAGCCGAAGCTTCTTCCTTCAGGCAGCAATCTCCACTCTAAGTGAACGTCTTTTACGCCAACAGAGTAAGCGGCCCCTCATTGCAAGACTAAACGAGCAGGATCTCCCAGAATTCATCGCTAAACACCTTTTTGAGCGAAATGCATTCTATAGCCAGTGCGAATTCACCATAAACACGAATTCAAAAGAGCCTCAAGATTTACTTATTGAGATTCTTACTCATCTAGATCTGATTTAAAAAAATCTTGCCAGTATTCCGGATCGTTAAGCGGAGCCTCGTTTTTATCTGAGTCCGAAGGTTCGCCAGTGGTATAATCTTGAATTTCACGTCGGTCTTTTTTGGTTGGGCGGCCTTCCCCTTTAGAGCGGTAATAACTTTGCTCCATTCGCCTAAGTTTCAATTGTTCGTATTGTTTCTCGTCGGTTCGATCTTGAACATAAGTGGGTACTAATTTAGCTGAAACCCTACTTTTGGGAAGTTCGATCACCTTAATTTGGTAGTCAATTTGATTCTTTCGAACTTTAATTAAATCGCCAATTTTCACTTCTTTTGACGACTTAACCGCATGATCCCCAACGCTTACCCTATTTTTCTTTATTTCTTCTGCGGCAATGGATCTTGTTTTATAAAATCTTACACTCCACAGGAATTTATCTATTCGCATATTTTTTATACTTTTGCGTATCAAAATTAAGAAATTAAATGAAAAAAGCATTTCTCTATATAGCCCTTGTAGCAACCGTATTTATTTCGTGCTCGGACGACTATGTAGATCCTTACAAAATCAGGGAAGTAAAGACCCTAAGCACTCAGAATTCCAATGATGATAAAGCCATCGCCGAGTATCTAGATAAGCACTATTTAGACGATCAAGGTAAAATTCAAGCCTTTATCGCGACGAGCCCAGACGATGATGCTAATAAGAAATTATCTGAATTATCTCCCCAAAAACTTCCATCGGGAGTTGTGGTTATTGCTCGTCCAGGTGCGCAGCCGACAGAAGGAAAAACCATTGGAGCCACCGACGTGATTAGTATTATGCAAAGAACCTACGGGTATCTTTCTGACGGGGAAGACGGGAATCTCTTCCACACGCCTTACCCATTTGCAAATACGGTAGACGGCTCAGGAACCCCAGAAAGCGACCCCGCTTATTATTACATTAGACCCTCAACACTTGAAAAATCCGAGCAAACCAAATCCTACTATGAAATTGAAGGGTTTCAAGAAGGCTTAAAGCTCTTCAAAAGCTTCAGCAAAGATCCCTCTGAACTTTATAATTTGCAAGGGGTCATCATTGTTCCATCCAGAGCAGCCTTTGCAAGAGATACCCATTTCCCGTACCAAGGAACCAACTGGAGAAATCGAAATTTTGTATTCAATTTCCAAATTTACAATACAAGAGCAAGAGAGGCCAGCGAACAATAAGCACTTCTTAACTGCATTAAATCCTAAGGGGCTGTATTCTTAATTGAATACAGCTCTTTTTTCTTTGAGCAAGTAGAACGAAGCCCGGCAGCTCACATAAAGCTTAAGTACAATTTTTGGAGATTCTCTTTAATTTCGTGTTAAACTACGCCTGACATTGGGACCAAAAGATCAAACGCGCTTAGGGTAGCCGATTTGCCTCTAAAAAAAAGTGAAATGATAAAGCCACCGCCTTTACGCAACAAAGGCTTAAATCACCCCTAAAGCGCGCCACAGCGCAGGCTTGCTATTGAGCATACTAGGCATGAACCGGCACATAAAAATGTAGACTTTGGGCGTTATTAGAAACAAAAAAGGGAACCGAAGTTCCCTTATGAATTAATATTTTGAAGTGTCCTCCTTGACATTACTTAAAATGTCCGGGAAGTAATGATCGGCAATTTGCTCGAACTCATCGCCGCGCATAAACATGCTTGCGTCAACTTCGGTGTAAGACTGGCGCCCAGCGGCCGCAATTAGTTCGTTGCAGGTACGAAGGGTGTTCTTATGGAAATGGTACACACGTTCCGCTTTATCCGTCACATCCAGACCTTTAATAAGCATCTTATCTTGGGTAGCAATTCCGGTAGGGCAATTGTTTGTATTGCATCGTAAGGCTTGGATACACCCTAAGGCAAACATGAAGCCTCTTGCATTATTACACAAATCGGCTCCTAAAGCAACCGCACGCAGAATATCTAAGGAGGTTAATACCTTTCCACTTGCAATCACTTTAACTTTATCACGAACGTTGAAATTCCTTAGCGTCTTATTGATGAAAATTAACGACGGCTCTAGTGGCATACCTACCCCATCTGAAAATTCGGGTGGCGCGGCTCCGGTTCCTCCTTCAGCTCCGTCTACAGTGATAAAATCTGGATAAATTTTCAGGACATTCATCTGGGCACAAATTTCCTCAAACTCTCTTGTGTCTCCAACACAAAGTTTAAATCCGATCGGCTTTCCTCCCGAAAGTTCACGCAATTGCTGCACAAATTTTAGAAGTCCAGCCGCATTTGAAAATGCGGAATGCGAAGGTGGAGAGATAATTGTTAAGCCTGGTGTTACGTGTCTAATTCCGGCGATCTCTGGGGTGTTTTTAACCCCTGGAAGTACGCCGCCATGTCCTGGCTTAGCACCTTGTGAAAGCTTGATTTCAACCATCTTCACATTATCCATAGTCGCGTAACCCTTGAAAAGCTCAGGATTAAAGTTTCCCTCGTCATCACGGCAACCGAAATACCCGGTACCAATCTGCCAACACAAATCACCGCCTTCGCGGTGGTAAGGAGAAATCCCGCCTTCCCCTGTATTGTGGTAAAACTGACCTTTTCTGGCCCCACGGTTCAAAGCCATTTGAGCTCGGTCACTTAAAGACCCAAAACTCATGGCTGAAATATTAAATAGAGACGCCGAATATGGCTTCTCACACTGATGGTTTCCAATTAGAACCCTTGGAAGGTCTTCCATTGGGTGCTGCGCATAAATCGAATGCTTGATGCCTTCATATTTGCGGTGGTTGATTTCCAACTGAGTACCGAAAGGAACCGTATCGCTAATGTTTTTAGCGCGGCGGTAGGCTGAGGAGCGTTGGTGTCTTGGGAAAGGCTTCCCATCGGTTTCGCGCTCAATAAAATACTGCTGCATTTCCGGAGAAATGGATTCGAAAAAATACCTAAAGTAGCCAATTACCGGGAAATTCCGCAAAATTGCATGTTTTGACTGCATGGCATTGTAAATACCAATAACGTACAGCACACTTAATAGTATCGGAATCCAAAGATGCGCCCCAATGGTTATTGATATAATCCATGTGGCCA
This sequence comes from Flavobacteriales bacterium UBA1694, assembly GCA_002319955.1. GTDB lineage: Bacteria > Bacteroidota > Bacteroidia > Flavobacteriales > Weeksellaceae > Planobacterium_A. Next base: position 90,606 of record DCJS01000007.1, read on the forward strand.
CTACTATTACTGCGCCCCACCTCAAAAATTGGTCTCTCATGTTGTGAAATTTTTGTTCAAAATTAAGCATTAATTACATCTGCTAAATTTAATGAAAATTTAACAATCCGATGATTACTTTATTAAAAATCCGAAAGAACTAGAGTGGCCTCACTCTAAACATACGGAATAGGAACTTTTGCTCTGTTTCTTTAAAGTGAAACAAAGTAATTGAAAATATCTATTAAACAGGGTCATTTTTATGAAAAATTCATAAACCTTGTCTAGGCCTTTGTTACAAGGCTTTCTCAAGGTTTAGATTTGCGCTAAAAACGCCTCAAACGCAGGGCAAACCTCCATGGTGCCATTGGCATTTAGGTCCCCTAGCGTGACAAGTTCGATTTCATTTACCAATTTCGCATCATATGGCTTGGAAACACGCACATAATTTTCAGTAAATCCAAACATCAATCCATCCCTATTTTCATGTTCCCATAAAACTGGAAGCGTCTTGCCCTTTTGCGTGTGGTAAAATGCCATTTTTTTCTTCTCCGATAGGATGCGAAGCATCTTATTGCGTTTTTTGCGCTCCGCTATAGGAACGACACCCTCCATTAAAGAGGCCTGTGTGTTTTCCCGCTCTGAATACGTGAAGACGTGTAAGTAAGAAATGGGTAATGAATTTAAATAGGCATAAGTTTCTAAGAAAAGCTCATGGGTTTCTCCTGGGAATCCAACGATCACATCCACCCCGATTGCTGCATCTGGAAGGACCGTGCGGATTTTCTCAATACGCTCACTATAAAGGCCTGTGAGATACCTCCTTTTCATTTTCTTTAAGAGCTCATCACTCCCACTTTGTAGTGGAATATGAAAATGGGGCACAAAGCGCTCGCTACGAGCTACAAGCTCAATACTTTCATCTTTCAATAAATTCGGCTCTATAGAAGAAATTCGAATACGCTCAATACCTTCGACTTCATTAAGCTCTGTGATCAGATCAAGGAATGTATGCTCATGTTTTTTATTTCCATATTCACCCTTGCCATAGTCTCCGATATTCACCCCGGTAAGAACGATTTCTTTGATTCCTTTAGTGGCAATCTCTTTGGCATTAAGTACAATATTACCAATGGTGTCAGAGCGTGAAATTCCTCTAGCAAGTGGAATGGTGCAATAGGTGCACTTGTAATCGCATCCGTCTTGTACCTTTAGAAAAGCGCGTGTTCGATCGCCAATGGAATAGCTTCCAATGAAAAAATCTGCTTCACTAATTTCGCACGAATGCACGATGCCAGCCTCGGCCGATTTCTGTAAATCTTCAATATAACTGGGGATATTAAATTTTTCAGTGGCTCCTAGAACAAGGTCAACGCCTTCAATCGAGGAAATTTCATCTGGTTTTAGCTGGGCATAACATCCCACAACGACAACCAAACCCTCTGGGTTTGATTTGAGTGCGCGCTTAACGTGAAACTTGCATTCTTTATCCGCTGCCTCGGTTACCGAACAGGTATTAATTACATAAACGTCTGCCTTTTGATCAAAACTAACCTTCTCGTAGCCAGCCTGGGAGAGGCCACGCGAAATTGTAGAGGTTTCAGCAAAGTTTAATTTACATCCAAGTGTGTGATAGGCAGCTGTTTTCAAGGCAGTAGGGTTCATAATTACAGGAGGCAAATTTACGCAAATTATTTTACGGCAAGTAGAACCTGATTTATATCGTCTTAAAAAGTCTCAATAGCCATCTCGAATCTCGTCGCTACCTAAATAGCATGTCGGTGAGGCATTCTTTGACTCAGGGTCTCGTGTCATGTCTCTAAGCAAGTCGAAGATCCTTGAGGCTTCAAGCTCGAGAGCCTTTACTTTGTTAAATTCCTGGGTAGAACTCGGCGTCTTTTTCAGCTCTGATAAATAAAAGTGGACGGATTGCTCGAGACTTTGCGCCTGATCTAGAAGATCCAAAGGAGACGCACCTTCAATTTGATCCCTCCACCGAATTAGGTTCTGCTCACTTTGTGGAATGCTCGAATCCTGCTGACACAGCTTAAGTAATTTGGTCAGCAGGGCAAGAAAATCATTTTTAAATTGAAGCCCAGGAGTCATAATGCTATTTGTCACAAAGTTAGAATTTCTTTTCTATTCAAAGTGAAATCCCACTAAACATTGTAGGCCTTCAAAAGAGCCTAGAGTTTTAAAGAAACACTTCTCATGTAATGCGTTTTTACCCTCGTCTTGTTTCTATCGCGGAACTAAAATCGGTATATTTGCGCGTAAATTCTAAAAAAGAGAGAAATGGATTTTAAAAATTTTCAGATGCCTTATAGCATCAACCCAAAGTACACGAAGAAGGTCGCGTACTTTTCGATGGAATTCGCCATCGATCAGTCGCTGAAAATATATTCTGGTGGTCTTGGCTTTTTAGCCGGCTCCCACATGCGAAGTGTATACAACTTGAAACAAGATGCCGTAGGCATCGGAATTCTATGGAAATTCGGGTATTACGACCAAGCTCGTAACCACGATCAAACGCTTCAACCCACGTGGACTAAGAAAATGTATAGTTTTCTACAAGACACGGGCATTAAATTTCAGATTGACATTCATAGTGCGCCTGTCTGGGTAAAAGTGTGGTATTTAGCACCAGAGACATTCCAAACAGCGCCCATGTTTTTACTTTCGACAGACGTTCCAGAGAATGACCACCTGTCCAAAACGATCTGTCACAGACTCTACGATGCAAACGAAGCCACAAAACTGGCCCAGTATATTTTACTAGGAAAAGGAGGGGCCAAAATGCTTGACATGATGAATTTCAGCCGCGAGGTGTACCACCTCAACGAAGCCCATGGGCTTCCGGCCGCTTTTTATCTCCTAAGAAAGTATGGTGGAAATAAAGAGGCAGTAAAAGAAAAACTGGTCTTTACCACCCATACCCCGGAAGAGGCAGGGAACGAAAAACACAGTCTTGAAATGTGTCATACCATGTCTTATTTCTCAGGGTTCTCTAAAGAGGAAGTCAAAGCTATCGAAGGCTATCCGGAAGAGTCGGTATTCAACCATTCTCTTTGCGCCCTTAAAATGGCTCGCATCGCCAATGGCGTGTCAGCATTGCACGGTAAAGTCTCGCGCGAGATGTGGGGAAAATACGATGGGATTTGCGAGATAAAATCGATTACCAACGCACAAGAATTCAACTATTGGGCTGATAAGGCACTTTACAAAACCAAAGAGGAAAAAGACGATGCGGCCTTTGATGCGCGCAAATCTTACCTAAAAGAAGGTCTCTTTAACACCGTAGCCGACCAGTGTGGAAAACTATTTGACCCAAATATTTTCACAATCGTGTGGGCGAGACGTTTTGCTGGGTATAAGCGTCCTGACCTACTCCTTCATGATAAGGCACGGTTTGAAAAACTCTTAAATCACCCGCAGTACCCCGTCCAAATCATCTGGGCTGGAAAACCTTACCCGATGGACTACTCTGCCATCTCGACTTTCAACCATTTAGTCGAAGAGAGTAAGAACTATAAAAATATGGCTGTCTTAACAGGGTACGAACTTTCTTTGAGTCGCCTTGTAAAACAAGGGTCGGATTTATGGTTAAATAACCCAAGAGTTCCAAGAGAAGCGAGTGGAACCTCAGGCATGACCGCCGCAATGAATGGGTCAGTGAATTTATCCACCGACGATGGGTGGATTCCAGAGTTTGCGAACTCCGGCGTGAACGCTTTTGTAGCGCCGCAAGCACAATACGAAACCATGAGTGTTTACGACCAAGATCAGTACGATTTAAACTCACTATACGATCTTCTCGAAAATGAGATCTTACCCACCTATTATACTCAAAAAGAGCGTTGGAGAACCATTACACAGGCTGCCATGGAGGATGTTAAAACAAAATTCAACAGCGACCGTATGGCGCAGGAATACTACGAATTACTTTACAACCTGTAAAGAATTTGAACCTCAAAAAAGCCGTCTCCAGTAATTTGGAGACGGCTTTTCGTTATCTAGCGCTTCGAGCTTGGAATTCAAACACAATTAAAAAATCAAAACTGTACCCTAACAGTTACCATGAAATTTCAACAGAACTATTAGACTTCGTTTTAACATGCACATCAAATTCGTCTCCAAGAGACTCATCACTCCTCATCTTCTTTAGGCAGGAAAAGGCACTTCTATCACCTTCCACCTCACAGGATCCACCAAGGGCCACCTCTTTAGAAACTTCTTGTTTTGAAATAATTATCGCATTACTAAACGCGTCGTCTTTATTTTTACTTAAAGAAACTATGGCCGTTAAATCTAAATTATCTTTATTTTCTTTTAGAACGTCAAGAGCCGCAATTGCAGCATCTATTTGATTAATCATTCTTTGATCGAAATCATTTGCAGAATTGTACTCTTTTTCTGTAACAATTGATTTTTTACCATTTCGATCAACTAAGCTAACTTCAATCTCAGTCCTTGTTTCATCTTGATGGACCGGGATTGCGGAAAGATTTACAGCTAAAAGAAGTGCGATTAACACCGTCAAATTTTTTAAAATAGTTTTCATGATAATTGTAATTTGTTCTCAAAAAAAATATATCAGGAAGCTAAGCTGAGAACTTTTATTTAACTTCAAATTAAAAAATAAATTATTATATTACTTTAATTCCATAACACCAATCCTATAAAAAAATTAAGTTCTAAATTCCAAAATTAATTTTTTTTTAAATGGTTTGCTTCGGCTAGTAAACATATTATAATATTCAATTCTGCAAATCGCCCATTATAATATCATCATATAAATAATCTAATAAAGATTAATACGTTTGCACAAATAGATGGATATAATGTTCGAAAGCTATAAATAAATACACAAATAATTAAATGATTATTTTGATTACAAGCTAATTACTTACTCAATTAATAATATAGAACTCAAAATCATCTTTCTTTCTTTAGCAATTGCTGCACAAACGCAAAACCCTTGTTTGCAGCCTGACTCAGGTAGAATAATCTCGAAGTGATCTATCATTAATCTATACCCAATGGAGTATTTGATGAAGCCGCAAAAAAACGCGCTTCAATATTGAGGCGCGTCATATTTCAATCCTATTTCGTGAGGAATATCACAATTTTGATGACTATCTCTGTTTTTCAACACCGATCTCGTACACATTGGCCTGTTTCAAATATTTCGAGCGCTCGCGGGAGGTCACCGACTCAAAGGCATCACGATAAAGCACAACGATTGGGTCTTCGGCAATTTCTCGCTCCCCATTAGACATGTACTTTTCTTCTGGGCTGTTGTGATCAATTTGGTTCGATTTAAATTTTTGAAGCTCGTCCGCATACTGTCTAAAACCAGGGTCTGCCGAATGAATAAACTTATAATCTGGTCCTGCATCTACTTTATAATGAGAACGCTGCTCAATTAACTTCCCTTCGGTCGTAATTTCTGGGTTATCATTCCCATCACGAAATCCAACTTCAACGACCTTTCCACCTTGAGAATGAGCATAATCTTCTGCATCTTCAAAAGAGGCGAAACCTGTTAGTAGTGTTTTATCTTCTAGAGTATATTCTCTCAGTTTTTGATTCTTTGCAGAGTATTTTTCCATAATAACGATTTTGTAATTCGCGCTACATAAAGCAACCAAATCCTTTGCCAATAGACACAAAACTTAAAATCTTAAAAACTTTCTAGGAAATTTTAATATATTTGATGCTGATCAAAAAAATTCTATGAAAAAAATAGTCGCACTTTTAAGTGTCCTTGCAATTTCTGGTCTGTCCTTTCTAGAGGCGCAGCAAATTACACTCGATAAAATTTACTCTGGCGAATACCGAGGCAAAGGAATAGCTGGAGTTGCTTCGTTAAACAATGGCGAGCAGTATGCCGTAATTGAAGCGGGTGGCATCTCTAAATACGGGTACAAATCCGCAAAGAAAGAAGGCCAAATTGCCGAGGGACGCTTTCAGAGCTATACGTTTTCAAAAGACGAAAGCAAAATTCTTTTGCTAACCGCAAGTCAAAGTGTCTACCGCCATTCTTTCCTTGGGAAATTTGAAGTAAAGGATATGGCCACTGGGAAGTCCACTCCTTTAAACAAAGGAAATTTTGTTCAGGAGCCAACGTTCTCTCCGGATGCAACGAAAGTCGCTTTCATTGAAAATAACAACCTGTTTTATCAAGATTTAAAAACTCAAGAGATCGTTCAAATTACCACGGATGGCAAGAAAAACAGCATTATTAACGGGCTAGCCGACTGGGTTTACGAGGAAGAATTCGGGCATGCAAGACAATACGAATGGACCCCAAATTCGTCGGCAATTGTCTTTGTTAGATCGGATGAAACCCAAGTACCTGAAATGAATATGCAAATTTATGGCAAGAGCCTCTACCCCTCAGATTTTCGATTTAAATACCCTAAAGCTGGTGAAAACAACTCCGTTGTATCGGCCCATGTATACACCTTAAAATCAAAAGAGCTTCTTCCATTAAACTTATCTCAGTATAAGAACTATTACATTTCAAATGTAATTCAATCGAGTGCAAACGACCAGATTGTCTTAATCACCTCGCAGCGGACTCAAAATTCTGCGGACGTCTTAGCGGTTGACACAAAAACAGCTAGTGTAAAGAAACTCTTTACAGAGTCTGATGCCAAGTGGATCGAGATGGATGACCCAACCTTAGAATTTTTAAGTGACCATTCCTTTATTTGGGGAAGCGAACGTGACGGAAATCGCCATCTATATTGGTATAATGCAGACGGAAGTCTAAAAAAGCAAATCACAAAAGGCGATTGGCAAGTTAAAAACTACTACGGCTTTAATCCAAAAACCCGCGAGGTCTACTTGCAAACAAACGAGACTGGAAGCCTATACAGCGTCCTATCTAAGGTGAACATTGATACGGGAAAAAGTAAACTTATTTCTGAGAAAACGGGAACTAATTCTGCAAAGTTCAGCGAGAATTTCAATTATTTTATTGAAACCTCATCGAGTGCGACCAAACCTTACACGTTTACCTTAAAAAACGGTGAAGGAAAAACAGTTCGTGAACTTCAAAATAACGCCGAAATGCTTGAAAAGCTAAAAGCGGATCAGTGGGTGGCTAAAGAATATCTAACGATTCCAAACGAAGTTGGCGATCAAATGAACGCATGGATCCTAAAGCCAAAGGATTTTGACCCTCAAAAAAAATACCCGCTTTTCATGTTCCAATACTCTGGACCTGGATCTCAACAAGTCACCGACTCTTGGGATGGAGGAAATGGCATATGGTTTAACCATTTAGTTCAACAGGGCTACATTGTTGCCTGCGTGGATGGCCGTGGTACCGGTGGAAAAGGAACGGACTTCAAGAAAGTCACTTACATGGAACTTGGAAAATACGAAATACAGGACCAGATCGCTGCAGCCCAGTGGCTGGGCAACCAATCTTACATTGACAAAGGGAGAATCGGTATTTTTGGCTGGAGCTTTGGTGGTTACATGGCTAGTTTGGCCCTTACAAAAGGAGCAGACACCTTTAAATTAGGAATTGCGGTCGCCCCAGTAACAAACTGGCGTTACTACGATTCAGTTTACACTGAACGTTTCATGAGAACCCCTCAGGAAAACCCTTCTGGCTATGATGACAATTCGCCGATTAACTTCGCCAAATTAATGAAAGGAAAATTCCTGCTCGTGCACGGGACTGCAGACGACAATGTGCATTACCAAAACTCAGTGGAATTCGCAGAGGCCTTAATTCAAGAAAAAAAGAAATTCCAATTCATGACCTATCCGGATAAAAACCACGGAATTTCTGGCGGAAACACCAGACCGCAACTCTATCAAATGATGACGGACTATATCGTCGAAAACTTATAAATTAAAACATTCACTTAGATTTAATTGATTCATCGCATGGAAAAAAACCAAAGTAAACATCCTAAAGGACTACCCTATTTGTTTCTTACAGAAATGTGGGAGCGCTTCGGATATTATTTAATCTTAGGGATCTTCGTCCTTTACATGATTGACCCAAAAGACACAGGAGGTCTGGCCTTCTTAGATAAAACGGCCGATGACATCTTCGGAACCTTTATCGCCCTGACTTACCTGACTCCCTTTCTCGGGGGATTCCTTGCGGACCGCGTTTTAGGGTATGTCAAAGCTATTTATATTGGTGGTGTCTTAATGGCTGCTGGCTATATTGGTGTCGGGCTTTTTCAAGGTCTACCGTTATTTTACGCCTCTTTAGGGTTAGTGATTTTAGGAAACGGATTTTTCAAACCTTCAATCTCTACCCTTTTAGGAAATCTCTATTCGGAGGAACCCTACCGCAAAAACAAAGATGCAGGGTACAATATCTTCTATATGGGAATCAACATTGGAGCCCTTATTTGCAACTTTGTGGCCGCTTACATGCGAAACAAGTACGGTTGGGGCCCTGCCTTTATAACCGCTGGTGTTGGAATGTTAATTGGTCTAACGGTATTTACTATAGGAATGAAGCACATCCGTGACGCAAATATCTTAAAACCAGCACAGCCAGGGGACACTAAACTCTCTACAGTACTGCTTAAAGTTTTCCTTCCGGCAATTGTTGCAGGACTCATCGGATGGATAATTCCTGGAAATATTTTTGGCAGCGATAGTACCGATGCCTTTATCTTTGCCTGTATCCCGATTGTTATTTTCTACATCAGTTTGTATGTAAAAGCCAATTCAGATGACAAAAGACCCATTGGTGCTCTTCTAGCCATCTTCGCAGTGAGTTTAATGTTTTGGGCCGTATTCAAGCAAAACGGAACAGCCCTAACACGTTGGGCAAACTACTATACTGAGCGCGCGGCTCCGGCCAGCGTTGAAAAACCGCTAGAGGCGCTCTACTTAGTCGAAGCCAAAACGTTTGAAACAAAGGAGTCTACCCTTTACGATGACCAGTACCGCGCACAATTAGACGAAAGCGGAAATGCTATAAAGGAACCTGGCAAGGACATTTACTTTAGAAACATTTCGCCTGAATTCAGGGCAGAACTTGAAAAAGATCCATCGCAAAATGTTTACCTTTTAAATACGGAACTCTTCCAGTCGGTTAATCCCTTCTGGGTCATTGTTCTAACGCCTGTGGTCGTTGGCTTCTTTATGTTTCTTCGACGGCGAGGCAAAGAGCCCTCCACACCCTCAAAAATTGTTTTGGGACTCTTTATATCCGCCCTCTCATGCCTTGTTATGGTGGGTGCGGTCTATGTGGGAGGCAATGGGCTTGAGAAGGTTTCTTCCTGGTGGCTTATTGCGGCCTATGGGGTCATAACAGTGGGCGAGCTCTGTCTCTCACCGATGGGACTCTCCCTTGTATCAAAGCTCTCACCACCGCGAATTACAGCCCTAATGATGGGAGGATTCTTCCTTTCTACATCGATTGGGAATAAACTCTCTGGGGTTCTTGCAAGTCTTTGGTACAATTATGATGACAAAGCCAATTTCTTCTGGGTCAATTTTGGGCTGCTTTTACTAGCTACGCTTCTTGGTTTATCCATTCTCAAAGGCCTTAATAAAGTAATGAAAGAGCGTGGTGTAAACTAACGCGCGCTTTATACACAATTTGAAAATCGCAGCCAATGGCTGCGATTTTCAGTTTTAAATGAGGCTGGTTTTGCAAAAAAAAGTATATTTGCTAGGCTTAACATAAATTAACACTTAACTCTATGGATACAGTACAGACCAAAACAGGTCACCCGAAGGGGCTTTATACCCTATTCTTCACTGAAATGTGGGAGCGTTTTTCTTACTATGGTATGAGAGCGCTATTAACGATTTTCTTAACGGCTGAATTAGCAACTGGCGGATTTGGACTAGACCGGGCAGAATCATTAAAAGTCTACGGGATATTCACTGCGTTGGTTTACTTGACCCCGATTTTAGGAGGCTGGTTTGCAGATAAAATTCTTGGTCAGCGAAAATCCATTATCATCGGAGGACTCGTTATGGCAATTGGTCAGTTCCTGCTGGCTGCAGGCGCTTCGACTGCGTTTGTGACGGACGTAGAATCACGCCAACAACTGTTTTACCTTGGACTAGGCGTACTTATTTTAGGGAACGGATTTTTTAAACCAAACATTTCAACTATCGTTGGAGATTTATACGACAATTCAGACCCTCGTAAAGATGGCGCGTTTACGATATTCTATATGGGTATCAACATTGGCGCATTTCTTTCGCCGTTTGTTGCAGGAACACTGGGTGAAAAAGTCGGCTGGCCTTACGGGTATTTAGCCGCTGGTCTTGGAATGCTTCTGGGCGTTCTCTGGTTTTACGCAAGACGATCCACCCTTGAGGACAAAGGATTGCCACCAGGCTATAAAGAAAAAGGACTTACGAGCTTAGTTTCTAAAGACTGGCGTGATATTATCATTTACACGATCGCAAACGTCGTTTTCGTGTTCCTAGTGATGCTTCTTTGGAATAATACTAACGAGCTGATCCATAGCATCCTTATTTGGGTATTTGGTATTCTTGGAGCTGGATTTATTGGCCTTTCAATTTTTAAAGGGACCAGCGGAACAACGGAATGGACCCGTGTCTTTGTAATCTTGATTCTTGCTTTCTTTAACATCGTCTTTTGGGCCGGTTTTGAACAAGCCGGGGGAACCTTCAATTTATTCGCGCATGACAACACCAACCGTGTTGTGGGTGGATTTGAAATCCCAACCACTTGGTTTCAAAACATTAACCCAATCGTTATTGTAGCCTTTGCCCCCCTATTTTCTTTACTGTGGGTCAAATTAGACAAATACAAATTAAACCCAAGAACGCCGGTTAAGTTTGCAATTGCCATGTTTATTGGTGCGATTGCCTTCTTTATTATGACTCAGGCAAGTAACCAGGCTGCAAACGGCAACCTTGTAAGCCCAATGTGGCTTGTGGTGGTCTACGCCCTTCTTACTTTAGGAGAGCTTTGCTTATCCCCTATCGGACTATCGATGGTAACCAAACTTTCTCCTGGGAAAATCGTTTCAATCATGATGGGCGTCTGGATGGCGAGTTTTGCACTCGGTAACTATTTTGCCGCCACCCTTGAGCAGATTCTTGTTCAGTATAACTTTGATTTATACCCTTTTATTACTTACCTCATGATTATATCGGGAGTGCTGCTTCTTATCCTTTCCCCAATCTTGAATAAGTTCATGAAAGGAATTCATTAAGACATAAACTATTTACTAGATTAAAACCACTGAACATTCAGTGGTTTTTTCTAATTTCGCTTTCTTATATCTCAAAAAATGGCACAAACACTAGAACAAATTCAGTCTTTCAAAGGGAAATACCCAAAACAAATTTGGGGACTCTTCTTCTCTGAAATGTGGGAACGCTTCTGCTTTTATGGAATGCGAGGGATGCTCACCTATTTCATGATTACGGAACTTCTAATGAAAGAGGATATTGCGCAGCTCCAATACGGCGCCACACAGGCCTTTGTTTATGCCTTCACCTTCGTTGGGGGTCTTTTTGCAGACAAAATCTTAGGCTTTAGAAAATCGCTCTTCTGGGGTGGACTCATGATGATTGTGGGTAGCGCTATTTTAGCCTTGGATCCTCACGAAAATTTCTTTCTCGGTATCGCCTTTACGATAATTGGAACTGGATTTTTCAAACCGAACATCTCCGCCATGGTTGGGAAACTCTACCGCCCAAATGATAGCCGAACCGATGCCGGATTCTCCTTATTCTACGCTGGAATCAACATGGGAGCGCTTCTGGGCGGTTACCTGTGTATTGCAATTGGAAAAGGCGAACTCTTCTCTCAGTTTATACCAGAGGCTTTACGCTGGAACGTTTCATTCGGACTTGCAGCGATCGTTATGATCATCAGTCTTATTAATTTCCATTTCATCCAGAAAAGTTTAGGCACCATTGGACTTCAACCCGGACACCCTGACTCTGAGGACCAAGAACGCAAAATACCAAAATGGCAAGAATATGCCGTCTATATCGGAACCCTTATCTTGATACCTATCATTATGATCATGGTATCCAAAACCCAATACACGGACTTATTCATGTATATCATTGGGCCTGTGACGCTTCTGTACCTATTCTATGAAATGAGTAAAGTGACAGCAGCCGAGCGTAAGAAGCTCTGGGCCGCTTTAATCTTCATTGTTTTCTCCATTCTATTCTGGGGAATCTATGAGCAAAGTGGCGGATCCTTAAGCATCTTTGCGGCAAAAAACTTGAATAACGATTTATTAGGACTCGACCCCAACGGGGTTAACAACTCGGGCGGCGCCTTTTACATCATCTTACTTGCACCCTTAGTAGGGCTACTATGGATTTGGCTAAGCAAACGCAGACTCGAACCCAACACCATTGTGAAGTTTGGTCTCGGATTCCTCTTCTTAGGTTTAGGATTTTACGCCCTTTATGCCACGCGGTTCTTCGCAGACCTTCAAGGGGTGACCTCCTTAAATATTTTTGCAATTGCTCTATTAGTGATTACCTTTGGGGAGCTGTGTCTCTCCCCCATTGGACTCTCGATCATGACCAAACTCTCCACAAAAAACCTCCAAGGCATGATGATGGGTCTTTGGTTTTTAGCCTCTGCTTATGGCCAATATGTAGCCGGAATTATTGGATCCAAGATGGCTCAGGCTAAAGAGGGCGGAACAAATTACGAGGCATTAATAACCTATACTGAGGGCTACAAACAATTAGGAATTTACGCCCTGGTAGCGGGGGTCATTCTTATTTTGATCTCGCCTTTTATTAAAAAATTAATGCAAGAGGTACGCTAGATAGTCTATTTAACCTTTAATCTTTCTTTTCATCTAACCTCATATGCTAAGATTCTTTGTTTTTCTTTTCGTTATACTCTTCACTCAAAGCTCTGCACAAATCCAGTGGCTTAGCATTAGCGGGGCATTAGAGGCCCAAGAGAAACACCCAAAAAAAATACTAATTCACTTTGAAGCGCCCGATTGCAAGGCCTGTCAAACTTTGAGTGCGCAGACCTTTAACACCCCAGAAATTCAACAGTACATTCAAGAGTATTTTTATGCCGTGAAATTCAATGTTCAAACGGCGAAAAGCTTTCAAGCGTTTGGAAAAGAGTTTTCCACTATGCCTTCCAAAGGCCAAGGGGCTGTTAAAACGCATGAGTTCGCTCGATTTATGAACATTACCTCCTTTCCGAGTTTGGCTTTCCTTGACGAGCAAAGCATGCCCATTACAACAGTCCAAGGTGTTTTAACGGCGAAAGAACTAGAACCTTATCTCGTGTTTTTTGGACGGGGCGATTACTTGAAAATCACAACGAGCGAGCAGTGGGAAAACTACCGAAAAAGAATAAAATCTAAAATTAAAGACTAGTCCTTTGGCTTTTATTGCTCAAGACTGACAAGGGAATGTCTCTAAAATAGCGTTTGGTACTTGGAGTAAATTTTCCGAAATTCGAACTTTATTCAAATACTTTGACACTAGACACGCCGATTGAATTTATTAAAGGTATTGGCCCTGAACGAGCAAAACTTCTACAACAGACCCTTGGGATCAATAATGTGGGAGATTTTCTTCAATTCTATCCAGTTCGCTACCTAGATAAAAGTAAGATCTATCTTATCAGTGAGTTAAATGAAAGTTTACCAGAAATCCAGCTACAAGGCAAAATTTCAGAGCTAAGCGAACTTGGTGTGGGCAGATCAAAGCGCCTTCGTGCTAAGTTTCAAGATCGCAGCGGATCCATGGAACTTATCTGGTTTCAATATTCTAAATGGCTGAAAGAACAAATCCCCATTGGTAAGGAGCTTTTTATCTTTGGAAAAATCACCAAGTTCAATAACGTGTTTTCGATGGCCCATCCTGAAATTGAAATTCAAGATAACGCCCCACGCCCGCAGCATTTAATTCCCATCTACCCAAGTTCTGAGAAGCTCACAAAACGGGGGCTCAGTCAAAAATTTTTCAGAGTCCTTTTAAAAACCTTATGCCTCGAGCTACCGAACCTGGTTCAAGAAAATTTACCTCAGACGGTTCTTGAGCAGTACCAGTTGCTTTCGCGTGAAAGTGCCCTATTAAACACCCATTTTCCCCAAACGGTGGACTGGCAATTAAAAGCAGATAAACGGCTGAAATTCGAAGAGGCCTTCTTTTTTCAGTTAGCCTATGGGCTAAAAAAGCAGCACCATGCTGCTTCTGCCGTTGGCCATCCTTTTCGTGTGGTTGGAGCGTTTTTCAAGTCCTTTTATGCAGATCAACTCCCATTTGAGCTCACAGAGGCACAAAAGCGCGTCTTGAAAGAAATTAGAGAAGATATGCGCCGCCCAATTCAAATGAACCGTCTATTGCAGGGCGATGTCGGCTCGGGAAAAACGATGGTGGCCCTACTCTCTATGCTGCTTGCAAAGGATAATGGCTTTCAAAGTTGCCTGGTTGCTCCCACGGAAATTCTAGCGCAACAGCATTACATTGGTATTTCAAAATTATTAGAGCCCACCGGACTTAAGGTAGGCCTCTTAACGGGCAGCACCAAAAAGGCGGAGCGTGAGCTTCTGCATCAAGACTTAAGATCGGGGGCGTTAAGTATTCTCATAGGCACCCATGCGGTCTTTGAAAAAACAGTACAATTTCACAACCTGGGACTCTGTATTATTGATGAGCAGCACCGCTTTGGCGTTGCTCAACGCGCTACACTGTGGGCGAAAAACAAGATTGCCCCGCACATTCTTGTGATGACGGCAACACCAATTCCAAGAACCCTTGCTATGAGCTTCTACTCTGATTTAGATGTATCGGTTATCGATGAGCTTCCAGTGGGTCGTAAAGCAATCATCACCGTGCATAAAAAGGAAAAAGACCGCCTAAGCGTGTACAAATTCTGTGAGGAAGAAATTCAAAAAGGAAGACAAATCTATTTTGTTTATCCCCTAATTGAAGAGAGTGAAACCTTAGCCTATAAAAACCTCCAGGAAGGCTACGCTCATATTACAGAGTATTTCAAGAACTATACCTGCACCATGCTTCATGGAAAAATGCTTGCGAAAGAAAAGCAAAAAGCCATGGATGAATTTGCTCGAGGGGACTCGCAAATCATGGTCGCTACCACGGTGATAGAAGTAGGTGTAAATGTTCCAAATGCCTCGGTCATGGTAATTGAAAGCACCGAGCGTTTCGGGCTCTCGCAACTCCACCAATTACGAGGGCGCGTGGGTCGGGGCGCTGATCAAAGTTACTGCATCCTTATGAGCTCGGAGAAACTAGGTGCAGAAAGTCGAAAACGTATTAAAACAATGTGTCAGACGAATGACGGCTTTAAAATTTCAGAAGTCGACCTAGAAATTCGTGGGCCTGGCGATATGCTCGGCACTCAACAAAGCGGCGTTGTGGATTTCAAACGCTTAGATTTGATTAAAGATTACGAGATCATAAAGCAAACGAAAGACCTGGTCGCCTCACTTCTTAAAAAGGATCCTAAACTCCAAAGTCCTGAGCATTCTGGTTTAAAAGTGTACTATCTCAAAAATTACCGGTCTAAAACGAAATGGAGTAAAATTTCGTAAATAAAAAACTGCATTTACATAGCGTAAAATGCAGTTCCGATTTAAGTGAAATATAGGATTTTTAACTTCTTTTCCCACCCCCTCGCGCCACAAGCGCAATGATTAGGATTAACACTAGGGCACCAATCACCCAAACTAACGGATTAGACATCCAGTCTGAGCTTCCTAAGCTGTCTGCGGGCTTATCAACGTCGACATCGACTTTTAGATCGGCAGCTTCTTGAGCAAAGGCGAAAACCGAACTAAGTACTGTAAAAGCAAATAGTTGGAGTTTACTAACAAATTGTAATTTTTTCATTATTTTATGTTTTAAAAGATTGTCTTGTTTATTTTAACTCTTTATAATTGGCTATAATCTTCTCAACGGTAATTAGCACAGCAAGTAAAAAAACGAAATGAATTTCTCGGCCTGCATCACACACCATATAGCCTAAAAACCAAAACACAAATAAAAGTCCCGAAATCCAAAATTGCATTGTTTTGCAACCCTCTACTTTCTTGAATGGTTCAAAATTCTGTATTTTCATTGTAACCTATTTGATGGAACTGCGCCTCAGAGTAATGCACAACACGCACTGTTCTTAAACTCATTCATGCGAACTAGACGGCGCTTTTGAACACAACAAAAATGTAGAATAAATAAGACTTTTGCCTTACAGAATTACGATAATTATTTTCATTATTACTTAAAGAAGTAATAAGATCCTCGAGAACTACTCGGTACGATCCGGAAGAAGAATGGTGAAAATGGCGCCTTGCTCTGGCTCGCCCTGCGCGTAAATATACCCGCCATGGTTCTCTACAACTTTTTTACAGATCGCAAGGCCAATTCCCGTTCCACGGTAATCCTCACGTGAATGAAGTCGGTTAAAAAGGGTGAAAATCTTCTCAGAATACTGGTTTTCAAAACCGATTCCATTATCCTTGAACGTGAATTTGAAGAACTTGGTTTTGATTTCATTTCGAATCACCGCTTCTTTATCAGAGGATGATTTTTCGCTAAGAATATCAATTCGAGGAACCTGTCCCTTCTTACTGTATTTAAGTGAGTTACTAATTAAATTAACAAATACTTGTTGGATCTGAAACGGAATCACCTCGATGGTCGGGAGGTGCTCAAAGGTAACAATAGCCTGCTTTTCCTCAATTAAATGAGCCAATTCTTCGAGTGCATTGCGCATGAGACCATTGAGATCGGTACGCTCAAAATTCTCCTCCGAGCGTGTTGATCTAGAAAAATGCAGTAAGTCGTCAATTAGGCTTCGCATTCGGTTTGCCGCCACGAGGGTGCGGTCCATATACTGTTTTCCATTAGGCGTCAGGTTTTCATAGTTCGTCTCACGAAGTCTAGAA
Organism: Flavobacteriales bacterium UBA1694; assembly: GCA_002319955.1. Lineage (GTDB taxonomy): Bacteria > Bacteroidota > Bacteroidia > Flavobacteriales > Weeksellaceae > Planobacterium_A. Next base: position 107,480 of record DCJS01000007.1, read on the forward strand.
AGGAAGGTCTCAATTTTACGTAGCGGCTCCTGCAAATCATGGCTTGCAGCATAATTGAAGGCCTGTAATTCACTATTATTAGCCTCAAGAATCACGTTTTTCTGCTCTAGATCCAGCTTAACAAGAAACTCTTCCGAAATATCTTGGGTAATTACAAGGATGTAGTCCCCCGAATAAGGGTTGGAAATTCGGCGGCATGTGGTGGAAATATAGCGTATTTGGTGGTGGTCTGCAGGCATTATGCGACTGACAAAGGGCTCGAACTCTTGCCCATCATATATTTTCTGAATCATTTGAGCGACCAGTTCTCGATCCTCCGAATACACATAAGGAAGTAAGTGCTTAATTTGTTGCGAAAAGCTTGCGGGGTCAATACCAAAAAGACGCAGAAAATTTTCAGAAAATACGAACTCCTTTTCCTTAAAAAAGAACTGCCAGGTTCCAAAATACCCAATCTTTTCCGCTTCCAGGTAATTTTCATTAGCAACACTTAGATTTTTATTACGCTCACTCAAAACGTAGTTAATCCCCTCAAGTTTCAATTGGTCCTCAATTTCGCGCGTGACGTCCGTGGTCATAACTAATAAAATAATATTGCCCTCCTTGGTTTCTACCCGCTGGCCAAGGCTCTGAAACTGCCTTTGCTGACCCACCGAATCCACGACCCGATAGCGGAAGGATGCAAGATTGTTATCGGTTTTTAAGTCCTTGAATTTTTGAGCTACAAAATCCTGATCTTCGGGATGCACCTGCTCTATGAATCTCTCTAAACTTGGCTCAACGCTCGAATTAAGGCCAAGTAACTTATACAAATGAGACGAAAACTTAAGTGCGCCAGAATTTAGGTCTAAAGTCCAAATGCCATTGTTGCCTACTTTTTCAGCCAGACCAAGAGTATCTATTGAAAGCTGAAGCTCTTGATTAATACTTTTTTGATTTTTAGAGTCTTTGCTAATCTTATAAAAAGCAAAGGCAAGTAGCCCTAAAGAAAAGATGGAAATTATATAAAGGTATATTGGTGTCGATCTTTGCTTAAAAACAAGTTCCGCTCGAAAAGTCGCTAAGCGTTCTTTCTCCACTTGAAGCATCGTGTGAATTTGATTAACGATCTGCTCCATGAGCTCATTCCCTTTTACTATTGAGGAGCTTATCGATTCTTGAGAATTCGTACGAGTCCCTTGATGCGTGGTCTCATTTGCGAGCGCAAATTTTTGCTGAATCAAATTTTTAAGAACATCAAAATTCTCGTGCTGCAATTTATTTGTATCTATAAAATCTGAGAGTTCCTTAAGTTGCTTATCAATGTGTGTTTCAATCTCAAGAATAGACCATTGGTAAGTGGACTCTCGAGTCAGAAGAAAATTACGCCGCTCGATTCCGATCGTTTCTATACTTAAATACAGTTCTTCTAACTTTAGCGAAGCATCCATCGAGCGGTTTACATCCTCATTCGTCTTTGCGACACGATCCATGTGTTTATAGGTCAGCCCCATGAGAAAAAATATAAGGGCCGTGGCTACGACAAAAATGAGTCTGAGTAAGAATAAGGATCGGTCTACTCTATTGGGCATCTTTAGAATCTAAGTAAAAAATTGTCTTTGTTCATTCCCGAGGTGTGAAATTGCCAATTCATGGTCACCACATCTAACAGGACTTTCTTAAGCACCGTAAAGTCATTCGGTTTTTTGATGTAAATATTCGCTCCTTTAATGAATGTTTCCTCAATATGATCCTCGGAAGAAGAGGTCGAATAAATTGCGACAGCCATTTCAGAGAAGCGCTCAGAGGCTTTGATTTCGCTTAAACATTCCAATCCGCTTTTTTTAGGCATATTTAAATCGAGAAACAAGATTTCAGGCAGAATTGCTTTTTCATCATTTAAATACGCCATGAGCTCGGCGCCATCGCAAAACGTTTTTACTTTAGTGGTGATTTTCAACTCACCAAAAGCATCCGTAAAAAGTAGGCGGTCGTCTTCGTCATCGTCAGCTAGACAGATATACGTGTATTCTTTTGTCATAATTTACTTTTGAATTTCGGCTTCACGTCGTTTACTAATAATCTTCTGAAACTGAGACGGGGTCATACCAGTGGTGTTTTTAAACTGCGTACTTAAATGCGCAACACTAGAATAATTTAGTCGGTGAGCAATATCGGTTAAGGACAGCTGCTCCAAAATAAGGAGCTGCTTTGCGTATTCAATTTTCTGAAGAATAATAAAATTCTCAATTGAGGTGTAAGTCACTTGAGAGAAAATATTGGAAATATACCCGTAGCTATGGCCTAGCTTTTCAGCGAGATAAACGGAAATTTTCACATGAATGACTTGCTCTGAGAAAATCATCTCGACAATGGCATCCTTAATCTTCTGGACTAGCAAAGTCTTTTGATTTTCAATGATCTCAATGCCGTATTCGTTTAACGTAGACTTCAATTGATTCTGTTTCTCCACGGACACCTTATCTAAAAGCTCAATTTCTCCAAAATTTAGCATCTTGTAGCGTATTTCTAGGGCCTCTAATTTCTCCTCTAAAACCTTCTTACAAATGGTGTTAAAATCGAACTTCACGTTCATTTTCATATGAATCTAGTGTTTTATTTTAGTAAATATACAAATACTTCTCAATAATGAGTACGGAAACAATCTAACAGCATA
>DCJS01000023.1 GCA_002319955.1 Flavobacteriales bacterium UBA1694
AGGTTTTTTTCAAGGAAATCAAGTTCAAGTTCTCCCTCCGAATTCATTGGAATAACGAGAAGTTTTGCTCCTGTTCTCTCACAAAGCATTTGCCAAGGGACAATATTTGAGTGGTGCTCTAAATGAGAAATGATAATCTCATCCCCGGCCTTGAGCTCACTTGTTAATGCATAAGCTAGTAGATTCAACCCTTCAGTCGTTCCTTTTGTGAATAAGACCTCGTAGTCATGCTTGGCACCAATGAACTTCTGAATTTTTTTTCGGGAATCCTCCATCGCCTGGGTCGCAATTTGGCTTAAGGTATGAATGCCTCTGTGGACATTTGCGTTGTACTCAAGATAATACGTCTGCCAAGCCTCTAGAACTGACAATGGTTTTTGCGAGCTTGCGGCATTGTCTAAATAGATTAGCGGCTTTGAATTGACTTCTTGCGTTAGAATAGGGAACTGCGCGCGGATGGCTTGGATATTAAACATGGGTCTTATTTAGAATAGTTCAAATTTACGGAAATTAAAAGGAATAAGAAACCGATTTCCAAAATTAAGAATGCTCGGATGTACCTTGATTAAATAAAAATGGTCTAACTGCTGTAGACCATTTCACTTTGTATGTCGAGTTAAATTACAGCTGCGATAAAAGCGTGCGGAAATTGGTTTTTTCATCGATTATACGTCGCAAATCTGCCACTTTTACGCGCTCTTGAACCATAGTGTCACGGTCACGAAGCGTCACGGTGTGGTCAGTCAATGAGTCGTGATCTACTGTAATGCAATACGGCGTTCCCAGAGCATCATTTCGTCTATAGCGTTTTCCAATACTGTCTTTTTCTTCGTAATTTAAATTGAAATCAAATTTCAAATCGTTATAGATTGATTCAGCATACTCACCAAGTCCATCTTTTTTCATTAAAGGCAAAATGGCGGCTTTAATCGGAGAAAGTGCTGGAGGAAGCGATAGGACGGTGCGCTCGGAGCCGTCTTCAAGAACTTCGTCCTTAAGACACTTAGAGAATAAAGCTAGGAATAAACGGTCAAGACCTATGGATGTCTCAACAACGTAAGGCACATAGTTTTCGTTTTTTTCAGGGTCAAAATACTGGAGTTTTTTACCTGAGAATTTTTCGTGCGCTGCTAAATCAAAATTCGTTCTCGAATGGATTCCCTCGAGTTCTTTAAATCCGAAAGGAAATTTAAATTCGATATCCGTCGCCGCATTGGCATAATGGGCGAGTTTTTCATGGTCGTGGAATTTGTAGCTCTCCTGACCTAGACCTAGAGCTAAGTGCCAGTTAAGGCGCTTTTTCTTCCATGCTTCAAAATGGTCGAGCTCCGTGTGCGGCTGCACAAAAAATTGCATCTCCATTTGCTCAAATTCACGCATTCTAAAAATAAATTGCCTTGCGACAATTTCGTTTCTAAAGGCCTTCCCAATCTGCGCGATTCCAAAGGGTAATTTTTGACGTGAGGTCTTTTGAACATTTAAGTAATTTACAAAGATCCCTTGAGCGGTTTCAGGTCTAAGGTATAGGTCTGTCGCATTTTCAGCCGATGCCCCTAATTTCGTCCCAAACATTAGATTGAACTGGCGCACGTCCGTCCAGTTTTTACTTCCAGAATCTGGATCCGCAATTTCTAGTTCTTCAATTAGCGCTTTTACATCTGCTAAATCGTTGTTGTCTAAAGACTTTGCCATTCGCGAAAGAATGGCTTTTTGACGCTCGCGGTAGTCTATCACCCGCGTGTTGGTGGTCTCAAAGGTGGCAAGGTCAAACGATTCACCAAATCGCTTACTTGCTTTTTCAATTTCTTTTTGTGCCTTGTCTTCAAGCTTTGCGCAGTAGTCTTCAATAAGAACGTCTGCACGGAACCGCTTTTTACTGTCCTTATTATCGATTAGTGGGTCGTTAAAGGCATCAACGTGACCGGAAGCTTTCCAAATGGTTGGATGCATCAATATTGCAGAATCAATTCCAACAATATTTTCATTTAGTTGCACCATGGCTTTCCACCAGTACTGCTTGATATTGTTTTTCAGTTCAGCGCCATTCTGCCCGTAATCGTATACGGCTGAAAGCCCGTCATAAATTTCAGAACTTTGAAAAATAAAACCATACTCTTTCGCATGGGAAACGACTTTCTTAAACGCATCTTCCTGTTTTGCCATAATTGTCTTGATAATTTGGACAAAATTAGTGAATTTAAACCGAATAAAGTTAGATTTGGTGCTTGAGCACCTTAATTTAGCCCTATGGATTTTAATTAGGTAGGGGGGATTTTATGGCGCAAAACCCTAAGATAAAGTCGGTGAATTTGTAAGCTGTCGCCATAAAAAATTCTAAATTTGTAAAATTCATTTTTTCACTATGTATAAATCCGTTTTACGCCCGCTCCTTTTTAAATTAGATCCTGAAAAAGCACACCATTTAACCTTTTGGTTGGTGAAAAATTTTGGGTTTTTAGCTCCCTATATTTTAGGCAAGCCTCTTGCAGACCCTCGACTTGAGCGGGAGGTCTTTGGGCTGAAATTCAAGAACCCTGTTGGGCTTGCTGCGGGACTTGATAAGGACGCAAAGGTTTTCAATGAACTCGGAGCCCTAGGGTTCGGCTTCATTGAGATTGGAACTTTAACCCCCAAGGCACAAAGCGGAAATGAAAAAAAGCGGCTTTTTCGACTCGTGGAAGACTCGGGTATTATTAATCGAATGGGGTTTAATAACGAAGGTGTTCAGGCTGCAGTAAGACGATTAAAGTCAAACACCGGGATACTCGTGGGTGGAAATATCGGAAAAAATAAGTTAACGCCCAACGAAGAGGCTGCAACCGATTATGCATTGTGTTTTGAGGCTTTGTTTGAGGTTGTGGACTATTTTGTTGTGAATGTAAGTTCCCCTAACACGCCTAACCTAAGGGCTTTGCAAGACCGTGAGCCTCTAACTCAGCTTCTAGAGGGTCTGCAAGCTTTAAACTTGCACAAACGCACGCCAAAACCCATTTTACTTAAAATCGCACCCGATTTATCGGATCCGCAACTGCTAGATATTATTTCAATTGTGAAAGAGACTAAAATTGCGGGTGTTATTGCAACTAACACGACGCTAGGTAGAGAAAACCTTTTATCCGAGAATCAAAAAGAGGCTGGTGGACTCTCTGGAAAACCATTGAAACAGCGCGCAACGGAGGTTATTCGATTTTTGTCACAAAAGAGCGAAGGTGCCTTTCCGATTATTGGGGTGGGGGGTATTCATAGTGCTCAAGATGCTCTGGAGAAACTGGATGCCGGCGCTGCGCTTGTGCAACTCTATACGGGCTTTATTTATGAGGGTCCGGCCCTAATCAGAGAGATCAATAAGGCCCTTTTAGATCGATCTAAATAAAGAAATTCGCAATTGTGTAAAGAATTAGCCCTACAAGGCCACCAACAAGCGTTCCGTTCACACGGATGAATTGGAGGTCTTTTCCAACTTCCAGTTCAAGTTTTTCACTAAGTTCCTGTCCATCCCAGTTGCCCACGGTGCTTGAAATTAGCTGCGAAACTCGATGGGTGTTCTGCAATAAGTAGCGGTACGCCGTAAGTCGAACCCAGCGGTCGGTCTTTTGTTTTAAACTCTCGTCAGAAAGTAGTGCGCTTGAGAGATTTTGTAAATTTTTTTCGAGATATGTTTTTAGCGCTGAATCTGGTTTTTCTAGCTCGCTTAAAAGCGTCGTTTTTAGTGAAGCCCAAAGATCGTGGGCATAGCCTTCAAGTCGCGACTGGGTAAAAAAATGGGCCTGCATAGACTTTAGTTCTGCATTCCAATTCGCATCGGTTTTCAACTGCGTGGAAAAAGTTTTGAGCTTTTCGGTCATAACGGCGCGCATCGGGTGCTGTAAGTCCTGTTCAATTTCTTCAAAATACTGAACCATGCCTTGGGTAATTTTGTCGGCAATCGCGCGGTCGACAAATTTGGGTATCAAAGCAAAACTTTGCTCACTGACTCGGGACTTAATTTGGGCTGTATTCTCGGAAATATAGATTTTTACATTTCGCGCTAGGGACGTCACTATAAGCTGGTGCTGGTCTTTCTCCACCACATAGCTCAGCGCACCACTAACGACTGAGGCTAAATCTAACTTTTCAGTAAATTCTCTAGCTTTCTGAGTGATAAAAGTTTCAATTGCTCTATCATCAAGCTTTATCAGCACATCGCGCAGTAGGACCGAGCCCTCTGAGACCAGGAGTTCCTGATTCATGGGTTTGCTTAGCCAAGATCCAAGGAAGTCAGAGACTTTAATTTTGCTAATATAAGGTCGGATCGTTTGAGGGGAAAGGAAGTTACCCACCACAAAAGATCCTAGATTGTCGCCAATTTGATCTTTTTTGTTTTGAATTAAATTAGTGTGTGGGATTTTAAGTCCTAAAGGGTAATGAAATAGAGCGCTTACAGCAAACCAATCGGCCAGGGCACCCACCATAGCGGCTTCCGAAAATGCTCTAATATAGCCAAGCCAATGGGACTGGGAGTCCTTTTGTAGGACTGTAGTGGCAATGAAAATTACAGCCATTAAAACAAAAAGTCCAGTGGCGAACAGCTTGTGATTTCGGAGTTGTTTTCTTTTTTCGTTTTGAGTCATTTAGTATTATTTCACTAATTTTGAACTGTCTACGGAGTGAAGAGGAGTTAATTACAAAGCTCCAATCACCCCGCTAATTTATGAAATGCTTATTAATCATAGGGAGTTTTATACTTCTGCAAGCCTGCTCGCAGAGTTATTCCCCTATTAAATCCAACGTTATGCAAGATTCTACAACAAAAAACAATCCATACTTTTCTTTTACCGATACTGCGAAGATAAACACATCTAATGAGGAGTGGAAGCAAGTGCTTTCACCTGAACTGTACTATATAGCGCGCGAAAAAGGGACCGAGCGTCCCTTTAGCGGGAAATACAACGAGTTCGATCAGCACGGTGATTACTTCTGTGCTGCTTGTGGAAACCACCTCTTTAAAAGCGATCAAAAATTTGCCTCCACCTGTGGTTGGCCTAGTTTCTTTGAGGCCGATAAAGAAGGGGTCTCATACCTTCGTGATTCGACGCATGGAATGGAGCGCATCGAAGTGGTTTGCAAGAAATGTACCTCGCATCTGGGCCATGTGTTTAATGACGGTCCAAAACCCACGGGCGTTCGCTACTGCATGAATTCTGTCAGCCTGACCTTTGTTCCAGACAATGCAGACTCGCAACCGAGCGCGGAGTAAGTGTTAAAACTGTTATAAAGTTCTGTTAAACTTTTTCTTATTAACGATCTGATTGTTATGATTTTATAAATTTGCTGGCGCAAATCGATTTAACATAATAGTGAATGACAAAAAAAATAGTACTTGCTTTAGCTTCGGTCCTCGTGCTCAGTACCTCCTACGCAACGACCGATTCCTCTTCCTCTCATCAGTCCATTGTTTCCACGAAGGACTCCGTCCACAGCTCAGATATTGAGCTGCTCGCTTCAATAGAATCCCCTGGGGAAACCGCCATCCTAGAATCGTATAATCGTTTTGATTTTACGGATAAACAGGTTCTTAGTTTTGAGGTGTTTGATAGGGCAATGACCGGATTTAATAACTTGAAAGAAGCAGGTGAAATAGATAAGCAAACAGCCCTTCTTACAGTTTGTGATTTTTCGAAATCGTCTAATACCAAGCGCCTTTGGGTGCTTAATACACAAACCGGTGAAGTCCTTTTTAATGCCTTAGTGGCGCACGGCAAGAATACGGGCGAGGAATATGCACAGAATTTTTCAAACCGTGAGAGTTCCTACCAAAGCAGTCTAGGGTTTTATAAAACCGATCTGACTTACCAAGGGAGTAACGGGTACTCGTTAAAATTGCATGGTCTCGATAAAGGCTATAACGATGCTGCCTTTGAGAGGGCCATTGTGATGCACGGCGCAAACTATGTAAGCGAAGGTTTTGCTAAGCAGCACAAGCGTATTGGACGCAGCTGGGGCTGCCCCGCCGTGTCTGCAGAACTAGCTAAGCCCATAATTGACACCATAAAGAATGGAACTGTGTTATTTATCTATTACCCAGACCAGCAGTATTTAGACCAAACAGCGTGGCTTAACGCCTAAGCTACAAAGCTTAAAGCCAAATAGAGCCCCAAATTAAGTTGGGGCTCTATTTTTTTTATTTATACTGTTTGGTTTAGAATTTCACATCAATTCCAAGATAGAGATTTGCAGGCATAATTGGCGCTGAAATCATACCGCCATCAAAGTAATTCCCAAAGGGGTTTTGGGCATCAATAATGGCCTGATCCTGCGTGTAAGACGTAAGATTTTCACCTCCAAGGTAAACCCGCAGTTTTGGAGAGAACTCTCTTGCAATTTGCGCGTTTAATGTCGTGTATGAATCCGAATTAGCGGCAAGTCTAAATTCAGCTGGATTCATCTCAGTATTAGGAAGTCTTTGTTTACCAACATAATTTAAGGTGGTGTCAAAGCTCCACAGGGCACCTTTCTCATTTTTCGTCGTAGCGTATGCAAGGTTTAAAAAGCCTCGGTGTTTCGCCATAAACGGGGCCTGTCTTTTTCCGCTTAGATACTGGGTTTGAACATCGTAATATTTGTAAGCCATACGGATGTCAAAATTTCGTACCGGACTCAGGTCAAGCTGCGTTTGGAAACTGTTCGCATACGAGTCGCCTTCGAGATTATAAAAGAGTATTTTATGAGTTGACTGGTCAAGGTCAAGAATCACCTGATTTTGAAAATCCGTACGGAAGAAGTCCACAAGTAAGGCCGCATTACGTCCAAGTAGCTTAAATTGTTGGTTAAAACTTACACCGTAATTCCAAGCAATTTCGGGATCAAGACCGTAGAGATCCTCGCGTGATTTTAGAATTTCAATTTCTCGGTTTGAAGCGAGATAGCCTTGACTTTCAGCAAACACATTAGCTGTTCTAAAGCCCCGACCCGCAGAGAGTCTAAGGACTGAGTTTGGCGCTAGGTCGTAGCGGAAGTTTAGGCGGGGTGTAAACTGCGTTCCGGCAAGATTATGAAAATCGGCGCGTGCACCGGCTACTAACGTATATTTAAGACCTGTCACTGTATACTCAAAGAAAAGGCCAGGAACTGTTTCTGTTCGCTCATAGCCCTGCGTTAAATAGGTCTCATCATACTTGTCGTATAGGAAGCTCACGCCCGTTTTGTATTTGTGGTTTGTATTGCCAAATATACTTTCGAAAACTAAGTTTGAATAGAAACTTTGTTGGCTACCAAGGTAATTTCGAAGCCCAAAGAAGCTGTCTTGCTGGTGGTAAGTGTATTGGTTCATAAGGCCAATGCTCTGGTAGGGCTTTCCTTCAAATATATGACCGGTCTTGTTCCAAAGCTGAATCCGTGCAATATCGATGCCGACACCATAAGCACTTTGATCGGAGGCAGCCTTATGTTTGTCAAAAGAAGTTTGTCCCGCATAACGCGAGTCGCGAAGCATATTAATTCCAAAATGCGTCCCCCAGCCACTATGGTCTAAATCATTATAGTTGAGCAGGTAAGCCATGTTAAGCTGGTTCCCAGTGGGTTGATCTAAGAAGCCGTCGTCATTGTGGTCCTCTTTTCCAAAAGTGCCATTTCCATGAAGTAGAATACTTTGATTCCAATGCTCATTTAAGCTAGAGGTGTGGACCAAGTTCATTTCTGTTCGTGCATTTTGATCTGCAAAGAGATTAAGACTGGTCTCATTCTCTGTGCCGTATTTTACAAGTTCGGTATTAATCTGTCCAGTGATACTTTCATAACCGCTGGTCACCGTACTGCCGCCTTTGGTAAGTTGAATGCCTCCAATCCAGCGACCTGGAATGAAATTAAGGCCATACGCTGTGGCAAGTCCACGAATCTCGGGAAGAAGTTCTTTTGTAAGAGCGGTGTATTTCTGATCTAGTCCAAGCATTTTAAGTTGTTTGGTCCCAGTGACCGCATTGCTATAAGAGACGTCTACCGTTGCGTTGGTTTCGAAGCTCTCTGCCAAATTGCAGCATGCAGCTTTAAGGAGTTCCTTTTCGCCAATGTTAAACACAAGTCCTGCACTTTTTCTATCTAAAGCCGTTGGTGCCTTAGATTTTACTAGTGAGACTGTTTCTAGACTCGTTTCACCGGAAGAGGATTTGCTCGAAGCTACGCCCCCCGAGGCATCAAAATGGACGCGTTCACTGACTTCACCCAGTGGAAGTTCGCGGTCGTAAAGGCAGCAGTCTGGAAGGTTTTTATAAACCTTATCTTCGGCAGTAAACAATTCGTTGTCGTGTCCAACCTTAGCGATTTCTTTTAAAATAGCCTCAGAGGTAGTTTTCGATTTATCGAATTCTAACACAAGCTTTTGGGTTAGTGGGCTCCACTGAGCGGCTGTGGCACCTGCCTTTTTTGCCGTTGATTCAATTCTTAGTTGGCAAGATTCACAATTTCCACGCACGAAAAATTCGTTTGAATGGGTGTGAGCGGATTTCTCAAGAATTGAAGGGCTGCGATCGTAAAGGCAGCATGATGGAAGATTATTGTACACGGCATCTTCAGCGGTGAAATACGCATTGTCGTGCCCAACTTTCGCGATCTGTGAAAAAATGGATTTTATCGAAGTGGTTGTTGGATCAAATTCCAGCGCTAGTTTTTGCGTGGCTAGATCCCACTGGGCCGTGGCTGCGCCAGCAGCCTTTGCGGTGGTCTCGATGCGCTCTTTGCACATTTCGCAATTGCCTTTAACTAAGGCCGCATGCGATTCGTTAGTTTGCGCCTGAAGGCCCCTGCTTAAAAACAGGAGACTAAAGACCAGAAATGATTTCAATATAAGCTTCATGAGTCTTTTTAGTATAGGTGCGATTGCAAGAGTCATAGATTGCATCTGCCGTTTAAACGTGCAAGGGTGCAGACTAATGCTCTCTACAATCTGATGTAGTTAATTAAGGTCGTTTGAGAATTTAATAGCGAGTGGCTATGCCCTAGGAATTAGGGCCTGAATTAGCCTAGTTTAGGCGGTTGCCAAATGTCGTGAGACGCCGAAGAAAATTCGGGTTGCAAATAGCTATAAACCGCTATGCTAGCAGTTACTTGATTAGAGACTTCTAATTCAGATACAGTAGATTTGAATAGAGGGATTCCAGCATGAAGGCAAACTGTGCAGTGCTTAGCGCATTGGGTCTTGCAGTCCTGATCGGAACTCGATGGGAGCTCACAAGTCGAGTTTGCGTTTTTCTCTGAATGGTGGCATGAGTCTTGTGATGTGCTCTGCGATTCACAACAATCCATTTCAAAAGTTTGCGCCGCAAAATTTTGCTGTGGAAGTACTAAGACTCCCAAAGATAGGATGATTAGAAAAAGCTGAATTCTTCGTTTCATTGCACTTGCAAAATTATCGAATACTTTTGAGTAAAAAAAAATAATCCGCCAGAGATATTCTGGCGGATGCTATTTTTTCAATTAATTAATCAGATTATTTTGTGCTAGGTTTTCAGTCGTTGCGAAGCCGTCATTGATGACCCGTTTCGCAAATCTGAATTTAGGTCCCCAATACCGGTCATTTAATGGGGAAATCATTACGCCTTTTGAAGTGGCTGCATGAATGAAGTGAATTTCACCTTCACTATCTACATCGTGGACAATTCCAACGTGAGAGATTCGACCACCTCTCGAGAAAAAGACTAAATCGCCTTTTCTAATATCTTCTTTTTCGATGCGTTCGCCTTCTTTGGCTTGGGACGCAGCGACTCTCGGTAAGTTGAGTCCAATAGTAGTTCCAAAAACAGAAAGTACGAAGGCGCTACAATCAATTCCTTTACGTGTGGTTCCTCCGTAACGGTAAGGAACACCTAAATAAGTTTCCGCCTCAGCCAAAAGCCCGTCCATCTTTTTTTCAAATTGGATTGTCTTTTCGATTTCCGCTGCTTTATTAGCAGTTTCGACCGATGCAAGAGCCATGTCAATTTGTTGAGAAGGAGTTAAATCTTTCTTTAAAAAGTTGAGGGTCTTAGGACTTACAGCTGCCAGTTTGGCATCCGTTTTGTATATTAAGGGTTGAGTGACAACGTAGTTCGATACGCAAGATTGTAATGAAAATACAGAAGTAATTACAGTCAGATAAAATAAAACTCTTTTCTTCATATATGGTTGATTATCTGTGTTAGAGATATTATATGCTTTGATTTTGACTAGACAAATGTAGATAATACCGCCTAAAGATGCTGTTTTTCAAAATTCGAAAAACCATTATTTAACACATTTTAACATTTTCTTCCCTTATGTTAAAGAAAGAAGCGCCGCAACCCCTCTATTTAGAGGTTGCGGTTTT
>DCJS01000029.1 GCA_002319955.1 Flavobacteriales bacterium UBA1694
ATTCAAAATTCGTTTATTTTACGGATTTGCTGGTCACGAACACCTGCTAAAGTTGCCTTCTTTTGTATTTCGCCCAGTTTAATCATGTGAACAAGGCTGATTTAATGGTTTCTGAATCTAAATTTTGTTGAATGCTCCAACGACTATTTCTTTTCCCTGTCTTTGGTAATTCGGTATCTAAGACCACATAAGAAGCTGTCTTTAGCTTTTGTAAATCATTAATGATGTCAGTTTCAATTTCAAAAAGTTCTAAAATATAACCCAGTCTTTTCACGACTGCCTGAGAATCAAATCTTATCGTATATTCTAATAGCTTCTTATAGTCTAATTTCTCTTTTGTGGAGTAAATTGCTCTTGCCACTTCTACAATTCCTCCTGCATAGTCCGGTTTAAAGAGGCAATCTATTATTGTCTTTTCAATATCAGAACAACTGACTTTATTGAAGTTATCAATCCATGTTTTTTTTTCACCAAAAAAATGACTTTCGTTGTGGTAGATGAACTGAAATGTGATATCTTTTATTTTAATTTGAGAAGGCCTAATTTGTTTAGAAACTACAATTTGTTCCTTTATAGACGGCTGTGTTATTAGATTATGAATTTGTAATGCTGAATAATATCCGATGTAGTGTTTCGCGTCTTTAACTAAATACTTCACCATTAGATGCCAGTCAGGCATAAAGGTTTGCGCATTTTCTTCATACGGAATTATATAATATACTCCGTCTTTTATACGCATTAACAAACCTCTTTTAGTCATATCACTTAACAGCTCTCGAACTGTACTTTCTTTTGCATTTGGAAATGCTTTTAAAGCAGTTTTCGAATCAAAACATACCGTTCCCCTATCATTGAAATAAAATAAAAGTTCGCTTGACTGTGTAGATATATACTTACGTTTCATAGTGTTTATGTCAGGTTAAACCTGACTACAATGATACAAAATATAATTACATGTTGTATCATTTATTAAATTATTCTTCATAGTCTTATTGTCAGGGCAAATCTGACAATTCTACTATGCAAGATCATCCGATATATTTCATTATCATTTCTTCTCCCACCAACCATCTTCATGCTTCGAAACATAATTCGGCTTTAGAGACAGTTTACAGTGGTATAGTCATCATCTGTTAATTCACCAGCAATTTCTGTGATACTATCTTGATTGTTGGTTCTGAGAATGAATTTGAAAAATTTCTATTTGTTTGCTTTAGCAAATCAATTTTACGACTTTTTAAACACTACTTAACGGTCTTTTGGCCATAATATCAGAATAAATAAAATCCATTAGTGTATTACAAATGGGTATCGACAACCTGCCTATCCATCACAGTATGTGTAACGATTGATAGAGAAGACACCGAATGATCTACACGCACTGTATTATTCTATTTTGCTGAATCACGCTTAAAAATCAAAGAACTTATAAGGAGTACTAAATTCACAAGTATTGCAAACCCATTTGAGAGAATAATTGGCCATTCTTCTTTCAAAACGCCGTACCAAACCCAGAGTAAAAGACCTGATAATAAGACGATCAAAGTGAGCAGCGAAATATCATCCGCGTTTTTCTCCTTCAGTACTTTAATTAGCTGCGGCAGCATGGCCACGGAGGTCAGTACGCCCGCTACGGCTCCTAAGAGAGTTTCATCCATTGGACCTTAAGTTTTGATTGCTCTTTTCCCTTTCATTAAAGGAGGCTTGATACACCTCCTCTCGTAATTTTTGAATCTTACCCACGGGCTGCAATGCTTCCTTACTTTCAAAAGGATTAAAAGAAAGCGCTTCGATCTCTGGATCTTTTGCATCAAGGAGTCCATAGCACTGGATAAGACCAACAGAGACCCAGGGCGAATTTCTCCAGAGTCTATTTAAAAAATTTATCGGTTGGTTTTCTAAGTTGTAAGCAAATTGCACAAAAAGCTCACCTTCATACCCTTTACCAGAAGCCATATACGCCCCAATGGAACGGTCTACCCTTTCAAGCAACCTACCCCTTCGACTTGTAGGTACAAATTTGTATTTTACCATGTGATTCCCGAACCGGCAGGCCCCCACCGAATGAAAATCAAAATCCAAACAAAAGCGTTTGCTCGTGCGAATAAGTTCAAGGACTTGCTGTAAAAAGGAGGCGTTAAAACTAGCACTTATGATTTGACCAAAGGCCCCTAGTATCTTTAGTCCATTTCTGAGTTTCCCGAAAAGACCCTGCGTAAAGTACGCATTTAGCGCAATAAAAAGGTTTAAAAAACCCTTAACCTCAACCATAGGAAAAAGAGGAAAATTCACTAGCGGTAGATTCAGGACAGTCCCACTAGTTTGTAAAATCTTGACTGATAGACCAAATACGGGGAGTCCTCGTTTCTGGCTAACAAGTTTAAGATGTGGATGGGATAGTCTAAGAAGACAGTCGTAAGATTCACTAGGAAACAGTTCTCTCCCGTTTTCGCTAGGCGTAAAAGTTCCTTCAAGAATGCTATAAGTGGTAGCGTGCGCCCCGCGCGTGGCATACCCTTTGGGATTTAGCGTCTTGGAGCGCCTGACCCATCTTCTAACAGAAATCAGAGCGTCCTGCAAAAGGGCGGTCTCCTTTTCACTTAGTTCGTTATAGCTCTCAGAGTAAAGCAATTTTTCTTTCATAGGGCTCGAATTAAAATTAAGGTGGCACTAAAACTTTCTTCTAAAATCTAGCGTCCGAACTTAAAATAAGGCGAGAGTTCATGGTCTTTGTTTTTCATAAAATAAGACGCCATTTCCATGCCAGCAACCGAGAATGTGATGCCGTTTCCACCGAAACCAAGCACAAAATAGGAGTGCGGAAATTCTTTATGAGCCCCTATATAAGGAAGTCCATCAACAGTTTCCCCAAAGGTACCCGCCCAAACAAAATCCGTATAGAATTTATATTCAGGCCACAGTTTACTTAATTGGGATTTGAGTTCCGCTTCCTTTTGATCGAGTTTTGAATCTCGCTTTTGTGGATCGGAGAATTCTTCATCCGCCCCGCCAATAATAAGGCGGCCATCTGTTGTCGTTCGAAAATAGAGATAAGGATCCGCCGTATTCCAAAATACAGTCGTGCTTAAGGGTTTTAAATGCTCTCGATCTATCTCGGAGGCCATCGCATACGTACTTTTAAGGCTCACAAACGGCTCCTTAATTAAATCCTTTGCCTCATACCCTATACAGTATATAATGCGCCTTGCTTTTATCTTTATGTCCCTTGTACAAGAAGCAACCACATGATTTTTAAAGTACTTTACGCTTTGAAGCTCAGTGCGATCAAACACCCTAAGTCCGCGTTTTGTATTGTAAATGAGTAGCTCATGGGCAAGCAAATACGCATCGACACTGGCCGCCTCAGAACTTAAAATGCCACCACAAGTTTCCCTAAGACTAAAGCGCTTTTCAATCGTAGAGCTATCAAGCCATTTCACTTTAAAGCCTGCTTTCTCGCGCGCCTCAAATTCTTGCTTCAAACCCGAAATCGCTTTGTTGTCCGCCGCAAAATAAAGCGATTTCTTCTTTCTGAAGCCAGCTTTTGAATGAATAGCTTTACAGAGGCCTTCTAGGGTTTCAATGGCGTTAGCGCAGGCTGAGTAACTTGCTAAAGCGGCCTTCTTTCCAATCTGCCTACTTAGTTTATAAAGTGGAACATCCACTTCGTACTGAATAAGCGAGGTGGTGACCGATGAACTCCCGTGCACCACTTCTCGTTTATCAATAAGTACTGTGGAGTAGCCGTCTTTCACCATTTGGTGCGCCAGCAAACTCCCAGTGATTCCTCCTCCAACAATAAGCACATCACACTCACTCGATTCCTTCAGAGTGGGATAGCTATTTACGATACCATTTTTTTGGAGCCAAAAGGGCTCGTTTGATCTTAGATCCATAGGATTTTGCCTGAGGGTTAAACGCGCCGTAGAATGTCTAAATCGAAGGTATCTAAATTCAAAAACCTGACATTACATAATTCAAGAAATAAATTACATATCCGATTCAATTTTTCTAAATCGGGTGCAATGGAATGATTTTATCATTCTATACGCTACAGCTAAAAATTAGTATGATGCAAGCACTTGATTCATTAAAAGATAAAACAGTCGTTATTACAGGAGCCTCAAGCGGTATTGGACGCGCCGCGGCCGAAGCCTTTGCGCTAGAAGGCGCACGTCTGATCCTAGCGTCTCGTGGAAAGCAGGCTCTTGAAGAAACGGTTCAACTCGTTCGGGATCTAGGCGCCTCAGTTGTAGGTGTTCCTACGGATTTGACCAAAAGTGAACAGATCTATGAACTTGCCCAAAAAGCGTGTCAGTTTAACGGGCGTATTGATGTATGGATTAACAATGCGGGGGTTATGGCTACAGGGAAATTAGAAGACATGCCTGCTGAGGCTATCGATCAACTTGTTAAAACAAACCTCCTCGGGGCGCTCCATTCTGCGCGCGCCGTACTTCCCATTTTTAAAGCGCAGAAAGACGGGGTTTTGATAACAAATATTTCAATTGGAGGCTGGATGCCAGTGCCGTATGGAACCGCTTACGCCGCCTCTAAGTTTGGACTTCGAGGTATGATGCAGGCCCTTGAATCTGAAGTCTCAGACTTTCCAAATATCCACTTGGTATCGCTCTATCCCGGCATGCAGCGCTCTACCGGGAACAGCCACAGCGCCAAGTACTCTGGGTTTTCAATGAAAGTTCCCCCGATTTCCTTTGATCCAAGAGCCTTAGCCTCTCAGATGGTCGAACTTTCTAAAAACCCTAAAAAATCGGCTTACACCGATTGGTCTTCTATTGTGCTCAAAGGACTTTATAATACAGCGCCCACTCTTGTAATACGCTTAAGCTCTTGGGCCATGCGAATGCTTATGAAAAAAGGCAGCTCTCAGACCAATGGAAATTTATTCAGTCCCTCTGCAGAACCTCACCGGATTTACGGTGAAACGATGCTGCCACCGCCAAGTCGAAACACAAAAAAGCTTCTTTTAGCTGGCGCTCTCTTCTCCCTAGCCTATGGCATGTTAAGCCTCTCTAAAAAAGAGACAGTGTAAAAGAGGTAAGGTACTAAAATGCAAAATGAGATTCCTAGGTCTATAAAAAAGTGCAGAATTTGATAATTAGATAATTAGTTTAATTAACTTATTTTCAAACAATTAAACTAATATTGAGAAAACAGTTTTTACCAATAACACAAATTAGTGTCTATTTATTTAGACTGATTAAAAATAATTAATACTTTTGCAGCACGATTTCATGTGCTATGCCAACACTAAAACTAGCTTTGCCCCGCTGCTGCTCACTCTGGATCTTTATCCTTTTGGTGAGTATTCCCACTAGTTATTACGCCCAAGTTCTCCAAGGGGTGGTTATTGAGAAGGGAAACCGAATTCCATTAGCGAACGTTCGCATTCAAATAGAAAATACGCAAACTTGGACTATAACCGACAGCCACGGCCTATTTCGCATCAAATACCAGCCAGGAGAAACCCTGGTCTTTGACCGCAGTAATCTAATTTCGATAAGCAGAACCTTTTCATCGATCCCGACCCAGAAACTCGCCATTGAGATGGATTACCTCTCTACACGCATCGCGGAGGTCACCGTCTCACAAAAGAAAAAACAGTATTCTGAAATAGAAATTCGTGAAGAAGCTCTTAAAAACATTCAGGCATTCTCAGTAAACGAAGTCCTCGAACAGCTGCCCGGACAAAAACTAATGAATTTAAACTTGAACGAGTTTAAGCCTATTGCCTTTCGTACGGTAACCCCGACGTCGGTCAGTAACGAAGGGTTTGGGAATAAATCCTTTGGAACCTCTGTGGTTCTAGATGGTATTCCTTTGTCCAACAATGAGAACATGCAAACCTACAACTCGACTTACTCCGGTTTATTCTCTCCAAATACAATCGGGTTTGGGGTCGGTGGAGGCCGAAACGGCTACTTTTCAAATGCCAATTACGGGGTCGATCTTAGAGAACTTTCCACAGACAATATTGAAAAAATTGAAGTGATTCAAGGGGTGGCTTCTGCCCGCTATGGAGACCTTACCTCTGGGGTCATAGCCATTACGCAAAAAAAGGGCGCCACGCCGCTTCGCGCCTATGGAGCCTTTCGCGACGGCACTCAAGAATATAATTTAAGCAAAGGTTTTAAACTTGGTGAAAGAGCGGGGTTTCTAAACGTCAATATAAACTATTTAGACTCAAACACGGATCCGAGAACCAAATTCAATGTTTACAAACGCCTTTCCACAAATGCCATTTGGACCTGGAACAGCCCAGACCGTAGACTACTAAACACATTCTCCGTCTCGTATTCTAACAACGATGACAATGCGAACTTCGAAGAGGAGGATACGAGCATGAGACTGATTTCCAATGAAAAAAGAGACCTTCGAGTGTCCAACACGTTGAAGTGGCGCTTTGATAAAGCCTTTTTTGACAATTTAAACTTTAGAGCCAGCTATTCCACAGGGTACCAATTCACGCACGATTCGCACCTGATCAATATTGGGGGTGAAGTGGTGGGAACCTCAACCAAAGAGGGCGTCTACTTAGGGCATTACACCCCCGTGAGCTACCGTCAAACAAAAGAAGTCGAAGGAAAGCCAATCCACGTCTACACCGCCTTGGATCTATCAAAGAAATTTCAGACGGGCCAGTGGAACCACAATACGTCGGTGGGAATGGACTTCTCTTTAAGCGACAATAAAGGGCAAGGCCGCTTAGGGTCTCCAGAAACCATGCAAAACCAGTTTGCTAATGGCCCTGGAGGCAGCGGGATCTCCTTTAGACCGTACAATTTTGGAGATCAGGTGCACGCCGAGTCCAGACTGGGGCTCTACATCGAAGACAACATATACAGAAAATTTGATTCCGTTCTTTTCAATTTATCATTTGGCCTTAGAGCCGATTACCAGCATAACAGTTTTCTCTTAGCCCCGCGAATCAACACCTATATAATCTACAACAACCTAAAGCTCCGCGGAGCCTTTGGAATCTCTTCAAAAGCCCCATCACTTAACATGATCTACACAGGGCCTCGCTTCTTTGATGCGGTTCTAGGAGATGTTAGACTCCCAGGGTATTACAACGTAAGTGTGGTGCAAACCTTTATTGATCAGGCAGACAACAAACACTTAAAACCCTCGCGTGGGATTCGAAGTGAACTCGGTATTGACTATAAATTCCCTTTTGGGAATGTCGCTTTAACTGGCTTCTACAACCAACTTAAAGACGGCTTTACCACCCAGCGCTATGCCACGAGACGCGATTTAGCGAGTATTGAATTCTTATACAATGGAACTCAGGCGCCTTCTTATGAAATCACAGGCTACACGGACTATTTCTACCTTCAAAACAAAGCCTCAAACAATTTAGAATCCAGCGATAAAGGGCTTGAATTCCTATCCTCGATAAACCGACTCTTTTTCAATTCTTTAAGTTTAGACCTGCAGGCTTCCTACACGGTAACAAAGAGCAATTCAAATACCGACTCGTTTTTCAAAACTAAGGATGTGGCTGCAAACGAAATCTACGGTCTTTACAAGGCGTATGAAACGACTCACGATCAGATGATTCTTGGCGGGGCACTTAATTACAGAATTCCAAAATCCGGTCTCATTTTTACGCTAAGAACTCAGCATTATTTAATTGATGGAAACACTTTCTACAATCCTAATACACCCTACGCGTACCTCAATGAATCCATGGAAAAAGTTCTACTCACGCCAGAGCAGATTGCAGATCCAAACCAGTTTTCCCATATCAAATCCGGCAATGTGGATCAGCTCGAAAATAAATTGGATAAAGTCTACCACAACTTGAACCTTAAAGTCACGAAAGAATTCACAAATGGATTCCGCCTCTCGTTCTACGGAAATAATTTCCTTGACCTAAAACAAACCGCTCTTGTGTACGAAAGCGGCCAGTGGGTTCGAAAGCTTAAAACCGGTCTTTTAGACCTAAGCTTTGGAGCCAAAATCGAATACGAATTTTAATTTCATTTAAAACTAGCCTTATGAAAAACTGTCTTACCCTTCTACTCGCTTTCTTTATGTTTCTTTCGTGTCGCGACGACAATTTCGGAGGCGGCGGAAATGAACTTAAGCCCGTTGATTTCACCGTAAGTACCAGCTACGACGCCTCTCTAAAGAGTATGGCATCGGGCGGGGTGAGCGTGGTGCTGACAAACACAAATACAGGAGACGTCTACAGCCAGACGAGTAGCGCCGCCGGCGAGGCAAGCTTCACCAAGATTCTTCCAGGCACTTACAACGTTACAGCCTCCCAAACCCTTTCTCGCGCAGAGTTCACCACTCTTTTTGGGTACGACCCTTTAGAGGAGCAAGTGCAATTCAATGCCGTTCAAGAAAACCTAACGGTCAACGCAAACATAAGTTCAAGCGCCCTTGAATTAAAGACGGCGCGGTTAGGAAACCTTGTGATTAAGCAAATTTACTATGCAGGGTCCCACACGACGCAAGGCGCCATGTTCCGCGATCAGTTTATTGAAATCTACAATAACTCAAACGAGACAATCTATGCGGATGGCCTCTACATTGGCCAACTTTATGGCAAAACCAATTCAACGACTTCTTCTTACACGCTCTCCAATGGGCAATACGACTGGTCCAAATCCCTTAACATGCCCCTTGGAAGTAAAGCAAATACGGACTACGTTTACGCAGATTACGTTATTAAGGTTCCAGGCGCTGGCACAACCTACCCAATTGAGCCAGGGACAAGTTTTGTGATTGCAGCCACTGGGGTAAACCATAAAGCCCCTTTAATTGATAACTCAGGGGATCCCCTAGAGGTCATCAATCCAGATTTAACAATTGATTTAAGCATTGCTGAATTTGAAGTCTACTTAGGTGATTTTAGAACCAGCATTGGCGAGAGCGTCTTTCGCTCCGATATTCAAAACCCACTGGTAACCGATATGGCCATTGGGTATTGGGGAATTCCAGGGTACTATAGCAATAACAAAGACTTACTAATGGATTCCCTAGGGCGAGACAGTTTCGTGATTTTCCGCTCTGAGGATTTAGGGTCTTACCCTGCCTACACCGATCCGAGCGTCTCGGTAGTTAGTACCAACTCAAACTACCTAAAGCAAATACCAAACAGTGCCATTATCGATGGGGTGGAATTACAACATTACAACCCAAATTCTCAGCGCCCTAAAATGCTCGGGGCTTCCATTGATGCAGGCTCGACACACACGGACGCAGCCTACAACTCCCAAAGTGTCATTCGTAAGGTGAAAACCACGCTTCCAAATGGAAGAAAGGTCCTTGAGGATACAAATAACAGTACCAACGATTTTATCAAACTTGAAAAAGCAAATCCTAAAGGTTTTGCCAATTAACATGAAGCGATTTCTAATTTGCGTTTTAACCTCGAAAGCCATCTTCTTCAGCGCGCAGGTGCAGGACACCCTTGTGCTGCCACTCACGCCGCTACATGAGAGTTACGAGCGCCTACAAGAGCAAAACCCCTTGCAAGCTTCTAACTTACTGCTAGGAGATTACACCCAAACAACGCTTTCCTACCAGGTCCGTGACGCTGGGTTAAAGCGGGTGCAAACGCCGGAGCAAACCACGGCCTACCGCTTTAAAGCGAAAGGCCTTTACAATGCAAATGAAAACCTAAGACTCTTTGCCCACTTTGGCTATGAGCATCTGCAAGAAAAAAACATGGGCTATAACCTTAGCTCAAGACGCACCGACACGGATCTCGTCCTAAAACCCAACTACCTACTCGTCCCAAAGGCTGCGAACTGGGAAACCCAAAACTATGAACTCTTGGGTGGTGCAAGTTTCAAGGCGGGCGAATTTTTATTTGGGGCGCAGGCCCATTACAACGCCCAAAGCTCCTATCGAAAATTAGATCCAAGACCAGCAGTCCTCACAGCGCATTACGGGGGCACACTAAGGGCCGGATACCAAATAGGTGAGCATCAAGTCTCCGTGAACGGCGGTGTGGGACGAATCACAGAAAACAACGACGTTATGGCCGTAAATGAGTACATCAATGCCCCCGCGTATCCAGACACTTTTGTGCGGTTCTCAAACGGGTACGGTCGAGTTATTAATTTTCCGTCGTATGCGAATTTCCTATATGAAACAACCACCCACCACTATGGAGCAGGGTATCAATTCACTCAGGGCAGTAGCCAGCTCAATTTAAATTACGACTACCGCTATGCCCTGGAAAGCCTTTATGGAAAGGATGCCAACAGTCAAGTATACATCGATCCAGAACTTTTAAGGATGAAATACCGTCTCGTAGAGCACGCGATGTTCGGTTCCTATTTGACGCGTCTTGGAAAGCAAAACATTCTGGCGGAGTTTGGTGCAAACCTAAAGACGGGCGACAATTTCAACAAGCAGGAAGACGCTCAAAATTACCGTATGACCTCCGATAAGTTCTACCTCAAGCTTCAAAGCACCGCCCTCACCAAAAAAGGACTGAACGCTGGGTTTCGTTTCAAAAATGAATTTCACTTTTTTCGGGCGCAAGATCTTCTAGGCGTTACAGATAAAATTTCGGACAGCTGGACTCTGCAGCTTAGTGTCCTTAGAGAAGTGTATCAAAATCCAAAAGCGACCCTTAGTCTAGAGCTTGGCGTAAAGCAGTATACCGTCCTTAAAAACGCGTTAGACTTCACCTCAGCATCCTCAAGCAGTTTATTTTACGATGGGGTGATTCGACCGGACTACCTTTACGACGGACTAAACAAGACCGGCGGCTTTTTAGAAGTCTCATTTCTTGGAAAACTTAAAAAGCAGTCGAATTATAAGATTTTCGCTAATTTTGAAGGCCTATTTAAAAATGGGAGCGCCACGGAGTTCCCCCATTCATTTCAGCGGCCCTTCAGTTCTGGGGAATTAGGGCTTGTGATTTATTATTAAGGATATGAAAAGACTTTTAGTATTTTTCGCGCTTCTCGCTCTAGTCTATTCGTTTAGCTCTTTAAACGGAACTGGATCAGAAGACCGAGGCATCGATTTAAGAGCTTTATATTCAAGCGGAGACCCATCCACTTGGCCACAGGCCCATCTATTCGACCAGGCGCGTGAAGGCTTTCGAGATATTGGGCCGCTCCCTAAGCCAAGCTTACCTAAAAACAACCCGTACTCTAAGGGAAAAGAAGACCTTGGTAAAGCCCTTTTCTTTGACCCAAGACTTTCAGAGTCGGGGCAGATTTCTTGTGCGAGTTGCCATGATCCCGAACTCATGTGGGCGGATGCAAGGCGCGTTCCCTATGGGCACGACCGTCAATTAGGTCCACGAAATACCCCAACGTTATTAAATATTGCCTACGCCACCGCTCAATTTTGGGATGGCAGAGCAAAGGACTTAGAAGAGCAGGTTCGATTCCCGATTGAAAATCCACTCGAAATGAACATTCACTCGAAGCTGGCCGTGAAACGAATTGCTAAAATAAAAGCTTACCGTCCGCTCTTTACAGAAGCCTTTGGTGAAGGGAAAATCACTTTGGATAAGATTAATAAAGCGATTGCGACTTTTGAGCGTACTCTAATTAGTCCACCTAGTCGCTTTGACCAATTTGTCCAAGGTAAAAAAGAGGCTCTTAGCGATTCCGAAGTGCGAGGCCTTCATTTATTTAGAACCAAAGCGAACTGCATTAATTGCCACAATACACCCTACTTTTCTGATCAAAAATTCCACAACGTTGGTCTTACCTATTTTGATCGTGAGTACGAAGATCTAGGACGCTACGAAATTACCAAAGACAAACAGGACGTAGGGAAATTTAAAACCCCGACCTTGAGAGAAATATCCCATACGGCGCCCTACATGCATAACGGTTTATTTCCGGATATCAGAGGCGTTATAAACATGTACAATGCCGGAATGCCAAACGAAAAATACAAACCGAGCGAGCGGGGTATAGAACCTAAAAAATCACCGATGCTCACCTCGCTTAACCTATCAGAAAGCGAAATTACGGACCTTGAAAATTTTCTTAAATCCCTACATAGTCTGAGATATAAAATGAGAGCCCCTGAGCTCCCCAACTAAAAAAATAGAAACAAAATCAAAATAAATAAAGTTATGAAAAAATTAATCTTACTCACTGGGCTGTTTATAGGCACTCTTAGCCTAAACGCGCAGTCAAGTATTGCCCCGGCTGTAAAAGGTCAGCAGTACGGCTCTGGGGTTAGCGAAGAGCAAACCTTCGATGTGTACAGCGCCGACAAACTTGTGCGCTCCATGGCGACAACCGACAAACTAGAGAACCTTATTGTCCGCGCTGAAGTTAGTGGCGTGTGCGAGAAGAAAGGCTGCTGGTTAACGCTTGTGAATGATCAAGACACACGCGTGTTTGTAAAAATGAAGGACTACGCTTTTTTTCTTCCACAAGACATCTTAGGAAAAACAATTCTTCTCGATGCGGATGCTGAAAAGATGGTTACTTCGGTAAAAGAACTTCAACATTACGCTGAGGATGCTGGAAAAAGCAAAGCTGAAATTGCAAAAATCACAAAGCCTCAAACAGAAATCCGCGTGCTTGCCTCAGGTATAAAAGTCGTTAACTAACGAAACGAGTTAAAAGTAGAGCTGCCTTATGTTAGGGCAGCTCTATTTGTTTAATTTAGTATGGCGCGTATTGACAAAGCCAGGAAAGGAGCGTTTCGCGGTGGTGCAAAATCCCCTCCCGAAATTTAACATGCCGCATCGTTTTACCATCCCCTTCAAGAAGACCATCCAAATCCTCAAATTCCATCGCTCCGGAATAAAACCCTAGAGTCACATGGTTTTTGTGGCAGGCAAGATAGGCAACAGGCTTAGCTAAGCTAAAAATGGGCCTCGACCATTTGTAGTCTTCAGCTATACCTGGCAAGGCCTCGTGAATAAGCTCGCGAAGCGCTTGAAGAAGCGCCTTCTGATCTGTTGGAGCCGCCTCTATATAAAGACTCACTTGAGGATTAAATAGGTCCATTGCTTTATCAATTTGATAAGCCAATTTAAAGAGAATAAACCGAAATTCCTTGAGCTACGTTTAAAAAAAAAGCGCAAAGTGTTACTCTGCGCTTTTTTTAATGTGTTCAAGGGCCGATTACATCCGCTGTACCGTCGATATTCCAAGTAGGCCTAAAGCCTTCTGAATGACGGTTGCTGTCACAAACGAAAGCTCCAATCGAAACTGCTTTTGCTCCTGCTCTCCAATAAGGATCGGGTTATTTTGATAAAAGGCATTATAAGATTTCACAAGCTCGTACACGTAATTGGCCACATGCGCTGGAGAAAGGCTCTGCGCCGCTTTTGAAACCACGTCTTTATAATTGGAAAGGACCTGAATGAGTTCCTTTTCATAAGCGTTTAATTCAATTTCAAAAGGCTCGTCTACAGACTTGAACTCCGCTTTACTTAGCAGGGACTGAATGCGTGCGTACGTGTACTGAATAAAAGGTCCGGTGTTGCCATTAAAGTCAATACTCTCCTTAGGGTTGAAAAGCATTTTCTTTTTCGGATCTACTTTTAGCATGAAATACTTTAGAGCTCCCAGTCCAACCTTAGTATAGGAGTCTTCCTTCTGCGCCTCAGTAAGGGACTCTAACTTTCCAAGCTCTTGCGATTTTTCTTTGGCCGTCAGATACATTTCCTCCATAAGCTCGTCTGCATCCACAACGGTTCCTTCTCTGGATTTCATCTTTCCTTCTGGAAGCTCCACCATCCCATAGGATAAATGGTAGAGTTGATCTGCCCAGCTGTAGCCTAACTTCCCTAAGATTTTAAA
This sequence comes from Flavobacteriales bacterium UBA1694, assembly GCA_002319955.1. GTDB lineage: Bacteria > Bacteroidota > Bacteroidia > Flavobacteriales > Weeksellaceae > Planobacterium_A. Next base: position 13,776 of record DCJS01000029.1, read on the forward strand.
GAGAACCTGGAAATGGTAATCCTGTTCATTCCCCACTGTAAAGATGAGCTTATCGATTGAATTGTTCTTAAAGCGCTCAACGGCGGTCCCTAAATCCTGAGTCATATAAACTGAGGTTCCATCGGAGCGAAGTAGGAGTTTTTCATCTAAGCCTTCCTGAGTGAGATCGACCCATACCGACCCGTCGTCTCGTCTCGTGAAGGTTCCTTCATGAAGTCCCTTTTGAATAATATCTTTCCCGAGAAGGTAGGTGTTACTTTCATACTGCACCTGATCAAAATCGACACCAAGTGTTTTATAGGTTTGTCCAAATCCTTCATAAACCCATTGGTTCATCTTTTCCCAAAGCGCACGAACTTCTGGACTCCCTTTTTCCCAATCAAGGAGCATGCGTTGGGCTTTTTTAATGGATGGGGCCTCCTTCTTCGCCTCAGCCTCTGAAAGGCCTGAAGCCATTAATTCTTTAATTTCAGCTTTGTATTGTTGATCAAAGGCCACATAGTAATTTCCTACAAGTTTATCCCCTTTTAGTCCAGTAGACTCTGGTGTTTCACCAAGACCTGACTCTTGCCAAGCCAGCATGGACTTACAGATATGAATTCCTCGGTCATTAATGATTTGAGTTTTCAAGACCTCATAACCAGCTTCCTTTAAGATCGCCGCAACCGAAAAACCAAGAAGGTTATTTCTCACGTGTCCGAGGTGCAACGGCTTATTTGTATTTGGCGAGGAGTACTCAACCATCACCGACTGGTTTTTAGCTTCAATTTTATTTAAGCCCTCTTTGGTGGCTCGAAGTTCTTGTACGAAAAACTCATTCTTTAGAGTTAAATTTAAAAACCCTTTGACCACATTAAACCCAGAGACAAAATCCGTGTTCCCGGTGAGGGCTCCACCAAGTTCAAGCCCGAGTAAGTCTGGACTTTTTTTCAAAAGTTTCACGAGTGGGAAAATGACCACTGTGAAATCCCCTTCAAAATCCGTCTTGTTGTCTTGCACTTCAAGTGTCACGTCATTTATCTGGTATAGGTTCTGAATAAGATCCGAGAGTTTCTTCTGTATTGTGGCTTTAATTGTCATTCTATAAGGTTTGAATTGCAAATATACAGCAAATAAAAAAAAACAGTACAGATACTTTAAGCATCTGTACTGTCTTTAAAATTCAGATTAAAAATTTAATTCTCAATCTAAAACAATTATAATCTAGTTATTATCCCAAATTAACGGTGTATCCATCTTATCACCTCCAATTGCGCTAGCAGCAGCATTGTAATTATCAACGTTCAGAGTCTGAATTACAGTTGGGTAGTAAAGTCTTGTTGGTAGATCCGTAAGACCATCAATAAGTGAAATGAATGTGTAAGTTGAAGCGCCACCTGCTGGTGTATTAAGCGCCCCAGTTTCACCTGGAAGTAGTAAAATACTAGTGTTCGGGAATCCTGTTCTTCTATACTCAGCCCACGCTTCGTAAGGTTGCATGAATAAGGCTACCCATTTCTGAGTCATTACGGTCTCTTGTGTCGCCACTGGTAAGCCAGCAACAAAGACTGCTATGTCAGCTGCAGGAACACCCCACTTCTGCATAGAAGCCGTAACGGCTTTGCGGTAATTTACATCACTCCAACCGTTTGCTTCAGAAAGTAAAAATTCTACCTCAGAGTATTCCATTAGGATCTCGGTGTAATCTTTTTTGTAAACATTATTAGAGAAGAAGTTAGCACCTCCAGATTGTGAAGTTGAGAGTGATTGATCTAGACCATACGGCTGTCCAACATATAAAGCTGGATCAAATTGATCAATGGCATTGCCATCTGCATCAACATAAGCTCCTGAGGAAAGTAAAGGCCCTTTGACCGTTCCAATTGGTGAGGCATATTGGAATAATCTTGGATCCGCTCCGTAGTTCCCTACGTTGCCTTTTAAGACATCAATCAGAGTTTTAGCAACCGAGAAATCAGATCTTGTTCTAAAGTCATTGTACATAGGAGATGGATTCACTAGGGAATTTTCATAAGTCACGCCAACATTGTCAGCATTTGACGTCATCACCCCTGCAGCAATCGCTTCAGCAATATGAGCTTCGGCACCTGGAACCACACCTTTTACTCGAGTCGCTACTTTTAATCTAAGTGAGTTTGCAAATTTCTTAAGTTTTGCAGCGTCACCGAATAAAACGTCCCCACTTGTAAAAACGACACCTGGCTTAGTCATTGCAGCAGCTTCTTTAAGCTCTTTCATGATGTCAGCATAGACTTTCGCTTGTGGTGCAAAAACTGGCTTAAGAGTTTCCTGAACCGCTAGGGCCTGGAAGTCTGGATCTACGGTTCCATAAGAATAGTATGGAATGTCACCAAACGTATCAGCCAATTGTAAGAAAACATAAGCAAGCATTACTCTTGAAGCCGCAATCTGATTTTCATTTGCTCCGTATGCACTCGTTGTCTGGGCTGTTGCAGGATCTGTGTTAAGATCAATAATCTTCTTATAGTTTGACGCCGCGGCGTACAAGTTTCTCCAAAGTGCGTCTCCACTAGTTAGACGGTATTGGTAACGGTCTTCTTCCGTGTAGTTAGTCTGTGCGGAATGTTGCACCCAAGGAAGAGTCACACGCCCAGACTCAAAAGAGTTTCTTGTAGCGTCAGTGACCATCTTATTGGCCGCATTAAATACACCATAGCTTAAAGGTGTTTGCGTCGCGTTCGGGTTATCATTGATAGCCTCGAAATCCTGAGTACACCCGATCGAAACGACGCCGATGAGGGCCGTAGCAAGTATGGTTTTCGATAGGTTTAATATTCTATTTTTCATCTTCTTAATTAAAATTTAATGTTTACGTTTACCCCAACTTGTCTTGTTGATGGAAGAGATCCACCTTCAAGTCCTTGGATGTTTCCTGAACCGTAAGAGGTATTTTCAGGATCCATTCCTTTCCAAGCTAAATCCCATGCGAGTAAGTTTCTACCGAATGCAGAAATTCTTATTCCTTCAACCGCACCTCCTACTAGAGATTTAGGTAGATCGTAAGACAAAGTGATGTCTCTTAATTTAATATAACTTGCGTCAAATACGTTCAATGCGTCTACAGTATTGTAGTACATAGCACCGTATCTTTGAGCTGAAATCACGGTGGTGTTTTGCGTTCCATCAGCTTTCACACCGTCTAGAACCACTCCATCCGCTCTGTTTCCACCTAAAGCAGATTCTTCAATCATACCGGAATACATCCCCCACATGTGTGAAGTCGAGAAGTACTTCCCTCCTTTTTGCATGTCAAATAAGAAAGAGAGTCTTAAATCTTTATATCTAAGTGTGTTTCTCAGACCCATGTTGTAATCTGGAAGAGTAGAACCTAAATTTTCAAGTCCTGATGGAACATAACCATTTCCACTATTTGTAACGACTTTCTGTCCATTTTCGTGGTAAGTGAAATTGGTACCGTAAATCTGACCGTAAGGTTGTCCTTCAATAGCCAGTAATCGAACTCTAAATGGCGCATTGGTTAACTGAAGCGTTTTTGCATCTTCATGCAATTTCACAACCATATTTTCATTCTTCGCAAAGTTCCAGTTCATATCCCAAGAGAAATTTTCTGTTTTGACTGGGGAAACCCATGCCATTGCTTCAATCCCTTTATTGGTCATCTGTCCTGCATTAATCATTAGACTTGAATAGCCCGTTGAAGGATCTACAGCTAATGGAAGAATTCCGTCAGTAATATCGACGTGGTAGTAAGTTACGTCAAAACCTAAACGGTTTCTAAGGAAGTTCATTTCTAAACCAAACTCTTTTGTGTCTTTAAGTTCAGGTTTAAGAAGTGGATCGTTGAAACGACCTTGTAGCGTGTAGCGAGGATCTCCATTAAAGTTAGTTCCTTGGGCCACGTAATTGGCAAGCTGGTAGGGACCTGTATCACTAGCGACATTTGCCCAACCTGCTCTAACCTTACCGAATGATAACCATGGCGCTTTAATAAGGTTAGAGAACACTAAACTCCCAGTAATAGATGGGTAGAATTCAGGCTCTGAAACAGTCGTGAACCAGTCGTTTCTAGCAGTTGCTTCAAGGAAGAAAGTATCTCTAAATCCGAAAGAGGCCGATCCGAAAACACTATTTACTCTTTTATGGTATTCATAGTTGTCTGCTTGAGCCGTTTCTACTGAATTCGCTAAGTTGTAGTAGTTAGGAATAATTAATCCTCCAACAGTTGTTCCAGATAAATCAAAATATCTTGCCTCTCTACGGGTAACCCCTGCGAATGCATTTAATGTAATATCATCCGAAATTCTTGGATCCCAGTGTAAACGTGCTTCGTAGTTAAACTCTGAATGGTTTCTGTTAAAGATTGAGTAATCAGATGTAGATTGTGACCCTACGGCTACTCTACTGTCGTTATTCTGTGAATAGATATCCGCGTAAACCTTACCTACAACGTATAAGTTATCTCTTAAATTGTAAGTTAAGCCCACATTCCCAAAGAAACGGTTTCTTCTATCAGTTGCTGTGTTTTCGTATACAGTCCAATATGGGTTATCAGAATAAAGTGGCGTTGCATCGTTCCAAGCGGTTCTGTTCCAAGATCTTTGATTTCCGTTCGCTAATTTATAGTCTCTAAGTTTACTGAAATCAAGTTGTCTTTGACCCCACTGGAAGAATTTTTGAGCCACTGAGTTATCACCATACCCTTGTTCTGGTCTGTTGAAACCGTGTGTTTGAACGAAGTTTAAAATCGCTTCAACTTTCAGTTTATCATTCAACTGCGAATTCGCATTAATCGAAAAGTTATTTTTCGTAAGGGTAGAATTTGGCAAAATCCCCGAAATATCAGTGTTGGTATAAGACACTCTTAAATTAGAGTTCTCAAAAGATTTGGACACGGATAAATTGTTGGTTAGCGTAATGCCCGTTTTAAAGAATGAATCCACATCGTGATCTGAAGCAACCCATGGAATTTCTTTCATGTAATCAGCAGCGAACTCTCTGTCAAAAGCATTCCAAGGTAAATACATAAGGTTCGGGTCAAATTTCGGGCCCCAACTCTCATCCATTCCGTAATCTGCAAGGTTATAAGTTTTTCCTCCAATAACTTGTGTTTCAAAGGTATCGGAAAGTCCACCACCGTACATTCTCTGAAGTTGTGGGTAAATGTAAATGCTTTCAAATGAAACCCCAGTGTTAAATTCTACGCTAGTTCTTCCTTTTTTGGCGGATTTAGTAGTATAGATAATTACCCCGTTGCTTGCTCTAGATCCATATAGAGCGGCAGCTGGTCCTCCTTTAAGAACTGTTACAGTCTCGATGTCATCTGGGTTAATGTCAAAGGCAGCATCACCGTAGTCTCTACCTCCCGCACCTCTTTGCGTGTCTACATTGTTAATGTTGCTGTTATCGAGTGGCACCCCATCCACGATAATAAGCGGTCTGTTTTCACCAGTAAGTGAACTAACCCCTCTCATGGTAATCCTTGTGGACCCCCCCATGGAAGATGGCGCAGTCACTTGGACCCCGGCTACGTTTCCAGACAGTGCACTAAGGGCATTGTTTTGTCCAGCATCAGAAATGTTTTCACCAGAAATTTCCTGGGCTGCATAACCAATGGACTTTTTTTCCCTTTTAATACCGAGAGCGGTTACGACGACCCCTTCGATATCTGTGGTTCTAGCGGTGTCTACCTGGGCATTCACGAGTGCAAATGACGCAGTTAACACAACAGCTAGAACGCTTGTTGTTAGTTTCTTCATATCAAATTAAATTTTTTCAATAAACAAATGTGCAAAACTTTGTTAAATTGACCAAACGTTTAGTTAATAAATTCTTAATAAATTTTTACATTTGGGAACGGAATACAACAATAAGTGAATAAAAGGGAATACAAATTATGTTAATAAAAAACTGGACAAAAGGCCTCATAGAAGCAGGTTGCGATGAAGTTGGAAGAGGTTGTTTATCGGGTCCAGTGGTAGCTGCGGCTGTAATCTTAAAGGAAAGCTTTTTTCACGAATTTATAAACGACTCTAAAAAACTCACTGCAAAGTCCCGCCAGCAGATGGCTTCGTATATTAAACAGCATGCTTGGGATTACGCTGTTGCGGAACTTCCCCCCTCGGTGATTGATGAGCACAACATTTTAAATGCAAGCATTCAGGCCATGCATTTGGCCCTAGATTCTCTCAACGTTCGACCAGAGCATGTCCTGGTGGATGGCAATCGGTTTCACCCCTATGGGCTCACCCCACACACGTGTATCGTTAAGGGGGATTCCAAAGTTCTTTCCATCGCCTGCGCCTCAATCCTAGCCAAGACCTACCGCGATGAGCTTATGGGAAAACTCCACCAGGACTATCCACAGTACGGATGGAAACAAAATATGGGTTATGCGACAAAAATCCACCGTGAGGCCCTTAACCTTCACGGTCCCAGCCCTCACCACCGAAAAAGTTTTAAACTTCGGTACGATTAAAAAAAAGAGTAGCAGTCTAAGTTTAGACTGCTACTCTTTTTAAGTATTATGAATTAAAACACTCAATAAGTAAGGATTGGGAATTCCCAGATGATCCTATTTCTTAGAGCGATTCGCTTTTTGATTTTGCTGCTGCTTCTGTTGGTCCTGTGCCTGCTCCATCATTTCACGCATGCGTTTTTGGAACTTACCTTCTTTCTTAGGCTGCGCTTTATTAGCCTGTATCTGCGCATGGATTTTTTTCTCATCCAAGATCCAGTACTTAATGACTAGGATGATCACAATGTTAATCGCATTGGAGACGAAATAGTACCAAGATAGACCAGAGGCCATGGTGTTTAGGAAGAATAGGAAGGTCACTGGGAAAATATACATTAGGACCTTCATGTTTGGCATTCCTGGAGCCGTAGGCTGCTGCATATTTCCTGCTGTTAGCATTGTGTATATTAAAATAACGGCGGTACACGCAATAGCAAATACACTTAAATGATCGCCAAGTAATGGAATACTAAAAGGAAGTTTTATTAAATCGTCATACGCCGTAAGGTCTTTCGCAAACCAGAAGCTCTCCCCCCTTAAATCAATAAAGTTGGGGAAGAATCTAAAGAGGGCATAGAAAATCGGCACTTGTAAAAGTGCTGGCAAACAGCCCGCCATTTGGTTGACCCCCGCCTTTCGATAGACTTCCATGGTAGCTTGTTGTCGCTTCATTGCATCCGCGTCCTTGAATTTCTGATTCACCTCATCGATTTCCGGACGAATCACGCGCATCATGGCACTTAGTTTATGCTGCTTGAACATAATGGGCGAAAGAATAAGTTTTACGATAATGGTCATTAAGAAAATCACCCATCCCGCAGCAATACCCCAAGATGAAATTAAATTATACATCGGCATGAAGAACCATCGGTTCATCGTCCCGATGAATGACCATCCTAAAGGCAGAATTTCATCGAAATTTTTATCGTAAGATTTTAACAGTGGTAAATCTAAAGGGAGGAAATACCAATTAAAATCTTGATTAAGTTCTCCACCAGTCATTTGCACATCGCCAGAGAAATTAAGTTTTTTCAAATACGGCCCTTGTTCAATCATGTCCTGACTTCCGGTGGATCCGTTAAATCCATTAGAAGCTTCAATAACGGAGGCAAAAAACTGCTGTTTCACCCCAATCCAGTTCAGGGTCTCCCCTGTTTCATCTAAACCACTTCTCCCATCATAGTCGTAGGATTTATAATTATTGAAGGTATAGGAGAACTCGGAGTGGGTTTGCTCTTGGCTACGCCCTTTCTCCACATTAATCACATTATAGTCCCATTTAAAAGCCGCTTTTGAATCGTTAGACACCTGGGAAAGCCCTTGGGTTCTCACTTTAAAGTCTAAGGTGTAATTGGGTTTTAGGGTGTATATAAAAGAAATGTTAGCCCCACCTGTTTGCGCGCTTAAGGTAAGCTCGCTTCCCTTCTGGCTAGAGGAGAACACCAAGTCTTTGGTGTTAATGGTTTTACCTGTCTTATCCTTGAATTCAAAGCCGTAAGCGGCGCTGTTGTTTTCAATAATGGCTAAAGGAAGGTCTGCTTTATCAGTCTTTGGATTGTAGGCCTTATAGTTTTTAAGTTCCACTTTGGAAACGCCTCCCCCAAGGGTGGAAAACTCAAGTTTCAATTCTTCAGATTCTAAAGGCACCGTTTGTACGGTAAGGGCACTATCCACAGGCATTAAAGTCGCAGCCTCTGTGGGCTTAACCGCCTCTACCGTTTGGGCCACGACGGCCGCTTCTTTGGCTTTAACTTCGGCTTCTTTGTTTTGTTTGTTCTGAAAGTAGAACATCGCTCCAAGCATAAGTGCTGAAAAGAGCATAAAACTGATTAACTGATTCTTGTCTAATCCGTTATTTTGTCGCATTCCTTAAGTCGTTTTTGGTCTGTATCAAATTTATCTCTTATTGGAGCTCAAAAGAGTTTCCAATAAAAATTTCAAGGCGACAAAATTACTGATTTTTTTTGAAAGCCTCCTTTTATTCTAAGTAAAACATCCTGAGTCTGTAAAAGGCTCCTTTAAAATCAAAAGTGCAGCCCATAAAGGGCTGCACTAGGTGATTTATTTGCTTTGTACGGCCTTCACAAAGGCGACAAACAGCGGATGGGGAGATTCCACCGTGCTTTTATATTCAGGATGGTACTGAACGCCCACATAAAACGGGTGGTCTTTTAGTTCCAAGGTTTCTACCAATTGGGTTTCCGGATTGAATCCTGTTGGAACAAGGCCATTCGATTCAAACGCTTTGGAGTATTCGGAGTTGAACTCATAGCGGTGGCGGTGGCGCTCCGAAATATTTCGTCCCCCATATATTTCATGAAGTTTTGAACCGAGTTTAAGTGAGCATTTCCACGCTCCAAGACGCATCGTTCCGCCTTTCTCCACCACATTTTTCTGGTCTTCCATTAGGGAGATGACTGGATCTACTGTGGAGGAATCAAACTCAACGGAATTGGCTTTTTCGAGTCCAAGGACTGTTCTTGCGAATTCAATTGTCATAATCTGCATTCCTAAACAAATTCCAAGGGTTGGAATTTTGGCCTCTCTCGCAAAGCGGGCTGCTTGAATTTTCCCTTCAATGCCCCGGTCTCCAAATCCAGGCGCAATTAAAATGCCGTCGATGCCTTCAAAGGTCTGCGCCACGTTTTGTTCCGTAATATCGCCACTGTATACCCAGCGGATTTTTACCTCAGTTTCCAGTTCCGCACCAGCGTGAATAAAGGATTCAACGATTGATTTATAAGAGTCTTGAAGCGAAATGTACTTACCGACTAAAGCAATTTCCACTTTTCTCTTTGGGTTCTTATAGCGCTTTAAAAACTGCTTCCAATCTTTTAATTCCGCTTTCTTTTCAGACTTAAGGTTTAAGGTATTTAAAACGACGTCGTCAAAGTTTTGTTTTTGTAAATTAAGTGGCACCTCGTATATCGTATCAAGATCCTTGGATTCAATGACGCTTGTAATATCGACGTTGCAGAACTGCGCAAGTTTCGCACGAATTTCTTTTGTGATGTTATGCTCCGTACGACAGACAAGAATATCCGCTTGAATTCCGTACTCCATGAGTTGGCGTACAGAATGCTGAGAAGGCTTGGTTTTTAGCTCCCCACTAGCGGCTAGGTAAGGCACTAAGGTGAGGTGGATCACGAGGGAATTATGCTCCCCGAGTTCCCAGCGTAATTGACGCACAGACTCAATGTAAGGAAGCGATTCAATATCGCCTACTGTCCCGCCAATTTCTGTAATGATAATATCGTAATTCTGTTTGGCAAGAATTTTTATTCTGCGCTTAATTTCGTTTGTGATATGGGGAATTACCTGAACGGTCTTCCCAAGGAAATCGCCTCGTCTCTCTTTTTCAATGACCGTTTGGTAAATCCGACCGGTCGTCACGTTATTGTTTTGAGAGGTGTTTGAATCCAAAAACCGCTCGTAATGCCCTAAATCTAAATCCGTTTCAGCTCCATCCTGAGTCACATAGCATTCGCCATGTTCGTAGGGATTTAAAGTGCCGGGATCAATATTGATGTACGGGTCGAGTTTTTGAATGGTGACGTTAAATCCTCGCTCTTTAAGAAGGAGCCCAAGAGAGGCAGAAACGATTCCTTTTCCTAAAGAAGATGTCACACCTCCGGTGACGAAGATGTATTTTGTCGGTTTTTTACTCATTGATTTAGGTTTGTGCAAAGTTAAAGGAAAAAACAATGCAGCGCAATTTGATTTCTTTTTTTATCGGGAATTTGCTGCAATCCTTTGCCTAGTGTAAAATAAGACTACCCTATTTTTTGGTCTTCTGACTTCACAACCCCCTTAGCCCTGCTTTTGAAACGAATCAAACCGATTCTTTTCGAAAGGGGTTTTTTGAGCACAGAGATCGAGGGGGCTAATTTTTGTATCCGCCCCAATTTTCGAAGTGCTTTTTCACGCAAAAGGAACTAAAAAGTGTAAATTGCAGTTCAAATTCTAAAGCATCGAACGTGGCAAAACTTAAAACCGTCTATTTCTGTCAAAATTGTGGAACCCAGTACCCTCAGTGGCTCGGGCAGTGTAAAAACTGCGGCTCTTGGAATACACTGGCGGAAGAAATCGTAGAAAAAACCACGCATAAGCAGTCTTTAGATAAAGTAAAGAACCACATTATAAATATTGTTGAGGTGGAGACGCGCGAGGAGCCTCGTATAAAGAGTAACTCCGAGGAACTCAACCGCGTTTTAGGCGGGGGAATCGTTTTAGGGTCAGTCATTTTGATTGGTGGGGAGCCTGGTATTGGGAAGTCAACTCTGCTCTTGCAGCTAGCGCTCAAGATGAAAAAGAAAATTCTTTACGTTTCAGGCGAAGAAAGCACCTCTCAAATTAAAATGCGCGCGGACCGACTCACAGAGCTCCAAAACCCACACTGTTACCTTTTTACAGAGGTTTCTGTTGAAAAGATAATTCACGAAGCAAAAAAACTCCAGCCCGAGCTTCTCATTGTCGATTCCATTCAAACACTGCATTCTCAAAACCTAGAGAGTTCGCCTGGAACTGTTTCTCAAATTCGAGACTGTTCGAATGAACTTATTAAATACGCGAAAAGCACCTCCACGCCAATCATCCTGGTTGGACACATCACGAAGGATGGACAAATAGCGGGACCTAAAGTTCTTGAACACATGGTCGACGTGGTGTTAAATTTCGACGGTGACCGCAACCACCTCTTCCGGCTACTTCGCGCGAGTAAAAACCGTTTTGGCTCCACAGCAGAAATCGGCATTTACGAAATGGTTGCCCAGGGTCTTAAAGAGGTTAAGAATCCTTCGGAGGTCCTCATTACGAAAAAACTCGAACCGCTTTCTGGAAATTCGATCGCTGTGTCTCTTGAGGGCAACCGTCCCATGCTCCTTGAAATCCAGGCCTTAGTCTCCTCTGCCGTTTACGGCACCCCCCAGAGAAGCACCACTGGGTTTGACAGCAAACGCCTCAACATGCTTCTAGCCGTGCTTGAAAAGCGCGCTGGATTCCAGCTTGGCGCCAAAGATGTCTTTTTGAATTTAACCGGCGGAATTAAAACCGACGACCCAGCCCTTGATCTGGCGGTGGTGGCCAGCATACTCTCCTCAAATGAGGACGTTCCAATCTCAGAAAAATACTGCTTTGCAGGAGAAATCGGACTAAGCGGCGAGGTAAGACCCGTGGCACAAATTGAACAGCGCATTTCTGAGGCAGAAAAACTTGGCTATGAAGCCATCGTTGTTTCTAAACTCAATAAAATTCCTAAGAAAAAATACGGCATTCAAATTATAGAAGTAAGTAAACTCGAACAAATTCACGAACTTCTATTTTAGCTCATGAATTACCTAGCCCACAGTTTTCTCTCCTATTCCAAACCACAAATCGTAGGAAACTTACTTGTGGACTTTGCGCGGCGTAAAGACCGGCTAGACTACCCTTTTGAAATCCAAAAAGGCATCACACTGCATTATGCTATTGACGCCTATACGGATGCGCATCCTAAATTCAAAGAAATCAAAGCTGTATTTAGACCTTTGACCGGGCATTATGCTGGGGTTTTCGCTGACATCGTTCTCGATTATTTTATTCTCAACGATCCAACGCTTAAAACTACAGAGCAGTGGCAGTGTCACTGCGATGGCGTCTACGAGAGTCTCGAAACGTATTACGAGTGGCTTCCACCACGCCTTAAAGCCTCGCTCCCGAGCATGCTACGGGACAATTGGCTCATGCAGTATCAGACTCTTGAGGGTATGCAGCGCGCTTTAGGCCACGTGGTTCGGCGGGCAAATTTTTTGGAAGATAAAACAGATGTCTTTAGTGTTCTAAAAACGAACTTAACGGAAATAGAAGCGCTCTACCAAGTGTTTTTTCCAGACCTTAGAGCCTACTGCGAGTCGCTCAAGCCTTAGCAAAACTAAAATTCTCGGTAAAAATACCGCACGGGATAATTTAGACGGTGGCTTTGTCTTTTTCCCTCTACTATTAGGTGGATTAAATTGATTTGGTCATCAAAAAGATTGTATAAAGCGCTTACGGCGACTTCCACTTTTTTAGGGGCTTGGATCGAGCTAGATTCTAAATACACCACCACGGCCTCACTGTCTTCCTCAAAACCTAGAAAGTCAAGTTCTAAAAATTTTCCTTCCACGCGAAGGCGAAGGACCTCTTCAAAATAAACTTTCAAGGCGGCGTTGAGCTCCTTCTTCATTGACTCATTTTGGAAATAAAGAATTTTTCCAGTCTTTTTGCGAAGGGCATTTTCAAGATCGTCCAAAAAGAAACGACCCGTGATTTGAAAGCTCTGCGATTTAGCCGAGTAATTGAATTCCACACTTCCCACATGGTACGGATGAACAGCCACGAGTTCAGGCTCTGTACCAAAGCCAGCCTTAAGGAAAGTCGAAAAAAAGAGTAAAAAGCAAAATGCAATAGGCAGCCCAGTCAATTTCATTCGACGAAATTAGGAATTTCTACTTCAATAATGAAAAAAAACGAAGGCGGTTCTACAAAAATGCCGCTTAGACTACGGGCGGTTTTAAGTTATTTCGAAACGCATAGAGCCCCACTATGGTGCCTAAAGCAGCGCAAACGCCGCTTAATAGAAAGACACTTTGCGCGTCTAGCGCATCAATAACTAGTCCTCCCCCTAAAGCGCCAAGGGTAATTGAGAGTTGAATAAGCCCTGTTTGAAGCCCCCCAGCACTCTCCGCCTGTTCTGGTATCGTGCGGGTAAGCCAGTGGGTCCAGCCCACTTGTACAATTCCAAAAACCATCCCCCAAAAGGAGACTAAAACCGTGGTTGTGATTACTTGAGTGCCCCAGTTCATAAGACCTAAAACGCAGAGCCCCATGAATAAGGAGGCAAGCAGAAGGGTCTTATAGAGATTCCATTGCAGTAAGTACCTCGATAGACTTGCGCCTAAAAAGTTGGCGATTCCAAAACTAAGCAGCACCCACGTTAGGGAAGCGTCTTTGACGCCCGTCACATTTTCTAAGAAAGGTCTTAAATAGGAGAAAAACACGGCGTAGCTCATGAACATGAAAAACGTCGAGATCATGCCTTGTCGAATCACAGGTCTTAATAATATTTTAAAAATTTCCGAAAGGCGTACGGTGCCTTGGGGAGCCATAGAAGGAAGAGTCGCATATTGCCACACAAGAGAAATCACACCGACAAGAGAGGCTATCAAAAATACATTTCTCCAACCAATGTGCATGCCTAGAAAACTTCCAAGCGGCGCGGCTAGTACAGTCGCAACCGATACGGCGCTAAATATAATAGAAAGGGCTTTGGGTACGTTTACCTTTGGAACGAGTCGCATCGCAGTGGCTGCCATCATGCTCCAGCATCCGCCAATCCCAATACCTAAAAGGACACGCCCGACGATTAGCACGCCAAAGTTTGGCGCTAGCCCCACGATAAGATTCGAAATAATGAGCAGTAAGCTAAAGCCCATTAATACCCAACGGCGGTCTAATGAGGCGGTGCAAAGTCCAATAAACAAACTAGAAACCATAGCGACAGCCGCCGTCACAGAAATTGCCATGCCCACAGTGCCTTCACTAACCGCCAATTCGTGGGCCATTGGGGTGAGCAGACTCGCTGGAAGGAACTCTGCAATGATCAGTCCTGCCACGCAAAGGGCAACCGACCAAACAGCGCCCCAATGGGGATGTTCCGGGTAATTCTGTCTTTGCTGCTTCTTGAGCTCCATAATAGTCAAATTTTCTAGGCGGCAAAATTAATCATTTTCAACCACGCACGCCTCCAATATCTAATGGCTTTTTCTATTGACTTCATAGGTCATTTTTGCTATTTTTGCGAGCTTAGCCTTATCATTCATAATAAAAAACGATTCATTGGAAGACTTCATCCTTTATCTTAAACTCGGTTGGGAGCACATCATATCACTAGATGCCCTAGACCACCAACTCTTCGTGCTTGTCCTAATACTAGCCTATAGTCTTAATGATTTTAAAAAAATCCTAATTCTCGTGACGGCCTTCACCATAGGACACTCTCTTACTTTAGCGCTAAGCGCATTAGATATCCTTCGTGTTCCATCAGATTGGGTCGAATTTTTAATTCCACTAACTATTGTTCTAACAGCTCTTGATAATCTTATACTTCGCAATCAGTCTAAGACCCTCATGCGCTTAAATTACTATTTGGCTTTGATTTTCGGGCTCATTCATGGAATGGGCTTTGCCAATACAATTCGAATGACCTTAGCGCAGGAACAGTCGCTTTTCATGCCCCTTTTAGGCTTCAATATTGGACTCGAGCTCGGGCAAATAGTTTTGGTGGCTCTATTTCTACTCTTAAGCTTTATCATGGTTCGCCTCGTAAAAATTCCTAAAAAAGAATGGAGTCTTTTCATTTCCTCTGGGGTGTTTTTTCTTGCCATGCAAATGACACTAGAACGCCTACCTTAAGCGAAGGTGAAATTTTTCAATACCGAAGAATGTAAAAAACTAGAATCTAAGTTTAAATCGACACGATTAAAGTAGGTTTAGCCCTAGGTTCAACTGTATTTAATTCACAGAAAACCGCTTACTTCAACCACTTAATTTTTGATGATAAGGAGCCAAATCAAAGCCTCCACACTTATTTGGACCAGGATCTCTGAATTCACATCACTAAATACCTTTTATACCTAGACAGGATTTGAATAGGCTACGGCTTTTTTACTCCGAATGTTGCGAGTGATATTATAATTATCCATGAGCAATGCCAGAATGCGGGAATGGCCCAATAGCAATAATTTTTTACATTTGGGGATTGCTCTATTTTTGAATCTGTACCTCTTTTCAGCCATAATGATCATGTGGAATATTACCTCTTACTATTTTGAAACTAATAAAAATGAACCCTTTGGTTAAATCCTACAAACTATTACTTTTTTTTGTAGGCCTTATCAGTAGTGTAACTGTTGCACAAAATAAAGATTCTCTTGAGTCAAGGGCCATAGAAGAGGTCAAAATAATTAAAAATACGAACGTTGTCCTAAAGCAAAAGAACGATCGCTATATAGTCGATGTTATGGGGACAGACTTTCAGGTCCAAACGGATTCTTGGGAAGCTCTAAGAACAATTCCGATTCTCAAAGTACAGGAGAATTCAGGGATCTCGGTATTTAATAAAAAAGTCCGAGTCGAAATCAACGGGGTTTTAATGCAAATTTCAGCTATTGAATTAGAGGATTATTTGAAAAGCATTAATCCCAAGGATATAAAAACCATTGAAATCATAAGCGTTCCTAACGCCTCGTATCCATCCGACGTCGAAGCCGTTATAAATATTGTCCTGTACTCTAGAATTGACAGCTATCGATTTGGCTTAAGCTCCAATACTGGTTTTCGAAAGAAGTTTTTCACAGCCCCTGGGCTTAACGGAGCGTTAAACTATAAAAAGTTCAGAGGCTATGTAAACTATGCCTACTCCTTTTCACAGCCCGTAACTAGCTCCGATATTGCTTATGATATTGGAAATGGAAAAGTTAGTCTACGCTCTGAGAACGCTCGAAAGTATTTTTCACACACGATCATCTCTAACTTACAATGGGATCTTTCTGAAAAAAGTAAAGTGGTGCTTATCCAAGATCTAAGCCTTTCAGATAGCGACAACACCATTGATCAGCACAATACCGGGGAAAAATTAGAAATGGAAACTACCCGCAAAACGCTACGATTCTCTCAGCTGTTTCATCACAATTTCAATGAGGAAAATAAAATCAAATTAGGCGCACAACAAATTCTGCCGGTCACTGATTTTCAAAACGTTTCGCTTGATCAGCGTGTGGAGACAGAGACACCAATTTTTAATTATTTTATTGACTATACGAATTCGAATAAACTAGGAGAAACGCTTTTAGGTTTTAAAGCAACTTCGATTGAGTCCAATAATCTAAATTACAATAGTAATACACTTAATCTCTTTAATTACAACGAAAAAACCCTAGCATCCTACCTTAACCAGTCTGTACAATTGGGCGACAATCAAAATGTTTCGCTCGGGATCCGGTATGAATCCACGTTCACAGAGGCAGCAACCGAAACAGGAACACTAGTGGAGCGCAGGTTTGAAAATCTTCTTTATAACATTGCATATACTAATGTGAATCAAAAGAAGCAAACAGGAAATACCATTTACTTTAAAAAAGCAATTCAAAGACCTAATTACCGATATCTTAACCGATATACAGTAAATAATGATGTGATTGGGTTTATTGGCGATGAAGATATCAAGCCTACTAAATTCCACAGTGTGGGCTACGAGCAATTTATCAAACAACTATTTTTTACAACACAATTTGTCTACGCCCAAGATTTTCTATCCACATTCTACACATCGAATGGCAATGTGATTTTGAACACCTACAAGAATTTTAGTAACGCTTTTGTTGGCACCATAGGAGGAGGCTATAGAAAGGATGTGTTTAAATTTTGGAATTTAAACCTGTCCTCAGATCTCACCTATTTCAAATTAAAAGATGAGGACTATACTACGATCTTACAAAAAAGCACTCCTAGGTTAATTCTAGATATAAACAATAAGCTAACTATCAATAAGTCTACTTGGGTCAATGTTAATTACGCCTATGTTTCAAATTACAATGACGGTTTGATTAAACACTATTCAACGGATAAACTAAATTTGATCCTAACAAAAAGATTCAAAAATTTCGACGCAATTCTGTATTACTATGATGTATTTAAAGGAATGGCCGAAAAGGAATTGGTCAATAATTCTCTACTGTATGTCAATTCTAACACCTATAAAGACAATCGGGTCCTTGGAGTTTCATTAAGGTGGAATTTGGTTTCCAAAAATTTTAAAAATCAAAAAACAGAGGAAATTAAAGACGAAACAATTGACCGGCTCTAAGGTAAGTGTCTCTATTTATAGTTTTTAACTACATCTCTTATTTTTTCTTCATCTTGAGTCGCAAGGCTTTGGGTCGTCGTTGTTGAACTTACAGTGGTAAACATTTCTGTCTTTACATCGCTTTTTACGAACTTAAAACCTGAATCCCCTTCAATTTTGTGTTTTTAAATTTGTCAAACCATTGAAATTACTCGGTTTTTTTGCCAACTAAAACGATTTTAATAAAAAAATAAGTAGTTTTGTGAATAGAATTCAATTTTAGACAATAGCCTTTACCCTTATGAAACTGAAATTTTTATTTTTCGCATTGGTCTTCTGTGCATTTTTCAGTGCCCAAAATCACCAGAATAATCCTCAAAGTAACCACGGTAATAAATTTGAACAGCTCGGCACTATTCTTCCCACGCCGAACGTGTACCGTAATGCTGCAGGAGCTCCAGGAACACAGTACTGGCAAAACCGCGCTGACTACGATATTACAGCCTATTTAGACGAAGATAAGCGCAATCTAAAAGCCTCTGAAAAAGTAACGTATTACAATAACTCCCCCGATGCCTTAGACTACCTATGGCTTCAACTTGATGAAAACGAACATTCATCAGTTAATAATGCCGGCTACGATTTTTCATCCTCTCTTCCGAAACAAATCTCAAGCGATGCACTTGCAAAAAGTGAAATTCCGCAAAAGGATAACGGGTACGGAGTCAAATTAGAAAAAGTAGTCGATGCAAGTGGAAAACCACTGAGCTACACGGTGAACAAGACCATGATGCGTATTGATCTTCCCACTCCTTTAAAACCTGGAGAGAAAATCATCTTCCACATTGACTGGAACTACAACTTATCCGACCGTCTTTCCATGGGCGGACGTGGCGGTTATGAGCATTTCGAAGGCGATGGCAATGACCTTTATACGATCACGCAGTGGTTTCCAAGACTATGCGTCTACTCCGATTTTAAAGGCTGGCAGAATCAACAGTTCACAGGTCGCGGCGAATTTGCCCTAGTCTTTGGTGATTACAAGGTGTCTATCAACGTGCCTGCAGACCATATGGTTGCGGCCACTGGTGAAGCGCAAAACTATAAAGAAGTCCTTTCGCCAGCCCAGTATAGCCGTTATGAGAAAAGCCGAACCTCTAACGAGCCAATTGAAATTGTTACTTTAGACGAAGCTCGAAAAGCAGAAAAATCAAAAAGCAAGCAGAGAAAAACCTGGGTATTCAAGGCCGATAATGTTCGGGATTTTGCTTGGACCAGTTCACGTAAATTCATTTGGGATGCCATGAACGTTCTGATTCCAGAGAACGGAAATAACGTTATGGCCATGAGTTTTTACCCGAAGGAAGCTTACGGACTTTACCGCAAGTTTTCAACCAAAGCGGTTGCACACACAATTAAAACGTATTCTGAATTCACGATTCCTTATCCTTATCCAGTGGCGCAGTCAATTGAGGCCGCTAACGGGATGGAATACCCAATGATTTGTTTCAACTTTGGCCGTACAGAGGCGGATGGGACCTATTCTGAGGGAACAAAAAACGGAATGATTGGCGTGATCATTCACGAAGTGGGTCACAACTTCTTTCCGATGATCATTAATTCAGACGAAAGACAATGGACTTGGATGGATGAAGGATTGAACACCTTTGTTGAGTACTTAACTGAGGAGCGTTGGGATCCCAAGTTCCCTTCACGAAGAGGCCCTGCGCATACGATTGTGGATTATATGAAGCTTCCAAAGGACCAATTAGAGCCTATTATGACCAATTCCGAGAACATCACGCATTTTGGCCCAAATGCCTACGCGAAGCCGGCTACAGGTCTGAATATTTTAAGAGAAACCATTATGGGGCGCGAACTCTTTGATCAAGCCTTTAAAACCTACTCTAAACGTTGGGCATTTCGCCATCCGGAACCAGCCGACTTCTTCCGCTCTATGGAAGACGCTAGTGGAGAAGATTTAGATTGGTTTTGGAGAGGCTGGTTCTTTGGAACGGACCCGGTCGATATTTCCCTAGATAAAGTGACGCTCGCCACTCCAAATCTAGAGTATAGCCCAAAACCAATGACTAGAACTTATACGGTTGACAAGCCCCTTACAAATGACTTCGTGGACCTCTCGAAAAAACGGAATCAACAGGACCCTTCGATTGTGTTCTACACGGAAAAGGACAAAGAACTTCAAGATTTCTACTACCGCTATAGCCGAGGCCTGGAAAAAGTGGATACCGCAAAAACCCACTCAATCACGATGGACTACCAAGAAAAAGTTCCCGCAAGTGAAAAAGCAAACTTGAAAAACCTTTTGGCCTACCAACTTGAGTTTACAAATAAAGGCGGGTTAGTGATGCCCGTAATTCTGGAATTCACCTTCGAAGATGGCACCACGCTACAAGATAAGCGCGCTGCTCAAATTTGGAGACACAACGAAAAAAAGATCACCCTCACCTACGTGTTTGACAAAAAGCTCAAGTCCATTCAGTTGGATCCAATGCAAGAAACTGCTGATATAGATGTGAGCAACAACTTATGGAGCGCAAACTCAAGCGATACTGCTAGCTCCTCATTTGAGGTTTTCAAAAGAAAACAAGGGGCCTCTGCAAGAGGTGCTTCTAGTGGACGACTTAATCCAATGCAAGCAAAAAAGAAGTAAAAAAAGGATCGAATTTGTAAAGCCACTTCCAACGAAGTGGCTTTGCTATTTTGGTGCCGCAACCACCCATTTGTGGGAAGTCATTTCAAATAACCAACTCCTAAATCCAAGAAAATCTCTAAGAAAAAGTCTGCCAAATTTGCACCTACTGCCAAAGAATCTGCCAAATTAACCCCCAGCGCTTCAAATTTAGAGCCCTAGGTGAGATTGGCAAAGTTTTGGGGAATTGAAGTGAAAATAACAACAACTAATTAAAATATACAATTATGTCAGTAAATTTCAAACCGCTTGCAGACCGCGTTCTAGTTGAACCTACCGCGGCAGAAACTAAAACGGCTTCCGGAATTATCATTCCAGACACGGCACAAGAGAAACCACAAGAAGGTACAGTGGTCGCAGTGGGCCCTGGAAAAAAGGACGAACCTACGACTGTGAAAGTAGGAGACAAAGTGCTTTACGGAAAGTATTCAGGTTCTGAACTCAAATTGGAAGGAAAGGAATTCCTTATTGTTAAAGAATCCGATCTACTTGGAATTTTAGGATAATACTCTATCCCCTCAGTAATAGTAAATCAAAAAAGTCTAAACCAAAGACTTAATTAAAAAATTTAAATTAAAATGGCTAAAGAAATAAAATTCGACATTGAATCAAGAGACGCGTTAAAAAGAGGGGTAGATGCCCTAGCAAACGCCGTAAAAGTAACTCTAGGTCCAAAAGGTAGAAACGTTGTAATTGAAAAAGCATTCGGTGCCCCACACGTCACTAAAGACGGGGTTTCTGTAGCAAAAGAAATCGAACTTGAAGACCGAGTAGAAAACCTAGGCGCACAGATGGTAAAAGAAGTAGCTTCTAAAACCAACGATATCGCTGGAGACGGAACGACGACGGCTACCGTACTTGCTCAAGCAATCGTGCGTGAAGGACTTAAAAACGTTGCTGCCGGTGCAAATCCAATGGATTTAAAAAGAGGAATCGACAAGGCAGTAACTAGCGTGGTTGAGAATCTTAAATCTCAATCTCAAGAAGTTGGTGAAGCCGCTGAGAAAATCAAGCAAGTAGCTTCTATTTCTGCAAACAACGACGATACAATCGGTGCTCTTATCGCTGAGGCATTTGGAAAAGTTGGAAAAGAAGGCGTTATTACTGTAGAAGAAGCTAAAGGAACGGATACCACGGTAGACGTTGTAGAAGGAATGCAGTTTGACAGAGGATTCCAATCCCCTTACTTTGTGACCAATTCAGAAAAGATGGTTACGGAACTTGAAAACCCATACATCTTACTTGTAGAGAAGAAAATTTCTTCAATGAAAGAACTTCTTCCAGTTCTAGAACCAGTAGCTCAAGCTGGAAAATCACTTCTAATTATCTCTGAGGAGGTAGACGGAGAAGCCCTTGCAACTTTAGTTGTAAACAAACTAAGAGGCTCACTTAAAATTGCTGCTGTAAAAGCACCAGGATTTGGCGACCGTAGAAAAGCAATGCTTGAAGATATCGCTATTTTAACTGGTGGTCAAGTAATCTCTGAGGAGAGAGGCTTCACCATGGAGAATGCAACTCTAGAGATGCTTGGAACTGCAGAAAAAGTAACCATTGATAAAGACAACACTATTATCGTAAATGGTGGTGGAGACCAAGCTCTGATTAAAGGCCGCGTCGGTCAAATCAAAGCACAGATGGAAAACACAACTTCAGACTACGATAGAGAAAAACTACAAGAACGTCTTGCAAAATTAGCAGGAGGAGTTGCAGTACTTTACGTTGGAGCCGCTTCCGAAGTGGAAATGAAAGAAAAGAAAGACCGTGTAGACGATGCCCTTCATGCCACTAGAGCAGCTGTAGAAGAAGGTATCGTTCCTGGAGGTGGTGTTGCATTAGTAAGAAGTATCGCGGCACTAAGCGATCTAACTGCTGAAAACCCAGACCAATTAACCGGTATTAAAATCGTTAAAAGAGCGATTGAAGAGCCATTAAGACAAATCGTTGCCAATGCAGGTGGTGAAGGCTCTGTGGTTGTTGCAAAAGTTTCAGAAGGAAAAGGCGATTTCGGATTCAACGCAAAAAATGACACTTACGTCAATATGTTTGAAGCGGGAATTATCGACCCTACAAAGGTTGTACGTGTTGCCCTTGAAAATGCGGCCTCTGTTGCTGGAATGCTCCTAACCACTGAGTGTGTGATTACAGAATCTAAAAAAGACGAACCTCAAATGCCAATGGGCGGAGGAATGCCAGGGATGATGTAAGACTCTCTACAGGCATTAGTTTACCTAATACCAAAGCGGCGGTTTCTTTTTAGAGACCGCCGCTTTTATGTTCTATCCCTAATAAAGTAGATATTCCTATCTTTAGAGGGTCTAAACAAAACTTTTTCACCATGAAAATTGGCAAACCTTTTAGCGAACTTACAAGCAAAGAAGCGTATTTCCTAGTCATTCAGAATCACAAATCGTATTCAGACTTCAATACCTTAGGACTGTACCGCTCATTGCTGGAGAACACCCATCTAACGATAAGCGAGCTTCTTGAAGTAAGAGCCCAATGCCATGAGCAGTTCGAAAAAACATTTGAATTTCTTCAACTTAAGGATCCAAGGACCTACATGGGAGTCGTGACTCTTGGGCTGGATTTAAACCAAAGTGAAAAGCAGGCCCTTTGGGAGCAAGTGCGCGATAATCAGCAGAAAATCTTAAAAGAAAAGAAACTGGGGCATCGAAACTTTGGAACGTATTCTAGGCATGAATGTGGACTTCCCTACTGCACCTTAGACGGTCTGATGGTAAGACAAAATTCTGTACTCACTCGCAGTGGCATTTGTTTTCAAAGCGACGAAAATAAAGATGAAAAAGTCGAAAAATCAATTCGACTAAAAAAAGAGCAGCGGTCATTCAAACAAAATAGAAACTCCACAGACCAAGACTTTTACTAAGTCTTAAACTTTTCAAACCCGAAGGAACCTTACCCCTCACTGGACGGATTTCTTAGCTGACCTTTATACAAGTTTGAATAGAACCCGCCTAGTCCTAAGAGCTCCTCATGAGTACCCTGCTCGACGATAAGTCCAGAATCCATAACCAAAATTTTATCCGCTTTTTGAATCGTCGAAAGGCGGTGTGCAATAATAATTGAGGTTCGGTTTTGCGTGATTTTTTCAGTCGCCCGTTGAATCAGTTTTTCACTTTGCTGATCAATGGACGAGGTCGCTTCATCGAGAATAAGAATTTTAGGATCGGATAAGTAGGCTCGTAAAAAGGACAGAAGCTGCCTTTGACCAAGGGAGATCGAACTGCCTCTTTCGCTCACCACAAAGTCATAGCCATTAGGCAGCTGGCGAATAAAGTCATCCACCTCAATCTCCTTCGCGGCCCGTTCCACTTTTTCTCTTGTGACTTCTTTATCGCCAAAAGCTAAATTTTCGTAGATACTCTCATGAAAGAGAAAGACGTCCTGCAGAACCACACCCAGGTGGGCTCGTAAGTTATAGAGTTCATAATCTTCTAGCGCAACTCCATCGATAAGAATTTCGCCCGAATTGCGGTCGTATAAACGGGTGAGCAGGCTAATAATGGTGGATTTCCCAGCACCGGTCGCCCCCACGATGGCCACGCTTTCCCCGGGCATCACTTTAAAGCTAATGCCTTTAAGGACTTCCTGCTTTTCATCGTAAGAAAAATGGACGTCTTTAAATTCAATCTCGCCCTGGAAATGGCTTTTGCTAACCGTTCCCGTATTTGCCATCGCTAAATCCTGATCGATTAAACCAAGCACACGCTCAGCCCCGACAATACCCCTTTGAATATTATTGAACCGGTCTGCAATCTGCCGTAGCGGACGAATAAGCATCGAAATGTACTGGATAAAAGCAATGACTACCCCAGCCGTAATGGTAATATACCCGCCGTAGAAAAGCACAAACCCAATAAACAAAGACGAAATTAGCTCCACCACTGGAAAGAAGAGCGAAAAAATAAAAACGGTGCGTAGAAGGGCACTCTTTAGCGTTTCATTTATAGACACGAATTTGGCCTCTTCCTGCTTCTGGCGGTTAAATACTTGAATGAGTTGCATCCCTGCCAAACGTTCCTGAACAAAAGAGTTCTGATTCGCCGTCCACGTTCTTTCATCGCCAAACGCCTTTTTAAGCCTCTTTTGGAAAAAGCGCGTGATCACAACCATTAGAGGAAGAATTGCGATGGAAATATAACTCAAATGGGCGTTGGTATTGAACATCATCACAAGGACGAAAACAATACGCAGAATATCGCCAAACACCATCAAAAAACCATCGGTATAGACTGTGGCGATGGTTTCAACATCGCCCACCGCGCGCGTCACCAACTGCCCGATCGGTGTCTTATCGAAAAACGAGGTTTTAAAGTAAAGAAGTTTATTATAGAGGGTTTCGCGAATATCTCGGATGACGTTTTGGGAAATAAAATTCGAAAAGTAAACAAGGAAAAAATTAAGGAAAGTTTCCATAAACACAAGGCCGACCAGCCAATAAATGTGTTTCATCATTAATCCTTTATCCCCCAATTTAATGATGTCATTATCGACGATTTGCATCGTTAGGTAGGGACGAAAGGTCGAGGTCACAGACAACAGAATCGAAACCACCAGGGCAAATATAAACCACGAGCGGAATTTCATGCCAATCATAAAAAGGCGCTTAATAATGGTTCCAGTCGAGGGTTTAGTCATAGGAGTTTAAAATAGTTTCGTAGTAAATTACCGCAGACAAATTTACGGAATGTTTCATAGATAGACCTCTATTCTTTTTAGAAAGGCTCCGATGGAATCACTTTTCGCATCCGGTCTTTTTGGCCAGTCTGCCAGTCTCTACCCTAGATACTTTACGCGGCAGGGCAAAATGGGCAGTCATTCTAACGCGCTAGTTATCAACGCGTAAAAAGCCCCAATCATAGCCCACATCGACGAGATAAAGGCCGTGAGCTGGCGCAGAGGTTCCAGCTCTATTTCGGTTTTTACTTTCAATAATATCGTGCACATCCTCAGGCTTAATTTTTCCAATTCCAACCTCGAGCAGGGTTCCGACAATAGCGCGAACCATGTTTCGAAGGAATCGGTTTGCACTTATTGTAAAGACGAGCTGACTTCCCTCTTTTGTCCACTGCGCTTTAAAAATGGTACAAATGAAGGTCTTATTATCGGCACCGACTTTTGCAAAGCTTTCAAACTCCGTATAGGCCATTAAAAGTTTCGCAGCTCGATTCATGCTTTCAATATCTAACGGACGCAGATAAAATTGGTAGGCCGTATCGATTGAAAACGGGTCTTTTACTAGGGAAACATGGTACTCATATGTACGGTACGTGGCATCAAACCGGGCATGCGCGCGGGGCTGAACCTGGAAAAGTTCCGTAATACAAAGGTCATTCGGTAAAAACCGATTCAAGCGGTGAACTAACTCCTGGCTGACGATGGCCTCAGAGTCAAAGTGCGCAAACATACGTCTAGCGTGAACGCCAGTGTCGGTTCGCCCTGCCCCTGTGATGGCTATTTTTTCGCGCAGAAGGGTTGAAAGCGCCTTTTCAAGCACTTCCTGCACCGAGATTTCTCGGGGCTGAATTTGATAGCCAAAATAGTTTTTTCCAAAATAGGAAAACTCAATAAAATATCTCAATTTCGTATGTTTGCAGTGCAAAAATAAACCATTTGAAGAAAATACTCTTACTTTCTGACACGCATTCTTATATCGATGAGCGCATTTTGCACTACGCGGGGCAAGCCGATGAAATCTGGCATGCGGGGGATTTCGGAAACCTAGAGGTTTTTGAGGCGTTGGAGTCCAAAAAACCACTTCGCGCAGTCTATGGAAACATCGATGGGAGCGAAATCCGCAGCCGCTGCTCGGAGGTGCTCTCGTTTAACTGCGAAGGCCTGGACGTTTTGATGGTTCATATTGGGGGGTATCCTGGGCGCTACACGCCCCTTGCTAAAGAGGCTCTGAATTCTTCAAAACCGAATCTATTCATTTCGGGTCACTCCCACATTTTAAAAGTGCTGCATGATAAAAAGTTAGCACTACTGCATCTAAACCCAGGAGCCTGCGGGCGCCAAGGCTGGCACCAAAAGCGAACCATGCTAAGTTTTGAAATTGAGAAAGGCGAGATTAAGAACTTAGTCGTTATTGAACTTGGAAACAAAACGGAAAAGAGCAATGAAAATTAACGACCGTGTGGCCCTTATCGATCAGGCGTTAGAAGGCGTCATTACCTCCGTGCATGGCGAGTGGGTGGTCTTTAAAGACCGTCATGGCTTTACGCACAAACACCACCAATCGGAACTCGTGCCATTAGATCTTTCCCTCTATGAGAATCTAGAAATCCGCCCAAAGAGTGAGCCCAGGAAGACCGTATCGAAAAAGCACCGCACCACCCATTTGGTCCTCGATCTTCACTTTGAGACTCTTGTAGAGAATCCCCTCGCCTATGAAAGCTTCGAGAGGCTTTTTCTTCAGAAAGAGAAGCTTTTAGAGACTTTAGAATTCTGCCGCACCCACCGACTCAAAAAACTAGAAATCATTCACGGCCTTGGTGATGGTGTGCTTCAAAAACTCGTGTATGATACATTAGAAAATGCAGTGGATTTAGAGTTTCATAACACACAGATTCTCCACCATCAGTCGGCCAGCATAATGGTCTATTGGACTTAAACTCCCAAAAGCATTGCCTTCCCAGGGCTTCAAAAACCGCCTTTTTCAAATGCCGATTTATTTTAATAAATTTGCCCCTTACAAGCGATGGAAAACCTCAGATTACTAATCTCCAAAGACCAGCTGCATTCCCAGACCCTAAGTGCGAAAAAAGTGCTCGAGGAAAAGGTTTTCAGTATAGACCCACAAACCCCGGGAGACTCTTTTTTAGAGCCTCTAAATTTGCTTTTAACTAAGCCTTACAAAGAGATTGAGGTCTATTCCGCTTTAAACCATTTCACCCTAATGCCAGAGGGCTTTCAGATGCATGAACTGGGACTTGATCTTCTAGCTTACAATGCTTCGCTGGAAAAAGATAAGGAAGAACTTATGCTAGCCGTGAACAAGAAGTACGGCGTTCAGTTCTACTACACTTTCCCAAAAGACTTATACCACGCCTTAAAGACCGAAAACCGGAGTCCGAAATTCAATTTTTCAGGAGAAAAATTTTTGAATCAGATCACCGTTAAAAAACCCAAAGAGGTTCATATCCATCTCTATCAAAACCAATGCGAGTTTTTTGCTTTTGAAAATAAGAAAATTAGTCTTTACAACCATTTAGACCTAAGTTCTGAAGTTGATTTTTTATACTTCATTCTTTTTACTTTAAGCAAAATAAACTTCTCACTGCGTGAAACGCGTTTCCACATTTATGGGGAAACCACCCAAAACGAGACCTTTATATCGGAGCTAAATAAATTTGCGACGCATTTAAAGATTCAATTCGATAACGTTCCAAAACGGAACTTTATTTTAAATTAACTTCCTTAGACTTAACTGATGTTTAGAATTATCGCCGGACGCTGGAAAGGCAAACGAATTGCAGCGCCAAAACATTTTGAGGTCCGTCCTACCACGGATTTCGCCAAAGAAGCGCTCTTTAGCATCATTGACCACCGTCACGATTTAGAATTTCTTTCGGTTCTCGATTTGTTTGCGGGAATTGGCTCTATTTCATTCGAATTCGCTTCGCGTGATTGCAAGGACATTACAGCTGTTGAGCTCAATCCAAAGCACTGTGCCTTTATAAACACAACGGCGGCCGAGCTTGACATGGCCCTTCAAATAAATGTGGTAAGAGCTGATGTGTATGAGTTCTTAAAAAAGAACCGAAGTAAAAAGCAGTTTGATATGATTTTTTCGGATGCCCCTTTCGATACCACTGAGGAGCCTCAGTATCAAAAGCTTATTGAACTCGTACTCCATGGAGAGTTTTTAAAGCCAGGAGGAAGTTTCATTCTTGAGCATCCGTCCCGTCTCAAACTTTCTCACCCCCAAATCGTGGAAAGTAGAAAGTATGGAAACCTGACGTTTTCCTTTATAGAAAAGCCAGAAGTAAATTCCGATACCGCGCTCCTTACAGAGGTCTAAGCTCTAGGGGAATTGCATTCCCAAAGATCTTTTTTGAAATCTTCTCGAAATTTTTCGTGATGTCTGAGACGTAGAAATGGTACTCCGGATTTAGGTTCTGGGTATTGACTAGGTGGTTGGACTCTAAAATAAATTTGAGTTGCCCGACGACAATACTTGGGGAATCGATGATTCGCACCCGGTTTCCATAGAACTGCTTAATTTCTTCTAAAAGCAGTGGGTAATGGGTACACCCTAAAATCAACGTTTCAATATTCTTCAGCTTGCTATGGCTTAAATAATTGTATATAATGGCGCTGGTAATAGGATGGTTTCTAAACCCTTCCTCAATGGCCGGAACCATTAAAGGGGTTGCGAGTTCATCCACATGGATGAATTTATTATGGTGTCGAATACTTTTGCGGTAAATTCCTGAACTCACGGTAGCTTTGGTCGCAATAACACCCACATTCGTATGAATCTCAAAAGCCACTTTCTCAGCCACGGGATTGATCACATCAATCACGGGCACGCGGCCCGCCACAAGTTCCTTAATTTCTTTAAGGGCATTCGCTGTTGCGGTATTACAGGCAACCACAATCGCTTTACATCCTTGATCCAATAAAAATTCCGTGATTTTGCTGCTGTACCCTTGAATAGCCTCCGGCGATTTATCGCCATAAGGAAGGTGTTTGGTATCCCCGTAGTAAATAAAATTTTCTTTTGGAAGGACTTTTCGAATTTCTCGAGCAACGGTGAGCCCCCCCACGCCAGAATCAAACACCCCAATTGGCATGGACGCATCGAGATGAGAGTAATCGGGTTTTTTCGTTTTCAAAGCCATTTTATTTTGCTGCAAAACTACGAATATTATTTTGGGCTGTTCAAAACAGAGTTCTTTTTAGGGGTTTAGACCTTAAAAAGGTCGGAGGCAATGCCGTCCGCCATAAACCAATGCTCTGAGGGAATTACAAGATAATCGCCCTGTATTTCTAAATAACCGTTGTCAATTTTCGGGGTCAATTCGTTGCCGAAATGCGCGAGAAGCTCTGATGAAAACTCGGTTTTCAAACGGCTTAGATCCACCCCCTTTTTTGTACGAAGGCCAATCATCAGCATTTCATTATAGCGGTCTTTCTCTTCCAGCAATTCTATTTCTAAAGGCAAACTGCCCTGCGCGAGCGACTTAATATACTGCGTGTTATTTGCCACGCTCCAACACCGTCTTGACTTCCCATCATAGGAATGAGCCGAGGGGCCTAGACCCAGATAAGGAGAATAATTCCAATAAGCAGAATTATGCCGCGATTCATAGCCAGGCAGGGCGAAGTTTGAGATCTCATAATGGCTTAGCCCTTCCCTCTTTAAGTATTGAGCCATATAATGAAATTGATCATTTTGCAACGCTTGGCTTGGCGCAGGTACGATCTTCTCTTGAACCCAATGACTAAGCACCGTCTTTGGCTCCACCGTTAGGGCATACGCAGAAATATGAGGAACCTCTAAACTTCGGGCCGTTTTTAAATTTGATTCCCAGATTTCCATTGAGGAAGTCATGGCTCCATAAATAAGGTCAATCGATAGGTTTTCAAACCCATAATCCTGGCTTCTCTTAATAGAGTCAAGCGCCTCACCGGCTGTATGTGCGCGATTCATTAAAACCAGATCGTCTGTAAAAAAGCTTTGGGTCCCTATGGAAAGTCGGTTTATTGGCGTCTTGGCAAGGGCTTTAAGAAACGGCGCTGACAAATCGTCAGGATTGGCTTCTAAAGTGATTTCAATCGACTTATCCCAATCAAAATAACGCTGGGTCTGTTCGAGAAGCTTGGAGAGTTCATCCACTTCGAGTAAGGAGGGGGTTCCCCCACCAAAATAAATGGATTGGATTGGCTTTTCATCAAGCTCTGTATGGCGTAGGTCTAGTTCCGTGTGAATCGCCTGCAAAAGCGCATCTTTATGCGTAAGGGAGGTCGAAAAATGAAAATTACAATAACTACACTTTTGCTTACAAAACGGAATGTGAAAGTAAATCATAACCTTTGAATTAATTGTGCTCCAAATAAGCCCGCCATTTCTCTAGAGCCATTTGCATATCGGGTGGCATAGGGCTCTCAAAGAACATGGGCTCTTTTGTGCTCGGGTGAATAAATCCTAAGGTATGCGCATGGAGTGCCTGACGTGGAAGAATCTCAAACACATTCTTAATGAACTGCTTGTACTTGGGTAAATTCACGCCTCTTAGCGCCACATGGCCCTCATAGCGCTCGTCGTTAAAGAGCGTATGCCCAATATACTTAAAATGCGCACGAATCTGGTGCGTACGTCCTGTTTCGAGGCGGCACTCGACCCATGTCATATGACGAAACCGCTCTTTGACCTTGTAATGGGTCACCGCATGCTTTCCTTGACTTCCATCTGGAAAGACGCTCATCTGCATGCGGTTCTTTTCATGGCGGCCAATATGGCCTTCAATAGTGCCCTGATCCTCAGAGAGGTTTCCCCAGACAAATGCCCAATAGAGTCGCTTGGTTTTTCTTTCAAAAAATTGCTTCGCTAAGAAACTTAGTGCAAATTCGGTCTTGGCAATTACCAGAAGACCGGAGGTATCTTTATCGATTCGGTGCACGAGACCAACGCGGTCTAAATCGCTTTTCTGATTGTTTTTCTCGAAATGGTACGCTAAAGCGTTCACAAGGGTCCCGTCCCAGTTTCCATGGCCTGGATGAACCACCATACCGGCAGGCTTATCAACCACTAAAACATCGGCATCCTCATACACGATCGTAAGAGGAATGTCTTGTGGAACTACCACCGTATCTCTAGGCGGTCGACTTAAAAGCACCGAAATTTGATCCCCAGGCTTTACTTTGTAATTCTGCTTTACGGCAGTCCCATTAACCACCACATTCCCCGCTCTACAGGTCTGGGAGAGTTTATTACGTGAGGAGTTTTGGCGAAAAATCAAAAGGTATTTATCAATGCGCAGGGGCGCCTGACCAGGATCCACATTTAAACGAAGGTGCTCATAAAGCCCCTCATGTTCTTGATCCTCCTCAGCGGTATCTTCCCCTAGGTCAAAGTTTAGTTCTGGATCTTGGTCCAGATTTTCATTCGTATGTTGGTTCATCTGGTATTAAAAATAGCTTCAAGCGTTAGTTGAAGCTATGGTCGTTTAGTTAGAGGGCAAAGGTGTTATTCAACAATTACTTTGCGCGCCTTCGGTTTTGGCTCTTCTTTCTCCTCGCTGCTCTTCGAGGCTTTCGGCTGCTCGGTGCTTGGCTTAGCTGTTTTGGTACCCTCAGGTGCTACACTTGGCCTTGGTTGGGCTTCCACCGGCCTTGAAGACGGCGGCTCTTGGTTTAAAGGGCGCTCAATAAGGGGCGCTTCTTCCCACTCGATTGGCGCGGGTGCGCGCTCAACCTGAGTTCTATAAATAGCGTTTAATCGCTGAATTTCTCCCATCTTTTGAGCAGGGATCTTCTTACTAGCCCAAAGATCGATCTGCATTCCCTGGTCGCGAATGGCGCCCCCTTGGGGATCTTGATAATAGACGATGTCCGATTGGTCTCTCGCTTCGTCATCAAATTCGATTAAACCGATTTCAAAGAGGTTATTAGTTATGATTGCCTTGGCCTCTTGAACCGTCAGTCCAACAAGGTTCGGCACAGCCACATTTCGTTTGGGTCCTGTTCCAATGACCAAATCAAGACTCGCAAAACGAGGAAGTTTGGTTCCAGGCTTAATAATGGTGCCATTCATTTGCATTCGAATGACAGCGTCGCGCTGGATGTTCGGCTCGTAAATCGTATCCCCAACTTTTAGTCCGATAGATTCCAGTTGTCTAAACGCTAGACCCTTGTATTGATCCAGAATATCTGGCACTTGGACTGGGGCATAGGTTCTCGGATTCACTTTTAAGAGAATAGCGCGCCCACCTTTAACGCGAGAGCCTGCCGAAGGATAAATCTGCAGCACTTGAAAGGGTTTGAATTTTGGATCAAACTTGAAACTATCCACTTCGTAATGAAGTCCATTGTCATCGAGTACCTCGATCGCCTTATGAACCGATAGGTTCACAACATTTGGAACAGGAATTTCTTCCCCGTGATTGGTATGGACTTCTAGCCAACGAAACGTTAGCCAAACTAGGCCAAGAAATACCACGATGGCAAGTAACAAATTCCCTAAAACCTTCCAGTGAAAAAGCGATTTAAACATACAGTGCTTCTTAATTACAGAAGACAAATATAACTAATAAATTTAAAAACAGAATCGGATTTCTTACCCGCTAGGCTCTGGGGGAGAAATTCCTTTTAAAAATCCACTACATGAAACAAAATTGCTAAATTTGCCTTAACCTTAAGGTGTTTTTGCTATGAATAAAAAGAACGTAGCCGTGGTAATGGGCGGATACAGCGACGAGTATGTGGTCTCTTTAAAAAGCGGACAACTCATTTACGACTCCCTAGACCGAGAGCTCTATAATGTTTATAGTGTGGTTATCTTAAAAGACGAGTGGTCCTTCGTGGACGACCATGGTCAGAAAATCCCCATGAACAAAGCAGACTTTAGCGTGGAGATGCAAAGTGGCTATATCCTTAAGTTTGACGTGTGTTTCAATACAATTCACGGCCGTCCAGGTGAAAATGGAGAACTTCAAGCCTATTGGAATACCATTGGACAAAATTACACCGGTTGTGATTTCTACCAAAGCGCCCTCACATTCAATAAAAAAGACACCTTAGCCGTTTTAGCCAAGTATGGCATTACTTCGGCCAAAAGCATTTATTTAAGAGAAACCGATTCAATCGATCCCGAAACCATCGTTAAAGATTTAGGACTTCCTCTCTTTGTCAAGCCAAATCAAAGTGGCTCCTCCCTTGGAATATCCAAAGTGAAGTCTATAGAAGAATTCCCAGAGGCGCTTAACTCCGCTTTTGCACAAGACGACGAAATTTTAATTGAAGCCTTTCTTGATGGAATGGAAGTCTCTGTGGGGGTGGTCGATTATAAAGGAACCACCACAGTGCTCGGAATTACAGAGATTGTTCCCCAAACAGAATTCTTTGATTACGCGGCTAAATATGAAGGAGCCTCCGAGGAGATTACCCCAGCGCGGATCGATGAAAAAACCCGAATAAAAGTGGAAGAGGTGGCCATACGCGCCTACGATTCGTTAGGCATGAGTGGATTTTCCAGAAGTGAATTCATTCTTGTGGATGGCGAGCCCTTCATGCTTGAAATGAACACAAACCCAGGGTTCTCTCCCACCAGTATCCTGCCACAACAAGCGACCCACTTTGGCCTTAGTATCCAAGAACTCTGCGGAAATGAAGTAGAGAAAGCCTTAAACAAAACCCATTAGAACGCCTATGAGAATTGCTGTATTTCCGGGATCTTTTGACCCCATCACCTTAGGTCACTTTGACATTGTCGAGCGCGCTGTGCCCTTATTCGACAAAATCATTATTGCCATTGGCCAAAACTCACAGAAAAACTACATGTTCTCCTTAGAACAAAGAAAAGAGTTCATTCGCAATACCTTTAAGGACTTCCCCAACGTGGAGGTCGATAATTTTGAAGGACTAACCATTGATTACTGCCGAAGTAAAAACGTCAATTTCATTCTGCGAGGTCTTCGAAATCCCGCGGATTTTGAATTTGAAAAAGCCATTGCCCAGACCAACCGAACGTTGACTCAGGACAATAAAATTGAAACAATATTTTTACTTACCTCTTCAGGCAAATCCTTTATATCAAGTAGTATTGTAAGAGAAATCATCACCTTCAAAGGCGATTATGAACTGCTCGTGCCTCAGGCGGTACGGGTGTAATTAAAACCTATTTGTATTGGAAATTCATCACAATTTCAACCTCTTAATCGAAGTCTTTGGAACTCTAGCTTTCGCGATGTCTGGAGCGTTTGCAGCGATGCAAAAACGCTTAGATCCCTTTGGCGTCTTAATTATTGCCTTTGTCACCTCCGTAGGCGGAGGGACCCTAAGGGATTTACTCTTAGGGGTGCCCGTATTTTGGATGCGCGATATGCTTTATCCTATCACTATCTTTATTGGGACTGTTCTCGCATTTATTGTGAAATCCTTTGAGCGTAATTTTAAAGTCACGCTCTTTATTTTTGACAGCTTTGGGCTCGGACTCTTTACCATCATCGGTATTCAAAAAGGGCTAAGCCAAGAGCTCCATCCCTTAATCTGCCTAACTTTAGGAACAATCACAGGATGTTTCGGTGGGATCATTCGAGATACGTTTTTGAACCGCATCCCCCTTATTTTCAGAAAGGAAATCTACGCGACGGCCTGTATCGTAGGCGGTGGAATTTTCTTGATGCTTATTCAGTACACCAACCTTTCCTATATTATTGTTCAGATCACCACCATAATTCTGATTGTGATGATTCGAACGATGGCCGTCAAATACCAGTGGCAGATGCCTAAATTCTACGATCAACGTAGCAACTTTGAGGATTAATACCGTTTGTAGAAGGTTCAAAGTGAACGGGGGATTAAACTTTGCAATTGAAATTTTCTGACCGACCCCCGTACTAATCTAGAGTTAAATATTCAGTCTCTTTTAAATAGAATCAGCCTGCGTAGAGTTACGCAGGCTGATTCTATTTATTTATTTTGTTCCCATGTTAAGAAAACTTCCCTCTTTGTCTCATGTGTGGGTTATGCATATGCTTTTGCATTGACGGCATTTTAAGTTGGTCTTTCATCATCTTAATCTGGTCGGTCATCATGCCCGCGCTATCAAGTTTTTTAGCCTCTTCAAGGAGCCTCTGCCCCTCTTGCTTGCGGCCTTTTGAAATCGCGACAGCGGCAAGGTTTAAGTTCGCCATAGCCCGGTCGTGCTTCATATTAAGGCCATACTCTAGCGCTTTTTTCATTAAAGGCTCAACCTTCGCTGGGTTATCCTGAGCAAGAGTTAGCCCCTCCATATAATGAAAATACCCGTACTGGGACTTGTGCAATTGGACTTTGTAATTGGTAATATTCTTTAGCCAAGAACCTGCTTTTTCGGTATTTTGTTTTCTCATC
Organism: Flavobacteriales bacterium UBA1694; assembly: GCA_002319955.1. Lineage (GTDB taxonomy): Bacteria > Bacteroidota > Bacteroidia > Flavobacteriales > Weeksellaceae > Planobacterium_A. The sequence goes on from DCJS01000029.1 coordinate 48,927, forward strand.
TGCCAAAATGCAAGCAGAATGAATTCGTTCTTAAAAAACAGAGCAATTGGGATTGCACTAAGTAAAAACACGACGATTCCCCAGCCCGTCTCACGGGTAAAGAACATCATGTAGACTCCGAGTCCAATAAATAGGGCTGCAACGACTAACTTTATATATTTATTCATTTCTTTTATTTAGGTGGTACAAAGATAAAAAAATGGCTTTAATCTAGGCGGTAGGGCAAGCCAAATTTCATCTACGGTTTAATCAGAGGCACTTTGCGCTCATACGTCTGAAAACAAAGGTTATAGGCGTTTTTCTCATCAGCCTCGTCACACTGCTCCTGTGTTTTCACCCAAATCTTTGGGTCAATTTTAGGAAAGAATGTATCCGCTTCTAAACTAGCCTCCACCAAAGTAACCTCAAGGCGGTCCGCTTGTTCAAGCGTTTGCTCGTAAAGGGTTCCTCCGCCAATCACAAATACCTCTGGGTCAATTTTTTTTGCAAATTTCAACGCTTCCTTGAGACTTCCAACAATAAGGACGCCTTCCATAAACCAGTCCTTTTTACGACTCACCACGATATTGGTGCGGTTTGGTAGCGCGCGCCCAATACTTTCAAATGTTTTACGTCCCATAATGATAGGATGCTCTGAGGTAAGTTCTTTAAAATGCTTAAGATCCTTTGGAAGGTGCCACAGCAGCTTATTTTCATGCCCTATTTCTCGATTCTGACCCATGGCCACGATTAGCGTCGTCATTTTTTTTGAATTTTGACAAAAATAGCACATAATTTGTATATTTACGAGGCATTAAACCATATAAAATTTAAACTATGAGAAATAAAGGTTGTCTAAGCGCTGGCACAATTGGAATTGCACTGGTGGTGATCGCCGCCGTCCTCTTCTTTTGGGGCAAAAATGCCTATAACAGTTTTGTTCAAGGCGAACAGAAAGTAAATGCCCGCTGGTCCAACGTGGAAACGGTGTATCAAAAGCGTGCGAACCTAATTCCAAACTTGGAAAGAACGGTTAAATCCTATGCTCAATTTGAACAAGAAACCCTCACAGGTGTAATTGAAGCACGTTCAAAAGCGACTTCTGTTACCATTGACCCGACCAATATGACTGAAGCAGACCTAGCAAGGTTCCAGTCTGCGCAGGGCGAACTCTCTGGGGCATTAAGCCGACTCATGGCCGTTGTTGAGCAGTACCCGAATCTAAAAGCGGATCAACAGTATCTCAATTTCCAAAGGGAATACACCGCCATTGAAAATTCAATTCGAGCCGAAACCGTCACTTTTAATGGTTCTGTGGAAGAATACAACAACCTTGTGAAAACCTTCCCAAACAATGTGTTAGCAGGCGTATTTAATAAAGCAGAAAAACCTTACTTTAAAGCAGCTGTAGGGGCCCAGGAGGCACCAGAGGTTTTCTCAAACTAATCCACCTATGAAGTCATTTCTTTCCGAATCTCAGATGACCTCCTTAATAGAGGCCATCTGGGAGGCCGAAAACCAGTCCAGTGGAGAAATCCGCGTCCATATCGACTCAACCACCCTTGAGCATAATGCGGCGGTCGCCTTTGCGGCCTTCACCAAACTAGAAATGCACCAAACGAAAGAACGCAACGCTGTGTTGTTTCATGTGAATTTTGAACAAAAGTACCTTACCATTATTGGGGACGAGGGAATTCATAAAAAAGTGAAACAGCAGTTCTGGGACCGACTCCACGACGAGATTACCACTGGGTTTGCAAGTGGCCAGTATTACCTGGCACTCAAAGACGCGGTGTTAAAAACAGGTCAAGAATTAAAAAACCACTTCCCTATTGTGGGAGAAAATCCAAACGAACTGCCCAATGAGATTACTTTCTCGTAACCGTTTAACCACACTATTTTATTTTGTATTTACGGCCCTACTCTGGGCCCAATACACCGTTCCGGAAAAGCCGCAAGTGCTTTACCCGGTCTACGATGAAGTGGGCATTCTAACCAAGGAGCAAAAAGACTTACTTAACGAGAAACTAATTAAATTTGAAGATTCCACTTCAACAGAAATTGAAGTGATTCTCATTCCCTCGACAAAAGGCGAAGACGTCAATTTCGTCGCTTGGCAATTTGGGGAGGCATGGAAAATCGGTAAAAAAGACCTCAACAACGGCATTGTCTTACTCGTTGCGCTCGATGACCGAACTCTAGCCATTCAACAAGGACGAGCCGTAGAACAGTATTTAACGGCAGCCGTTGCAGGACAAATCATCGACTACCTCATCACCCCTAGTTTTAAATCCGGAGACTACTACACCGGAATTGATCGGGGAACCTCGGCTCTCATGGAAGCTGTCCAAGGGAAATTTAAACCAATTGTCAAAGACCCATCCTCTCAGGGGCTCCCAAGTGTTGGACGCCTCTTTGTTATCGCAATCGTGGTAATTGTTTTATTAATCCTTCTCTCAAGAGGCGGGGGCGGCGGTGGTGGCTACCGCGACGAGGACCGTGACGTTATTTTAAGTAAACGTGGAAGTCGATCTTACCCAGGTGGGTTCTTCCCATTCCCTCCCTTAGGGGGTGGTGGATTTGGCGGCGGGGGCTTTGGAGGCGGCGGAGGCGGCTTTGGTGGATTCGGCGGTGGAGGAAGCTTTGGCGGTGGAGGCGCCTCAGGCGGATGGTAAGAGCCTTTTCTTGACTTTTCCTTAATATCCCTGTGTTTATTTGAGAATACTTACTCAAAACATGCAATAAGAAGCGGATTTTTCACTAATTTCGGAGTTCAATCTTTTTTCGTGAAAAACACACTAGTAATCTTTGCGCACCCTTTTTTGGAATATTCCTATTCCAACCGGGTACTTATCAATTTTTACGAGCGCCACCAACACTACGACTTCTTGGACCTTTATGAACTCTACGCCGACTTCCATATCCAAGCCTTTACGGAGCGAAAACGCCTCGCAAAATACGAGCGTTATATTTTCCATTTTCCTATTATTTGGTTTGGTGCCCCGCCTTTGCTACGCCTTTGGCTGGACGAGGTTCTAGACCCCACGTGGATTGATCCAAATGTTGAGAATCCTTTCGAGGATAAAGAAATCTTTATTATAACGACCACGCGGAGCAAAGAGCGCTCCTTTGGCCCTGAGGGAAAACATAAGTTCACGATCGAAGACTTAATAAGTGGGCTGATTGTCACGCTTCGGGCTTTTCAGGCTGATTTAAAACCAACCTATATTGTTTACGAGGCTGAAACCTTGACAAAGAAAGAAATCATTTTACATAAACAGAACTTTATAAAACTTCTCTCGAGCTGATGGAAACGAACTTTGCAATGAACCTTCTTATATTCCTAGGAGCTGCCCTCATTATGGTGCCGCTCGTAAGAAAGCTCGGTCTAAGTTCGGTCATTGGGTACATTGTAGGGGGAATAATTATCGGGCCCTTCGCTTTAAAATTAACGGGGCACCAAACCGATGGCATTATGCATGCCACTGAATTTGGCGTCGTGATGCTACTTTTCATCGTCGGACTTGAACTGGAACCACGGAAATTTTGGTCTATGCGAAAACGCATCGTTGGCCTGGGGCTCTCTCAGGTCACCCTAACGATTGGACTTCTATTTTTAGCTTTCATTATTGCCGGATGGCGCGTTAATCAAGCCATTGCTGTCGCCATGTGTTTTGCACTCTCCTCGACCGCTATCGTGCTTCAAATGCTTCAGGAAAAAAACCTTATTAAAACGAGCGCTGGAGAAGCCTCCTTTGCGACGCTTTTATTTCAAGATATTGCCGTTATTCCGATTCTCGCCATTTTGCCTCTCATTGCCAAATTCGAAATCAAGGAAGAAAATGAGATTCAGATTTTAATTCAAAGGCTTCCCGAGTGGATGCAAGGCGCCACGGTAATTTTAGGCGTTGTGGTTCTGGTGCTTTTAGGCAAATATGTATTCGTACCGTTTTTACGCTACGTCTCTAAAGCCGGCATGAGTGAGCTGCTCACGGCCGCCGCCTTGTTTTTAGTGATCGGTGTTGCCGAGCTGATGGTAGCCGCCGGACTCTCGCCTGCCCTTGGAGCCTTTCTTGCCGGAGTGATGCTCGCCAATAGCGAGTTTCGCCATGAACTCGAGGCTCAGATTAACCCCTTTAAAGGCCTTCTCCTAGCGGTATTCTTTGTAAGTGTTGGCGCCACAATCAATTTCTCCACCATAGCCCAAGATCCCTTATTTATCTTTTCTACGGTACTAGTGGTTCTTGCCATAAAGCTCTCGGTGCTTTACGCTGTTGGAAAATACTTTCGGATTGAAAACAAACAAAATTTGTTTTATGCCTTTGCGCTTTCCCAGGTGGGAGAGTTTGCGTTTGTCCTTCTCAATTATTCAGAGAATCTCTATCTCATTCCGCCCACTTTAAATTCACAGATGATGGCCGTCACAGCCATTACCATGACAATTACGCCCCTATTTTTAATACTTTATGAGAAAAAATTAGCCCCGAAACTCTCGACCCAAGAGCCCAGCGATAAACCGTTCAACATCCTGGATACGAAAATACAAGATAAAAAAATTATTATCGTAGGATTCGGCCATTTCGGAAGTACGGTAGGAAGACTTTTAAGGGCCAGCAAAATAGCGGCAACGGTTCTTGACCATTCGCCAGAGCGTATTAAACTGCTTCGGAGTTACGGATTTAAGGTGTTTTATGGGGATGCCACCCGGCTCCCTATTTTACGGGCTGCAGGCATTGCCGAGGCAGAAATTCTTGTGCTCTCACTGGACGATCCAGAATCAAATAAATTCATTGCGGAAACCGTGCGTGAACACTATCCCAAGGTCAAAATTTTTGTACGGGCCAAAAATAGGCTGGATGCCTATTACTACCTCAATCACGGCATCGATAAGATTTACCGTGAAACCCTAGGCACTGCGGTGGATATGGCTATTGATGTCCTAAGTGAAACCGGCATCCGTAAATATGCGGCCCGACGTCTTGGAAAACGATTCATGACTATCGATGAACTTTCTCTTCGTAAAATCGCACAGCAATACGAAAAAGGCGAAGGACTTTACTTCTCCACGCGCGAAAGCCTAGAGCGAGAAGAAACCTTACTCTCGCTCGATAACCTTAATTTTGATACGCACGACTGGAACGATTACGATGAATCTGAAAATGAGAACCTGCCTTAATTAACACTCACTGAGCCGCTGGAACTTGTTTCTTTCGTTAATTCAATAGTGCCCTTTTTTACAATTGAAATGCCGCCACTGCTGCTAGCACTTGCATCGGCTTTATGAGAAACGCCAACGCGCACATCACCACTACTGCTGGCTCTAAGCACAGCATTTTCAAGAACCAGGCTCGGGCTATCAATGCTGCCCGAAGAGCTTGCTTTTAGCTCACCATTCTTGGCCGTTCCACTTAAATTAAGATCCCCGGAAGACGAGGCTTTACCCATAAGATTTCGTGCCCAGACCCGACTTGTGATATCGCCACTACTAGAGACTTCAATAGACAGCTCATTGGCCTCCACATCGCCCTCTATACTTCCACTACTTGAGGCGCTCAAATTAAGCTGCTCTTGGGTGAATTTTCCTTGAATCACAATATCCGCTGAGGAATCTGCCGCAATGCCCGAGAGCTTATTTGTGTAGATCCTAGCGCTCACGCGGTGCGTGCCACGGATGGAGGTCCCTGGTTTAAACGCAATATGGAGACGCCCGTTTTGAACGTCAACAAGCACTTTGTCCATAATGGATTCAGGGGCTGTAATAAGTACCTCTTGGCGGTTAGAGTTAATAATCTCTGCATTTATAGAGGTGGAAACACGAACCGACTCAAAGCTCACCTTGTGCGATTTATCGACCAATGGGCCTGAGGCAGTGAGCTGCTCTCCCATTACTATTGAGGTCATAAGACCTTGGTTATCTTTTGTATTGCAGGCACTTAGGGAAAACACCACCAAGCCAGTTAAAAGGAATTTTTTCATAATTTAGTTTTTAAGGGTATTCAAATTTAAGAATTTGTATCTTTATCTCCTATTACATATAACACCGCACCAATGAAAAACATTACTTCATTAGTTTTAATTTCGTCGTTGGCCTTAACCACCACGGCTTGTAGCACTATGAATCAGACCACTTCAAGCGCAGAAACTTCTGCCAGCACTCAAGACGAGTCCATGAAAGGAAATCCTTTTTTAACGAAAAGCACCTTACAGTATCTAGCACCTGAATTTGATAAAATCAATGACGCGCATTTTAAGCCCGCTTTTGATTACGGTTTAGAAATTCAAAGAGCAGAGTATCAAGCCATTGCTAACTCAACACAGGCGCCTACGTTCGAGAACACCGTTTTAGCTATTGAAAACAGCGGCGAGGTTCTAAAAAGAGCCCTTACTGTATTTTATAACTTAAGCAGTTCAAACACAAACCCAACGATCCAAAAACTGGAAGAAGAGTATGCGCCAATCTTTGCAAGCCACTCTGACTTACTATACCTCAACGATAAAATCTGGCAGCGCCTGAAAAAAATTAGCCCAGAGGGACTCGATTCTGAAAGCAAACGACTTCTAGAGTATTATACACAAAATTTCCAGATTGCAGGAGCAGATTTATCGGCTGAAAAAAAGCAGGAGCTTAAGGCGGTTAATGCCGAATTAGCCACGCTATCGACTCAGTATTCAAACAAATTATTAGACGCTCGAAAGCAAGGCGCTCTTTACATTACAGACGTAAAAGAACTTGACGGACTTTCTGGTGACCAGCTTGCCGCAGCAGCAAGTGATGCAAAAGCTGCAGGCCACACATCAGGCTATCTGCTTGCCCTACAAAACACCACCCAGCAGCCGCTACTCCAAAACCTAAACGTACGCAGTACCAGAGAAAAGCTTTTCAAGGCCTCTTGGACGCGCGCAGAGAAAGGAGATCAAGCGGACACCCGCTCGCTACTTGAAAAAGAAGCTTTACTAAGGTTCAAAAAAGCAAAGCTTATGGGCAAGAGCTCTTTTGCAGAGTGGAAACTCCAAGACCAAATGGCAGGGTCCCCTGATAAAGCTATTTCTTTACTCGCTCAACTTGCCACGCCGGCTGTAGCCACAGCAAAAAGAGAACGCGACGAGATTCAGGCACTTATCGATCAGCAAAAAGGAGGATTCAAATTAGCTCCATGGGACTGGAATTACTACGCGGAACAAGTAAGAAAAGCCAAATACGATTTGGATGAAAATGAAATCAAGCCGTATTTCGAAGTTCAAACCGTGCTTGAAAAAGGGGTCTTTTTTGCCGCTGAAAAATTCTACGGAATCACCTTCAAAAAACGCACAGACCTTCCCGTTTACCATCCCGATGTTGTCGTTTATGAAGTATTTGATCACGACGGCACTTCTATGGCACTTTACTACCTAGACTTCTACACAAGAAGTAATAAAGGTGGGGGCGCTTGGATGAGCAACTTTGTAGAGCAGTCGCATTTACTAAAGCAAAAACCCGTTATTGTAAATGTGTTTAACTACCAGAAACCAGCTGAAGGAAAACCTTCACTAATTTCTTATGACGATGTGACCACCATGTTCCACGAATTCGGGCACACACTGCACGGGCTCTTCGCAAACCAACAGTATGTCTCGCTTTCAGGAACCGCAACGCCAAGAGACTTTGTTGAGTTCCCGTCTCAAATCAATGAATTCTTTGCCCTGGAACCAGCCGTATTAAAGAATTATGCGCTTCATGTGGACACCAAAGAACCAATGCCACAAACCCTTGTGGATAAAATCAAAAATGCTAGCAGCTTTAACCAAGGCTACTCAACGACGGAACTCGTTTCTGCGGCAAGCATTGACATGGGTTGGCATTCGGTAAAAGACGAAAGCGAATTCAAACCTACACTAGAATTTGAGAAAGAAGTTCTTCAAAAATTTGGCTTTACCCTAAGTGAAGTTCCTCCGAGATACCACTCCCCTTACTTCGCGCACATTTTTGGCGGTGGCTACTCTGCGGGGTACTACGCTTACATGTGGGCAGACGTTTTAAACGCTTCGGCATGGGACTACATTAGCACGCATGGCGGCATGACGCGTGAAAACGGAGAGCGTTTCAGAAAGTACATCCTTTCGGTCGGAAATTCAACCGATCTTAATACGGCTTTCAAAGCCTATACCGGTAAAGACCCAGACATTAAGCCTCTATTAAAGAACAAAGGCTTTATTAAATAAGACCTAAATCACTTTATATAACTAGAATGAAACGGTTGTAAATCTCTTGATTTACAACCGTTTCTCTTTTTATTGCGTCGAAGATTGGAAGCAGTTCTCCTAAGAAATCCTTTGCGTAAGACCCTAACCAAGTCTTATTCAAGCAATACAGATTTATTTTTGATTCAAAAGGCTTTTGTGTACATTTAGCTTATGAAACTAGCGACCAAGTACAACCTTTATTTACTTAAGACCATCCCCATTTCTTATTTGGCCGGGGTCCGAATCAAAGACCTTAATTCGAGCCAGTGCACGGCGAGCGTCAAATTAGGGCTTCTAAGTCAGAACCCTTTCAAGTCAATGTTCTGGGCCGTGCAAGGCATGGCTGCTGAATTCTCCACCGGGATTCTTTGTGCTGATAAAATACGAGGGACGGGCAAAAAAATCTCGATGCTGGTCGTTGAAAATAAAGCGGTTTTTACCAAAAAAGCCGTGGGACGTATTACTTTCACCTGCACTCAGGGAGAGGCTATCGATCAAATCTTAAAGCAGGCTATAAACTCAAACCAAGGCTGCACCCTTTGGCTTAAGTCTCAAGGGAGAGATGAGACTGGGGCGCTCGTGTCCGAGTTTGAGTTTCTCTGGAGTTTTAAAGTAAAATCCTAACACACGACCCCCTCGAAATAAAGCAAGCGGCCACTCTTACGAATGGCCGCTGTCTTTTATGCCTTATCGGGGCTATTTTTTATCTTTCAGGTGCGCATCAAAGTAGTTTGTTACTTTTTGCATTAAATGAACGCGGTCTTTGCCAAGCACATTGTGGGCGTGGCCTGGATACACAAAGTAATCCAACTGAATACCGTGGTCTACCGCCGCTTTAAGGAACTTTACTGAATGCTGCCATACAACGACGTCATCCTGCGCGCCGTGGATCATTAAAAGATCCCCTTTCAGATTTTGGACTTTATCAATCAAATTCGCATTTTTATACCCCTGCGGATTTTGTTGTGGGGAATCCATGTAGCGTTCGGTGTACATAATTTCGTACCAATTCCAGTTAATTACTGGCCCGCCGGCTACACCTGCTTTGAAGACCTCTGGGTAGGTAAGCATTAAATTCGTAGTCATAAATCCGCCATAACTCCAGCCGTGTACACCCATTCTCGAGGCGTCCACTTGGGGTATAGTCTTTAAGAACTCGACGCCTTTAAGCTGGTCTTTCATTTCTAAATCGCCTAAATTTCTAAAGACGGCCCTTTCGAATTTAGCGCCGCGATTACTCGAACCACGTCCGTCCATCGTGAACACGATATAGCCGTTTTGCGCCATGTACTCGTACCACAAATTGCCACTAGCTGGAAAGCTATTAGTTACTAACTGTAAATGGGGTCCGTTATACAAATAGACAATTACGGGGTATTTTTTATTCTGATCAAAGTTCGTGGGTAAAATTAGCTTCCCGTAAAGCGGGGTGCCATCATCCGCATTCAGTGTAATGCTTCGGATCTCAGGTCTTTCATAATTTTTTAAAGGATCAGCACTTTTAAGAAGTCTCTGAGCTTTTAAGTTTCCCGTCTGAATTAGGGAGACTACCCGAGGGACCTCACTGCTCGAATACGAATCGTATAGATAGCTTGCGTCACCACTTAATCTTCCACTGTGCATGCCGGGCTCAAAAGTCAATTGCTCCACTTTTTTACTCAGGTAGTTCACGCGGTAGATCTGCTTTTCTAAAGGCGAGCTCTGGGTGGAAACAAAATAGAGTTCGTTTTTCTTTTCATTAAACCCTAAAACGTCAGTCACAACAAAATCTCCTTGGGTCAGAGCCCCTACGAGTCCCTTGGTCACGTTATAATGGTAGAGGTGGTTATAGCCACTGCGTTCACTTTGCCAGATGAAATCCGTTGTAGAACCTGGCAAAAATTCTAATGCGTGTTGCGGTTCCACATACTGCGAGTCTGTTTCGTGAAAAACCTCTTTTACAAAAGTTCCAGAGAGGTTGTATTGGTTCATTTTCAAGTCATTCTGATCGCGGTTTAAAACGCCTACATAAATGCTTTTTGAATCCGGGCTCCACGTAATGGCCGTTAGATACTGTTCTTTATCTCCGGGAATTGTTAAGTAAGTCGTTTTATCCGTCTTTAGATCGTAAATTCCCAGGCTAACTTCGTGGGATTTTTGACCCGCCATCGGGTATTTGATATTTTCGTTCTTCGCTGAGTTCCCTGACCAATCAATAACCGGATAATCCGTCACCATGGTTTGGTCCATGCGGTAAAAGGCAATTTTATTTTGGTCTGGAGACACAAAAATACCTCGATCAATTCCAAATTCGTTTCTGTGGACGGACTGGCCGTAGACCACATTTGGATCCTGACTGTTAGATAAGGCTTTGACTTGATCCCCTTTTACGTAGTACAGGTTCTGATCTACCGTATAAGCCGCGGCATTCTGATTTTTAAACACGCTTATGTTTTGCGCGTTTTCAGGGATGCTAAAGTAGACACTGCGCAACCAGCCCTTTGGGGTACTCGTTAAAAGGTAGTACTGCCCGGCGGCTTTGTAATACGCCTGGGTGTTTGAAATAAAACTCAAGGGCGCAAGTCGCTTTAACTTCTGCTCGCCCTGAAGGTTCTGATTCACCTTATAAAGGGAGATTAATGTGTCTGATTTTTGGCTCTTAAGATCCGTGGTTAAATAGCCGTTTTTAACCGCCTTGAAATAGCTTTTTGAATCTGGCGAAAAAGAAAACTGCGAGAGGTTTTCAACCGCTAAGTTACTTCGTAGGCCACTGACGGCCTCAGCCATCGTGTATTTTTGTTTTTGCGCCACCAAAAGACCGGCGGAAAATAAAAATAAGAGAGAGAGTTTTGATAGTTTCATGAAAACAAATTAAATCGATCAAATGTACTGAAAAAATAAAAAAGCGCGCTCTACATAGCCCTTTAATAGTGGACTTTATTCTAATAACAGGGCAAGCTCTTCCCAAAGAGCCATTTGAGCTGCTAAATCAGACTTAAGCGCTTCATAGTCTTGAAGCTCTTTCTGTGAAGGGTTTTTGCTCGTAAATTCCGATTCTTGTTTTACTATAGCCGATTCAAGTTCGCTAATGGCCTGTTCCGCTTTTTTAAGTTTGCCTTCAAGCTGTTTTTGTTCCTTTGTGATAAACCCACGAGGTTCTTCTGGGGCTTTCTCTTGGACGACCACCTGGGGTTCAGGAGCTTTTTGCTCCAGTTTTTGGCTCAATTTCGCCTTTTCCATGGAAATCTCTCGAATGCTTTCTTTTTGACGGAAGTCTAAGTATTCATCCACGTTTCCAAGAAACTCTTTCATATGCCCATCGCGGAATTCAAAGATTTTATCTGCCAAGCCTTGGAGAAACTCCCGGTCGTGAGAAATCACAATCAGGGTTCCTTCAAATTTATTTAGGGCGAGCTTTATGATCTCCTTCGATTGAATATCAAGGTGATTCGTAGGCTCATCCATAATCAAAGTGTTAAATGGACGAAGAAGCAGTTTACAAAGTGCCAGACGGTTTCTTTCCCCTCCGGAAAGCACCTGGGTTTTCTTACTCACATCCTCTCCCGTGAAAAGGAAACTTCCTAGAAGATCTCTTACCCTTGGTCGGGTCTCTTCCGTGGCGGCATCTTCCGCCTCTTGAAGTACGGTTTTCCCAGGCGTTAGGACCTCCTCTTGGTTCTGAGCAAAATACCCAATGTTTACGTTATGCCCTAGGGTCCAATTGCCTGTATAGTCTTTGATGTCGCCCGTAAGAATTTTCGCTAGTGTGGATTTTCCTTGGCCATTTTGTCCTAGTAGCGCGATGCGATCGCCCCGTTCGACGAAAAAGTCAACGCCATCAAACACGCTCTTCCCACCGTAGGCTTTACCTAGGTTTTCGGCTTCAAAAATAACTTTCCCTGGCACAACACTTTGCACAAAGCGAATGTTAAATTTAGAAATATCCTCGTTGTCAATTTCAATACGCTCAATTTTATCAAGCTTCTTTATTAGGGATTGGGCAAAGGAGGCTTTGGATGCTGAGGCGCGGAAGCGGTTGATGTTGTCTTCCATCTGCTTAATTTCCACATCCTGGTTCTTTTTGGCCTGTTTTAGTTTTTCTCTACGCTCCTTTCTAAGCTCTAAATAATTGGTGTAATTCGCCTTGTAATCATCCACTTTACGGTTATTCACATCGAAAGTCCGGTTGCATACGGAGGTCATAAACTGCTTATCGTGACTTACCAAAACGATCGCCCCATTATAGTCCTTTAAAAAGTTCTCAAGCCAAACGATACTCTCCATATCGAGGTGGTTGGTCGGCTCATCGAGTAGTAAAAGATCGTTATTTTGCAAAAGAAGTTTGGCCAGCTCAATTCGCATACGCCAGCCTCCCGAGAAGGTGTCGGTTATGCGGTCAAAATCAGCCGCTTTAAATCCCAGTCCGAGAAGCACCTTTTCCATATCGCCCTCCAAATTGTAGGCGTCGTGGTGGTGCAAAAGATCATTGAGTTCCGTCATGCGGGTGATCAAATCCGTGTAGGCCTCGCTTTCGTAGTCGGTACGTACAGTCATTTGGTGGTTGACCTCGTCAAGCTCGGTCTTCCAAAGGTTTATTTGTTCAAAGGCTTGCAGGGTCTCTTCCCAAACGGTTCGTCCTTTCACAAACTCTAAGTCCTGTTTCAAGAAGCCAATCGTAATAGACCCTTCAGGCACCACAGCGCCTTCGAAAAATTGAATCTCTGAGGATAGAATCTTTAAAAGGGTGGATTTTCCCGCACCGTTTTTTCCCACAAGGCCGATTTTATCGTCCTTTTTAATGGTGAAGTTAACGTCACTGAAAAGATAATTTCCTGAATGGTGAAGCCCAAGGCCTTGAACTGAAAGCATAGTGTGTAGTAAAAAGTTTACGGGTGCAAAAGTACGAAAATAGTCTGAGGAATTTGAAGGCGAGATTTTGATCAGACGTCTCCCCTTACAGGAGCGAAAAACGCCAGCCTTTAACGCATTAAGTCGAGCTTCTCTTACTCGCCGGTGGGTAAATTAAGCGGTTTAGTGCTCTGGGTAATGAGCGATGGGTTTTCTAGAGTGAAGTTCTTTGAACTAAGAAGCTCTGTGAGGAGCATTTGCATTTGCTCCTTGGCCGCCTGAGGCAAATGCGACGCCTTTGCCGCCTCGATAACCTGGGCTTTGCTGTTTTTTTGAATATTAGCGAGGTCCTCGCGGCTAAAGAGATTGAAAAGCTGCTCCTCAATATTGTAGTACTTGTATTCTGTTTCGGTGGAAAGAATCTCTGGCTCCGGAAACTCTAAAAGCGTTACCGTGCGAGACTCGGGGTTAATCTCCCATTTTAATTTTTCAAAATCGTAACCCACCAGTATCTTGGCCTCGACAATGACTAAGGCCTTCTTCCTTGTGGGAATGAAATTCAAAAGTTTTTTAGTTTCTTCGTAATTATAGATCTCACTAAAATGGCCTTCGGCCGACACGATCTTAAAAACCTTTTTTAGACTCTGGGCGATGGTATGCGAACTTTCCCTCACCACAGGTGGCTGTGATTTTAAACGTCCAACAAGGAGATACGTAAGTGCCGCTCCTAAACCTAGGCCCATAATCAGCATCACTAGAACCATTAGACCACCCTGCGCGGTGCTGGTTGTGGCAAGCTGGTAGAAAAGAGCGCCCACTAAAAGAACCCCGAGTAGCCCCGCAATAATTAGAAGTGTTTTATACTTTTTTGGAATCATAAGTTTTAAACTTTAAGGTGCACAGGTTTTGGAGTAGCGCTGCAAATTTCATGCAATTTTTTTGTTCTTTAAGATACTAAAAGGCTACAGCCTCGGATATCTGAGTGGTCGATGCGTCCTAAGACTTCAAAAGACGTCCCGTGAGACTTGCCTAAATCTTGCGTCGCAATAAAAGCGCAGGAGTGACGGTTCGCTAAATCAATAATATTGAGAGCGCCATTCCTTTTCTGAGGCAAATACTGAAGTGGATCGTCTAGGCTTCGAACTAGAACTTTCATCCAGGGCGGACACTCGTAGCGGTTCTGCCCTAATGAATAGGCCTGTGATAAAAGCTCACACATGGAATACTCCGAATAAATCGTTTCAATGCCAAACCCACTGATCAACTGTTCCAGAAGTTCCTCTTTGGTGATCTCCTCCTTACGGCCTTTCATGCCCCCTGTTTCAATGACTATTAAATTTTTTAGATCCATCGCACTGACCTTAGGCTGCGACTCCAAAAAATCAAGCAGGGCAAAGGAAACGCCAAAAAGCAGGACCTTCTGATCTTGGGTTTCTTTAAGGAGCTTAAATAAGGCCTCATGGTCATAAAGGAAATAGCCGTTGTGGGCTTTGTTTGAGCGTTTCATTAACGCATCCACCATATAAATTAAGGACGAGTGCGACTTTTCTAAATACGAGGGTAAGAGTCCAAGAATTATAAAGTCCTGCGCAGGGCCAATAAACAATTCAAACGCCTTAAAAAGGCTCTTTTCATAGAGCGCAAGACTTGCGACATAATGCTTTGAGCGCACCATCTGGGTGGTGCCAGAGCTTTCAAAATAACTAGCGCTGGAGAAATTCTGATCTAAAATCTGGTGGTTTTTAAACGCCTCAATCGGAAGAAAAGGAATTTGCTCTAAGGCGTTAACTTCGAGAGGATTCACGTTTAAATAATCGACAAACCGCTTATAAACCGGGACGTTTTGGTATTGGTACTTAAAGGTTTCTAAAGCCGCATTAAGGAATTCCTCTGGCCCGTCTATGTCAAAATAAGAGTCCATGGGCTAGGCTTCAAACGTTTTTAATTCAAACTCCGTCTCAAATTCCCCGTAGGTGAAATACGAAATCCAGTCGCCTAAATTTATATAGAGTGAGCCGGAATTATCGAGCTCTAAGACCATCGGCAGGTGCCGGTGCCCGTACACGAAATAGTCGTAATACTCTTTCTTTAATTTTTCTTTTGAATATAAAATCAAAAATTCCTTTTCTTCACCCAAATAGGCTTTGTCTTCTTCGCCCGAAATAAGTTTGTTTTTCTGCGATAAATACAGGGCAATTCGCATGGCGAGATCCGGATGAATCCATTTAAAGGCCCACTGTGCCAGTGGGTTAGTGAAGAGTTTTTTCATGCGCTTATAGCCTTTATCTCCAGGGCCCAGTCCGTCCCCATGAGCCAAGAAAAACACTTTCTCGCCAATTTTGAAGAGCTCTTTACCGAAATAGACTTTTGCCCCAATTTCGGTTTCAAAGTAGTCTTTCATCCAAAGGTCGTGGTTGCCAATAAAAAAATGAATTTCTACGCCCTTATCATGAAGCTCAGCGAGCTTGCCCAGCACCCGTACAAACCCTTTGGGCACCACATATTTCCATTCGTGCCAAAAGTCAAATAAATCGCCCATCAAGAAAAGAACCTGCGCGTCAGTAGAGATTTGCTCTAGCCAACGAATGAATTTTTGTTCCCGAACTTTACTGTCTTTAAGGCTGGGCGCCCCAAAATGTTGATCGGAAGCAAAATAGACTTTTTTACCGGGTTGTAGATCGATTTCTGTCATCGTAAATTTAGCTGTGTGGCGGCAAAATGAGCCTTAGTTAGGGGTTTTCCTCACTAAGCCACTCACCGTAAGAGTTTTCTGTTTCATGGAGCTTAAGATAGGCCAGTTCAACGCCTGAAGCAAGCTCCGATTTGATTTTCGTGGCAATTTCGTAAAGCATGTTTTCACACGTGGGTTGGTAATCACAAAAGATCACCTTATGCCCCTGAGCCTCTAGGTCTTGACCCAGTACCCTATGGGGCGAACGCCCATTGACTAAAACCGCATGGTCCCATGGATCAATGATCTGGCGCTTCACAATGGCTTTAATATCTCCAAAATCAACGACCATCCCATTTTTACTATGGTTTAAGTCCTCAATAGGTTCGCCCTTTAGCGTCACAAATAACTTATAGGAATGGCCATGCATATTTTTGCATTTACCGTCGTAATTGTAGAGCACATGGGCGGTTTCAAAACTAAACTGTTTGGTGATGCGTATCATGGGACAAAGATAAAACTTTAAAATGAGAACGCTCTTTAGCGGCCTTGAGTTCATGCGACCTAGCCCGCCAAAGATGTGAATTCCTTACCAGCTTCCCATTCAGTCGCCTCTCAAAAAGTGAAGAGCTTAGGCCTCTCTTTGCCTTACATTCCGAGTACCCTCTTCGTGTGCCGCTAGGATGGGAGGTGTATTTGTAATTAAAATAATTATATTTGATGCTCTCGAAAAAAAAATTGATCCATGAAAAAAATCCTGAGTTTTTGCACGCTTCTTTTTAGCATCCTTTCTTTCGCTCAATCCTCTACTCTGAAATTAGAGCAGATTATGAAAGGGGAAGAGTTTATAGGCTACTATCCGGAAAACCCAGTCTGGGGGTTTGATAATGAAACCCTGTATTTCGACTGGAATCCTAAAAACGAACCCGGAAAAACCATGTACTTCTGGAAAAAAGGGATGAAAGAGCCGCTGCAGGCCTCCCTTGAGGACGAACAATTTTACAGCAGCCGTTTTCAAACAAGAGACTATCAAACCTATTACTATACCTCAGCAGGCGCCCTTTGGTCTTATGATTCAAAGAATAAGGTTAAAAAAAGACTCTTTCAGAACTCATTTCCAGTGGGAAATCTGCAACTAGGCCGTACACCGGGCGTGATTTTCTTTGAGCAAAATGGAGTCATTTTCAAATTAGACTCTTCTGCCGGGAGCGTGGTGCAAATGACCAATTTCTCAAAAACCAAAACAGTAAAAAGACCAGAGTCAGAAGCTGATTTCCTAAAATCTCAGCAAAAGGATCTTTTCAAGTACATTCAAGACCAAGAGACGCGAAAAAATTGGCGTGAGCAGCGGGCAAAAAAATTAAAGAAAACTTTACCTAAACCATTTGGCACAGGGAAGGACTTTTTTAATTTATCAGTGAATCCAAATGAGAACTATGTAACGTTTATCGAGGGCACAAGACCAGTAAACCAAAACGAACTCATGGCTGTATTTATTACAGAAGACGGGTACAATGACTCCAAAAAGATAAAGCAAAAGGTCTCAGAAAAAAATCTTTTCCCAGCGCGGCTCGGGATTTATAACGTAGAAAAAGATAGCGTCTATTTTGCCGACTTCAAAAGTTTGACTGGGCTCAGTACACCGACAAGGCCAATAGAAGAAACCAAAAAAACGCAAGAGCAAGACACTAAATTAGAGCCAAGGCCGCGTGCGTTATCCTTTGGCCGCACCCTCTATAGCCAGGATGGAACCTACGCCGTAGTGGATATCCGCTCTCAAGACAATAAGGACCGCTGGCTGGTCTCTTTAAATCTATCGAGCGGCTTATTCGAAGAAATCGACCACCAACACGATAACGCTTGGATTGGTGGGCCAGGAATCCCCTCGTGGTCCTTCGGAACCGGAACCATCGGCTTTCTTGCCGATGACACGACCCTTTATTACCAATCCGAAAAGACAGGATACTCCCATTTATACACGTATAATTTAAAGCAAAAAGAGAGAATCGTCCTCACATCGGGAGACTGGGAAGTCCGCTCGGTCGAACTCTCAAAAGACAAAAAGACGTTTTATCTCACGACTAATACGACGCATCCCGGAAACCGTGAGTTCTATAAACTTTCAGCAAGTGGTGGGAAGCTTCTTCCTTTACTTACTACGGAGGGTGCCCACGAAGTGACCCTATCCCCAGATGAAAAGAACTTAGCGGTACGCTACTCCTTTAAAAACAAACCTTGGGAGCTTTTTGTTGCACAAAACACGGCAAAACCAAAGCTTGAGCAAATCACAAAGTCGAGCACTGCAGAATTTTCCCTTTATCCGTGGCGGGAGCCAGAGCTTATCAGCTTTAAAGCGCAGGACGGGCAAATGGTTTATGCAAGAGTTTATAAGCCAAAAACGGAGGTTAAAAATTCCGCCGCTGTTGTCTTTGTCCATGGGGCAGGTTATCTTCAGAATGCCCACAACTATTGGAGCTCGTACCACCGCGAATATATGTTTCACAATATGCTGGCCGATGTAGGATACACGGTTTTAGATATCGATTACCGCGGTAGCGATGGGTATGGAAGGGATGTACGCACGGGGATTTACAAATTCATGGGAGGCAAAGACCTGAGCGATCACATGGATGGGAAAAAATTACTGGTTGAGTCCTATGGAATTGACCCCGATAAAGTCGGCCTCTATGGAGGTAGTTACGGCGGGTTCATCACTTTAATGGCGCTGCTCACGGAGCCAGGCGAATTTAAAGCAGGCGCGGCCCTTCGCTCTGTGACCGATTGGGCCCATTATAACCACGGCTATACGGGCAATATTCTAAACTTTCCGGAAACAGATCCTGAGGCCTACAAAAAGTCTTCGCCGATTTATTATGCAAACAATTTACAAGACCACCTTCTAATGCTTCACGGAATGGTTGATGATAACGTAGAATACAAGGATATTGTAAGGTTGCAGCAGCGCTTTATCGAACTTGGAAAAACCAATTGGACCCTCGCCTCCTACCCGGTCGAGGCGCACGGATTTAGAGAGACCTATTCCTGGGTGGATGAATACCGACGAATTCTAGAGCATTTCAATACATACCTACTTGGGAAGTAATTTGAGAAGCGGATTTGGGCTCTTGCTTAGCAGCCTGACAGAGTCCAAGAAAAAAAAGGTTTAGCGCTGCAGCTTTTCCCCGTAGGACAAGTCTCCAGCATCGCCAAGTCCTGGCGTAATATACCCTTTAGAGGTCAAAGCAGAATCAATGGCACCCACCCAAATTCGGGCTGTAGGATATGCCTGCCTTAAAGCAGCGACCCCGGCTTCACTGGCTATAGCAGCCACAATGTGTACACTTGAGGGTGCTCCGTTGGTCAATAGATCTTTCAAAGCCTCAATAAGACTCGCGCCTGTGGCAAGCATAGGATCCGCAACAATTAGTGGTCTGCCCTCAATACTAGGGCAAGTTAAATAGTCCTGTTTAATTGAAAAATAATCGTTTCCCTCGTGTTTTCGGTAAGCCGCAACAAACCCGCAATCGGCCTTGTCAAAATAATTCAAAAGGCCTTGAAAAAGGGGAACACCTGCTCTTAAAATGGTTGTAATAACTGGTTGAACGGCTAATTCCTTTACTTTCAAGCTCGCAAGTGGCGTGGTAATTTCCACCTCTTCGTACTCTAATTCTTTACTAAGCTCATAAGCTGCCACCTCACCGATGCGCTCCATGTTACGTCGGAATCTTAAACGATCGGTTTGCACCTCAATGCTTCGTAGTTCGTTCATCCAAGACCCTAAGAGAGAATTTTCATTTGAGAGACATGTCACCATAGTATATTCGAGTTTAAAAATAGACCCGCCAAAGGTATAAAAAAAACCTTTTGAGCTTTACTCAAAAGGTTTAGGTTTATTTTTGTCTGAAATAGACTTCAATAGGGACTCCGGTAAATCCGAAGTGTTTTCGAAGTTGGTTCTCTGCGTAGCGTTTGTAAGGTTCTTTTACGTACTGCGGTAAATTACAGAAGAACACAAACTGTGGCGATGGGGTTCCAAGCTGCACACAGTATTTTATTTTGATGTATTTTCCTTTTAATGCTGGGGGTGGATAATGTTCAAACACGGGAAGCATCACCTCATTCAATTTCGAGGTTTTGATTTTCTTTTTTCGATTCTCATAAACCTCCATGGCTGTTTCCACAGCTTTCAAGATTCTTTGCTTGGTTAGGGCTGAAACAAATAAGACAGGAATGTCGGTGAACTGACCAATTTTATCTTTGATCTTCTGTTCAAAATCCCGCATGGTATTGGTCTGTTTGTCCTCAATTAAATCCCATTTGTTCACAAGAATCACGATGCCTTTACGGTTTTTCTGTGCGATTCCAAAGATGTTCATATCTTGACTCTCCCACCCTTGAGTGGCATCCACCATGATAATTACGACGTCTGAATTTTCAATCGCTCTGACCGAGCGCATCACAGAATAAAATTCTAGATCTTCGCTTACTTTAGCCTTACGACGCATTCCGGCGGTGTCTACTAAGACAAATTCATGGCCAAATTTGTTGTAAAGGGTTGAAATACTATCGCGCGTGGTGCCCGCAATCTCCGTAACAATATTACGTTCGTTGTCTAAAAGGGCGTTGGTTAGGGTTGACTTTCCAACATTTGGACGCCCCACAATCGTTATTTTTGGAAGTCCCTCAAACGGGTCTTTATAATCCAAGGTTGGGAAATCTTTCACGACCGCATCCAAAAGCTCACCGGATCCAGATCCTGTGGCAGAAGACATGGTAAAATACTTCTCAATTCCTAAGGAATAGAATTCGGTCGCGTTAATTTCCTCAGTCGCTGAGTCGACTTTATTAATCACGTAATACACCTGCTTGTTCGCGCGGCGTAACATTTCGTGAATTTCTTTATCCGTGTCGGTGAGTCCATCCTCAACACTTAACATAAATAAAATGGAAGTAGCCTCCTCAATGGCGAGTTCGACTTGTTTGGTGATTTCTCCTTGAAACACATCCTCTGAGTTCACCTCATACCCTCCCGTATCAATTACCGTGAATTCCACACCATTCCAGTCGGATTTCCCATAGTGTCGATCCCGAGTTACCCCAGAGACAGAGTCTACAATGGCTTCTCTTCGTTCAAGTAAACGGTTAAATAAGGTTGATTTTCCGACGTTAGGACGTCCTACGATTGCGACAATATTACTCATCAAAATTTTATTTAATAATCCTGGATTCCCCCAAGGATAATGATTATTAATGGGTTACCCGGTCCTTCCGAGCCCAAAAATTTTTGCAAAGATACACTTTCCCGACTTATTGTTCTTAAAAAAAGTAGTAATTTCACCTTTTAAAACCCAAGATACCCATGAAAAAACTACTCATTGTCATCCTTGTCGCTTTGGTATTCATTCAGTTTTTTAAAATTGACAAGACCAATCCACCCGTCACCCAAGGCATGGATTTTTTAGTGTCTAAACAAACCCCAGAGCCGATCGCCCAAAAAATCCGTAATTCTTGCTACGACTGCCATAGCAATGAATCACGTTATCCTTGGTACGCAAACGTACAGCCCACGGCCTGGCTTTTAAAGAAACACATTGACGAGGCAAGAACCAAACTGAACTTCTCTGTTTTTGCGACCTACGACCCCAAACGTCAAGCCCATAAGTTGGAAGAGTCCATAGAAGAACTGCAAAACGGAAATATGCCTATGGAATCCTATCTTCTAGGGCATCCGGAAGCAAAATTCACCCCTGAGGAACTCACCATGGTTACCGACTACCTTAAAAAAGTCGAACTCGAAACCCGCCTCAAATACAATTTACAAACCCCTTAATTAGAGAGTTCATGGATCTGACCAAATACTACGTCCTGTACGATGGTGACTGCGGCCTATGCAATTTCTGGGTTCAATGGATTTTAAAGAAAGACCAAAAGAACCGGTTCTTATTTTCAGCCCTACAATCTGATTTCTCCCAGGCGTTTTTAAAAGAAAGAGGTTTGAATTCAGATGAACAAAGCACGCTATACCTCTGGAAACCTTCTGAGTTTTACCACACGAAATCAAGCGCCGTATTAGAAATCGCGAAAATACTAGGTGGCTCCTACGCGCTTTTAGCAAAAATAAATTTTCTCCCTAGAAGCTTTACTGATATTTTTTACGATAAGATCGCTAAAAACAGGAAAACCCTCTCTGGCGAACATTGCGTCGTGCCTACAAGCGAGCAAAGAAAGAAATTCATTGACTGAGAATTTTTAAGCTCTCAATCCCTATATTTGCACCCATGGAATACAATACTGATAGAACCCAGCTTCATATGCCCGAGTACGGCCGACTTATTCAACAACTGGTCGAACGCTGCAAAGAGCTACCTACCAAGGAGGAGCGAAATGAAATGTGCCACGCCATCGTGGACTTTATGGGTCAGAGAAATCCGACTTTACGAGACGAAGAAAACTACCGACATAAACTTTGGGACCACCTGTTCATTTTGGCAAACTTTGATTTAGACGTGGATTCTCCCTACCCGATCCCGACGAAGGACCAGCGAATGACCGAGCCAAAGAAACTGGACTACCCCGTTCTTCAAGGCGAATTCAAGTTTTACGGCAAAAGCATTCTTCAACTCATCGAAATGGCGATTGAGCTCGAAGAGGGCGAGGAAAAAGAGGCCTTGATAGAGGTCATTGCCAACAACATGAAAAAATCATACAACATCTATAACAAAGAACACGTAACGGATGATGTCATTTTTCGCCATTTAAAAGAGCTCTCAAAGGACCGTCTTGATTTAACGAGCATTGAGTCGTTAGAAAAAAGTAAAATCTATTACTCGACCTCACGAAACAAAAATCAAAACCAAAACCAAAAGTATCCAGGCTCAAGCGACCACAACAATCGCAACCGCCAAAAAAACCAACAAAATAAAAACAGAAAAAAATAATGAGCGGGACGTTTGAAATTAGAGGAGGTAAAAAACTCTCCGGTGAAATCATTCCACAAGGTGCTAAAAACGAAGCCCTTCAAATCCTGTGCGCCGTACTTTTGAGCGACAGTGAAATCCGTATAAAAAATATCCCAGACATTCATGATGTAAACCGTCTTATTGAAATCTTAGGCGATTTTGGTGTGAAGATCAAAAAGAATGGGCAAGGCGATTACACGTTTCAAGCGGATGAGATCAATTTTGATTACATTAAATCCGAAGAATTTAAGAAAGACAGTGCCCGACTAAGAGGTTCAATCATGCTTTTAGGACCGATGCTAGCCCGTTTTGGAGAGGCCTACATGCCCACGCCAGGAGGCGATAAAATTGGACGCCGCCGCCTCGATACTCACTTCCAAGGACTTGTGGAATTGGGCGCGGAATTTCATTACGATGAAACCGAGGGCTTCTATAGTTTAAGTGCTAAGGAACTTAAAGGGACCTACATGCTACTGGAAGAGGCCTCCGTCACAGGGACCGCCAACATTCTATTGGCCGCTGTTTTAGCAAAAGGCACTACACGAATCTATAACGCAGCGTGCGAGCCTTACTTGCAGCAGCTTTGCAAAATGCTTAACCGCATGGGCGCCAAAATATCTGGAATCGGTTCAAACCTATTAACGATCGAAGGCGTTAGCAGTCTTCATGGCACGGAGCACACGATGCTTCCTGACATGGTTGAAATCGGTTCATGGATTGGTCTGGCTGCGATGACTAAGTCTGAAATCACCATCAAAAATGTGCAGTGGTCTGAGCTCGGTCTAATTCCAAACACATTTAGAAAACTGGGAATTCAACTTGAGCGTAGCGGTGAGGACATTTTAGTTCCAGCCCAGGAGCAATACAAAATTTCTAAGTTTATTGACGGCTCTATACTAACTGTTTCTGATGCCCCATGGCCAGGATTTACGCCCGATTTACTTTCAATCATTTTGGTCGTTGCGACTCAGGCGAAAGGCACCGTGTTAATCCACCAAAAAATGTTTGAGTCTAGACTGTTCTTCGTTGATAAACTAATCGACATGGGCGCACAGATTATTCTTTGCGATCCCCATAGAGCCACTGTCGTAGGACTTAACCACGAATCTCCCCTTAGAGGAACCACCATGGTTTCGCCTGACATTCGGGCGGGTAACGCCCTTTTAATTGCCGCCTTAAGTGCGGAGGGGAAATCCACCATTCATAATATTGAACAAATTGATCGTGGCTATGAAAACATCGACACAAGGCTAAGAGCGATTGGTGCCGATATTGTACGCCTTTAAATCATTTTTTCAACTCATGCAAAACCTGCACTTGGCTCCTAGCCTTGTGCAGGTTTTATTTTTCACTATTCTTTGAAAAGCTCTTCTCATAAAGTGCCACCCATTGACTTGGACTATACTTCTGGGCAAGCTCTTCTAAAAGCCCGTAAGGAATCGCTTCGAGTTTCTTAAACCGAACGCAGGACTTTCCCATATCTAATTTATAGGGACTGTGAAGCGGATAAGCCTCTTGAAACCACTCAAGAGTTTGAGAATCGGCATAAATGCCCATATGGTAAAGAGCCATGAAGTTCTTCTGAGAAGCAATTGAAATAAAAGGAAGTGGCTCGCCCTTTTTACAGTGGTACCCCGCAGGATACAGACTTAAGGGAACGCAAAAGGTTGGAAGCCCATAAGAGAGTCGGAATTCAAATCCCGAGGGCAAATTTGAGTCAATGGCTTTGAGCATGTTCTCAAAAGGTAGTTTGCGCTCTTCTGGAAGGGCCTCATAGTAGGTCTGAATTTCATCAGAAATTGGTCCATTATACTTCAAACTCATGTCAATCACTATTTATAATTTCTAATAGAGCTCAATTTACCTCAAAAATAACATTCTATGTTCAAAATAGAAGAATTTAAATTGAATTCACCACTGTTCTATACTAAAGCAAGGGAGTAGATTACACTTAAATTCACAAGGCAAAATTGAAGTATTTTCATTAATTTCGCACAAAAGTAATTTGTTATGCCTACCATCTCTAAAAGAGCTCAATTGATGCCGGCTTCTCCGGTACGAAAATTAGTCCCTTTCGCTACTGAGGCGAAAGCGAAAGGAATCAAAGTGTTCCATCTTAATATTGGACAACCAGACATTCCGACCCCTCAAACGGCTCTGGATGCAATTAAAGAAAATGATCTAAAAATTTACGAATACGCCCTATCGGAGGGGAATATTGAATACCGCGAGGCTCTGAAAACCTACTACCATTCCTTAGGATTCACAGACCTCACGACGAATAATTTCATTGTGACAAACGGCGGATCCGAAGCGCTGAATTTCGCCATTTCGACGCTGTGCGACGAAGGCGATGAAGTCATCATTCCAGAACCGTATTACGCCAATTACAATGGATTCACTTCAACATTTAATGTCAATGTAGTAGCCATTGCTTCAAGCATAGAAACCGGATTCTCACTTCCACCAATGGAGGATTTCGAAAAGAAAATAACTTCCAAAACCAAGGCAATCATTCTTTGCAACCCTGGAAACCCGACGGGCTACCTTTACACAAAGGAAGAGCTTCAAAAGTTAGCCAAAATTGCTCTAAAACACGACATCGTCATTATTTCCGATGAAGTCTATAGAGAATATGTTTACGACGGTGAAAAAGCTGTTTCAATTTTAGAATTTCCTGAACTTAAGGATCACGCGATAGTCATTGATTCAGAATCCAAGCGCTACTCCATGTGTGGGGCACGTATTGGGTGTTTGATTACACGTTCCAAGGCGATTCACCAGGCTGCCATGCTATTTGCACAGGCCCGACTTAGCCCAGTGCTTTTAGGTCAAATTGCCGCAACAGCAGCCCATAAAGATGATCAGGCGTATATCCTTAGTGTGAGAGAAGAATACACGAAGAGAAGAAATTTACTCGTCGAACTTCTAAACGCCATTCCGGGAGTCTACTGCCCTAAACCGAAAGGGGCGTTCTACTGTGTGGCACAGCTACCTGTGGACGACACCGAAGAGTTTGCCCAGTGGATGCTAGAGCATTTTGAGCACAATGGCGAAACGGTCATGGTCGCTCCTGCAGGCGGATTCTATAGTGATCCTGAACTTGGAAAAAAACAAGTGCGTATCGCTTATGTTCTTAACGAAGAGGATTTAAAGCGAAGCGTCGAGTTACTTGAAAAAGCTATCAGCGCTTACCGACAAGTCAAAGACCTATAAAAACACTTTAACCGCAAGGCCTGTAGCAGGCCTTGCGGTTTTATTTTTTCGTTAATTTGCCTAGCCTACTACCCCTTTTAATGTGCCACTTATGACTGTACACGAATTTCATCCTCTAAAAGCATTCAACACCTTTGGCGTTGAGGCCGATGCGCGGTACTTTGTGCGCGTGACATCCCTCGAGGAGCTTAAAGAAGCCTTGGAATTAAACCAAAGACTACAAACTCAGACGCCGGGCCTTGAAGTGCCGCTGTTTCTAGGACAAGGGAGTAATATTCTTTTCACCAAAGACTACAAGGGGCTGGTGATAAAATTAGACTTAAAAGGTATTGAAATTGAGTTTGTAAACGAAAGTGAAGTGCTCGTTTCAGCTATGGCAGGCGAAAACTGGCATGAATTTGTCCTTTTCACTCTGAGTAAAAATTTTGGCGGCCTTGAAAACCTCTCCTTAATACCCGGTAATGTGGGAACCTCTCCAATGCAAAACATAGGGGCCTACGGGACTGAAATAAAAGATGTCTTTGAAAGCTGCACTGCCCTGAATTTACAAACTCGGGAACTCGAAAAATTCTCATTGGACCAGGCTCAGTTTGGGTACCGAGAGTCCTTTTTCAAGCGAGAAGGCAAAGGAAACTACGCCTTAGTGCAGGTTTGTTTTAGACTCACAACCAAAGACCACAATCTAAAAACCGACTACGGTGCCATTACAACCGAGCTCGAGGTGATGGGAATAAAAAAACCCACCATCAAAGACGTTTCAAATGCGGTCATTGCGATTCGCCAAAGCAAACTTCCAGATCCCCAGAAGTTAGGAAACGCCGGGAGCTTTTTTAAGAATCCCACCGTGTCGCAGTCCGAGTTTGACACCCTACAAGCCAAGTTCCCAGAGCTTCCGCACTACCCCACTCCAAAGGGTCAAAAAATCCCCGCAGCCTACCTTATTGAACAATGTGGTTGGAAAGGAAAACAAATTGGAAATGCCGCTTCACACGCCACCCAAGCTCTGGTTTTAGTTAACAAAACGGGAAAAGCAAGCGGTAAAGAACTCTTTGATTTTTCTGGGCTGATTATTCAAAGTGTCCATAGCACTTATGGAATCACCTTAGAGCGGGAGGTTAACATCGTGTGAGAACTTGAAATTCACAAGAGCCTTGAATTTATCTCAGTCCCAGACTGAGAATCTAAATTTAAAGCCCTATTTTTGCTTTAAGCAAATTCTTCTATGAAATACCTGTTTCTCAGCCTTCTTAGCGCGGTACTTCTTGCGCTGTCCTGGCCAACCTACGGCATTCCTTTTTTTCTGTTCTTTGCCCTGGTGCCTCTGCTCGTGATGGAACACGATCTAAGTAAATTTTCAAAAAGTAAAAATAAAGCATGGCGTATTTTCGCTCTCGCTTACCTTAGCTTTTTAATATGGAACATTGTGACCACTGGATGGCTGTACGGTTCGCTTAATCCAGACGGAAGCCACTCCCTACTTGCGGTCGTGATTCCGGTGCTAGCGAACTCACTACTCTACGCCTGCGTATTTATACTCTACCACCACTACAAACGCATTCAAGGCACGTATTGGGGACTGGTGTTTTTCGTCGCCATTTGGATGGCCTTTGAAAAATTGCATCTGAATTGGGAATTAACCTGGCCATGGTTAAATCTTGGAAACGCATTTTCAGAGTACCCAAAACTCATTCAGTGGTATGATACCTTGGGAGCTACCGGAGGGAGCTTCTGGATTCTACTTCTCAACGTCTTTGGCTTCTATACCCTCAGAGTATGGCAAACTGAGCGAAAGCAAAAAGCCCTTCTAAAAAATAGTTCCGTCTTACTGGCGGGAATATTAGTTCCTATGGGAATATCCTTAATTCAATACACTACCTTTAATGAAAAACCTAGTGGTGAGGTAAGTGTCCTACTGCTTCAGCCGGACTTAAACCCCTACACGGAAAAATACAGCAAAGATTCCTTAACCATACTTTCGGAACTCTTAGAACTTGCCGATACCCATTCAACAGGGAAAATAGACATCTACATTGCGCCAGAGACGGCCCTGCCTGGAAGTGGCTCCATTTCTGAGACTGGATTTGAGCACAGCACGATTCTAAATGGTGTTAAACAGTTCTTAGCAAACCATCCAGGCTCAGTATTTTCGACAGGCATTTCCTCACACCGATTTTTCTCCCCCGAAGAAACAGCGCCCAAAAACGCCTATCAAACCTCGCAAGGACTCTATGTGGAAAGCTACAACACCGCCGTACAATTGGATCCAAAAAATGCTATTCAGACGTACCACAAAGCGAAGCTCGTCCCGGGCGTTGAGATTTTCCCCTACATGGGAATCTTAAAACCCCTACTTGGTGATGCAATGCTTAATTTTGGTGGAGCCGTCGCCTCGCTAGGAACAGATTCACAGCGCGCGGTCTTTACAAATCCTTATAATTCTGCTAAACTAGCGCCAATCATCTGCTATGAAAGTATCTACGGTGAGTTTACAACCGACTACGTGAAAAAAGGGGCGAATCTCTTAGCCATCATGACCAACGACAGTTGGTGGGGCGTCTCCAATGGTCATAAACAACTCCTTTCCTACGCAAGACTTCGTGCGATTGAAAACCGCCGTGAAATTGCCCGCTCCGCGAACAGTGGCATCTCAGCGCACATCGATGCGCGTGGAGAGATTGTTAGCGACACGTTTTATGGTGACCAAACCGCGCTCTACGCGAAGGTAAACCTATACGAGAATCTAACGTTTTACACGCGCACAGGCGATCTGCTTACGCGGCTCTCCATATTCACCTTAGGGTTTTTAGTGTGTTACACTTTAATTAAAAAAATACAGAATCGAAAAAAAGCCTAACCTGCCAATGAGGATCTTTAGGCAAGCCACCCCAAAATAAACCTGAGCCCAAGAGTTATTTTGGTTTCTAAAATTACGGTCTGAGCAAAAATTAGTATCTTTGCACCCTTAAGAGTGAAGTCCCCCTATTTTGCGTTCTCCCAAGGTCAAATTACCCTTACTTTCGCACGCAACTATTTGAAAATAAATTTCAAAAACATTTGGAGGTACCAGAAATTAATCCTAATTTTGCACACTCAAATAATAAAGTCGTAAAAAGAACATCGAGATATGTCAAGAATTTGCCAAATAACAGGAAAGCGTGCAATGGTTGGTAACAACGTTTCCCACGCTCATAACAAAACGAAAAGACGTTTTGAAATCAATTTATTGGAGAAGAAATTTCATCTTCCAGAAACGAATGAAAGCATTACGCTGAAAATTTCTGCACACGGACTTAGAATTATCAACAAAATCGGAATTGAAGAGGCAGTTGAAAGAGGAAAAAGAAACGGACTTATTAAAAAATAACAGCAATGGCAAAAAAAGGTAACAGAGTTCAAGTAATTCTTGAGTGCACTGAGCACAAAGAAACTGGCATGGCTGGGATGAGCAGATACATCACAACCAAAAATAAAAAGAACACGACAGAAAGACTGGAGCTGAAAAAATTCAATCCGGTTCTTAAAAAGTATACGGTTCACAAAGAAATTAAGTAACCATTTTTAAAGAATATTTACAATGGCAAAAAAAGTAGTAGCATCCCTAAAGGACGGATCGTCTAAGAAATTAACGAAAGTGGTGAAAATGGTAAAGTCTCCTAAAACCGGAGCTTATATTTTCGAAGAAAGAGTAATGAGTGCGGACGATGTGGACGCGTTTCTTAAGAAATAAGACCCTCACACTCTAGACAATACTAAAACTACCCAATTTTGGGTGGTTTTTTTGTTTTATCTTTGTACCAAGGGGCCTAGAGCCCTTCATTGAAAATGAAATCCCGTTACACCTTACTGCATGAGCTGGTTTAAGAAATTATTTAATCAAGAAGAAAAGCAAACCCTGGACAAAGGGCTCGAAAAATCCTCAACCGGATTTTTCGATAAAATCTCAAAGGCAGTCGTTGGCAAGAGCAAAGTCGATGACGAGGTTCTTGACGAACTCGAAGAGATTTTAATCGCCTCTGACGTTGGGGCCGCCACAACCATCAAAATCATTCAGCGCATTGAAGAGCGCGTGAGTCGCGACAAATACGTCGGGACTCAGGAGCTCGATATAATTCTTAAAGAAGAAATCAAAAGTTTACTGCTTGAAAACCCGCATGCAGGAACACAAAATACAGACCCATCCAAAAAACCCTACGTCATCATGGTCGTTGGGGTTAATGGTGTGGGGAAAACCACCACCATTGGGAAGCTTGCACACCAGTTCAAAAACGACGGAAAAAAAGTCGTTCTCGGTGCGGCAGATACCTTTCGTGCAGCGGCGGTCGATCAGCTTGTTATATGGAGTGAGCGCGTCGGGGTTCCTATTGTCAAACAAAGCATGCGTTCAGATCCTGCTTCTGTTGCCTTTGACACGGTTCAAAGTGCTCTTGCCCAGCAGGCGGATATCGCCATTATTGACACCGCGGGCAGACTTCATAATAAGGTGAATCTTATGAATGAACTTAGTAAGATTAAGCGTGTCATG
This sequence comes from Flavobacteriales bacterium UBA1694, assembly GCA_002319955.1. GTDB lineage: Bacteria > Bacteroidota > Bacteroidia > Flavobacteriales > Weeksellaceae > Planobacterium_A. The sequence continues at coordinate 79,321 of DCJS01000029.1, forward strand.
CAAAAAGTAATTCCTGATGCCCCCCACGAAATTCTCCTAGTGCTGGACGGCTCCACTGGACAAAATGCTTTTGAACAGGCTAAACAGTTTAGTGCCGCAACGGAGGTTAGCGCCCTGGCTGTGACCAAACTTGACGGCACCGCAAAAGGCGGCGTGGTCATTGGCATTTCGGATCAATTTCAAATCCCGGTTAAATACATTGGGGTGGGTGAAAAAATGCAAGATTTACAGCTATTTAATGGAGAAGAGTTCGTTGAATCCTTCTTCACTCGAAGATAAACTCCGATTTAATAATTTAACGAAATTGTTACAATTTTTCACTATTTGATACGAGGTATTGTTTTTTGGTGTAATTTTAGCTCAGAACAATCCAAATCATTTCAAATACTAACAATTAAAATTTTAAACTATGGGTATCTTAACTTGGATCATTTTTGGCCTTATCGCGGGCGCACTTGCGAAATTAATCATGCCAGGAAATCAGAACATGGGCTGGCTAATGACCATCATCTTAGGAATCGTCGGCGCATTTGTGGGGGGTTTCGTTGGAAGTCTTGTTGGGCTTGGCGATGTGAATAGCTTCAGCTTTGGCAGTATGGCCTTAGCGGTGCTTGGCGCCTTACTTGTTTTGTGGATCTATGGTATGGCTACAAAGCGATAGACCTAATTTAAGAAAAATAAATAGCCGTCCAATTGGACGGCTATTTTATTTTATCCGAAATGAAGAATTCTATTTAATCCATTTTCACACGGTAAAAAGATTCCATCATAATGACGGGCTTTGAATCTGGACTAGCTAGGGTTTCAAAAAGTTTAAACTTGTCTTCTCCAAGCTTTTGCTTAAGCACTTTGTTATACAATTGATCCGAATTCACATCTTTCATGAGTTGTTCGTAAAGAGAAACTTTCTTCGGATAGGTTTCTATTGAAAAATCGGAAGTCTTTGCTCGTTTAGCTGCCTCTGCAATGGCCTGATCTAAAGTGCCGAGTTCATCCACAAGCCCTAACTCTTTGGCACGTGTTCCGGACCAAATGCGTCCACCTCCAATGGCATCGATTTGTTCAAAGGTTTTCTTACGATTAAGGGTCACCCAAGTCACGAACTTTTTATAAGTCTGTTCCACACTCTTGGTGAACATACGCTCCCCTGCAGGGGTTAATCCTTGCAACCAAGAGTGGTATACCGTATTTTCATTCGTTTGCACTATATCGGAGCGAATCCCATTACGCTCAGCAAGCTCCTTGTAATTCGGTATCATCCCAAATACGCCAATGGATCCCGTCAGGGTATTAGGCTCTGAGTAAATTTTATCTCCAGCCATAGCAATATAGTAACCACCCGACGCCGCGTAATCACCAAAAGAGATCACTAGTGGCTTCTTCGCTTTAAGCTGTTGAAGTTCATAAAGAATCTCTTCTGAGGCGTTTGCACTTCCGCCTGGAGAATTAATTCGCAAAACAACGGCTTTAACCTTGTCGTCCTCTTTTAATTTCTGAATGTATTCGATATAATTATTCGAATAAATGCCGTCGTAACCTTCCCCATTGTAAATGGCACCACTTGCGTAAAGCACCGCCACTTTTTGGTCGCTGCTCTTTTCAGAGTCACTATAGGAGCTAATATATTTAGCGAACGAAACTCTATTTAGATCGGCTGCTTTATCCAACCCTATCTTTGTTTTAATCTTCGTGTCGTAATCGCTTTTCTGAATCAATTTGTCCACCAATTTATACTTTACGGCATTCTCGGTAATTAAACCATATAGGCTGTCTGTAACAAGCTTGAATTCACTTCCAGTGAGGCCTCTTGATTTCGCCATTCGATTCGCACTTTCACCCCACAAATCGTGAAGTAACGTGGAAAGCTGTTCGGTATTCTCCTCAGAAATAGATTCTCTTAAAAATGGTTCAACCGCCGCTTTGAATTTCCCATGGCGTATCACATCCATTCCAATGCCGTATTTATCAACAAACCCCTTCATGTAAACAACTTCCGTAGAGAGCCCTTTTAAATCAATCATTCCCATCGGATTCAGGTAGTATTCACTTGCAACCGATCCGAGATAATAGCCACTTTGAGTAACCCCATTGCCATAAGCATAGACAAACTTTCCACTGGACTTAAAATCTTCCAATGCTATACGGATGTTGTCAAGTTGGGTTTGACCTGCGAGGATATAATCCGCCTCAATACTAATTCCTTTAATTTTATCGTCGCTCTTCGCTTTTTCAATGGCCCCAAGTACATCCTTTAGCAGAACCTTTGTGGGATCTCCTGAAGAAGGAAAGAAAAAAGAAGGTTGATCCTCACTAGGACTGTCAATAATCTGCATCTTTTGATTCAGAGTCAAAATGGAATTATTCTGGATCTGTACACGGCTCCCACCGGTAAGGCTACTTACAAGCATCATCGTAATAAAGAAGCCAAAAAGTAGGGCTCCAACAATAAAAATTGCGACAATGTTCGCCAAAACGCTTTTAAAAAAACTTTTCATAACTTTAACTCATCTAAACGTGACCCAATATGTCGCTACATAAAGCCATTTTGTTACTTGGATCTAATATTAACGACCGAGAAAAAAATATTGAGCTGGCAAAACGCCATCTGGAGTCCTATGCAGGACCTATTATAAAAGAGACTCGCGTTATAGAAACAGACCCCATAGAGTTTGCGAGTCGTTATAAATTTCTTAATTTTGCACTGGAAATCCAAACGACTCTTTCGCCGATTGCACTGCTCAAAACTCTTAAAAAAATTGAGCGAGACATGGGTAGAGAAATGGATTCTAGAGCAAGTGGGAAGATCATGGACCGAATAATAGACCTAGATATTGTCTCTTATGATGCCCTCGAATTTAAAAGCAAAACTCTAGAACTGCCGCACAAAAGGCATTTGAACGAACGTGAATTTTCAATTAAGCTCCTAGAGGAATTAAATGCCTTGAGTTAGAATTCAGAGCCCTACTATGGAGCAAATGCAAGTGAATGGCTGGGAAATGAGTAGAAATTAGTTAAAAAATGTGAATAGTGTAAACTATTACCGAAATTATGGGTCCTTTATGGCATGTTTATTGTAACCTTGGAGAAAACGGGCTCAGTTTAACTTTAAAGTAGTTTAATCCGTTTAAAAAAAAAACTCCTTTAAGAGTTTTAAGAATAAGAATCATTTATTAACTAAAAATATATTTTATGAAACTAAATTTAGCAAGTTTGGCGCTAGCATTGGTACTTCCAATAGCCTCTTACGCGCAGGATTCAGTTGCAGTATCGAGCGAGATGTATCCAAACACATACACCTCTGGATCTGCTAATGTGAGCCCTTTCACAAAAGAATCAAAGCGATTCAACGACTGGAGCATTTCTGCTGGAGTTGGAGTCCCGCTTTTACAGCATTCTTCCAACCTAATCTCTCTTAAAGAAGATTCTAATGGAGGAAAGAACGTGTTCGGTTATTCCGCTTATTTAAGTGTGGATAAAGCGATTTCTCACGCTTTTGGCTTGAAACTTCAGTACGACAGAGGAGAAACCAGACAAGGGGACTTCAACACGAAAACTGATAACGCTGTGGGAACTGAGGTAGCGGGTAGAACGCAGTACGATGCGATTTCAATCTTAGGAGACATCAACTTTTCCAACCTTCTTAGACGTGTAGACAACCAATCGCCAATGCGTTGGGCACTTCACGGGTATGCAGGTATCGGAACTTTAGCTTACAGAGCTTACCAGGAAAACGCTTCTGGTCAAAGTTTAGTAGCGGAAGTAAAACCATTTAAATTAGGATCCCCTTTCGGACAAGCCGGAGCTGGACTTAAATACAAAGTAAACCGTAGAATTGACTTGGAAGGTAGAGCCATGTATGTGATCACCGGAGACGATTTATTTGACGGTGCAGCCTCATCTTCAGGTGCAGGAGCTAGTATGTGGAATGCAACCCTAGGTCTTTCCCTAAAATTAGGTCAACACCAATCGCACTTGATGTGGCACGACCCACTTCAAGAAATTTATTACAAAGTTGACGTGCTTGAAAACAAAAATCAAGATGTTGAAGTTTGTAAAAAAGGAGATGCAGATAACGATGGTGTTTGTGACGATTGGGACAGACAACTTGACACCCCAGCCGGTGCAAGAGTTGACGGCGCCGGAGTTGCATTAGACACAGATCTTGACGGGGTTATTGACCTTTATGACAAATGTGTCACCGTTCCAGGTCCAGTAGAAAACAACGGTTGTCCAACAGGACAAGGAATTGTTAGTGATGACACGAGAGCTTTAGAAGGAATTGAATTTGATTTCGACTCCTCTCAAGTACTTCCTTCAAACCGTCCAATTCTAAACACAGCGGCTAATTACATCAACTCTTCAACAGGAAACTATAATGTTGTTGGAGGAACTGATACGACAGGTTCAGATGCTTACAACCAAAAACTTTCTGAAAGAAGAGCAGGTAGCGTAAAAACTTACCTAATCGAAAGTGGCGTTGAAAGCACAAGACTTAACGCTGTTGGAAGAGGTGAAAAAGATTTAAAATACCCAGAATGTTCTCCTTCTACAAAATGCCCTGAATGGAAAAACAGAGCAAACAGAAGAGTCTACTTCGAGGCAAACTAATCAAGAGCCTTAATAAACACTTAAAGTCACGCTAGCGCGTGGCTTTTTTTGTTTTAATTAAGTATTTTTACACCATGAACGCAAAGCGCTACCAGCAAATAAAGTTCGAGTACTTAAACCAGTTTTGGGGCTATTCTGAATTTCGGGATCAGCAGGAGGGAATCATTGATTCCATCGTCGAGGGAAAAGACACCTTGGCCCTACTTCCTACGGGCGCTGGGAAATCGCTTTGTTTTCAACTTCCCGCGCTGTTTCTCGAAGGGACCTGCCTGGTGATCTCACCCCTACTTGCCCTAATGAGAGACCAAGTGCTGCAGTTAAAATCTTTAGGCATTGAGGCAGAATACCTCTCTTCCGAATTAGAAGATTTAGAAATGGAACTGATCCTCTCACGCTGTAAAGAAGGAATCACAAAACTGCTTTTCGTTTCTCCTGAACGTCTAATGAACCCGTTATTTCTACGCCATATGGAGGAAATTGAGGTTTCGTTTTTGGCCGTCGATGAGGCGCACTGCATCTCGGAATGGGGACAAGATTTTCGCCCGAGCTACCAGCACATTAAACGCTTTCGTGAAGAATTTCTTCCCGTGCCTTGTCTGGCCTTAACGGCGACAGCAACGCCTCAAGTTCTTGAAGAAATAAAAACAAAACTTGCCCTACGCAATCCCCGGAGTTTTCAAAGGAGTTTTCGCCGCGATAACATTCAAATCGCCATTGAGAAACTCTCAGATAAATACCAACGGTTGCATGAGCTTCTAAGAAGCCATCAAGACTCTGGACTTGTGTATGTTCGAACAAGGAAAGAGGCTGAAAACCTTAGTGAATTTCTGCGCCTTCGTGGACACGACCGCGTGGATTATTACCACGCTGGGCTCCCCGGTATGGAAAAACGGCGCAGACAGAGCCAGTGGCTTAAGTCCTCAAACCAAGTGCTTATTTCCACCAACGCATTCGGGATGGGAATTGACAAGACTAACGTCAGATTGGTCGTGCACTTCACAATTCCAAACTCAATTGAGAACTACTACCAAGAAATCGGAAGGGCCGGACGAGACTCGCTTCCCAGCCTTGCCCTTCTGTTATGGTCCGAGGAAGAAACGACTGAGTTCAATCGAATCCTAAAGAATCAAATGCCCACGAAGGAGCAGTATGAGAGAATCATTACCATGCTGTACTCCATTTTTCAAGTGGCTGAAGGCGAACTTGCTGAAAAATCCTTTATGCTGGACATTGAGAAGATCAAGCGTTTAAGCCGCTGCTCGGGAGCCAAAGTACGCAACGTCATTCAATTCCTCCACCACCAAGAATTAATTTACTTTAACGATTACAAAAGCCCCTCGACTCTTGAACTCTTTATCTCTCCAGAAGAAATTGAGCAGTTTCCGGGGACTCAGGCTAGTGCTTTAGAGACACTCTACAGAAATCTCCCTGGACTCTCTAAGCAGCGCACGCACTTCTCGGAAGCCGCTCTTGCAGGGAAACTTGGCATTGGACTTGAGAGCCTAAAACGCACGCTACAGACCCTTGGTAAGTCCGAGCATGCTCATTATATTGACGGCTCACTTCCAAGCGTCAAATTCTTAAAACCTCGCGATTCGCGCGCAATTACCTTCCGCTATTACCCTCTATTTGAACAGATTCAAAAAAACAAGGTTCAGAAATGGGAAGAAATAAACTACTTTATCAACGAATCGACCACTTGCAAAATGGCCCTGATCCTACGCTACTTTGGAGAAGCCAGCCAATTGGAATGCCAAAACTGCTACGTTTGCAAGAAAAACAACGAATCCCTCCATGGTAGTGCAATTCACTCGGATCTACTCGAAGCGCTGAGCCAAGGCCCATCTACACTCGAGCAACTTTCAGTTCGCATGAGCCTTTACCCTAAGAATGAACTTCTAGAAACCTTAATTCAACTTTTAGATGAAGAAAAAGTTAAAATGAAGGACTTTAGAACCTATGCTAGGGCCTAAAGCTTTGGTTAACTTCGAATGATGCAATATCTTTGTACTATGAAACCACTTAAAGTCGTTTTTTTCGGCACCCCAGAATTTGCAAAAACAATCCTTAAGGCCATTAATGACTCCCTACACGATGTCGTGGGGGTCGTAACCCCACCGGATAAAGCCTCGGGTCGCGGGCAAAAGCTCTCTGAGTCGGCGGTGAAAACTTACGCTGTGGAGCAAAACCTGCCCCTTTTCCAACCAGAAAAACTGAAAGACCCTGAATTTCTTGCCTCCATGAGTGCACTCGGAGCAGATCTCTTTGTCGTGGTTGCGTTTCGCATGATGCCAAAGGTACTCTTTGAATTACCTCCACTAGGAACCTTCAACCTCCATGCCTCGCTTCTTCCAGATTACCGAGGGGCCGCACCAATCAATTATGCGATCATGGGCGGAGAAACCACCACCGGAGTGACTAGTTTTTTTATAAACGAAAAAATTGACGAAGGAGCCATTTTACTGCAAGACTCTCTTGAAATCACCTCAACCGATTCTGCCGGATCCTTACATGATAAACTCATGCACTTAGGCGCCACAACCGTTTTAAAAACACTTGATGGCTTATCTGACCAGACCCTTCAACCAAAACCGCAAATCCAAGTTGAGCAGCCGAAAAATGCCTTTAAACTCTTTAAAGACGACATGCGCATCAACTGGATACAGCCGAGTAAAACGATCTACGATTTTATTCGGGGCCTCTCACCCTACCCCTGCGCATTCACAAGTTTAAAAATAGGGGATGAGGTGAAAAATTTAAAACTTTTTGAAGGCAGCTATAGCCTTGAGAAAACAGATGCAAAGCCAGGAACGCTTTTCATAGACAAAAATGAACTGAAATTCTACACCTTAGACGGAGTCTACAGCCCAAAAACACTGCAGCTCGAGGGAAAAAAACGCATGGAACTAAAAGACTTCTTAAATGGATTTAGATCCTTTACAGAAATAGAAATGGCCTGATTTCTCAGGCCATTTTAAATACTTTACAATTCGACAAGCTCACTGATTTCGACGTCGTAGCCTCCGACAATTGGTTTTAAGTCTGGATTCTGAGTAATTACTTTGAATTTACAAATCCCCAAGTTCTTCAAAATTTGAGTTCCGATCCCGTAATCTCTAAAATTAGAGGCAAGCGTCGGACGCTTTGCAGAACCATCCTGGAAATACAAAAACTGCTGGAGTTTACGCATCGTATTCTCATTGTTGGACACATTATTAATGAAAATAAAAGCTCCTTTTCCTTCCTCGTTTATCATCGTGGTCACCTTCTCTAGTAAAGGTTTTTCCCCTGTAATTAGTCGGCTAAGTACATCGAAATACGAATTCGAGGCCTGCACACGCACGAGTACCGGTTCCTCTGGGCTCCATGTTCCTTTTGTAAGGGCAAAGTGAATCTGATCTGTGCTGGTTTCTCTAAACGCGAAGAAATTGAAATCACCGTAATGCGTTTTCACTTCACGTTCTTCAATTCGTTCAATTAGATTTCCTTTTTGAAGTAAATAATGGATCAGATCCTCGATTGAGACAATCTTAAGATCATGTTTTTTTGCAAGGACCACTAACTGAGGAAGTCGAGCCATTGACCCGTCCTCATTCATAATCTCACAAATCACCCCACCTTCTTTAAGACCGGCGAGTCGTGTAAGATCAATTGCGGCCTCTGTATGGCCGGCACGTTTTAGAACGCCCCCTTTCTTAGCACGAAGAGGAAAGATGTGTCCCGGTCTCATAAAATCAGCGGGTTTTGTCTTTGGATCCATCAGCGCAATAATGGTTTTAGAACGGTCACTTGCAGAGATTCCTGTTGATACCCCTTCGCCTAATAAATCGACAGACACCGTAAATGCCGTCTCTTTTGGGTCGCTACTTCTCGAGACCATGATATCAAGTCCAAGCTCATCACAGCGCTTTTCCGGTAGTGGCGTACAAATAAGTCCACGCCCGTAAAGCGTCATAAAATTAATCATCTCTGGACTCGTAAGTTCAGCTGCGGAAAGGAAATCCCCTTCGTTTTCACGGTTCTCGTCATCGACCACTATGATGATTTTCCCTTGGCGTAAATCCTCGATTGCCTCGGGGATGGTATTAAGTTGAATGTCTGACATTTTAAGTAATAATATAGACTACAAATATACTAAGGACTTGGGGTTAAAAAAAAAATTCAAGTGTATATTATGGATTAATAAAAATTTGCCTACTTTTGCATTCCAATAAAGGGTACTTTGGCCGAGTGGCTAGGCAGTGGTCTGCAACACCATCTACAGCGGTTCGAATCCGCTAGGTACCTCTAAAAAACCCTATTGCGCTAAAAGACAGCTCTCTAGGGTTTTTTCATTTTTATTTAGTTCCATTATCAACCTCTTCATTTGTGAACCTACTTTGCGATGAATCTGAAATTCCTAAATTCTTCTTGTCGCGTTTAAGTTTAGATCGTTTCTTGGATTAAAATTAGTCGTAGCACCATCAATTAGAGGCAATGAAAACAAGGAAGTCGGTTGCTTCTTTAAGATTTTAACATTTCTTTAACAGTGGTTTGGCTTCTTACTTGTCTAGTATGGTAAAGACAATAATGTTGACGATTAAAAATAGACACAATGAAAGCAATAGTAATTTTAGGAGCCGCTTCAATATTAATGCTCAGCGCTTGTAAAAAAGACGATACAGTCGCTCAGAAATCACTGGAACAAGAGAAAATTGAGTACCAAGTGCGTCAATTAGAAATTGAAAAACAAAAACTTGCGATTGAAAAGGAAAAAATGGCCTTTGAAAAAGCTAAAGATAGTATCGCAAAGGTGGAGAAACAGGCCACTGCTTCAAGAGCCGCGACTCCGGTAAGAGAGCGCGTTGTGGAAAAAACTGTGTACCGGGATAACCCAGCCTCATACGCTGGACCTGCAGACAATGGAACCTATCAGGAGGCCCCAGAAAGACAAGGCATTAGTAAAGCAGCCAAAGGAACCATTATTGGGACTGTTGGTGGTGCTGCAGCTGGAGCCATTATTAGTAAAAAGAACCGTGGCGCTGGCGCTGTGGTCGGGGGGATTATTGGTGGTGCCACGGGCTACACTATTGGACGCTCCCAAGACCGTAAAGACGGTCGAGTCGTTCGTTAAATCAACTCTAAAAATGAACATAGATAATAACGGTCTTACTTTAAAAGTAAGACCGTTTTTCAATCCAATTACCGAGGGTTTGTTATGATTAAATTCAGGACAATCTTTAGGTTAGCCCCACGAACATTCCTTATATTTGTCCTATGTTCACACTTGGTAATTTTCTAACACTCTCTACCTTTGGCGAAAGCCATGGGCCAGCCTACGGCGGGATTTTGAGCAATTTTCCGGCAGGCGTAACGCTTGACCTTTCTGAAATTCAAAACCAACTTGACAGAAGAAAACCGGGACAAAGTAAGCTGGTCACTCAACGAAAAGAAAGTGATACGGTAAAGTTTCTCTCTGGTATTTTCGAGGGTAAAACCACCGGCACGCCTCTTGGATTTATAGTCGAAAACGAAAATCAAAAAAGTGGCGACTATCAGCACCTTAAAGAATCCTACCGTCCGAGCCATGCAGATTATACTTACGACCAAAAATTTGGTTTTCGAGATTACCGAGGAGGCGGAAAATCCTCTGCGCGAGAAACCTTAAATTGGGTGATTGCAGGCGCTATCGCAAGACAGCTTCTTGGCGAAATAAAAATTAACGCGTA
>DCJS01000006.1:0-51397 GCA_002319955.1 Flavobacteriales bacterium UBA1694
GATGTTTTTGGTGGTTTAGGCGAGGTTGTTATACTTTCGCATAAGCTTTTCGTATAGGTTTTGGGGAAGAATCCATTTGAGTGGAACACCGATCTTTTGCCCAAATTTACCAAAGTAGTAGTGGGCTTTCCATTTTTCTTTAGTCAATAAGGTCTCGATGTATTGAGCCACTTCCATTGTCGTGCTCCCTTGATCCACATGACTGTTCATCAGACCATACACTTTGTTAAATACCGTCTCGTAAGGTTGCGAAATCTGACTCCGAACCCGGGAGTCCTTAATATTCGTTTTAATATCTCCTAAATGCAGTGTGCACACCTCAATGTGCCACGGATAGACTTCGTAGCGGATGGCCTCTGTAATACGGTCTACGGCTGCTTTGGAGGCGCTGTAGAAGCCGCGGAAGGGAAGTCCCATTTCTGAGCCGATACTAGAGATGTTTATAATCTGACCTTTGCTTTGATTTCTCATAGAAGGCAACACACTTGAGATCATTTGAACGGTACCTATAAGGTTTAAATCAAATAAACGTTGAATTTCTTCTTTTTGGGAATCTTCGATGGCTCCCACCATTCCCATGCCCGCATTGTTGATAAGCACATCAATTCGTGATTCTTTGCCAAGTACCGTTTTAATGGCCGTTTGGACTTGATCGTTGTTTGTAATGTCTGTAGGAATGGTCTGGAAAAGGGTGTTTTCCAGTGGTTTTCGGCTTAAACCATACACGGTATGGCCTTTTTTCGCGAAGTATTCTGCGAGGGTTAGGCCGATTCCGGCCGAAGTACCTGTGATTAGGATTACTTTATTCAAGGTTATAGAATTATTGATTGAGTAATGGACTGCAGATCAGACCAAAATTTAGGATACGATTTTTCGGCCACATCTGGATCTTCAATTTTGAGGTCTCCAATTAGAATGTAGGGCGCAAAGCTCATGGCCATGCGGTGATCGTCATAGGTTTCAATAGAAATAGGGACTTGCGGCTCGTGAAATGAGAGCGCTTCAATTGAGCCGTCATCTATTTTTGTAAGACACCCTATTTTATTAAGCTCATTCTGAAGGGCAACGAGACGATCGGTCTCTTTTATTTTGAGTGTTTTTAAACCTGTAAAATAGAAGGGTATTTTTAAAATAGCTGCTGTGACACAAAGTGTTTGCGCAATATCGGGACAGTCATTTAAATCGGCTGTTATAGCCTCGGGATAGAGCGTATTTTCAGGAAGTAAACTAATGGCAGTCTCCTGGGTGTCGCTCACTGTATTGACACCAAAGAAGTCCCAGTACAACTGTTTTAAAGCCGAATCCCCTTGGTAGGAGTGGCTTTTGAAACTTCGTAGATTAATGTGTTGTCTGGATATCGCCGCTAGGGAATAGTAATAGGAAGCAGACGACCAGTCGCTCTCCACAGTGATATAGGCTGTATTGGAGAGCTTTTCCCCTAGTTTGAAGGGCTTTATTTCAATCTTATTGTCTTCAAGACTGACCTCGATTCCAATGTTCTTCAAGAGTCTTTTAGTCATTAGAAGATAGGGCTTGGAGGTCATTTGGCCAATAAGCTCTATGGTCATGCCATTGGGCAGCTTCGCGCCGATCAGCATGAGTGAGGTGATGAATTGACTCGAGATATCTGCCTCAATACGGACTTTGCTTTTTTGTATTTTTTTCCCTGTAATTTTTAGTGGCGGGTAGCCCTGCGTTTCTAAATAGTCAATGCTTGCTCCCAATTCTCGAAGGGCTTCAACCAAGGGGCCAATAGGCCTTTTTTTCATTCGTTCGGAGCCCGTTAATATCCGGGTTTGTCCCTCTTGTATTGCGTAGTAGGCTGTTAAAAAGCGCATAGCCGTCCCGGCATGCTGAATATCTACCGTTGAATCGGTACTTGCAATAGCTTCTAAAAGCACCTCAGTATCCTTCGAGTCCGATAGATTCTCCATTTTCACGTTATTAAATAACGCGCTGAGGATTATGAGTCGGTTGGACACGCTTTTAGACCCACAGATATGGATGGTTTGATTAGGAATAAGGTTGGCGTGTTTTAAAAGCATAGTATCGAGACTAAAGATTAAGGTTTTATTTTAATTTGGGGTTGTTCTGATGTCTTTCTGAGTCACGCTCAGTTTTTAGGCGCATCTTTCTATCGAAGGCTTCTTGCAAATCCGTTCCCGTTTGATTCGCAAGACATAAAGTGACAAAAAGCACATCGGCGAGCTCCTCACCTAAGTCTTTTTCCTGGTCACTAGGCTTTTCACTTTGCTCGCCATAGCGTCGCGCAACGATACGTGCCACTTCACCGACCTCTTCTGAGAGAATGGCCATATTAGTGAGTTCATTGAAATACCGGACACCTACTGATTGGATCCACTGGTCTACTTGAGACTGTAACGCTTTGATTTCCACTGTAATTTGGGTATCGAATTGATATTAATTGGGCTATTATTGCTGGGTCGGAGCAAATTTCTAAGCCTAAATTTGACCAAGAATTACGTCCCCTAGAGCAATTCACCAACATACACTTCAAATATAATAAAATCAATGTAGTAATGACTTAATTTTTATTGCAAATCATTTTGTGTAATTGAAAAAAAATCTTAATTTTGCAGTCTAAATTTTAGCAGAGGAATATCCATTACTATTTCTGAAGCAAACCTTTAATTTTTTTAAAATTTTTATTATGAAACAAGGAATTCACCCAGAAAATTATAGACTTGTTGTTTTCAAAGATATGAGTAACGACGATATGTTTCTTTGCAAATCAACTGCAGAAACAAAAGACACTATTGAATTTGAAGGATCAACTTACCCATTAATCAAAATGGAGATCTCTTCAACTTCCCACCCATTTTACACAGGTAAAGTGAAATTAGTCGATACCGCAGGACGTGTCGATAAGTTCATGAACAAATACAAAAAATTCGCGAAGTAGTCGAATTTTTGATTTGCTTTCAATCCTAGGAGCGAAAGAAATTTTTGATCAAAACATACAAAGCTGTTACATAGCGTAACAGCTTTTTTTTGTTTGGTTGAGAATCCATAAAGTAGACTCCTAGAATTATTGTATTTTTGAACTAAATTAAAAGGACTTCTATGACTCAACTCGTATTTTCAGACGCTCAATATTGGGAAGATTTTCTTCCGTTAACCTATACGAGACCCGTGGCTGCCATGCGCTGTGGTATTTTCACCTTTTCCGAACGTTGGCAGCATTTGCTAAGAATGGATCAAGTGGCTTACTTAACAGAATCTTATTTGCAACAAAAGTACTTAGGGGCTCAGGAAGTTGAAAGCTTGTTTTTAGTGCCTAATTTTCTGCCTACGGCAAGTGTTTTGGAGCAAATTAAGCAGCTTAGTTTGGGCGAGGCACTCGTTTATAAGAATGAGCTTCTGGCTGCCCGAATCACTATGAAAGATTTTTCACTCAATCAAATTGAGAAGATGATCGATATTACCGAAGACTTACTCTTTTTTACAAAGCCCACCGATCTATTTACCTACAACCAAGTGGCCATTGATTTTGATTTCGAATTAATCACTAAAGATCGCAGTTCTGAGCCACTCTCTGAAACCTGTGGCCTGCTTGGAGACCCAAAGGACCTTTTCATCGAGCCAGGTGCTCAATTAGAGTATGCGACGCTAAATACCAAGACAGGAAAGATCTATATCGGCAAGAATGCAGAAGTGATGGAGGGGTGCCACCTACGTGGCCCTATAGCACTAGGTGAGGAGTCTAAGTTCAATTTGGGAGCCAAGATTTATGGACCTACCACCATTGGCCCGCACTGCAAAGTAGGAGGTGAGGTTAACAATTTGGTGATTTTTGGTTACTCTAACAAAGGTCATGATGGCTTTATTGGAAACTCCGTTATTGGAGAATGGTGTAACATTGGTGCAGACACGAACTCTTCGAATTTAAAGAATAATTATGCGGAAGTAAAACTTTGGAGCTATCGAACCAAACGCTTTGAAGGAACCGGACTTCAGTTTGCTGGACTTATTATGGGTGACCATGCGAAAACAGCGATCAATACTCAACTCAATACCGGAACGGTCGTTGGTGTTGGAGCCAATATATTTAAAAGTGGCTTCCCACCCAATCTCATTGAAGGGTTTTCTTGGGGCGGAATGAAGGGAGATCCAAAATTCCGCTTAGAAAAAGCCTACGAAGTAGCTGAGAAGGCAATGGGGAGACGCAAAATCCCGCTTTTAGAGGTGGATAAAGAAATCATAAGAACCATCTATGAGCAGTATTAAGTGCTTCTCATAAAATCAGTATTAAAAAATCCGTTTATTAGAACGGATTTTTTAAATTCCATGTAATACTTTCACCCTCTTCGCTGTCTTATAATTAGAAACAAAACATATGACTCAGGACGCTTTTCAAGAAACGGTTTTTGTTCTCAAAGATGAGATGTATCGTTTTGCAAAGAAGTTCGTGCGCAGTAGTGACGAAGCGCAGGATATTGTTCAAGATCTTATGGTAAAGTTTTGGCAGAAAAAACAGGAGCTCGCTGAGTACAAGAATCTGAAGTCGTTTGCGCTAAAATGTGTGAAAAACGAATGCTTAAACCGTTTAAAGCATGAAAACGTAAAACTTGGGTTCGCTAGTTTCTCACTCCATAGAAGTGAGCAGTACCATGAAGAAACGAATAATTTAAAGGATTATATTTTAAAATTCATCGACCAATTACCAGAAAAACAGAAACTGGTAATCCATCTAAAAGATGTCGAAGAATTTGATGTGGCCGAGATTTGTGAGATTCTCCAAATGGAAGCCAATGCTGTGCGCGTGAATTTAAACCGAGCCCGTGAGAAAGTCCGGGCACAAATCACACAACTGATGAATTATGAGCAAAGAGACCTATCAAGAGACCTATAAGAAGCTTCTAAGTGATTTAAGAAGTGATACGATGGACTGGGAGTTTGATGCCTTTCTAGATAAGGCAAATAACCTTTCATCAGAACAAGATCAAAACAGTCCTATTGTCCCGTTGAAAAAGAAAGCAAGGCCTTTTCTTCTTGCAGCGGCGAGCGTGGCTTTGCTTGCAGCCTTGCTTACGGGGTATTTGATGAATTCGACTAATGGAGTAAAAATGGAGCTTGCGGACCAAAAAATAAAAGCGGCCATTTTATCAGAAACCCAGAGTATTATGGATGAAAACGAATTCCAATCTCAGGCAAACGAGCCGACTCACCTCAGTCCTTCGAGTCTTAGCGACAGTTTAAACCCAAAGGAGTTTACAGCCAAAGATGAGCAGGAAGTACTCAATGCGATTTTGCCCTCGCGAGGAAGGCTTAAAAAGGAGCGCAAAGTTCATTATGTGGAGCGCGAAGCTTTAAAGCAAAAAAAGTCTGAACAAGTAATGGCCCCAAGCACCAGCTCAAAAGGCTATCAGGACAACTATGTCATCATTAATGGTCAAAAAATAGATAGTGAAAAAGAAGCCATAGAAATCACCAAGTATTCCTTGCGAGTCCTATCAGATAAAGTGTCACAAAGTGTTGCGAAAGCTGATGCAAGCTTTGAAAATGTTGAATTTTAAATAGAAGATAAAATAATGAAAAATATACTTGTTCTTTTCTTGTTCCTGGGATGCATTCATTCTGCATTTGGACAGAAATCGAAGCTAGTCGAGCTCTTCGACCGCTATCAAAATACGGAGGGGATTACCTCGATCAAGATTGCTAAGCCGATGTTTAGTTTGCTAAGTCAGTTTGATTTACAAGATGCAGATCTCGAATCTATTCAGCCGATGCTTGCGAAAATTGACGGCCTTCGTATCCTGGTTCTTGAATCGCCTCAGAAATCGCCTCAGCTCTTTAAATTGGGAAATGAATTGAACTTATCAATTCGAAATTTGGATTACGAAGAATTAATTACCGTAAACAGCAAGGGGAATAAGATCAAATTTTTAGCCTCGGACACGAGTGGAGATTCTTTAGACGACCTTCTATTAAGCGTGAGCTCAGAGGACAACATAATCTTTATGCTCTTGGACGGAAAAGTCTCAATGCAAGATGTAAACAATTTGGCCAATTCCAGTAAGCAAGCCTTTAACTCAAATCGAGATAGCTCTCAAAACGAGAGTAGCAATTCTAATTCGGATGTTCGCACGCGCGAGCAGCGCACGGTGGCTTCCTTTTCAGGGGTTCAAGTAAGTTCCGGTATCAAAGTGTCCTACACGCAGGGAAATGAGCAAAAAGTTATTGTAAATGCCGATGGTGATAAACTTCAGTATGTGAAAACCGAAGTTTCTGGTGGAATCCTAAAAATCTTTATTGAAAACCCTAATAAGAAGGGGCTTCAATTTAAGGCGCTTCATGTCGAAGTGATCTCTCCAAGACTCGATCTGGTCCAGGTCAATTCAGGAGCCCAGTTCAACACGCTTAATGAAGTAAGCGGCCAAAATTTTGATTTATTAGTGGAGTCTGGCGCTCGATTAGCAATGGATTTAGATGCCTCGCAAAGTGTAACGCTTGAGGCGAACTCTGGTGCCAATGGGGCTCTGAATCTTTCCACCAAAGAATTAATTCTAAAAGGGTCAAGCGGTGCTAATCTAAGTCTAAATGGGCAGGCTGAGCGCGCAAGCTATAGCGTCTCGAGCGCGGCAATGGTCAACGCCTTGGATCTTAGAACAAATACGGTCGTTGTAAAGGCTTCCTCTGCGGCAAATCTTAGAATTCATGCGATGCAAAGTGTGGAAGGTGAGGTGAGTTCTGGTGCAAGTGTGCGCTACCGATCTGGGCAGAAATCAAGTTCAAACGTGAGAGTTAAGTCCGGCGGAAGCTATAAATCCTTATAATAAAAACGATGAAAAATTTTAGATTTCTATACGTTCTATTGATTCTAGTGGGAACCATGCAATCTTGCATGGTTTCTAAAAAGCAAAGTGCAAACTTTTTTAATACAGATACCCCTGGATTTGAGCGGGCAAATTACGTAAAGGTGAATGTGCCGATGTGGCTTGCCAAACCTATTGTTAAAAATGCCCTTCGAAAAGAGCCGGAAGGACTAGCACTTATTGGTCTGTTGAAGAAGGTCTCCGATATTCAAGTTTTTACAGTGCAGAACTCAAACCCAGAGCTTAATGCAAGTTTCACTAAGTTTTTAGATCAGAAGAGCATTGAGCCTTGGGTAAGTATCAAGAAGGATGAAGAAATAATCGATTTTAGTGTTCAAAGGAAAGCGAATCGAATTAATAAGTTTCTTCTTACTGTGAAATCGGGCACCGACCTAGTCTATGTAGATATTAGTGGAAAGTTTACAGAACAAGATCTGTCGGAACTGATCAATTACGCCCAGAAGAATGAGATGAAAAAATCGATTTCAAAAACTTTCGCCCAATAAACTCAAATCCGAGACCGCAAGGGTACGAGATGTTAAATTTCAGTAACATAGTGCATAAAATTTTTAATTTTCGAATAAAAGGTTTAATTTTGCACAGAAAGTAAAGATGTCTATACATAACAAAATCGTGGAGACAGCCATCACTTTCGATGACGTCCTTCTTATTCCTGCATATTCTGAAGTTTTACCGAACCAGGTATCCTTAAAATCAAGACTTTCCGATAAAATTACGCTTAATGTCCCGATCGTGTCCGCTGCAATGGATACAGTGACCGAGGCCGATATGGCAATTGCCCTTGCACGTATTGGAGGACTTGGCTTTATTCATAAGAACATGACCATTTCAGAGCAGGCTGCTCAAGTTAATCGTGTGAAACGTTCTGAGAATGGAATGATTGGAGATCCGGTCACGCTTTCTAAAGACCATACTCTAGCGGAGGCGAGAGATTTAATGGCTAAGTTTAAAATTTCTGGACTCCCTGTGGTGGATAGTGAAAATACCTTAATTGGTATTATTACAAACCGTGATGTTAAGTACCAAGAAAACCTTGATGCTAAAGTTGAAGAGCTGATGACCAAGGATGCGTTAATTACTTCTGACAAAAGCACGACACTAGAAGATGCGAAAGAAATTTTACTAAGAAATCGCATTGAAAAACTTCCTATTGTTGACGAAGCTTTTAAGCTCGTTGGCTTAATCACAATAAAAGATATTGATAACCAATTGGAATACCCTAATGCGAATAAAGACGCAAGCGGTCGCTTACTTGTGGGTGCTGGTGTTGGCATAGGGGAAGATACCATCGCAAGAGTTCAGGCTCTTGTGGATGCCGGTGTAGATATTATTGCTGTAGACTCTGCGCATGGGCACTCAAAGGGTGTACTGGACAAAGTAAAAGAAATTAGAACCAATTTCCCTAATTTAGATATTGTTGGTGGGAATATCGTCACTGCTGAGGCAGCAAAAGACCTTATTGAGGCTGGGGCGAATGTTCTTAAAGTAGGGGTTGGTCCTGGATCTATCTGTACGACCCGAGTGGTTGCTGGTGTCGGTGTGCCACAGCTTTCTGCAATTTATAACGTCTTCGAATACGCAAAAACAAAGAATGTTGCTGTCATTGCAGACGGTGGTATTAAACTCTCCGGCGATATCGTTAAAGCACTTGCAAGTGGTGCGGGAGCGGTTATGTTAGGATCTCTTTTAGCGGGCTCAGATGAAGCGCCAGGAGAAGAAATCATTTTTCAAGGTCGTAAATTCAAATCTTATCAAGGAATGGGTAGTTTATCTGCCATGAAACGAGGCGGAAAAGAACGCTACTTCCAAAGTGAGGCGAAAAAATTTGTCCCTGAAGGAATTGAGGGCAGAGTTCCGCATAAAGGAAAAATCGAAGAAGTTGTTTTTCAATTAACCGGTGGTGTACGAGCAGGAATGGGTTATTGTGGTGCGAAGGATATTGTCGCACTTCAGAACGACGCTAAGATGGTGATGATCACGGGGTCGGGATTAAAAGAATCCCATCCTCATGATGTAATAATTACGCAAGAAGCCCCAAACTACTCTTTATAAATGTTAAGAAAATTATCCCTAGTCTACTTTGGAATTTTTATTCTGCTCCTAGCGCATTCTTGTGCGCCTAAAGCAGCGTTCGTTGCCGATGAACCCGAGCCACGTCCTACTGCTATTGCGGTGAAGGAGAAAAAAGAAATTCGCAGCGAATTTGAAATTTTGATGGAAAAGGATTCCCTGCTTAAGCATCAAACAGCCGCAGAATCTCTGGATATTTTGCTCAACACTAACGATCGAAATAAGGTTTCCCTGATGGTTCATAATGAATCCAATTGCGATCTAATCTTACGATTTACCGGTCAGCAGACGAAGGACCTTCCAATATATAGAAAAGATAAAAACTTCATCGTTCTCGAGAAAGGCACATACACCTTAAAGGGCAAACTATGTCGTGCGTTCTACGACCGAGACAAAGTGTTTACCCAGAGTTCTATCTTAAGAATCATGGAATAGAATTTAAGTAATTTATATTATACAAAAATCCTGCTAAGCTAGCAGGATTTTTGTTTCGTATGGAGGCTCAAAGTAAAGCTCTTTGCGTTTTAGGAGGAAGTAGGCGGCTGGTGGTCTGAGCTTTCTTTTTCAAGCAGTTCTGGGTACTTTTTTAGGCGCCAGTCGCTAGCAATCTGGCCTTTTTGAATCTTTTCATTGGAATAGCGCTTGAAAGTCTCTTCGTGTTCTTCCAGCATGTGGTCGTAGGGACCAATTGGGGAAATAAGTTTAACCAGGACGGGCGAAATTTCTAGGGCTATAAAGAGTCCCATAATAAAGAGCGAGGCTAAAGCCATGATTTTTGAATTCTCACCAAGTTCATCTAGGGCTTGAAGCCTAGCCGCAAACCCATTGAAGCCATCCTCAAAGGTATCGGTCTTCGTGCGCTCGGACTCTAGGTTTTTATAAACTTTCGAAATTTCAGAGTCTAAATAAGTCGTTCGCGACTGGACACTCTTTTGGTATAGTTCAAGATCCTGACGCCGCTGTTGCTTTAGTTCTGATTTACGTTTTGCATTAGGTCCATAACCTTCCTTACCAGAGGTTAATCCCGTTTTAGTTCCAAGGATTTCTTTTTCAAGTTCCACGGCCGCAGAATCGTAGGAGGCCTTTAAAGCTGCCGTCCTCTGCGCAATTTGCTTTTTTTCTGTATCGAAGGGGCTGCTCTGTTGCAAGATTCGGGCATTCATTTCAGACTGCAATTGGGCTTTGTTTCTTTGGATGATGGTATTAAGCTGTTTGTTAACTTCCTTTTCGAATACTTTTAGTTCTAGAGGTTTGGAGATTACAATCCCAAGGAACGTAGCCAGTAGAATCCGTGGCATCGCCATAAAGAATTGGTTCCAGAAGGTGCCAGTTTTTTTGATTGACGACACGATATAGCGGTCCAAGTTGAAGATCATTAGGCCCCAAAGGAGTCCAAATGCAGTAGCGGACCAAAGGTTATCAAAAACGGTATATAAGGCGTAGGTCGCCGAAAAAGTCGCAAAGAGCGCCGTGAAAAGAATGACCCCGCCAATACCAGCAAATTTATTCCACTCGCTAGGGGTCTTTTTTAAAAGGATTAAATTGCCGCCAGAGCAGAGAATTAGTAATTTCTGGAGACCACCCATTGCATAGTTTGCGGGCTTTATAGTTTCATGAGGTCTATTCATAACAAGGAAGTTTAAATCTAATAAGTGGGATTTTTCACAACAATGTTACAGATAGTATTAGGTTTAACCAAGTAAAATGATTGTAAAACATCTTTACAAATTAAATACTCTGTAAATCAAATGGTTATTTTAAGCGCTCGGGGTTTTGTTTCAAAAAACTATCCCAGCCACTATAGGATTTATCAACCTGTAAAGCGCCAGAATTGAAATGGTGGCAGACCGCAACAGCTAAACCATCGCTGGCGTCTAAGTATTTTGTAGGGAACTCTTTTAGATTAAGTAGACTCTTTAACATGCTTGCGACTTGCTCCTTGCTCGCATTTCCATTGCCTGTAATGGCCATTTTAATCTTCTTGGGAGAATATTCTTTAATAGGAATGTCTCGGTAAAGAGATGCCGCCATAGCCACGCCTTGGGCTCGTCCTAATTTTAACATGGACTGAACGTTTTTTCCAAAAAATGGGGCTTCAAGTGCCACCTCATCTGGATGGTATTGGTCAATGAGTGCTAAAGTTCGATCGAAAATAATTTTTAATTTGGTTTCGTGGTTCGGGTACTTCTTTAGAATGAGCTCATGCATCGAAATGAGCGTTATCTTACCTTTCTTAACAGAAATAAGTGCAAACCCCATAATGGTGGTTCCTGGGTCGATTCCTAATATTATACGTTCCATATTCACCTCACAAAAGTAAGGCTTTTTTGGCTACTTAATTTCAACTTTAGTCCTCTTTAAGAGGATTCCATTTAAACTATGTTCTACTAGTTCGGTGAATTCTTTTACCTGCTGATGCACGGCGAAAATTTGCTTTTTGCCAAGTCGCTCATTAACACTGTTACAAAGGATGACCACGGATGTTTTTGAGGTAGGATAGTAAATTAGAAGCGACGCTGAGCCTTTCACATACCCCGTGTGGTAAAATGACTTTGGTGGATACTTAGAGCTCATGAGGCCGTAGCCATAATGCACCTTACCTAGAATGTAATTTTCCGTATCCACAGAGGGTTTTGTTAAAGCTTGTAAGGAATTTCCAGATAAAATCTCACCCCCGTAGAGGCTTTGGTTCCACCGGTGAAGATCCCTAGCAGTAGATAATAGTCCGCCAGCAGCAAGACCGATTTCAGGCTTAGCTAAACGTAGTGGCATGTTAGGAACTTTCGAGGGGTTGGGGAGCGTTCCGGTGTGGGCTGAGGCAAAAGTCTCTTTGAAATTTGATGCGGCAAAGGAGTTGGGCATTCCAGCTTTGTTGAAGAGGGTTTGGAGCTGCGCCTCATAAGGGGACTGACCCACTGTTTCAATAATTTGGCCAAGGGTATTATAGCCTTTGTTCGAATATAAGTAATGCGCACCGGGCTTAAAGCTTAAATGATTTGCGTAATCATTTAATCCCGAAGTATGCGTGAGGAGCTGGTGAATAGTAATGAATTTAAGTTCGGGGGTTCGAAAATCTGGCAAGAATTTAGAAACCGAATCCTGAACAGCTAGTTTTTTTTGATCGACGAGCTGTAGGATTAAGGCCGCTGTAAACTGCTTGCTGAGCGATGCAATCGCAAAAACGGATGCGCTATCGAGCTTTGTTTTTTTTTCAAAATCCTCTAGACCCACAAAGCGTTCGTAAAGCAGTTGGTCTCCCTTTTGAATAGAAACCATGCCGTTAAAAGGGGTTTTCTTAAAGAGCGAGTCCAGCCGGTTTTTATAAAGTTCACTTTGAAAGGCAGTTATAGAGTCTATCGCCTTTACTTTAGTCTCCACAGGGCTCACCTTGTCAGACTTGCAACTTCGCGCAAGCAATGCAAAGCTGAGCAGAAAAAGTATAGGGAAAAGCATGGCGCGTCTCTGGGATATCATCTACGAAAGTTTGTGTTAAAATAGTAAAATCTAAAAGACTATTTGGTGAAAATGAGTAATTTGTCAAAAATCAAGCTTATGAAACGTAAAGAATTTTTAAGCCTAGGATCCCTAGCAACCCTTGGATTGGTTCTCGGGCAGTTCCCTTTAAAGGCAGGGTCGCGAGGCGGTTTTGGGATTTACCAAGGTACTTTCTTGCCTGTAAGGGGCCTTTGTGAGATTTATATAAACCAAGGCGGTAGCGTTGGGCTCTTCGCATCAAAAGAGGGCTATATCGTCGTGGATAGTCAGTTCCCACAGACTATTTCGGAGGTGTTACTGAAAATAAGTGAGACGGGTAAACCCATTTTGTATTTAGCCAACACGCACCACCATGGCGATCATACCTCGGGGAACAATCTGTTTAAGGACTTATCCAAAGGCCTAGTAGCGCACCGCACGGTGCCGCAGTCACAGAAGAACAGTGCAGAAAAAGCAGGTACACTTGGCAAGCAGAAGTATGCAGATATCCTTTTCGATAAGGAATTCCAGTTCGATTTAACGGACCAACTAGTGAAGGGCTACCATTTAGGTGCGGGGCACACCCGGGGCGATGTGATTTACCATTTTGAAAGCGATAACGTAGTTCACATGGGAGATTTGGTATTCAAAGACATGATCCCTGTTTTTCGAAGTGGTGATGGGGCAACTATTGAAGGGTGGATTAACTGTCTGGAAAAAACAAGTGAAAAATTTGATAGCGATACGAAGTTCATTTTCGGTCATGCGCCCACTGGACCGCAAAGTATTGGATCTAATGCGGATTTAACTGAAATGAAAAATTTTTTGGAGGCCAGCGAAAATTTTGTTTCCAAGATGATTAGAGATAAGATGAGTACCGAAGAAATTTTGCAAAAGCACCAGTTTGTGCCTGGGTTTGAGAACCGACTAACCCCAGCACGATTTAAGGGCTTTTTAGAAGAGGTTAGAATAACCCTAACCCCATAGGCTATTTGAAAAAATAAAACCGCGCAGATGAAAATTTGCGCGGTTTGTATTTCTGTGTAGAAGAGCCCTACATATTTCGACGGTATTTTCCACCGACTTCAAATAAGGCATTCGTAATTTGTCCTAAAGAACAGTATTTTCCGGCTTCCATCATCACCTCGAAGAGGTTTTCTTGATTGATTGCAGCCGTTTGCAATTTATCTAACCAGGCGCCAGACTCTGAAGCATTTGAGGTTTGATAAGTTTCAAGATTTTGGATTTGAAACTGCTTCTCTTGCTCGGTAGAGCGAATGACTTCTCTAGGAAGAATAGTTGGAGAGCCGTCCTTCCCTAAAAAGGTATTTACGCCAATGATAGGGTACTCGCCCGTGTGTTTCAACCATTCGTAATGCATTGATTCCTCTTGGATTTTCGAGCGTTGGTACATGGTTTCCATTGCACCTAATACCCCGCCACGCTCCGTGATTCGGTCAAATTCAAGGTAAATAGCCTGCTCCACTAAGTCGGTTAATTCCTCAATAATGAAGGAGCCTTGGAGAGGGTTTTCATTTTTCGCAAGTCCGAGTTCCTTGTTGATGATAAGTTGAATTGCCATAGCCCGACGCACCGATTCTTCCGTTGGAGTCGTAATGGCCTCGTCATAGGCGTTGGTGTGTAGGGAATTGCAATTGTCATAGATTGCATAAAGTGCCTGTAGGGTCGTACGGATATCGTTGAAATCGATTTCCTGCGCGTGGAGGGAGCGACCAGAAGTTTGAATGTGGTACTTTAACATCTGGGAACGTTCATCGGCTCCGTATTTTAATTTCATCGCCTTGGCCCAAACTCGGCGCGCTACGCGTCCAATCACAGCATATTCTGGGTCAATACCGTTGGAGAAGAAGAATGATAAGTTTGGTGCGAATGCATTGATATCCATCCCGCGTGAGAGGTAGTACTCCACGTAGGTGAATCCATTGGCAAGGGTAAAGGCTAATTGAGAAATAGGGTTAGCACCCGCCTCCGCAATATGGTAGCCTGAAATAGAGACCGAGTAGAAATTTCTAACTTTTTCAGTAATGAAATAATCCTGCACGTCGCCCATAAGTCGTAAGGCAAATTCGGTAGAAAAAATGCAGGTGTTCTGGGCTTGGTCTTCTTTTAAAATATCCGCCTGCACTGTTCCTCTTACAGTTGCTATGGTTTTTGCTTTAATTAATTCGTACTGCTCTTTTTCGAGTACTTCATCGCCAGTGAGTCCAAGGAGTTTAAGGCCTAGGCCGTTATTTCCCTCAGGTATTTCCCCTTCGTACACCGGTCTTTTTAGTCCTTGGTCATCGAACTTGGCTTTTAATCGCGCTTCAACGACATCCCAAAGTTTGTTTTCTTCAATGAATTTCTCGCAATTTTGATCGATTGCCGCGTTCATGAAAAACGAGAGGAGCATCGGGGCAGGACCGTTGATGGTCATAGACACGGAGGTCATTGGGTCCACCAAATCGAAGCCGGAATAAAGTTTTTTAGCGTCGTCTAGTGTGGCTATTGAGACTCCAGCATTTCCGATTTTCCCATAAATATCGGGTGGGAAAGCAGGATCTTGACCGTACAGGGTCACGGAGTCAAAGGCTGTTGAAAGGCGTTTCGCTGGCATTTCTGCCGAAACGTAATGAAATCGGCGGTTGGTTCGTTCTGGGCCACCCTCACCGGCAAACATACGTGTGGGATCTTCACCCGTTCTTTTAAAAGGGTAGATTCCTGCTGTAAATGGAAAACTTCCGGGGACATTTTCTTTTCCTTTCCACTGAATTAGATCGCCCCAATCGTTAAATTTAGGCAGTGCAATTTTTGGAATATCAAGTCCTGATAAGCTTTTTGACTTGGTCTCGACTGTGACGCCTTTTGCGCGAACCATATACGTATAGGTGTCTTGATTCATTTTTTCCTTAAACTGATCCCATTCACTTAAAAACACGGCGTTTTCTTCAAGTAAATTTTTTCTCGTTTGATCTTGCAGTTCTTGCAGTTTGGTTAACGTTTGGGGGTCGTCTTTCAAGAGTCCTTTGGTCTGTTCAAGCACATAGAGATTCGTTGCGATTTCTGCTTGCTGGCCTAGAGTCTTCTCGTAGATTGAATTATTTTCGACAATTTCGGATAAATAGCGAATCCGGCTTGGTGGGATAACCACCGTATCTTGGACGTGATTCTGCTCTACATACGTGTTGAATGTCGTGGAACTCTTATTGAATAGTTCTGTAATTTTTAGATTTAATTTCTCAATTAAATCATTAAAAAGTGTCGTAGTTCCCCAGTCATTAAATTGACTTGCCTTGGTTGAATAGACGGGCATTTGATCGAGCGGCTTTTCAAAAAGGACATGGTTTCTTTGGTACTGCTTTCTAACGGCTTGCAGGGCATCTAAAGCCCCACGTTTATCAGACTTATTGAGAGCAATGAAATCAGCGTAGTCAAGCATGTCTATTTTCTCGAGCTGTGTGGAGGCGCCATATTCTGGGGTCATGACGTAAAGAGACAAGTCTGCAATCTCAGTAATTTCAGAACCACTTTGACCAATACCAGAGGTCTCAAGAATAATTAGATCAGGAGTGGCGATTTTTAATACATCGATCGCTGAATGGATGTAGGGTGATACGGAAACGTTATTTTCTCGTGTGGCCATCGAACGCATATAGACGCGCGAGTCGTGGATCGAATTCATTCGGATTCGATCCCCTAAAAGGGCTCCGCCGGTTTTCTTTTTTGATGGGTCTACCGAAATAATAGCAATTTTTTTATCCGGATTGGCGCGTAGAAACCGTCTTACAATTTCATCGGTTAGGGAGGATTTTCCAGCACCGCCTGTGCCTGTAATTCCTAAGATTGGGACTTGGTAGTTCTTGGCTTTTGCTCTCAAGGCCTGCACAAGGTCCGCTTTGCGGTCGGAAAAATTCTCCACCGCGGAGATCATCTGTGCAATGGATTTTGAATCCTCGAAGTTTAGAGAATCAATCGCGTCCACTTCAACAGTTTCTCCTGTAGGAAAATCTGATTTTGAAACCAGATCGTCTATCATTCCTTGGAGGCCAAGTTCTCTTCCGTCGTCTGGTGAATAGATTCGGTCGATTCCGTAGTCGGCTAGATCAGCAATTTCACTTGGGAGTATTACGCCACCTCCGCCTCCGAAAATCTTCACATGGGGCGCTCCTTTCTCTCTTAAGAGGTCATAGATGTATTTAAAATACTCGTTATGCCCGCCTTGGTAAGACGTTAAAGCAATGGCATTCGCATCCTCTTGTATGGCCGTGTTCACGACCTCCTGGGCAGATTTGTCATGCCCTAGGTGAATGACCTCGCACCCAGTGGATTGAATCATTCGTCGCATGATGTTTATTGCAGCGTCGTGGCCGTCAAACAGAGATGCAGCGGTGACGATTCTTACTTTATTTTCCGGTTGATATCGGTTGTTTTCCATAAATAATCTTAACGATTTGTCAGTTACCAAAGATATGAATTAGCCATTAAAGCGCCAATTTCTAGTTTCTAGGAAAAAAAAGGCAGCTTCGCGTGCTTGGCTTGTGGGCAGGAATAGTAGTATATTTGTAAAAACAATTCAATGCGCAATACGATAGCATGCCTTGTTATAGGCACTCTGGTAAGCTTTCTGTTTAACTTTTATTTAACGGATAATTCGCAAGTTGGCCTAGCACTCTATAATGGATTCGCTTTTGGACTTGGTTGGGCCATGGCCTATTTTGTTGACCGCCCTACTTGGCCTCTAGCGAAAAAGTTAGGTTTATCACTCGTTGGAATCGTCGTTTTGGTGAGTTTAGGATTTGTCTTTTTTAATTTTGAAATTGCCGTACCTTCCGTTATCAAATTTTCAACCGTATTTGTAGCGTATTACCTGATCGCAAGTTTTAAAAGCAGTAAGTCCTTAAGAAACTAGGGGATGAATTCCGTAGTATCTTATTATAAAGGTATCTTACCCCTTTTTATGCCGGAATGAAGACCTAATGAACTGCCTTGCAAACGCGTTTTGCTTGACCTAGGAAGGCTAAAGTGCTTTTTTTCAATTTATTTCTTTAAACGCATCTAAGAAAATATTTCCAATTCTAAAAAATTAATGTACCTTTGCACACCCGTAAAGGGATAAATATGTTTAATCGTAAACGAAAAAGTGTGAATACATTAAGTTACAAAACCGTTTCAGCTAATAAGGCTACCGCTAATAAAGAATGGGTTGTGGTAGACGCTGAAGGACAACCGTTAGGAAGACTAGCTTCCACGGTTGCAAAGATTTTGAGAGGTAAGCACAAAACAAACTTTACTCCCCACGTTGATTGTGGAGATAATGTTATTGTTTTGAATGCTGGAAAAATTACCCTTTCAGGAAACAAGTGGGCTGACAAGACCTACATCTGGCATACAGGTTATCCAGGTGGACAGAGATCGCAGACAGCTGAGGAGCTTTTAAAGAAAGATCCGATGAGAGTTTTGGAAAAATCCGTTAAAGGAATGCTTCCAAAAAACAAATTGGGTTCGGCTATTTATAAGAATCTTTATTTATATGAAGGGACTGAACATAAGCACGAAGCTCAACAGCCAAAAACTATCAATGTTAACGAATTTAAATAATTAGTATGTCTACAGTTCATAAAATTGGAAGAAGAAAAACTTCAGTTGCTAGAGTTTACGTGAAGCCAGGTACTGGTAGTTTCATCGTAAATGGAAAGGACGCGAAGGAATACTTCTCCACAGATGTTATGGTTTACAAAGTGAACCAACCGTTTTTACTTACCGAAACTGCAGGACAGTACGACGTTACTGTGAATGTGTTTGGTGGTGGTAATACCGGTCAAGCGGAAGCTGTTCGTTTAGGCGTTTCAAGAGCTCTTTGCGAAATTAACGCAGAGTTCAGACTTGCACTTAAACCTCACGGTCTATTGACTAGAGATGCAAGAATGGTCGAAAGAAAGAAGCCAGGACAGAAGAAAGCAAGAAAGAGATTCCAATTCTCGAAACGTTAATTTTCAAGCCTTAGCCCACTGGGGTTTTCAAAGTGGACCTTTTGGTTCAGTAGGGAGATTTCAGAATCTAAGCAATTTATTAGTATTAATAAATGCCCCGTTTAGTTTAGCACCCAAACGATACTCCCATCTAAAGTATTGTTGATTGCAAAAAAGCGGAATGTAAACTAAAAATAAAAAAGCGACATGGCAAAAGCAAATGTTAAAGACCTTTTAGAGGCAGGTGTACATTTCGGTCACATGACCAGAAAATGGAATCCAAATATGGCTCCATACATTTTTATGGAGAAAAACGGTATTCACATCGTAGACTTACATAAAACAGCGGTGAAATTGGATGAAGCGTGTTCCGCTTTAGAAAAAATCACTTCTGCAGGTAAAAAAGTTCTTTTCGTAGCCACTAAAAAGCAGGCTAAGGAAGTTGTAGCAAAACACGCTGCGGAACTTAATATGCCTTATATTACTGAAAGATGGCCAGGAGGAATGTTAACGAATTTCGTTACCATTAGAAAGGCTGTTAAGAAGATGAACCATATTGATAAAATGAAGAAAGATGGTACTTTTGAAACGTTATCAAAAAAGGAAAGACTTCAAGTAGACAGACAAAGAGCAAACCTTGAAAAGAACTTAGGTTCTATTTCTGATATGGTGAGACTTCCGTCTGCAGTATTTGTTGTTGACATCATGAGAGAGCATATTGCTGTAACAGAAGCTAAGAAGTTAGGTATTCCAGTTTTCGGTATCGTTGATACGAACTCTGACCCTAGAAAAGTAGATTTTGTTATTCCTGGAAATGATGATGCGTCTAAATCAATTGATATGATTTTATCAGTTATTGCAGACTCAGTTAAAGAAGGGCAATCTCAAAGAAAAGCAGAGAAGGAAAAGTCTAAAGAAGAAGGTACAAAAGCTTCTGCCGATGCAGATACAGATTTTGATGCCAACTAAGCATTAGATTTTCTAATATAAAAATAAGCTGTCAATTTTGACAGCTTATTTTTTTTTTGAAATAGTTTAAACAAATCTGAGAACCAGTTTAATGGATCTTAAACTTGATGTAAGTGATGGTTTTCCCTTTGGCTGAAAACAGCTGTTCGTAATGCGTTTGAATGTCACGAAGCAGCGGGGTGTTAGGTTCGTATTCTGGGGCGCCATAGATGTCGTGGTGGGCTGTTAAAATCTCGAGACCTTGGCCTTGTAAAAGCCCAATTGTATACCCATGAAGGAATTCAGAGTCCGTCTTGAGGTGCATAATACCATCTTTTTTAAGAATTTTCTTATAGCGTTCTAAAAATTCTGGATGAGTCATACGGTGTTTCGTTCTTCGGTATTTGATTTGGGGATCGGGAAACGTAATCCAGATTTCATCCACTTCATTTTCTTCAAAAAAGCCGTCGATAAGTTCGATCTGCGTTCTTAAAAAAACTGCATTTGTTAAGTTGGATTCGTAGGCTTCTTTTGCACCAAACCAAAATCTTGCCCCTTTAATATCAACCCCAATAAAGTTCTTTTCTGGAAAAGCCTTGGCAAGGCCAACGGAATATTCCCCTTTGCCACATCCTAATTCTAAGACGATTGGATTGGTATTTTTAAAGACCTGTTCTCTCCATTTCCCCTTTAGTTTATAGCCTGCCACTGCTTCTTCTCTTGTCGGCTGAAAGACATTTGGCAGCACTCTATTTTCAGCAAATCGTGCCTGTTTATTTTTTTTACTCATGCGTTATTTTAGGCTGCAAATTTAAGAAGATTGTAAAGAATTTTCAGTAGCTATTTTGGATAAATTTGAGTCTCTAAGCCTTTTCTGATAGATTGGAAGGTACTTTTCAATGTACAATTTTGTGGACTCAATATTACCGGTTTCTATAAAGGGAATGAGATTGTCTGAGGAATAAACGAATTGAAGAAAATTAGTAACCATATTGGCAGGTATTTTCACCCTGGTGAAATAGTCTGGGCCGAAGTGATTTTTCATCTCTTCGATGCCTACCATCATTTTTTCGTACTCATAAAGCCGCTGCTTTTTCTTTCTGTCTCCAGAAAGCATTCCATAAAGGCTTCCCATGTTAAGAGCTAGTCCACCGCCGCCAAATCCGGCGATGGGCTCTAGGTAAGGCTCTGTGCGAAACTGGGGCGTTGGGAGTCCAAGCATGGCCTGAGTGTCTAATTTGTTATCTTTTATTTTCAAGCTTAGAACATCGCGTCGTAAATTTCCACTGGGTCTCCATCCAATAACAACTTCCTCAATTCGCTGGTAATAGGGAGAGAGCTGCACAATGTTCAATTGATTCCCTAGCGTTTTAGCAGTCATTTTGATGTCTTGCCTCTCGGATAGTATTGAGGTGAAGCGGATGAGGTCACCAGTTTGTGCTTTGATCTCGAATTCGCCGTTGTAATTTGATAGCACTGAGTGCTGCGTAGAAACATTAGTTACGAAGACTTGATTGAGGTATATAGCCGAATTTTCCTGCATGAATACTTGCCCTTTGTACACTTGTGCGTGAATTTGACTGAAAGCAAAGAGAAGGAAAATTAGAAGGGACTTATACATGACTAAAATAGAAAATGGTGAGTTATAAGTTAGATTGCGTTTAGACTCGATAGTTAGTTTTGGGGCAGTGAATTTTTTAATTAATCCTCTGTTTAAAGAGTGCTCGTTTGTGCTAAAGATAATAAAATAAAAACTCTGCTATGCGGCAGAGTTTAATTTATAGGAGTTCTGATCGATCTTATCCTAGGGCAATTCTTACGAAGCCTAATACTTTAAGATCTGCGTTAACTGACTTTACATAAGCCTCAACAGACTGGCTACCATCTTTAATGAAAGCTTGGTGAACTAGGGTGTTGTCTTTGTAGAATCGTTGCATTTTTCCTTTCAGAATGTTCTCGATTATATTTTCAGGTTTTCCTTCTTTAATAAGAATTTCTTTTTCGATTTCAAGTTCTCTTTCGATTGTGTCTTGGGAAACTTTTGTTTCGTCAAGAGCGATTGGGTTCATCGCAGCAACCTGCATAGATACAGATTTTGCAGCCTCAGTAGCCCCCTCAACATTCGCAGAAAGTGAAGTGATTGCAGCAATTTTATTACCAGCATGGATATAAGCTCCAAGGAAAGGGCCTTCGATTTTTTCAAATGCACCGATTTCAATTTTTTCACCAATAACACCTGTTTGTTCTGTTAACTTGTCTGCAACCGACTGACCGTTGAAATCAGATGCTAAGAACTCTTCTAATGTAGAATAAGCAACAGCTTGTTCTGCAAGTTCGTTTGCAAGTGCAATAAACGATTCGTTTTTACCGACAAAGTCTGTTTCACAGTTTAGTGAAATAACCGCTCCTTGAGTAAAATCTGCATTCACTTTTGCAATAACAGCACCTTCAGTAGATTCTCTATCTGCTCTGTTCGCAGCAACTTTTTGTCCTTTTTTTCTTAAGATATCAATTGCCTTATCGAAGTCACCTTCCGCTTCAACTAAAGCTTTTTTACAGTCCATCATTCCGGCACCGGTGGTGTTTCTTAATTTTGCTACGTCTGCAGCTACTGGTGTGTACATATGTTTACGTTTTGATTTAAAAAATAAGTGAAATTCAACTCTCTTTTAGAGCGTTGCAAAGATAGGAAATTATCCGCAAAATTTAGAACGCTGCGGTGGGATAATTTTGTTGGACTATGCGACCGGTTTTTTGGGGAACCAGCACAGTCGTAGGGCATTGAAAACCAAAATGCCGAATGGACTTCGGCATTTGATTCGATTGTATTATAGGACACTTAGCCCTTCCATTCTCCCATTTCTACGAACTTGTCTTGTCTTTGGTTGACGAGCTCTTGTGAAGTCATGCCTTTGAAGGACGAAAGGTTATCCAAAATAGAAGCCTTCAAATTCGTATAGGCAACTTTTGGTTCATACTGTGCGCCGCCAAGAGGCTCCTCTATGATGCCGTCAATAATTTTGTTTTTCAGCATATCGGCCGGCGTAAGTTTTAAGGCATTAGCGGCATCTTCCTTATGCTCCCAGTTCCTCCATAAGATTGAAGAACAGCTTTCGGGGGCAATAACGGAATACCACGTATACTGGAGCATATAAACTTTATTCCCAACTCCAATACCTAAGGCGCCACCGCTCGCTCCTTCACCAATCACATAGGTAAGAATTGGCGTTTTAAGCTGGACCATTTCGTAGATGTTTCTAGCAATTGCTTCACCTTGGCCACGTTCTTCAGCTTCTAAACCTGGATAGGCACCGGGTGTATCAAGAAGTGTTATGACTGGGATTGCGAACTTTTCAGCTAATTTCATTAGTCGAAGCGCTTTTCTATACCCTTCAGGATTAGGCATCCCAAAGCGTCTTTGCTGGCGCTCTTTTGTGGTTCTTCCTTTCTGTGTGCCAATAATCATGACGCTCGTGCCATCAATTTTAGCAAGGCCACCCACCATAGCAAGATCGTCCGCATAGCCTCGGTCGCCATGGAGTTCCAAAAAGGAGCCTTCATCCACAATTCCATTAATGAAATCTAATGAATAAGGGCGGTCTGGATGCCTTGAGAGCTGTACCGTTTGCCAGGGCGTAAGATTCCCGTATATATCTTTTTTTTTGGATAGGATTTTATCCTCAATTTGGCCACAGGCCACTTGAACGTCCACCCCGCTTTCTTCTCCTAATAAAGAGCAAGCCTGGTATTGATCCATCAGCTCCTTTATTGGCTGTTCAAATTCTAAATATTCCATTTAAATACTACACAATTTATCGTCAAATGTATGAAATAATGCGGACTTATCTATAGCGCACGACAGGCATGCTCAATTCTAGCCCTTGTTTGTTCTTTACCAAGGATCTCCATAATGTCTGGGACGTCTGGTCCTTTGAGCTCACCCACTAAGGCTAATCGAAGTGGCATCATCAATTTGCCCATGCCCACCTCTTTAATTTCGACGTAAGACTTAAGTGCCTCGCGCAGCGTTTCTGCCTCGAATTCTATAGCATCCAAGTTTTGATTTAGTTCCGTAAGTAGAGCCGCGCTTGTCTCAGTCCAGGCTTTTTTCACCGCTTTCTCTTGGTACTCCTTCGGTTTTTCAAAGAAGAATTGGCCATCGTGGTAAATATCTTTAACAAAAGTTGCCCGCTCACGCATCAGACCGATTATTTTCAACAACTTACCGTCTGGAAGCGCACTTTCTATTACTTGTGGCAAGGCTTTTAGATAGGTGAGAATTTCGAGCTCTGATTTTATTTGTAAATATTGGTGGTTAAACCATTCGGCTTTTTCTTTACTAAAGCGCGCCCCTGCTTTGTGAACTTTATTTAAGTCAAATTCATTCACCAGATCTTCCATTGAAAGAATCTCTTTGTCATCTGCGGGTGACCAACCTAGAAGGGCTAAGAAATTAATAAACGCTTCAGGGAAATAGCCTTCCTCACGATACCCTTTGGATACGCTGCCTGTTTGAGTATCTGTGAAGTTCATAGGGAAAACAGGAAAGCCAAATTTATCGCCGTCTCTTTTACTAAGCTTCCCCTTTCCTTCGGGCTTCAAAATAAGGGAGAGGTGGGCGAATTTCGGCGCTTCCCACTGCATCGCTTCATAAAGTAGCATGTGCAGTCCAAGAGAAGGAAGCCATTCTTCTCCGCGGATGACGTGTGAAATTTTCATTTCATGGTCGTCAATAATATTTGCAAAGTGGTAGGTCGGCATGCCATCATTTTTGACTAAAACTTTGTCATCTAAAGTGTTGGTATTGACTGCGGAATGGCCGCGGATTAGGTCTTCAAGTTGCAGAATTCGGTCCACTGGCATTTTAAAGCGCACCACATAAGGGGTGTTTTGATCAAGCAGCTCCTTCACTTTCTCCGCAGAAAGCGAAAGGGAATTTTTAAGGCGGGTTCTAGTGAAGTAATCGTAGGCAAAGACTTCCCCTCGGCTTTCGTATTCAGTACGAACCGCATCAAGTTCTTCAGGCGTATCAAAGGCAATATAAGCGTAATCTGTTTTAAGGATCTCCGCTGTGTATTTATCGTAAATTTCACGGCGCTCACTCTGGCGGTATGGACCGTAAGGTCCCCCGTGTTTTGGACTTTCATCGGGGATTAGCCCACACCATTCCAGCGCTTCAAGAATGTATTCTTCTGCCCCCTCCACGTACCTGGTCGTGTCGGTGTCCTCAATTCTTAGGACGAAGTCGCCCCCCAGTTTCTTAGCAAACAAATAATCATATAATGCGGTTCTAACCCCTCCAATATGTAAAGGGCCAGTTGGACTTGGTGCAAAGCGCACTCTTACTTTATTCATGACGTACAGTATTAAGGTGCAAATTTACTAATTATTGCTTGTAAAAAATTAGGTAGATTTGCACAATTTCATATTTCACTCATGAAAATTCATAAGCAGAATAAGGTTTTGTACTACCTCAAGGGTTTTTTGACCGACCGATTGCCTACAAAAAATGCCGCTCAAAAAATAGCGGAACTTAAATTACGCCTCACGCCTAGCGAACTTTCTCAAGTTGAACGAAGGGTAGAATACTACATGCGCGTATCGAAACCTACGCACATCAAGGGCAATACTCGGGTTAAGGATCTTTTACGACCCGTGACTCCCAAGTCCTATTTTTTCGATTTATATAGATACGCTCGCTATTTTGGAAAAAAGCGGGCGATTGACTTTGTTTTTGGCGATGTTGTAGAGGTGCCTAGTACGCCCTCAATTGTGAAGAGTCGTCCGATCGTTGGTGAGAATGAGAATAGCGTCATAATGAAGTTAAATAGTGCAAGGCACTTTGTTTTCGTGGAGAATGATAGGCCATTTCTAGAAAAGAAAAACCGCCTCATAGGACGCTGCGCGGTGTATCAGAAACACAGGTATGACTTTTTTCAAAAATACTTTGATCATCCTTTAACGGATCTTAGGCAAATAAATACCTCTGGTGGAAATCCGGAGTGGTTGGGGCCCAAATTATCAATTCAGGACCATCTTGATTTTAAGTTTATCCTTAGTTTAGAGGGCAACGATGTTGCGACGAATCTCAAATGGATTATGTCTTCGAATTCCATCGCGGTAATGCCTAAACCTAAGTTTGAAACTTGGTTTATGGAAGGAGAACTTCAAGGGGGAGTTCATTACATAGAAATCAAGGACGACTATTCTGATCTTGTTGAAAAGCTGACGTATTATTCAGAAAACCCTAAGGCCTGCTTGGCTATTATTGAAAACGCCCATAAGTATTGGACTCCATTTCAAAATGCAGAGCTTGAAGAACTCTGCAACCTATTAGTATTGGAACGGTATTTTAATTTATGCCGTTTACCTTAGTCTCGGGGTAGACTTAGTGGTTGAAAAGGGGAGAGGTCAAGAATGTAGTGAATCCAATTCGTAAAACTATACTTCTGCTGTAGTTCGTGCGAAATTGCTCGGTAGGGCCTTCGTAAAAAGTCTTCAAGTCCACTGAAATCCTCATGCTGATCCCAGACAAAAAAGTTGTCAGGATGGTAAAACTCATATTTTTTTATGTCTGAATTGTTGGTAATCAGTTTTTTATTGTGTCCAATTGCCTCAAATGTGCGAAAGGAAAGACCATTGTGCTTACCATTAATAAAATCAATCAAAACTCCTGCTTTCTGAACGTTTTCTAGATTTTGATCAAAGCTCACGAAGGAATCAATAAACAGAGCTCCACATGTTTTATAGTGTTCGGCAATCTTTGGCTTTTTTGTAAGTAGATTTATTTTAGGTGTGAAATCGGCTGCGCGGATACTTTGAATGATTTTTCTAATGGGTTCCATTCGGTCTTTGAAATAGCTCCCAATAAAGTACACGACCTTGGGGTCCAGCGTGTAGTCTGAATTTAAATTGTAATCGAAGTAGAAATTGGTTGCAGGAAGAACGTTTGGTATGTTGAGGTCCTTTGGATCGAATATAAAGAAACGATCAAAGAGCCTAATATAGCTTTTTACTTCAGGAAAGAGTTCAATGCCATCCCATTGGTAGGCACATGACTTATGAGACTGGGCTATGGCAAGTTTCAAAAATGATTTAGGGAAGGAGTCTGGGCGTATAAACAAAGCGAAATCAGCTTTTGTTTCTAGGGCTTTTATAGTTTTTTCGAAATCCGGCAGAAAAGGTTCAAATCGGAGTCTCTTTTTATAATCTCGGTCTCTAAGAATTAGCTTTCTTAAAAAATTATAAATTTTCTGAAACTTGTTTTTGTAGCGAAACTCTTGGGGAAATGAAACGTCAATCACCTTAAACCCTAAATACTCGAGGTTCTTTTTTATTTCATCACTTACATTGTAAGCCTTCGGAGCGCCGAATATAATTACTTTTTGTTTTTCCATAGATCGTGCAGCGATTCGTACGTTTGAAAGACATAATAACTTTGTAATTGTGCAATTTCCAGGCCCTCTTTCCCATCCAGAAACCCGAGCTTAAGGAAATAGATTTTAAAAAATTTAAATCCTGTCTTTAGAATTTGTGTGTGGTAATTGAAAGGTTTGCCTTTCTCAAAAAGTTCGTGAGCTTTTAAAAAGCCATAATATTTCATTTTATTTTTGTAGAACTCTACATTTTCTACTGAATAATGAAGGAGTTTGTTCTTTAGAATTCCAACCGTTCCGTTAACATGTAAAGTCTCATGAACTTTTTTGTTGAGAACGTAGTGGCATTTTGATTTTCTAAATAACCTAAAATTTTTATCGTTTTGCGTTGCTGAATACTTTATAGGTTTTTTTTCAAAGAAAAATAGGCGATAAAATAGGTAGGCATCTTTACTCGATTTATTCTGAACCGTTTCGATGATTTCACTTCGCAAAGCCTCGGGGATGCGTTCGTCACCGTCCAAAAAGAGGACCCACTCGTTTCTTGCCTGTGAGAGAGCGAAATTTCTTTGCTGCGTGAAATCTGTAAACGGATGCGAGATGACTCTCGTCTTTGGATGAGCGCTGGCAATTTCGTGGGTTCGATCCGAACTAAAGGAATCAATGACCAGGATTTCATCACAGAAATCAAAACAATTCAGTACTGCCTGAATGTTTTTTTCCTCATTAAAAGTGATGATAAGGCCACTGATTTTTTCGCTCATCTTTGGTATTTATCGTGAGAATTGGGTCACTGTATTTCTAAGGATCTCTATACACTGGTCAAGTTGATGCTGCGAGATGACAAGTGGAGGCGCAAGACGGATGATATTTCCATGGGTAGGTTTGGCAAGAAGCCCGTTTTCTTTTAGTGCAACACACAGATCCCAAGCGGTAGAGGAATCAGGGGTGTCATTAATTAAAATGGCGTTTAGCAGGCCTTTCCCTCGTACGGCTGAAAGTAAATCAGTTTCGTCAACTAATTTTTGAATTTCAGTTCTGAAATAGTCTCCCAGGCTTTGAGCACGCTCTGAAAGCTTTTCATCTATCACAACATCTAATGCGGCCACAGCTACGGCGCAAGCAATGGGGTTTCCACCAAAGGTTGACCCATGTTGTCCCGGTTGAATAACCTCCATTATTGCGTTATCTGCAAGCACGGCAGAGACAGGATACATACCGCCTGAGAGGGCTTTTCCTAGAACAAGAATATCGGGTTGAACCTGTTCGTGATGACAAGCAATTAATTTACCTGTTCTCGCGATGCCGGTTTGTACTTCGTCTGCAATAAATAGAACATTATGCTTTTTACAAAGCTCAGATGCCGCCTTTAGGTAGCCCTCTTTTGGGACATAGACCCCGGCCTCTCCTTGAATAGGCTCAACCAGAAAAGCAGCGATGGAGTCGCCGTGCTCTGCAAGAACTTCAGTGAGTGCCTCAGTATCATCATAAGGAATTTTAATAAATCCCGGTGTAAATGGGCCGTAGTGTTTATACGCGTCTGGGTCATTTGAGAAGGAAACGATGGTGGTCGTTCGCCCATGGAAATTATTTTCACATACGACGATTTTCGCCTGGTTTTGCGCCACACCTTTTTTCTCGTATGCCCATTTTCTAGCAATCTTTACAGCTGTTTCAACCGCTTCTGCTCCTGAGTTCATGGGTAGGACTTTGTCGTATCCAAAAAGCGTTGTAATCTTTTTTTCATAAGGCCCAAGTTGATCGTTATAAAAAGCCCGAGAGGTTAGAGCTAGTGTTTTTGCTTGGTCGACTAGCGCCTGGACTATTTTAGGATGGGAATGGCCCTGATTCACAGCAGAGTAGGCTGATAGGAAATCGTAGTATTTCTTTCCTTCAACATCCCAAACATAAGGCCCTTCACCCTTTTCGAGCACCACCGGGAGGGGGTGGTAATTGTGGGCACCATACTGGTTTTCAAGCTCTATATAAGATTTAGAATTTAGCTTTTCTGATATTTTTTCTGACATGGGATCTTTTTTTCAAATTTATTAATTATTAACGAGGAAAATTAAAAAGCCGGCTAAAAATAATTTTAAAGCCGGCCTATCGTTTTTAATTCGTGGTGAAATTGCCAAGAACTCGGTAAGGAGCTCTTATTGCATTTCGTAATCCTTGCTCATTACAAAGGTTTCCATGAATTTAGTAGTGTAATTTCCAGCGAGGAACTCAGGGTCGTCCATGAGTTGACGGTGAAATGGAATGGTGGTTTTTATTCCTTCGATATAAAACTCATCTAAAGCACGCTTCATTTTTGCGATGGCTTCATCGCGGGTCTGCGCCGTGGTAATAAGTTTGGCAATCATTGAATCGTAATTCGAGGGGATTGTATACCCGGAATAAACGTGCGTATCCATACGAACGCCGTGTCCCCCTGGAATGTTCAGTCCTTGAATCTTGCCTGGACTTGGCCTAAAATCGTTGTATGGATCTTCGGCATTGATTCGGCATTCAATAGAGTGTAGTTTCGGGAAGTGGTTCTTTCCTTGAATTGGAGTTCCAGCCGCAAGAAGGATTTGTTCCTTGATAAGGTCGTAGTCAATGACTTGCTCTGTAATTGGGTGCTCCACTTGGATCCTCGTATTCATTTCCATGAAGTAGAAGTTCCTGTGTTTGTCCACAAGAAACTCAATGGTTCCCACGCCTTCGTACCCAATGAATTCTGCTGCCTTGACAGCGGCATCGCCCATTTCGTTACGCAGTACGTCAGTCATAAACGGCGAAGGGGTTTCTTCCACTAACTTTTGGTTTCTTCTCTGAATAGAGCAGTCTCTTTCCGAAAGGTGACACGCTTTTCCGTATTGATCTCCAGCAATTTGGATTTCAATATGGCGAGGTTCCTCAATTAATTTCTCCATGTACATTCCGCCATTTCCAAAAGCGGCAATCGCTTCATGGATCGCCGAATCCCAATGTTCTTTTAGGTCTTCTTCTTTCCAAACTGCGCGCATGCCTTTTCCACCACCTCCGGCAGTGGCTTTAATCATCACTGGATACCCAGTTTCTTTCGCAATTCTAAGCGCATCTTCGTACGAGTCAATTAACCCTTCAGAACCAGGTACACACGGAACGCCAGCTGCTTTCATGGTTGCTTTTGCATTCGCCTTATCGCCCATTTTTTCGATTTGCTCCGGGGTTGCACCAATAAATTTGATGTTGTTCTTTGCGCAAATACGCGAGAAGTTTGCGTTCTCAGAAAGGAAACCGTAGCCTGGATGGATTGCATCGGCATTGGTGATTTCGGCAGCTGCAATAATATTTGGGATCTTGAGGTACGAGTCTTTACTCATAGCTGGACCGATGCAAACGGCTTCGTCTGCAAATCGAACATGTAGGCTGTCTTTGTCCGCTGTGGAGTAGACCGCAACCGTTTTAATTCCCATTTCTTTGCAAGTTCGAAGGATGCGCATAGCGATTTCTCCGCGGTTTGCAATTAGTATTTTTTTGAACATCTTGTTTGAATGATTAAGTTATAAATTCCCGATCCCTTTGTATTTGAAACGTTAAGTTCAAATTTGATCGATTAAGTTTAAACGATTCCTTAAGATGGATCTACTAAGAATAAAGGTTGGTCGTATTCTACAGGAGTCGCATCGTCAACTAAGATTTTTACGATTTTTCCTGAAACTTCCGATTCAATTTGGTTGAATAGTTTCATTGCTTCAATGACGCAAACTACTTTTCCGTCTGTAACGGCATCACCCACGTTTACAAAGACGTCTTTATCCGGGGATGGCTTTCTATAAAATGTTCCAATCATTGGAGACTTTATAGTGACATACTTGCTGTCCTCAGTGCTAGCAGCTGATTCACTCGCAGGAGCACTTATAACAGTCGCAGGCGCTGCAGGAGCCGAAGGGGCTTGTTGATACATTTGCGGTGGCGCAGCATAAGTGAAATTGTCATTTCCACCAAGGGGTGTCTTGATGGTAATTTCGAAGTCTTTTGTTTTGTACTTCACTTCGGAAACTTCCGATTTTGACACAAATTTGATCAGATTTTGTATGTCTTTAATGTCCATAGCTTTTTATTTGAATATTGTCCAAAAATACAAAAAAACAACAAAAAACCACCCTTTTTTAATAAAAATGAGTGGTTTTTGTATAATATTGAAGAAGTATCGGTTTTGAGCCTAGTTTTCTTCTGTCGTTTCAGTTTGTTTTTCCATAACGATCTTACCTCTATAATAGAGTTTTCCTTCATGCCAGTGTGCTCTATGGTATAGGTGCATTTCACCGCTTGTTGCATCTTTAGCCAATTGAGGAACGACCGCTTTATAATGGGTTCTTCTTTTGTCTCTTCTTGTGCTCGATTGTCTTCTTTTTGGATGTGCCATTGCTAATTATTTTTTAATTGATGAGTGATGAGAGAGGGTTGTCTGAACTCATCTCATCTATTTAAAATATTTATTTTTAATTGTTGTCTTTTAACTTCTTGAGCGCTGCCCATCTAGGGTCGAGCTCCTGATCAGAGTCTTGCTCTGTGGTTTCCTCACTTTCTTCTTCACTATATACAGCATAACGGTCTACGAGTTCCCAGTCTTCCTGGCTAACATTGGGCGAAATTTTTTTCATTGGAATTGAAAGTACGACGCCCTCATAGAGGAAGTGTGCCAGATTAAAGGCATGGTCGTTAGAAGGAATTGTAATAACCTCTTCATTGCTGTTGTCATAGGTTTCGCCAAAATTGACTAAAAATCTCAACTTCGAGTTAAGGTTATAGTCAAAGGATTCACCGATGATGTCACATTCCAGGGTTACTAAGCCTTCAATATCTATCCAAAATTCAAGAAAAGTGCTGTGCTTCTCCATCAAG
Source organism: Flavobacteriales bacterium UBA1694 (assembly GCA_002319955.1). GTDB lineage: Bacteria > Bacteroidota > Bacteroidia > Flavobacteriales > Weeksellaceae > Planobacterium_A. The sequence continues at coordinate 31,567 of DCJS01000006.1, forward strand.
ATATCCGCAACTAATCGTGGATTAGTAAACTCTTGCTCCGTTTCATGTAGTTCAAAGAACGCTTGATCTATCTCAAATTGGAACTTATGCTTTCCGTTTTTCAGTCCGGAAAAGACTACTTCGTAGTTTCTGAATTTGTCCATAAAATGAGGTTGCAAAAATATGCATTTTTTTTGATTTAGCAAATATATTTACCGGCAAATACTCTTTTTGCCGTTTAGTCCGTGCAAATGCACATTCCATGAGTCAAATTTACTGGCTTAATCGGGTTTTAGGATTCTTAATTACTTGGCACATCTTCGTCTATCCCGTTATCTTTGCTTGTGTGACGCGCTTTAAGTTGGTTAGACATAAGGTCATTATAATCATTTCTACTTTTAAAAATTTTAACCGCTGCAAATAGAGCTTCAGAAAAACTGCGCTCGTCAGCGATCCCTTTTCCAGCAATGTCGTAGGCCACACCATGGTCTGGTGAGGTTCTAACAAAGGGCAGTCCCGCAGTGAAATTGACGCCCGTTTCGTAGGCTATAGTTTTAAAGGGCGCAAGACCTTGGTCGTGGTACATTGCCAAAACCGCATCGTAGTGTTTGTACTTTTCAGGTTGAAAGAAACTGTCTGCTGGAAAAGGTCCAAAGGTCAGTATGCCATTTTCAAATATTTCTTTTATTGCGGGTTCAATAATTTCTATCTCTTCCGTGCCAATAGTACCTCCATCACCCGCATGAGGGTTTAACCCCAGGATGGCGATTTTTGGCTTTTGAATTTGAAAGTCTTCAATTAAACACTGATTTAAGATACGTATCTGTTTTTTTATTAGGTCTTTAGAAATGTTTTGAGCCACCTCGGCCAGAGGAATGTGGTGGGTCGATACCGCCACCTTTAAATCGTCATTCACCAGGAACATGAGTCCCTTTTTCTCGAATTGAGCCTCGAGGTACGGGGTGTGCCCGGCATACTGGAAGCCCTGTTTAATCATCTCATCCTTGTTGATTGGCGCTGTAACTAAAACGTCGATATCCCCTTGTTTTAAGGCGTTTGTTGCGGCTTCTAGAGAATCGATTGCCATTTTAGTGGACTCCTCAGTGGGAGTACCAAGAAGAACATTCACATTGTCTTTCCATAAGTTCACCATGTTTAACTTGCCGCTTTGCGCCTGGGAAGCCTCCGTGATGTAGTTGAAGTTGACTTGAAGCTTAAAGATGTTTTTTTGATAGGTGAATAGTTTTCCTGAGGCGAAAATCACCGGAGTAAAAAAGTCCGTTATACTTTTATCATTTAAAGCCTTCATGATTATTTCGGGGCCGATTCCGTTAAAATCGCCTACCGATATGCCGACTCTCACTTTTGGATATTTAGAACTCATAGTTTATTATTATCTTTGAAAAGAATTTGAAAGATACAAAATTAACAAAAACTACGGAATGTTCACGGGAATAATTGAAGCGCTTGGTCGGGTTGAAAAAATAGTTAGTGAGGGGCGCAATGTCAATTATACACTTAGCTCGCCTTTTACAAGCGAGTTAAAAATTGATCAAAGTGTGGCGCACGACGGCTGTTGTTTAACGGTAGTGGCCATTGAAGAAAATCAGTATGTAGTAAATGCCATTGATGAAACCTTAGCAAAAACAAAACTTGCAGACTGGAAAGTGGGCACGGAGGTTAATCTAGAGCGCTGTACAATGTTAGGGGCTCGGCTTGATGGCCATATTGTGCAGGGGCATGTTGACCAAGTGGGAACGGTTGCTGCAATCGAGATGCTTGAAGGAAGTTATTTGGTGACCATTGACTATGAAGATGCTTTTGGGTTTGTTACCGTAGCGCAGGGGTCAATTACCGTAAATGGAATAAGTTTAACCGTCGCTCGAAGTGAGAAAACAAGGTTTTCGATCGCCCTAATTCCCTATACTTGGGAGTTCACAACCATGAAATCTTTGGCGGTGGGTCATAAAGTAAATCTTGAATTCGATATCATTGGAAAATACGTGACCAAATTAATGATGGGAAAGAATGCCACTAAGCAAATATAAAGGATACAGTTTACGCAATCGGGTCTTTTGGGGCTTTATGATTGTGTGTTTGATTAGCAGTGGTGCCTCATCAATTCTTTCTTTTTGGCTGCTTGAAAAAAATGCAGTTGAGCAAAACCTCACCGATCAGCAAGCGAAATCGGATGCCCTTATGGCTTCACTTGATTATGCCGTTAGTCACGAACAATTAGAATCGAAAGATTTACCACGCGTTCTAGGCAATAAGATCTATGAAATTTCTGATATTAATAAAGCAGATGTTATCATATACGATTTGAAAGGTGAGTACCTCGTGTCCAACAAAGACAGTGAGCGGGTGAAAAATGAACGTTTGCCTTTAATGATTTTAAATGACGTGCTTAAATCCGACCGTCGGGTAGATTTCACGACGTTTAATGAAAGTCTTCAGGCCAATGTCGTTTCGTCCTACATGATTCTAAAAAACAATACCCTTGAGCCTATTGGCATTGTTTACTTTCCTTATTACCATAGTGATTCGGTGTATCTAAGCGTCGTTTTTAATTACGCAAAGTACATTTTGATTGTCAATATTTTTATTATTCTACTCTCGATGTGGCTGAGTTGGGCGGTTTCAAAAAATTTAACAAAAGCACTGACTAAATTCTCGGAGTTAATTAACAAGCTGACTTTATTTGATAAAGATCTTAAGCCGATTCGGTATTATAAGAATGATGAGCTCAGCTCCTTGGTGAAATCGTACAATAAGATGATTCTTAAAATCCAAGAGCAAAAAGAGCGGCTTTCCTTTACGGAGAAGGAACGAGCCTGGCGAGAAATGGCAAAACAAGTGGCTCACGAGGTTAAAAACCCGCTGACTCCGATGAAGCTGACGATCCAAAATTTCCGTCGAAAATTCGACCCCAACGATCCTGATATTGTTGAGAAAGTAGACAAGATGAGCGATTCCGTTGTGGAACAAATCGATCTGGTCGCCACAGTGGCTTCCGCATTTTCTCAATTCGCTCAGCTTCCCGACAAACACGATGAAGAGATCAATCTCAATCGGGAAATTCAAAGCATTATCCGCATCTTTAATGACGATAATATTTTCGTGCACGCGAACCGAGAGGACATCCAAATCATGATGGACCGAATCTACCTCAACAGAATTGTTACAAACCTTATTACCAATGCAAGGCAAGCGGCCGATGAGGGCCGAAAATCAATCATAAATGTTGATATAGAACAGATCCAAAAACGTATTACCATTTCGGTGGAAGACAATGGGATAGGCATTGCTGAGGAGATGTTTGAGCGCATTTTTGAGCCCAACTTTACGTCAAAAAATTCAGGAATGGGACTTGGTCTTACCATGGTGCGTAGAATGATAGAGGAATACAAAGGGGAGATTCATGTGCGCTCTGAACTTGGAAAAGGGAGCCGCTTCATTGTGACTTTGCCAACCAATTTGTAATGAAACCTTTTCGTTTTAAAAAATTTGATATCGCGCAATCAAAGGCTGTGTTTCGGGTTGGAACTGACGCCGTACTGCTGGGTGCCATGGCTGAGGTAAGGGGAGCCAAAATCGCCCTAGAGGTCGGCTGCGGCACCGGTATAGTTGCTTTGATGCTAGCCCAAAGAAATCCCGATTTAAAAATTCATGCAATTGATATTTCACCCATGGCGGCCACCCTGGCGAGTGAAAATTTTCAGGCCTCTATTTTCAGTTCAAGATTGAGCGTGGCCTTAGCAGATTTCACAAAGCTTCCTATGGAGCAGTCCTACGATTTAATTGTGTCGAATCCGCCTTACTTTGCCCCGAACGACTCAGAAAAGGACCGTGTGGCGCGTCAGACTCTCGAATTAAATTTTGAGGGATTAGTTCGAAGTGCTGCAAAACATTTGGCTTCTGAGGGAATACTAAGTGTTGTGCTCCCAAACCAATTTAAAGATGATTTTGTGAGCCTCGCTCAGGAGCAAGGGCTTTTTCTAGTGCGGTGCATCGCCATACAAGGAATTTCGGGCGGCGATACCGTTCGTGTGATTTTAGAGTTTCAATTTCGTAAAGCGCCGATTTTGAATCAGGAGTTTACGATTGAATCAAGCCCAAGGGTCTATTCTGAGGCGTATTTAGAATTGACTAAGGCGTTTCATGAGTTTTCTCCAAATTCTCGTCATGGAAAACCTTTATAGGCGTTCCAGTCTCATGCGAAATTGAGGGCTCTGATGCTTTTAGTTTTCGAAAAGTTCGGTGGTGTCCATTACCGTGAGCTCGCCGTCCTCGCACTTAATTGCTTCCCCAGGAAAATTCTGAATCATGTGGTAGTCATGCGTAGCCATTACGACGGCCGAATTGTTTTCCATTGCAACGCGTTTTAGAAGCGTCATAATCTCATTTGAAGTTTCTGGATCTAAGTTTCCTGTCGGTTCGTCAGCAAGGATAAGTTGCGGGTGGTTTAATAAGGCCCGTGCAATAGCAACCCGTTGCTGTTCTCCACCCGAGAGTTCATGGGGCATTTTATGCTTTTTGCTCTTCATGCCAACACTGCTAAGGACCTCGTCTATACGGTCTTGAATTGCCGCTTGCTCTTTCCAACCCGTGGCTTGGAGAACAAATTTTAGATTCCGCTCAACGGTCCTGTCTGATAGTAATTGAAAGTCTTGAAAGACGATGCCAAGTTTTCTTCTAAGGTCTGGGATTTGGGACATTTTAAGTTCCTCCAAATTGAATCCTGCCACATTGCCTTGTCCTTGTTGAAGTGGAATGTGCCCGTAAAGGGTCTTAAGTAGTGAGCTTTTTCCTGACCCCGTTTTTCCAATTAGGTAGCAGAACCTCCCTTTCTTTATATTAAGGTTGACGTTGGATAAAACCGTGAAGCTTTTCTGCGCAATTCGTGCGCGACTAAGACTAATGATGTTGTCTCCGGATAGGTTGCTGTGTGGCATTTTTATACTGGGGATAAGGTTTATAACTTGAAGAGTCAAAAATAGAGAAAACTTCTAAGTTTATTCTAGTTTTTAGGAAAAATTAACAACAAAAAATGCCTGAAAAATTTCTTTTTCAAGCATAAGTATGGGGATAACTGAAGAATTATCTTTTTGCGCGAGCCGAGCTAACGCTCAAACTCTTTCTTCCTTTAGCTCTTCTTGCAGCTAAGATTCTTCTACCGTTTGGTGTAGACATTCTTTCTCTGAAACCGTGCTTGTTTCTTTTCTTTCTCTCTGATGGTTGGAATGTTCTTTTGCTCATGTCTAATATCTTTAGTGTAAAACTATCTCTTGTTTTTCAGAATGCAAAAATACAAATTATTTTAACCCCTACAAACTTTATTTGGAAAAAAGAACGTTTTAAAAGCATCCGATCGCAAAGTTCACTTTTCAACAGCGCGCACACGTTTTTCCATCAGACTCCTGTGGCTATGAGAGAGGCTTAATGCTGAAAAATCTTACCTTTGTAAAAAATTGACTTATATGTTTTCACCCTCAGAGCTTCTAGATATTCATAACCTTTTAACGTCCGAGCGCAAAGTTGTCATCCTAACGCATTATAACCCAGATGGTGATGCTATTGGGTCGTCACTGGGATTGCAGCATTTCTTACGAGCACGTGGTGTGGAAGCAGAAATCGTGGTGCCAAATGACTTTCCGAGGTTTTTGAAGTGGATGCCTGAGTCGCGCAAAATTACAATTGCAGATTATAAAAGAAAAAAAGCGTGGGAACTCATCGATCAGGCTGAGGTCCTATTTGCTTTGGATTTTAACGCCTCGCATCGGCTTGGGGCACTCGTGGGGCCCTGGTTAGACCGCGCCAAGGGGGTGAAGATTTTAATTGACCACCACCAGCAGCCCGATGCCTTTGATTTTGTGTATTCGGATACTCAGGTGCCGGCAACCTCACAAATGGTTTACCATTTTATAGCGGCTTTAGACCAGGAAGAATTGATTAACGCTCAAGTTGCCCAATGTCTTTATTGTGGAATTATGACCGACACAGGTGGGTTTAGATTTCGTTCTACGAGCGCGACGACCCACCGAATTGTGGCCAATTTAATTGAGAATGGCGCTGATCCGGCGGCTATTACAAGTCAGACCTGGGATACCAATACGCTCACTCGGTTAAAGCTTTTAGCCTTAGTTCTAGGCCGCATGGAAGTGGTCAAAGAGGGGCAGGTTGCGATACTGTACTTAACGCGAGAAGAACTTAAATCCTATGGCTTTGAAAAAGGGGATACGGAAGGGTTCGTTAACTATGGGCTAAGTATTCTAGGCTCTAAGGTAGCGGCGTTCTTTATGGAAGATTTGTTTGAAGACTTTATTAAAATTTCATTCCGCTCAAAAGACGACGTGGATGTCAACCAATTTGCTCGCGCTCATTTTAACGGCGGCGGTCATATTAATGCGGCAGGCGGAAAATACGATAAAGACATCCAGTCTACCATTAATGATTTTAAAGAGTTAGTTCTTGCCAGTAACTGGTAATTAGCTAGCCGTATTGCTTAGAAGTTCATGGTTAATCACAGCGGCGCAAAGCTCTGGGATTTCGAGGTGGCCATTATGGCCGCAATCTAGCATATAGGCTTTTAGTGAGCTTTTTAATGGAAGGTCTTTAAAAAGAGAATGTGAGTCGATAGCCCCGTCGTGACGCCCAAGAATTATGAGCACTTTTGAGTCCATTTCCTCGATTATGGAGCGGCGGTTCGGCCGTGCCATCATTCCTTTAACGCTCGCTAACACTCCCTCTACAGGGGTTTGTAGGGCCACTTCTTTTGCTAATTTAACTTCTGAGGCTAGCGCTTTTAATTCATAGGGACTAAAGAGTGGGGGAATTCCTGCTAGAGCATAAGCTTTGAAGTTTTCGGCGATGACGCGCAAGCTCCGCTCACGTTGGTCGCGTTTCTCGCGGCTGTCTGCAAAATAACTCGAAAAGAATAACGTTAAACTTTTTAAGTAGCTGGGGTAAAGTTCTGCAAAGGCTAGGGCTATATAGCCACCCATGGAATGTCCCAGAAGGTGCACGCGCGTGCACTGCAGGTGAATTAAAACTTCCATCACATCTTTGGCCATCACATCCATCGAATTGATTTCGTGCGCCACACTAGAATCGCCATGGCCTGCGAGATCGATTTTTATTAGCGTAAATTCTTCGCTCAGGTGGGTTTCCATTAATTGCCAAATACTTTGGCTTTCCATGAAACCATGCAAAAGGACTAGGGTCTGTGGGCCGTCTCCGTGTAGTGTGTAGTGAAGCATAAGGTAAGGGATTATAAGTGGATATCAATATACTCTACAAATCCTTGGCCACCCACCTTATGTTGCAGTCGAAATTTCGGTTCTTTTCCTTCCTTCGTGAAGGTTGTTTTCCTTGGTCTTTCAAAATTCGTGGCGTTTATCCGTTGGGAAATGATTCCTTCAAAATTTAAATGTTTTGGGGAGACTTGGAGGATTTCACCTTGGATTTCGACATGATTAGACCCTTTTACAATTTTTCCTGAAACCTTATAGCGATCCCGACCAACCACCTCAAAATGGATAGGCCCCTTAAATTCCGTATCGAAATTGGAAAACGAGAGGGTGTGCGCTCCAGCAAGAGCTGGGTACCGGTTCATCTCATTTCGCTTTTGAATGCTGTCGTTTATTTTTTGTCTTTCTTGGTTTATCGAATCAATTCGAAGGTTTTCCATTTCAATTTTAGAAATTTTCGGTTCCTTTTGGCAGGCTATGACAAGTAGAATGAGCGAGGCTAGAAGCGTGGTTATTTTCATCACTGTTTTTTTCAAAGATAAAAAAAAGAGCACGACCTAGGTGTGCTCTCTTTAGAAAATAAGTTGGGGTTATTTCATTTGCTTAAAATAATTAACGCCACATTCCAAGAATTTTTTAAACTCCTCTTTTGGCATATACCCTGAGATAGGGTGGTTTATCACCTCACCTTGTGGCGTAACCATCACATAATGGGGTTGCGAGTTGTTATTGAAATTGATCTGTTGGAACAAACTCCAACGGTCCCCAATGGTTTTTATTTTTTTCATTTTACCGCCTCCCATATCGATACGGGATTGTTGATCTTCAGGTAATTCTTCTTTATCGTCAATGTAAAGTGAGGCTAAAATAACGTCGTTTTGAAGGATCGGAAGGATATCAGGTTCAGTCCACACGAATTCCTCCATTTTTCGGCAGTTCTCACAGCCATAGCCTGTAAAATCAATGAGTATAGGCTTGTTGTGCTTTTGTGCCATTTCGATCGCTTTGAAGTAATCGTGCTCAGGGTGCATTCCAAGAATTCCATCGCCTTCCTTATGAAAATAGCTTACATTTAAGGGAGGAAGTATTCCAGAGAGCATTTGCAGTTTTGGACGCTCGGCAGGTACTAAACCTTGGACTAAGTAGATTAGGAACCCAATTCCTACGACCCCAAATAGTTTTCTTCCCAAGGAGATTTTTGCTTTTTTATCGTCGTGTGGAAATCGGATCTTTCCAAATAGATAAAGTACAAGCCCTAGAGTTATTAGGATCCAAAGGACAATGAATAATTCTCGTTTCAAAAAGAAGGTCTTGGAAACTAAATCGGCTTTGGAAAGGAATTTAAGTGCAAGCCCCACTTCAATAAATCCTAAAACAACTTTTACCGTATTCATCCACCCGCCAGACTTTGGAAGACTTTGAAGGACTTGTGGGAACAAGGCAAGCAGTCCAAAGACAATTGCCCAGGCAAGACCAAAACCACCTAAAGCAAAGGTGAGAAGCATTGGAACATTCGAGGAGCCTGTTACGGCACTACCAAGTAAGGACCCTAAAATTGGGCCTGTACAAGAGAACGACACAATCACCAGTGTTAAGGCCATAAAGAAGATGCCAATGAATCCTCCTGCTTCTTCGGCTTGTGAGGATTTATTTGCAATACTGCTTGGAAGCGTGATGTCGAAGTAACCAAAGAAACTAAAGGCGAAAACCATGAAAATCACGAAGAAGGATAGGTTTAGCCAAACGGAGGTCGATATTTGATTAAAAATGTTTCCCGCAATGCCGTCCACGATATGAAACGGAACACTTAATAAGACAAAAATCAAAAAGATAAAAAATCCGTAAAGGGCTGCATCTCGTTGGCCTTTGCCTTTGCTTTTTGCTCCTTTTGTAAAGAACGAAACGGTTAAAGGAATCATTGGAAACACGCACGGGGTTAAGAGCGCGATCATTCCGCCAATAAAGCCCAGTAGAAGGTAAGTCCAATAATTCTCATCGTAGGTTTTGATGGCACTTCCACAATCGGTCAAAGGGTTTTTATAGTCAATGGAGCTGACCTTAAGTTTGGAAGGGTCTAAAGTTGTGCCCACAGAGGGAGTGCTAAGTGGTGCTATTGCAGCCCCAAGCGTGTCCTGCTGCAAAACAGAGTCTGCCTGGTCTTCAGGCATCTGCTTTTCAAGCGCCAAATCAGTGCCAGCTGCTGCTGTGGCAGCGATTCGCTTCTCGAATTCAACGGTGTTAGGCGCTAGACAGACCCGGTCATCACAAGTCTGGTAAGTGAACTCAGCCACGATGGTTGCGGCTTTATTTGGGTTTTTTAATTTAAATTTTTGTTTGAATTGTGCTTTGTTTGAATAGTACACAATTTGAGTTCCAAAGGCTTCGGAAAATTCGTCAAATTTTTTACCGATTTCGCGCACGCCGCCAACGAGCTCTATACCCTCTGGTGAAGATACAATGAGTTCAGTCGGAATTCCAGAATCTGGTGGTAAATCTTTTGAGTAAATATGCCAGTTCGGTTCTAGGGTTGCCGAAAGTGTGGCCTCATAGAGATTGTCCCCTAAGGTTTCGATGTTGAATTTCAGTGTTACTGGATCTTTGATCTGTCCAGATACAGTAGTTAAAATAAAGGTCAGTACAAGTGTGAACCAAGTTTTTAATTGCATGTTCGTAGTTTGGATTTAAATTTCACATTCTATCAAAAAGGAATACTTTTTTGATGTGCAGTTTTGCGCGACAAAGCGACGGTCTTGTCTGAAGGGTAAGACACCTAAAATTTGATTCTGCGAATCGCATAAAATCCAAATATTAGATTTTGCTAAAATAGAGATTTTTTCGTCCTTAAAAAACTTAGTAATCTTCTTTTTTCCAATCATGCCGATAGGGTAAAAAATATCGCCCGGTTTTTTGTGTCGAATTCTTAGTGGGAACTGAATTTTATCTGAATCAAATTGCCATTCAAGGGGGCTGAAATCGGTAAATTGAGCCTTTAATACCGAGGGGACCAGTATGTTCCCTTGGAGATCTGTGATGTCGAATTCGAAAGTCGTCTCTGAATCACTACTCAATTCGCGAGTTAAAATTAATTCGTTGCGATTCACATAGGCCGTTGAGTCCTCGAGCTGGAATTGGCTTCCAGAGATGCAACTAAATACAGAGCTTATTTGCTCAATACTGCGAAATCCAACCGATTTAAGGACTTCATGCTGGATCGCTTGAGATTCTAAGCGTAGGGCCCTAAGGTCCAGGGTCTGTGTGTTGCCGTTTTGGTCTGTTGTTTTGTGGTTATTTAAAAAGTCGCTTGCTCCCTGACTAAGATGCTCTTGAATGGAGCTAAGTATGGAAATGCTTTTTTGGAAGTTTTCTAAAAAATTTGGGCTTGTTTCCTTTAATCTAGGCACGATGTGATGCCGAATTCGATTTCTAAGGTAGAAGTCGGATTCATTACTAAGGTCTTCACGGAAGTCTATTTGATGGAGTTGAGCGAAGTCATAGACTTGGGTTTTCGAAAATTGCAATAGCGGTCTTAAGATGCCGTTCTCCTTAGAAGGAATTCCACTTAGGCCTTTGAGGCCACTTCCACGAGAAAGATTGATTATGAAGGTTTCGAGTTGGTCTTCCATATGGTGCGCCGTGAGAAGTCTCGAGAGTTTCGCTTGCTGTTGGATTCGTTTGAAAAAATCATAACGCAGCGTGCGTGCCCACAATTGAATAGATCCCCCAGGTTTATGGTCCGCGACTCCAACCTCGTAAAGGTGCAAGGGAATGGCATTGGCTTGGCAAAATGCCTCAACTGTTTTTTGATCTTGGATGGAGGCCTCTTCCCTTAAATGGTAATTTACGTGAGCGATCTCAAATTTAAGCCCTGCTTTTAGACAAAGTGAGGCAAGTACCATAGAATCTACGCCCCCACTTACCCCCACTAAGAATGTGTGGGACTCATATAACGGATCTAGGGCTTTCAAGGCTTCCTTAAAAGCTAAAACTGTTAATGGATTTGTTAAATAACTCATAAAAGTCCGTTAAACAGGGCAAAGATAAGATTTCTTTTGTTCATGAATTTGTAAGTTTGTCTAAATAAGATTAATCAAACCAAATCATTATGAAAGTATTTAAGTGGGTAAGTCTCGGTATGGTGGTTCTCACCCTGGCGAGCTGTATTAGCAGAAAGCAGTACGATGAATTAAATTCGAATTTCCAGCAGACCTCGGAGCGTCTCTCACAAAGTGAAACTCAAAACAGAGATTTGCAGGCTCAAAATACGCGCCTCGACAGTGAGAATAATTTACTCAAAGGTCAACAGGACGCTCTGAAATCATCCTTGGATGCCTGCTTATCCAATGCGGGGAAAGGCTCTCAGAATATTGACAAATTAATTGGAGAAATAAATTCTTCCAACCAATATATAAAGCAGTTGATTTCGAGCAATGCGAAAAACGACAGTTTAAACCTTGCGCTTTCAAACAAACTGAAACGCTCACTTGACAATATTGCAGATCAAGATGTCCAAGTGAAAGTCCTTAAAGGGGTGGTGATGATCTCACTTTCCGATAAAATGCTCTACAATACAGGAGACTATAAAGTTCTGCCTGAGGCGCGCGAGGTCTTAGGGAAAGTGGCAGCAGTAGTTAATGACTACGACACCTATTCGGTCCTTATTGAAGGGAATACCGATACGATGCCTTTAAATTCCGCTAATTTACCCAGAGACAATTGGGATCTTTCCGCATTGCGAGGGACTTCGATTGCTAAAATTCTTCAAAACGAATTTGGTGTGAATCCATCTCGAATGACTGCCGGTGGACGAAGCGAGTACAATCCGAAGACCACCAACGCTTCGGTATCCGGACGTGCAGAAAATAGACGTACTGAAATTATTATCATGCCTAAACTTGATGAGTTCATGAGGTTAATGGATATTGCTCCTGCAAAGAACTAAAATTTTCGTTATTAAATAGAAGGGCTTACCAATTCTTAGAATTGGTAAGCTTTTTTGTTTCAAAAATTGTAATTTTGACTAAAGTATTTACACCATGAGTTTTTTTGAGGAAAATTTACCGCTAATGGATCGCTATCTGGAGGCCCATGCTTCAGCAGAGCCAGAGCTACTTCGCTTACTGAGGCGTGAAACCTACCAAAAGACCACGCAGCCCCATATGATTTCGGGGTACCAACAAGGTCGATTTCTTTCCTTAATTTCAAAAATAAAGCGGCCCAAATCTATATTGGAAATAGGAACCTTTACCGGGTATGCTACCTTATGTCTTGGGGAGGGCCTTGACCCTAAGGGAATGATCATCACTTTAGATGTGAATGAAGACTTAGCCTACCTTCCCAAATCCTACTTTGAGCGTAGTGCACTTTCGGATCAGATTGATTTTAGAATTCAAAATGCCCTAGAGTATTTGGATGAGTGTGATCAAACTTTTGACCTTGTATTTATAGACGCTGATAAAGAAAATTATGTCACTTATTTTAAGAAGATAAAAGAGCGCTTAAATCCAGGGGGCCTACTTATTTTTGACAATGTTCTGTGGTATGGCAAAGTTCTTGAGTCCGAGCCAAAATTAAAATCGACTAAAGTCATTCAAGAATTAAATGAATTAATTGCAAGGGATGAAAGTTTTGAAAATCTTATTTTACCTTTGCGCGATGGGATTCATTTGGCCGTAAAACTTTAGTGTGACGGCTCACAAGGTGATGATTAGATCTGTATTTATGAAAAAGGCAATTTGTATTGAAGCAGTGGCTGCGATCCGAGTCCAAGATTCGCCCCAGGCGCAAATGGTAAGTCAGGCGCTCTATGGAGAATCAATGGACGTGTTAGAGCTTAGTAGGCATGGGGCAAAAATTGCGCTTCATGCGGATGGGCAGCAAGGGTGGGTCGCGCTCAATCAGATCGCTCTTGTAGAGGATGATCGCCATACGGCGCGCCAAACAAAGGTAGTCACCAAGCGGTTCCTAGAAACGCCTATCGAGGGGTTGAACTGCTTGCTTTCTATGGGATCAGAACTTGAGTCGAACGTTTCAGCGTTAGGCGAGTCTCCTGTTACCGACGTCAAGGTACTCGCGGAGTCCTTATTGGGAGCCCCTTTTTTGGAAGGAGGAAGGAGTTGTTTTGGTCTAGACGGCCCGGCGCTTGTTCAGCTAGTGTTTAAGAGTGTTGGCCTCTACTTGCCAAGGCAAGCAGAAGACCAATCGGCCCTTGGTGAGGTCTTATCTTTTGTTGAAGAATCCCAAATTGGCGATTTGGCTTTTTTTGAAAACAATGAGGGCCAAATAGACCATGCAGGTATTATGATTGAGGACCAGAAAATCATCCACGCTTATGGCCGTGTTCGACTAGACCGACTTGACTCATCTGGAATATTTAATACCGAATTAAATGCGCATTCTCATAAGCTTCGTTTTATAAAGAGAATCTTAACTTAACCCTCGAAAGACGAATTAGGCCACGACAAATGAAGGTACTCTACCCCCTTTTTATTTGGTTACTTAAACTAGGGTTCCTTTTTGGAGCCCGGTTTAATAAAAAATTGAAACTTGGTCTCGAAGGACGCAGAAAGAGCCTATCGATTGTTCAATCCCGTTTTTCAGTAAACGACCAAGTGCTCTGGATGCATGCCGCGAGTTTAGGAGAGTATGAACAGGGACTTCCTGTTTTGGAGGCACTTGAAGGGCAGTATCCCCATTACAAAACATTAATCACTTTCTTTTCGCCCTCAGGGTACGAACACATAGCAAAAAAACAGCAAAACCCCAATCGGGTTTTGTGTTATTTGCCTTTTGACTTAAAGCGGGAGATTCAGCCTTTTATTAAAAGTTTTGAAACAAAGGTTTTTTTCACCGTTAAGTACGACTACTGGTACACGCTTCTGGGTGAATTAAATAGAGCTGGAGCGCAACTCTACGTGGTGTCAGCCCTTTTTTATAAGAATCAGGCATTTTTCAAACCGGGTGGACGGGTCTTAGCCCAGGCGCTCCAAAAACGAATTCATTGGTTTTTTCACCAAACAGCAAAATCGTTTCAATCCGCGGTAAATCTCGGGATTCCCCAAGGGTCTGTTACCGGGGACACCCGCTTTGACCGCGTTCGAGAGACCGCCTCACAGGCTTCACCTATTGCTTATATTCAGGAGTTTAAGGCCCAGAGCACTCTAATCGTATTTGGGAGCAGTTGGGAGGCTGAGGAGAAGCTTGCCTATTCAATTATTCAAGCAAGGCCTGAGACAAAAATAGTTCTTGCGCCCCACGACTTAAAGCGAGTAAAGCGGCTTACGGAATTATTTCCACACGCCTTATTGTATTCGACCCTTGACAAGCAAAGCCCTGAGCGTATTCAAAAGGCGCCAGTTTTAATAATAGATTCTATCGGACTTCTTTCAAAACTCTATCAATACGGGGATCTTGCGCTCGTTGGAGGAGGGTTTCATTCAAAGGGCCTTCATAATTGTTTAGAAGCAGCATCCTTTGGAATTCCCGTGTTTTTTGGAAATCAGTATAAAGAGAACCCAGAAGCCGATGCAATCGTTTTGCTCGATGCTGGGCGGAGCTTTGAAGATGAAGTTAAGGCCTTGGAGTTTCTAGCCTCCCTTTTGGTCGATCCTTTGAGACTTAAATCGATGGGAGAGAATGCAAGACGTTATGTCGAATCCCAACCCTACAGTTCAAAGCTGATTTTGGAAAAAATCCAAGAAATGAATTCGCCGCACATTGTGTAAAAGGGTGGAGCGGTTTTTTCAATTCAAAATCCTAAATTTGTAGCTTGCACAAATCAAGTTTAATTTAATTTATAAAAGCATAATGTTCTACGATCACCAGACCATTGAGAAAAAATGGCAAGACTATTGGCGTGATACCCAAACCTACAAAACCGATGCGGATTTAACGAAACCGAAATTTTATGCGCTCGATATGTTTCCCTATCCTTCAGGGGCAGGACTGCATGTAGGTCATCCCTTAGGCTATATTGCCTCGGACATTTATGCGCGGTATAAAAGGCATCAAGGCTTTAATGTTTTGCATCCGATTGGGTACGATTCCTTTGGTCTGCCTGCAGAGCAGTACGCCATTCAAACGGGTCAGCACCCGGCTGTGACCACTGAGCAGAACATTGCACGCTACGAGCAGCAGTTAAAACGTCTTGGCTTCTCGTTTGATTGGAGTCGAGAGCTAAGAACTTCTGATGCGGCCTATTATCGGTGGACGCAGTGGATTTTTATTGAATTTTTCCATTCGTGGTATAACTTAAATACGGATAAGGCCGAATCGATTGAGACCTTGGCTGCGCATTTTGCCGCGCACGGAACTCAAGAACTTAGGGCCGCGCAGGGGGAGTCCCTTGAATTTACCGCTGAGGAGTGGACACAGGCCTCGCCCGAAGATCAGCAAGATATTCTACTTAACTACCGACTAGCCTACCGAGCAGAAACCACCGTAAACTGGTGTCCTGGCCTTGGGACGGTTCTAGCAAACGACGAAATAAAAGATGGGAAGTCGGAGCGTGGTGGCTTTCCAGTTTACCAAAAGAAAATGATGCAGTGGAGTATGCGTATTACAGCTTACTCTGAGCGGCTACTTTCGGGTCTAGAGGGTCTGGATTGGCCAGAACCACTTAAGGATTCTCAAACGTATTGGATTGGGAAATCTCAGGGGGCTAAAGTGCGCTTTTCAACGCAAAGTGGGGAGTCAATTGAAGTCTTTACCACACGTCCGGACACGCTCTTTGGAGCGACTTTCATGGTGCTTGCACCGGAACACCCCCTGGTAGAAAAACTTACAATTGAGTCGGAACTCGATTCGGTGAATACCTATGTGAAGGAGACTCAGAAAAAAAGCGAAAGAGACCGAATGACTGAGGTTAAGATCGTCACTGGGGCTTTTACAGGAAGCTATGCGATTAATCCCTTCACCCAGGAATTAATGCCGATCTATATTTCGGATTATGTTCTGATGGGTTACGGTACAGGCGCTGTCATGGCGGTTCCAGCCCACGACGAAAGGGATCACCGTTTTGCCAAAGCCTTTGGGCTTCCCATTGTCAGTGTTATCAAAAATGAAGTAGATCTTAGCTTGGAATCCTTTGATTCTAAAGACTCTGTTTGTGAAAACTCTCAGTTTCTGGACGGACTTAATTATGAGTTAGCTAAAGCACGCATGATTGAAGAAATACAGTCTCGAGGCATTGGAGAGGGAACGACCAATTACAGACAAAGGGACGCAATATTCTCAAGACAACGCTATTGGGGGGAACCCGTTCCAATTTATTATAAGCAGGGGCTCCCCTATACACTTCCTAAAGAAGCGCTCCCATTAGAACTCCCTAAAGTTGAAAATTATTTACCTACGCCGGAGGGTGATCCGCCCCTTGGTAATGCACTTAATTTTGGCTGGGATGAACTGAATCAAAAAGTTGTTGAAAGCCGTTTGATTGATGACAGCACTGTTTTCGCCTTAGAGCTCTCTACGATGCCCGGTTGGGCCGGAAGCTCTTGGTACTTCCTTCGTTATATGGATCCAAGCAATACCACTGAATTTGTTGAGGCAGATTTAGCCAAATATTGGGGCGCTGTCGATTTGTATATTGGGGGTAGCGAGCACGCCACTGGCCACTTGCTTTACTCTCGATTTTGGAATATGTTCTTGTATGACCGGGGATGGGCTGAGGTCCAAGAGCCCTTTAAGAAGTTAATCAACCAAGGGATGATCCTTGGGATGAGCGCTTTTGTCTACCGAATTGAAGGCACGCAAACTTTCGTATCTAAAAATTTAATTGCGGATCATAAGACTCAGAAGCTTCATGTCGATGTGTCGCTACTTAAGGGAGCGACTGATGAACTTGATTTAGAAAAGTTTAAAGTATGGCGAAAGGAATTTAATGAGGCAGAATTTATTTTAGAAGACGGCAAATACCTAACGGAACGTGAGGTCGAAAAGATGTCCAAATCAAAATTTAATGTGGTGAATCCAGATGAGATTTGTGACGAGTACGGGGCCGATGCGCTTCGACTTTATGAAATGTTTCTGGGACCCTTAGAGCAGAGCAAACCTTGGAATACCCAGGGCTTATCTGGTGTCTACGGCTTTTTGAAAAAGTTTTACAATCTGTATTTTGAAGGGGACACCTTAAGCATTAGTGAAGAGCATGCCACAAAGGAAGAGTTAAAAATTCTTCACACCTTGATTAAGAAAGTGATTTACGATCTCGAGCACTTCTCGTTCAATACCTCCGTGTCTCAGTTTATGATTGCAGTCAATGAACTAAACCGGCTTAAGTCTAACAAGCGGGCCATCCTTGAGCCTCTTGCAATTTTGATAGCGCCTTATGCGCCACATATTTGTGAAGAACTTTGGGGTCTTCTAGGACATAAAACCACGATTGAGTTCACACCCTATCCGCAACTTAATGAATCGTATTTAACTGAGGATGAAATTGATTATCCCGTTAGTTTTAATGGGAAAATGCGATTTAAAATGACCTTAGATGCGGGTTTGAGTGTCGATCAGATCCAAAAACTTATTTTAGAGGAGCCACGAACTCTAGCACAGTTGGCGGGAAATTCACCGAAAAAAGTAATTATCGTTCCGAAAAAAATTATTAATATTGTAGTCTAATTGTCAATTTTAGCGAAAAAATATTGATGATTTCGAAAAAATAAAGTTTGATATTTTCAAATGTATAGAGATTTAATCCCAAGTGGATATAATTCGTATTTTTTCGCAATTAATTTGCTAACTTCTCAATGTTAAATTAAATTAACATAGGAAAAAAAAATATGAACTTTCAGTTAAACTCTTGCATTAGTAAAAAATTTGCCTTTATTTTACCGCTCGAAAATAAAAAATAATAACAATTATAATTTAGTTAAATATGGAAATGAATGTTTCAAACACAGAGGAGCAAGTAGTTGCTAAAAAGTCAGGAGGGTTAAAACCTGCGTTAATTATTCCAATTCTATTCGTGGTTGGGCTTTCTATTTACTGGTTCATACTAGGGAATACAGGGAACTTCTCACCAGATGCTAGAATTGATGGTGCAAGTTCTGTAGCCTTTACCGACATTGAAAGGTCAGAATTGCATCCAAGTGGCACTTTAGGTATCATTTACATGGGTGGTGTAATTATCCCAGTTCTAATTACGTTCATGCTTATTGTATTAGTTTTTGCAATTGAGCGTGCTATAATGTTGAAAAAAGCAGCTGGCCAAGGTAACCTAGACGAATTTGTTCTTAATATCAGAAAACTCCTTAATGAAGGAAACATTGATGAGGCAATGGAAGAGTGCGACAAGCAAAGAGGTACTGTAGGGAACGTTGTAAAAGAAGGTTTAACTTCTTACAAAGCGTTATCCCACGATACATCAATGACTAAGGAGCAGAAAATGGTTGCGCTTAACAAATCAATCGAAGAAGCTACTACCCTTGAAATGCCAATGCTTGAAAAGAACATGATGATTCTTTCAACTTTAGGTACTGTGGCAACCCTAGTTGCTCTATTAGGTACAGTAATGGGGATGATCTCTGCCTTTAGCGCCTTAGGTGAAGGTGGTGGAACTCCAGACTCTGCGAAATTATCAGTAGGTATTTCTGAAGCCCTTATCAACACGGCTTTAGGTATTGGTACTTCTGCAGTAGCAATTATCTTCTACAACTATTTTACTTCTAAGATTGACGGACTGACATTCAAGATCGACGAGATCGCAATGTCTATCCAACAGTCATTTGCAGAACACCAATAAGACGGTGTGAAGATTAACTCGTGCTTATGCATGGGCTTAATTGGCAGAATTTTTTAGAAGTTTAATAAATAATAAAGATATAATGGCGAGAGTCAAACCAAAGAGACATAATATACGGGTAGATATGACGGCCATGACCGATGTGTCGTTCTTACTACTGACGTTTTTTATCCTCACCGCCCAGTTTGCAAAACCGGACGTGGAGACCATCACGACGCCATCTTCAATTTCTGAGAAGCTACTTCCCGACGCGAGTTTAATGACAGTATTAAGCACCACGGACGGAAGATTCTATTTCACTCCAGTAGAAAATGGAACAGAAAGAATACAGCTTTTGGATAATATGGCGAAGAAGTATGGAACCACTTTCACTAATGCAGAAAAAGCTGCATTTGCAAAAGTAGAAGCGGTAGGAGTGCCAATGAGCCAGTTGAAAGGTTACCTTAATTTATCTGATGATGACAAAAAAGCCTTTACGGCTCCTGGAGTTCCGTTGGATGATACAAAAAAGGAACTGATTGATTGGGTTCAACAAAGTTTAGCGATTAATTCAGACTATAAATTGGCAATAAAAGGAGATACCAATACCAAGTATGACAGAGTTAAAAGTCTGTTCGAAGGGCTAAGAGATATTGATTTTCTTAAGTTTTGGTTAATTACAAATCAAGAAGTAGCTAATTAATAAAGAAATGGCAGACGTACAAGTTAAAGATCAGAGTGGCAAGGGCGGCAAGGTTCGTTCGAAAAAACAGCCACCACACGTAGACTTAACACCAATGGTGGATTTGGCCTTTCTTTTGATTACATTCTTTATGTTGGTGACAACCTTCAATAAGCCGAATGTAATGGATTTAGGATTACCTGC
>DCJS01000006.1:51499-100264 GCA_002319955.1 Flavobacteriales bacterium UBA1694
ATCATTAAGCCTACAGACGAAGCCTTATACAAGAATTTTGTTGACATGTTAGACGAAATGGCGATTACAAAAAGTGAACAATACGGTATTACCGATATTCGCCCTTATGAGCAGGCCATTTACGATCAGAAGGTAGGCGAAAGTGCATCAAGTGCTGCGCCGGCTGAAGGTCAGCAATAATTATTTAATTGTAAATGAATATTTAAATGGCAGATGAAAATGTATACAAGGACAATCTAGGTTTAGATGAAATTGTATTTGAGAACAGAAATAAAACCTACGGTGCCTACAATCTTCGTAAGATATACTCGAAAAATTTAACAAAAGCTTTCGTTTTAGGAACCGTTGTTTTCTGTGTGGGTACTATTACACCTTTCGTCGTCATGAAGATTAAGCAAATGAGTGCTGTTGAAAAAACAGAAGTTAATGCGAATCTTATTGACATTATCCCGGAAGAAACGATTATAGAGCAACCGAAAGAGGAAGAACCACCTCCCCCTCCTCCTCCCCCAAAAGAGGAGCCTAAGATTGAAGTAATTCAAAATGTTGTGCCGGAGCCAAAAAGAGCTCCAAAAGTGGAGACACCTCCACCTCCAATCACAAAACAATTGGAAACGACAACTGGACTGCAAAATCAGGAAGGTGTGAAAGCTCCGAGCTATACGCCACCGCCGCCGCCGCCATCCACTGGGACGAAAGCTGCCACGGTTGAAGCAAAGCCGGCGCCAAGTACAAATGAGATTTATGATGAGGTTGAACAGGGATCCGAGTTCCCTGGTGGAATCAACGCATTCCGTAACCGTGTAGGAAGTAGCTTCGATACTTCAGCAATGTCTGGAGACGAAGGAACTTTAAGAGCGGATGTTACCTTTGTTGTAGAACGAGATGGAACTTTAACTCAAGTTAAAGCAACCGGTTCAAATTCTGACTTCAATAGAGAAGCAGAGAGAACGATCAAATCGATTCGAAACAAATGGAGACCAGCTAAAATCAACGGACAGACTGTTCGTTCAAGATTTAAGTTACCTTTAACAATGAATTTTGAGTAGTCTCGACTAATAAATTTTGAAAAGAGAAGCACTGCTTCTCTTTTTTTTTTATATTTTTGCTCCTATGGTGTTTAAATGGCTTTCTTTTGCAACCGGACTTTGTTACGTTATTTTAGGCGTCTTTGTCATCGTATATAAGTTTTTTGTGATCTCTTTAGAACCGAACATCGCCTATGCGCTTGGGGCTATTTTGATTATTTATGGACTTTTTAGATCTTATAGAGGATTTCAAAAACTAAGAGGTATTAGTAATGAGAAATAGTGCGTTAGTATTAGGACTGTTACTGCTCTTTCTTGGATGTTCGAAGGAGAAACCAGAGGCAGAGTCCCCGAGTAGTAATTACCACCTTGGTGAATTAACAATTTTAGCTGACGATTCTTTTAAAAGTGTTGCTGAGGCTCTTGGTGAGGTTTATTCTATGAACTATCCAGACACGCAGATTCGCGTGCAGGTACAGAAAGAAGATTTAGCGTTTCTTGATATTCTTAATGGGAAGGCAAAACTTGCCGTAATGTCCCGGATTTTAACCGAGAAGGAGGCTTTAGAATACAAGCGTTTAGTGGGAATAGAGTACAAACCGGCATTTTTTGCAGCTGACGCCGTAGTGTTTGTTGTCGATAAGAATTCACCTCGTACGGAGATTTCACTTCAGGAGATTGAAGCCGAACTGCTTTCAGAGGAGAAAAATTTGATTTTTGATGGGACCAATTCAGGAAATTTAAATTTTGTTGCTCATCAACTCAATAAAGATCCAAAGGACCTTAAATTTTCGACCATTAGTGGGAATGAAAACGTCATAACGGAATTAGCGAAGCATGGGAGTCGCATCGGGGTTATTAGTTTAAATACCATTAGCCGTGAATATTCACCTAAGGCTCAGGAGCTAAAATCGATGGTGAAAATTCTTAAAGTAAACGACGGCAAAAATAGCCTACTCCCTAGTCCAAAAGCTCTGCAGAGTCAGGACTATCCGTTTACTCGCTTGATTTATTTATTAAGTGGGGAGAATACCTTTGGTATTGCCAATGGAGTTATGAGGTTTGCCTCCTCTCAAAAAGGGCAGATTGTAGTCAGTAAAGAAGGTCTACAACCTTATTTTATATTCAAACGTGAAGTGGAAATGAGGTAACACACAATTTTGGAACGGAAATTGTGTAAATGAAATGAGAAACTTTTTTTTAAATTGAAATAGTAAATGAAAAACATGATAGTATTAACGAAGAAGATTGCCATCGGGGCAAGTGTATTGCTAATGGCAAACATGGTTTTTGCCCAAACTCTTGAAGAAGGAATTGTTAATGTGGACAGCCACAAATACGCAAAAGCGAAAGAAATTTTTAATGCATTAATTGCAAATGAGCCTGAGGAAGGAGATAATTACTTTTATTTAGGAAACTCCTATTTATCTCAGTTCGATCCTAGTTTTGAATCTGCCGAAGAATACTTTAAAAAGGGTCTTGAGGTTGATCGTAAAAGTATTTTAAATGAAATCGGTCTTGCTTCAATCAAAGTAGGAAAAGGCGATAAGTCTGGAATTGCTGCAATTCAAAAAGTAGTATCCGATTCTAAAGAACGGGATGCTGAGGTGCTTTACCGCGCTGCAGAAGCTTTAACTATGTTTGAGGTTTTAAATGCGCCTGATTTAGCAATCAGTTACTTAAATAAAGCGATCGAAAGATCAAAAAGAGGCGTTCCTGCTAATTATTACTATGCACTTGGAGATGCTTATAGATTGAAGAAAGATCCAGGAAATGCAATGACCGCTTACGATAAAGCCTCTGCTGTTGCTAAGAACAAAGCGTCGGTTTTCACTAGAATGGCCACACTTTGGATGGCTGCGAACCAATGGCAGCAAGCAGAAACGAATATCAATAAAGCCCTTGCTGTAGATCCAACTTACGCGCCTGCCTATAAGGCCAGTGCTCAGTTTAACTACCGATTCAGAAACAATGCGAAAGTGACTCAGAATCTGGTTGACTACACAAAATACGCTGATGACGATCCATACACGCAGTTAGAAATTGCAAAATTGTACTTCATCAACGACGATTATGCAAAAGCGAAAGAGGTCTTAAACAAGATTTTTGATAAAGTTGAAGATCCAATTAAATTTAAATTGCGTGCCTATTTAGATTTCGGTGCCGATAATAATATCGCTAGTGCACAGGAAAATTTAACCAAATTCGTAACAACAGTGAAAGATAAGTCTAGAATTCAGCCTGCTGATGAAGGACTACAAGGGTTATTGTTTGCCGCTGAAAGCGCGCAAACTGAGGATCCTGCATTGAAAGCAGAACTTTTGGCTAAAGCGAAGGCGAAAATTGCCATTGCCAAGAAAGCAGAAGATCAGACTATGGACTGGGATGTGGAATTGATTAAAGCGCAAGGCGGTGGTGGTGCAAACCAAGCGGCTGCGGATTCAGGGCCAACTTCGCCTAAGATTCAAAGTCTTAAAGTGAAAGTCGCTAACAATCCACAAGATGCAGAATCTTTAGTTGCTCTTGGGGCAGCATATCAAGAAGTCCAAAACTGGGATGGGGCAGTCATTACCTGGGATCGCATGATTGCGCTTTCTCCAGAGTGGGTGTACTCGTACTATGCAAAAGGCGCAGCCTACCAACAGTTAGGAAGCCATGAGCTTGCAGAGAGATCGTATGAGAATTACATTAATCTGGTGCTCACTAAATCCCCGGAAGAGCAGGCGCAAAATAAGGAGACCTTATCTTATGCGTACTATTTGGTAGCATTCTATAACCAAGACAAGGATATTGTAAAAGCGAAAGATTATGTGGCTAAAGCCGTCCAACTTAATCCAGCCTATCCAGATGCAGTTGCCCTTCAAACGGCGTTGTCATCAAAATAAATAACTCGATCAACGAGATTATCCCTTGCCATGTTGGTGAGGGATTTTTTTTTCTTAAATTTGGCCAATGAAAGTAGATGTTTTAGCTTTTGGAGCACACCCAGATGATGTGGAGCTCGGCTGTGGAGGAACCATTTCCAAGCTCATAGCAGACGGAAAAAAAGTAGCCATAGTAGATCTTACAAAAGGGGAATTAGGAACTCGTGGAACGGATCAGACGCGCGCCAAGGAAGCGAAACAGGCGGGTGATATCTTAGGTATTAGCGCACGTAGAAATTTAGGAATGCCCGATGGGTTTTTGCTTAATAGTCAAGCAAATCAACTAGAGATCGTTAAGATGCTTCGTCTATTTCAGCCTGAAATCGTCCTAGCGAATGCCGTAGAGGATCGCCATCCAGACCATGCAAAAGGAGCCAAATTAGTATCTGATGCTTGTTTTCTCTCTGGTCTACCAAAAATTGAAACAAAGCTGGATGCAGAGGCTCAAAAACCATGGCGACCAAAGCACCTATTTAATTACATCCAATGGAAAGAAATTAAACCTGATTTCGTTATAGACATCAGTGAACAAATGGAAAAGAAAATTGAGGCCTGCCTCGCCTATAAAACGCAGTTTTTTGATCCAAATTCAAACGAACCCATGACGCCAATTGCGACAAAGGATTTTTTAGAAAGCCTTACGTATAGAGCTCAGAACCTGGGTCGGCTCTCAGGCTGTCAGTACGCTGAGGGTTTTACAAGCGAAAAAATGCTCGGCCTCAAAAATTTCGATAATATAGTTTTGTAATTCTCACAAAAGCATTATATTTGCACCCACAAAACGGTGGTTGTAGCTCAGTTGGTTAGAGCGTCGGATTGTGGTTCCGAAGGTCGTGGGTTCGAAACCCATCATCCACCCAAAAAAAGCGTACTGAATTCAGTACGCTTTTTATTTTTCATCCTCTTTTCAGAGTTTTGCAAGGATTAGCTGCTTAGAGCTCTTCGTCGGTATCTATTGTATAAGAACGGGCTTTGAAATCTTTATCGTGACGGTCTGAAATAACATCCTCACCTTTCTCCCCAATAATGAAATCAGTTGATTCTGAAAACATCTCTTCAAACGCTTTGAAATCTTCTTTATAGAGGTATATCTTGTGTTTTTCGAAGCTTGCCTCACCGTTTTCACCAAAATTCTTTTTGCTTTCTGTAATCGTGAGATAGTAGTCTCCCGCTTTGGTTTCCCGTACGTCAAAAAAGTACGTTCTTCTTCCCGCCTTTAAAACTTTTGTGAATATTTCATTCTCGTGGCGCTCCTTGTAATCACTCATTGTCAAATGTTTTATTTATAGATGTAATGGAACAAATATAAAAGAAATCTTTTAATCTCAAAATTTTTTTTTCACCCTCGGCAGGCGCTTTTAAAGTCGGTCTGAATTGCAATTGTTACGAAATCCCTGGGGGATCTACAGGCGTAAGATTCAAAATGTGATCGGCGCGTCTGGCACTGCTTTCACGGTGGGTGATGATAATGGACGTACAGTTCTGTAGGTCGCTTTCAAGGTTTTGCAAGATGTTCTCTTCCGTTTCGGTATCGAGTGCCGAGAGTGAGTCATCAAAAATTAGGATTTCGGGCTCTTTGATTAGAGCTCTGGCAATGCAGATTCTTTGTTTCTGACCTCCTGAAAGCATCACGCCACGTTCTCCAACGAGTGTTTCGTATTGTTCTTTGAATCCCATAATGTTTCTATGGACGTCCGCTTTTTTGGCAAAACGTTGCACTTGTTCCTTGGTTGGGTGGTCTACTGCAAAACCAATATTATTGAATATAGTGTCAGAGAATAAGTAGCTCTCCTGTGGAATAAGCCCAATTTGTTCTCGGTAATTAAATAAGTTGTGCTCCTTTAAGTCGATTCCATCGATGTAGATGGCTCCTTCACTCGGGTCAATTAAGCGCGCCAGCAAAAGTGCAATGGTTGTTTTTCCGCTCCCTGTTTTGCCCATTATAGCGAGAGATTCCCCAGGCTTTACAGTAAATGAAAGGTTTGATAAAGCTTGAATGCCTGTGTTTGGATACGTGTAGGACACGTTTCTAAATTCAATTTGTCCTCTAATCGGATACGTCTGGTTATTGTGGTTTGTGATTTCCGATTTCTTTTCAAGGAATTCATTAATCCGGCTCATTGAAGCGGCTGCTCTTTGGTTTACAGAAACCACCCAACCGACCATCGAAAACGGCCAGATTAGAATGTTAATGTAGAGAAAGAAGTCTGCGATTTTCCCAACGGTAATCTCCCCTGCAAGGTATTTTTGTCCGCCAATAAGTAGGATAACGACATTAAGTAAGCCAATCACGAGCAGGATAATGGTGAAAAAATACGCCTCTGTCTTCGCTAAATCTAAAGCCTTGTCCTGATAATCTTTTACTTTGACTCCGTATTTTTGATCAATGTATTTTTCTTTAGCAAAGTATTTAACCACTCGAATTCCAGAAAAGCTATCTTGAACAAAGGTCGAAATAGCCGACTGGCTTTTCTGCATTATTTTTGATTTCTTATTGATAATGGAACTTACCTTGTAAATAACCACAGAAAGGATCGGTAGGGGAATAAGAGTCCATAAGGTCATTTGGACATCCGTTCGTAACATATAGATACTGGTAATGACAAGGAGTACCAATAAATTTACAACGTACATGACCCCAGGGCCTAAATACATCCGCACGGCCACAACATCTTCACTAAGACGGTTCATTAAATCGCCTATAGTGGAATTTTTAAAATCGGTTAAAGACCAGTCTTGGTAGTGGCGGTAGATCTTATTTTTAAGTTCAAATTCAATTCGTCTTGAGGAAACAATGATGGTCTGACGCATCATGAATGTGAAAAGGCCTGTTAGTAAAGAGGAGCCCACAATAATGGCCACGTAATAAAGAACCTGTTTGTTAAAACCTAAGTTGCCAGAGCCTGAAATTTCATCGACGGATTTTCCGACAAATTGGACTTTGTAGATGTTAAAGAAGTTACTGGCTATGATGAAGAGAAAGCCCCAAAGCAGAAGCACTCGGTGCTTCCAGAAATAGGTGTTTAGGGTTTTTAGTGCATTCATTAAGTTGGCCTCTTTAGCTAGGCAAAAATAAACAAAAATAAATGGTTCCTCACAGGATCTCTTCAATTTTAGTCGAATGTAGAAAGGGGAAAAGTACTAGTATTGGGGTTATTTGTCAAATAGACTCTAGGGATTTACTGAACGAAAGACCGATAGAATCCGCTTCTTTTTTCTATCTTTGCAAATTAAAAGTTCTTTGAATGTTAGGAAGAAGGCAAATCCGCGAAAAAATTGTAGAAAACCTCTATTCGTATCGGCAAAATCCGATTCAATACGAAGTTTTAGAGAAAAATATGTTTTCTGAAATTGAAAAAATATATAATTTGTATGTGTACCAACTAAATTTTTTAGTTGCACTTAAAAATTTAGCAGAAAACCAAATTGAAATTGGGAAGAAGAAATACATTAAATCGGCAAATGATTTAAATCCTAATCAGAAATTTGTTAATAACCGGGTTCTAGGCCTTATTGAAGACAATAGCGAGAGACTGAATTTCACCTCAAAGCATCAGGAGCTTGTATGGGAAATGCATGACGATTTACTTGTGAAAACATTCCAAAGAATGACCGCAGGGAAACGCTACCAAGATTTTATGGCCTTAGAGACGCATACGTTTGAAGAGGATCAGAAATTCATTGGAAAACTTTTCTTACGCTATGTCGCTGAAAATGATGATTTTCATGACCGCTTAGAAGAAAAGGAAATGAGCTGGGCTGATGATTTTCATATCGCCAATTCAATGGTACAAAAAACCTTAGGGTTTTTGAAATTGGATCAACCGAGCCACACGTTAATCAAGATGCTCAAGGACGATCAGGACAGATCCTTTGCCAGAAAAGTGCTTTGGGAAGCCATTAATAAATGGGACCAATGTGAGGAGAAGATTAGAGATCGTCTTGAAAATTGGGATCTTGAACGGATATCCCTTATGGATAAAATAATTATTGTAGCGGGAATAACCGAATTCGATTATTTCAAAGCAACGCCTTCTCGTATCATTATCAATGAATACGTTGAGATTTCCAAAATTTATGGGTCTGAAAAATCCCATATTTTTATCAATGGAATATTAGATAAATATGCAAAAGATACTAATAGATTAAATTAAAAAAAAATGAAAAGAAGTATTTTAATACCGATGGTACTTGTGTTGGGTTTAAGCTCATGCAAGAAAGAACAAACGCCAGAACAATTGACTACTGTGGAAGCTTCAACGCAAACTCAGGCGCCTGTTGGACCTTTGACAAGCTTAGCTTTATCAGAAGGTCACTGGGATTTTAAAGATGTTAAGAAAGGAGAATCTGTAGAACATATTTACGAAGTAACGAACACAGGAGATAACCCACTTATTATTTCTGAAGTTGTGCCAGGATGCGGATGTACAGCACCAGAATTTACAAAAGAGCCGATTCTTCCAGGAGAAAAAGGCCAAGTGATGTTAAGATTTGATTCCTCTAGCTTTGATGGATTCCAAAATAAGCAGGCACAAGTTTTTGCAAATGTAGAAAGCTCTCCAGTGATTATTTCTTTTACAGCTAACGTTACAAAACCTTAATTTATGTTGACTATACTGTTACAAGCCGAAGCTGGTGAAGGCTCAATGATGCCGACGCTAATCATGTTCGGACTTTTCTTTGTTTTTATGTATTTTGTGATGCTACGTCCACAAATGAAAAAGCAGAAAAAGGAACAAAATTTCCAAGGCTCTCTTAAAGTTGGCCAGCGCGTTGTGACCACCTCAGGGATGCACGGTAGAATTGCCCAAGTTGAAGAAGATGGAATTGTCATCGAAACTTTAGCCGGGAAATTAAAATTTGAAAAATCAGCTGTCTCTAGAGAATTTACGGCGACTCGCTTTCCAGAAGCGACCGAGCCAAAAACAAAATAGGTTCACCTTACATTCTATAGCCTGCACGACATAAAACGTGCAGGTTTTTTTTTATTCATTTTTAGGAGTTACCCATGAACTGAGCATTGGGCTTTGAATCCATTTTAAAGTGTAGGGTTCCACCTATAATTAGTTCGCTATGGCGAAGAACAGGGGTGGTTAATTTCTTTCCATTTAGGATGACCTCCTTCACATAAATGTTTTTTTCCGACTGATTTTCTGTCGTTATTCTTAGGAAGTTGCCATTTTCTAGGTCCATCAGTGCCGAGCGAACCAAAGGACTCCCAAGGGAATATTCGTCGGATCCTGGGAGTACGGGGTAGAACCCTAAGGCTGAGAAAATATACCAAGCTGACATTTGCCCCGCATCGTCATTGCCACAAAGACCATCGGGCTCATCGTTGTACATAGTTCGAAGAATCATTCGAACGCGCTGCTGTGTTTTATAGGGTTGATCGGTCCAATTGTACAGATATGGAATGTGATGTCCTGGTTCGTTACCATGGACGTAATTCCCAATGATTCCGTCCCGGGTAATGTCCTCGTTTTTTTCAATGTATTTGTCGTCAATTTCTGTGGTGAAAATCGCATCTAAATGCTTGACAAATTCCGTTTTACCACCCATCATTGAAATCATGTGTGGGATATTTTGCGGGACATAGAGTCCATAATTAAAAGCATTCCCTTCAATAAACCCTTGCCCGTGCGTATCCATTGGATCAAATTCAGATTTAAAATTGCCGTTTGATAAACGCGGGTGCATAAAGCCGGTTTCTGGGTTGTAGACATTCACATAACTTTCCGCTCTGTTGCTGTATTCTTTCTCCTTGGCGGAGTCTCCAGCTAGTTTGGCAATTTGGGCGATGGCCCAATCGTCGTACGCATACTCCAAAGTTTTGGAAACTGAAGCGCTGCTTAAGTCCTCAGGCACATAGCCATAGTGTAAATAGGACTCAATCCCGTCATAGTACAATAGATTTGAGGAGTGAACGGCAGCTTTTAAAACGCGCTCAGGGTCAAGGGTTGTTGTTCCCTTTTGCAAGGCATCCGCGAGTGTTGAGACCGCATGATACCCGATCATGCACCAGTTTTCGTTGGCATAGTGGGACCAAATTGGAAGGGCCTTATGAACACTTTGATCGTGATGGGCCATCATGGAATGCATCATGTCATTGTTACGCGCCGGTTGAATTAGATTGTATAGCGGGTGCAGGGCGCGGTAGGTATCCCAAAGGGAAAAGATACTGTAGTTGGTGAAGCCTTCGCTTTTATGTAAGTTTTGATCAAGGCCAAGGTACGTCCCATCCACGTCTTCATAGACAATCGGGGAAAGCATTGTATGGTACATGGCCGTGTAGAAAGTCACTTTATCATGTGGGGTTAAACTAGTAACCTTTATGCGTGAAAGTTCTTTTTCCCATAAGGCCCTTGTTTTCTCAGTTTGCTGCTCAAAATCCCATCCAGGAATTTCAGATTCCAAGTTTTTAAGAGCTCCCGCGGTAGAGGTGTTCGAGAGGGCAAATTTAATTTTTAATTCTTGGTTGCTTGTTGTATCAAAATTGAAATAAGCGCGTAGTTCTCGGCCAGCGAATTCAGGAAAGTTCTCATTCTCATTGAATTTTCTGTAGAACCCGTTGTACGCAACCGGTTCGTAACGTTTTCGCCCATAGCTTGTAAACGGCTGTGAAAATTTCATAGCAAAGTACACCTTTTTAGTTCGTGCCCATCCTGTCGTCTGTCTGTAGCCAACAACAGTTTGAGAGTCCTCAACGCGAACAAAAGTCCAAACATTTTTGCCGTCGTAATTGTAGATGTTGTGCATTAAGTCCAGAATCACGTGCGCCTCTTTCGTTTTAGGAAACGTGTATTTATGAAAGCCAACCCGCTCGGAGGCCGTAAGTTCCGCTTTTATATTGTAATCTTTTAGAGCAACACTGTAGTAGCCTGGACTCGCTTTTTCGGTTTCTTTATCAAAGCTAGACAAAAAGCCACTTCGGGGCTTATCGGCCTCCCCTGGTTCAAGTTGAAGTGGGCCAGTGGTGGGCATAATCAGGAAATCGCCTAAGTCGCTATGGCCAACCCCACTGAAATGCGTGTGGGCAAAGCCATAGATTGTGGTGTCTTCGTATTGATACCCTGCGGTATATCGGTACGTTAAGGGGTTGTAACTCCCGTTTAAAGCGTAGGGTTCCTGTTTGGTATTCGGGGAGAGTTGCACCATTCCAAAGGGAGCCGCGGCTCCAGGAAACGTGTGCCCCATTGTCTTAGTACCAACAAAAGGGTTGACAAAAGAAGTGAGCGATTGGGCTGTGATCATGAGGCTTACAAAAAGAAGTGAGACTAAAATGGAACGTGTCATGAATCAAATTTCGATAAAAATAAGAAATCCCAGCCAAAAGCTGGGATTAAATAGATTTTTTTGTAAAATGAACTTTTATTTAGGCCTTTTCAACGATTTTAAGTTGTAGTTCGTCTAACTGGAGCTCAGATACTGAACTTGGAGCGTCGATCATCACATCGCGACCCGCGTTGTTTTTTGGGAAAGCGATATAGTCTCTAATCACCTCATTGCCATCTAGGATTGCCACAAGTCTATCAAACCCAAGTGCAAGTCCGGCGTGTGGCGGAGCGCCATATTTAAAGGCATCCATTAAGAATCCAAACTGCGATTGCGCCTCTTCTTTTGTAAATCCTAAAAGATCAAACATTTTACTTTGAAATTTTTGATCGTGAATTCTGACCGAGCCGCCGCCGATTTCGTTCCCATTAAGAATTAAATCATAAGCATTTGCTCGTACCTCACCAGGTGATGTTTCTAATAGCCCAATGTCTTCTGGCTTAGGAGAAGTGAAGGGGTGGTGCATCGCGTGGTAGCGATTGGATTCTGGATCCCATTCTAGAAGTGGGAAGTCCACCACCCACAAGGGTGCAAATTCATTTGGATTTCTAAGCCCAAGTTGGTTCCCCAGTTCCATTCTTAGTGCCGAAAGTTGAGTTCTCGCCTTCTGCTCTTCACCACTTAGAATTAGCATTAAATCGCCTGGTTTTGCTTCAAATTTCTTGGCAATTAATTGAAGGTCTGCTTCAGAATAGAATTTGTTAACGGATGAGCTTAAGGTTCCATCAGCTTGGTATTTAATCCAAACTAATCCAGAGGCTCCTACTTGAGGGCGTTTGATCCAGTCGACTAAGGCATCGATTTGTTTTCTAGTGTAATCAGCACATCCTTCGACATTAATACCAACAACTAAAGACGCGTCATCAAAAATTTTGAAGTCTTTTCCTTTTACAAGTTCATTAAGCTCCACGAACTCCATGGCAAAACGAATATCTGGCTTGTCATTTCCGTAGCGAGTCATCGCCTCTTGATAGGTCATTCTAGGAAATTCACCGTAGACATTTCCTGTAACATCTTCTAGAAGCTTAGCGGTTAATCCCTCGAAAATTTCGAGCACGTCCTGCTGTTCCACAAAGGCAAGTTCACAATCTATTTGAGTGAATTCTGGCTGTCGGTCTGCTCTAAGGTCTTCATCTCTGAAGCACTTTACGATTTGGAAATACCGGTCCATGCCGCCCACCATTAAGAGCTGCTTAAATGTTTGAGGGGATTGGGGTAGGGCATAAAATTGGCCAGGGTTCATTCGGCTTGGTACGACGAAATCTCTGGCCCCCTCGGGCGTGGATTTAATAAGTACCGGGGTTTCTACCTCAATGAACTCTTTTTCAGTAAGATAGTTTCTTACCTTCTGCGCCATTTTATGACGGAAAATTAATTTATTTTTAACAGGATTTCTACGAATGTCTAAATAGCGGTATTTCATTCGAAGTTCCTCACCGCCATCGGTTTGGTCTTCAATGGTGAAGGGAGGAAGCTCGGAGGCATTTAATAAACTCAGATCCTTAACTAAAATTTCAATTTCTCCTGTAAGAATTTTTGGGTTTTTTGAGGCCCTCTCTATAACTGTGCCTTTAATTTGGATCACAAATTCGCGACCTAGATTTTTCACTTCGGCCATTAAATTTTCACTCGAACGCTCCTGATCAAATACTAGTTGAGTTAGACCGTAGCGGTCTCGTAAATCGATCCAAACCATAAACCCTTTATCACGGATGGTTTGCACCCATCCGGATAAAGTCACTTCCTCATTTAGGTTCTCTAGAGTTAACTCTCCATTCGTGTGCGTTCTGAACATATATAGTGGTCTTAATTAAACGTGATAAACTTCCAAAATAGACTTGAAGTTTCAGCGGGTAAAGATAAGGTATTTCAATAGAATTGTGAAAGTGGACGGGGCCAAGATTGAATGCACAGGCTCAAATTTCGAATTTCGAAACGCAGATGAAATAATGTTGATTAAATATTTTGTAGCTTTGGATAACAACCAAAAAATAGAATATGGGAAAAGGAGACAAAAAATCCACTAAAGGAAAACGAATTGCAGGTAGTTACGGGAATACGCGCCCACGGAATAAAAAGACCGTAGTGCCACAAGCTGTGGTCGAGAAAGTTGCGGAGCCTAAAGAAGAAAAACCGAAAGCGGTCAAAAAGAAAAAAACCGAAGAGTAAATCTTCGGTTTTTTTTGTGCTAATTTCTTAGTGATTAACGTCCTTTGAATAAGCCTCCTAGAAGTCCGCCGAGTCCGCCTTTCTTTTGCTGCTTCGAATCCGTGCCAAGTACGTCACCTACGATGTCTTGAAGCGGATTTGAATTTGAACCTCCAGATTGAGTGGATCCAAGCACCCCACCTAGGATATCCTGTAAGGGGTTTGAATCTGAACCTCCAGAGTGGGCAGATCCAAGAACTTGACCTAAAATATCGTTTAGAGGATTACCACCACCTTGAGCCTGCTGCTGTGCTTGGCCTAGAATGCCTCCTAGTAAGTCTCCGATGCCACCAGAATTTACTTGATTAGTCTTTTTCTGATTTCCGATATACCCCATAATTACAGGTGCAAGCATTGAAAGAATAGGTCCAATTTTATCCATTGAAATTCCTGTGTTTTGAGAAAGTTGATTTTCAACTTCTATCTTTTGCGACCCGAATATATGGTCTAGAATGGACGAACCTTCTTGTTCCCGTGCGTCGATTTGCGAGAAGTCATTCAAGATGCTTCCGTCATGGTCTTTTTCTAAGGCGTTATTTAAAGATTCTGCTTCTGCTTTATCTTTAGTTTTCGTCCTTAGATAAGAAATCACCATGGGCGCTGCCACGGCCATTAAAGCAATAATCTGGTTTTGGGAAATACCGAATTTGCTTTCCGCGCGCTGGGCCACTTGGGTTCCTGCATTGCCTGAAATTAGGTCTAATAAACTCATAGTTAGTTATTAAATTGGTTATATAGTCATTGCAATCAAATAGTGTACCTAGCTTAGTTCGCAAGAGATTTTGTGCTTTATTTGTCAGGTATGCTATTCGGATTTATTTTTGAAAATCGGCACATTTGAACAAGCCTCCCCAAACATCATGGATTTCACCACGGGTTTAAGTTTTTGAACAAGTTCAATGTAGGCATTTTCTGGAATGTCAAAATCGCTGCATCCCTTTACAAGCATTCGTTTATCTTTGTACTGAGTAAAATCTATCTCCTGGATAGCCTGATGGAGCAGGAGTACTTCTAAATCGCTTTGATTTCCATAAACGATCTTTTTAGCGAACCCAGTGAGCTTTGAAGTAATTAGAAAGTAGGCCCAAAGTGGAACAATGGCGTCTACAGAGTTGTAAACGTAAACATACGCATCTTTGTACTGCTCCGAATCAATAGCCTCCACCTTTGCACGGAAGTCTTTCTCTCTAAGTAGGATTTCCTCAATCAAGAAGTCTTTGATATCGAGACCTAAGCGTTTTCCCTTTGGAACTAGCGTGGAGATATCAAAGTTTATTAAGCCACTTTCTGCAATTTTATTTTTTATTTCAAACTGATCTGACATTTTTTATTTTTAACTTTGACAAAGTTAGGTATTAATTACAAGAGTGTTCTTTTTAAAGCTTTAAATTCGAAAGGCGCGACGCACAAACTGATAACTTAAAATGAAATATTATATAATAGCAGGAGAAGCCTCCGGGGATTTACATGCCTCCAATTTAATCAAATCCCTGATTCAAAAAGATAAGAATGCGGAATTCCGGTTCTGGGGTGGTGATTTAATGCAAAAAGTGACCTCGCAAAAGCCTGTGAAGCATATTAAAGAACTTGCTTTTATGGGCTTTTTAGAAGTAGCCTTAAACTTAAAAACAATTTTAAAAAACATCCGCTTTTGTAAGCAGGATATTAAAGCATACCAGCCAGACATCTTGATTTTAGTAGATTATCCAGGGTTTAACCTACGTATTGCAAGTTTTGCTAAAACATTGGGAATTCGCGTTGTTTATTATATTTCCCCTCAGTTATGGGCCTGGAAAGAAGGTCGAGTGAAATCAATTCGAAAGTATGTTGACCAAATGCTTGTTATTTTACCGTTTGAAAAGGCGTTTTATCAGTCGCATTCATTTGAGTCTGAATTTGTAGGGCATCCACTGCTCGATGCTGTAGGGCAACTAGATCCTATTAATCGCGACGCATTTTTAAAGTCCAATGGATTGGGGGAAGAACCCATCATTGCACTTTTACCCGGTTCTAGAAATCAAGAAGTTGAAAAAATGCTTGCTATTATGCTGTCCGTACGGCCTCATTTCCCCGGCTATCAATTTGTTATTGCGGGCGCTCCGAGTTTAAGTGAGACGTTCTACGAGAAATTCACCGATTCCAAAGTCCATTTTGTTTCAAATCAAACTTACGATTTGCTTCGCGTGTCTCATGCAGCGCTGGTCACATCCGGGACAGCCACTTTAGAGACGGCCCTTTTGAACGTGCCACAAGTGGTATGCTATAAAGGAAGTCGTATTTCTTATGAAATCGCAAAACGTTTAGTCAAAAATATTCAATACATTAGTCTAGTCAACTTAATAATGGAAAGAGAAGTCGTCAAGGAACTAATTCAAGAGGATCTAAACGAAAAACAGCTTGTTTTGGAATTAGAAAAAATTCTTCAGGGGCATGCACGAAAAGAGGTACTGGCCGATTACCAGGAGCTTAGAGCGCGACTTGGGGGAAGCGGTGCAAGTGAAAAGGCAGCGCAACTTATAACGCAGTCCTACGCTTCCAAGGCGTAAATAGGGCGGTGTGAGTCTATAGTAAATTTTATTAATATTGAGGATTAGTGAGTCGTTTTAATTTGTAAGTCGCTACTAATCAATCGGTACTATTTAGAAATATTATAAACTAGGTTATTGTGATTTTTCTCACGCGCTTTGCCCTTAACATTTTTTTAACTTTGTCAAAATTCAAATTATCATTTTATATGGGAGGTTTAACGAGTTCTACAATTGGTAGAAAGTATGCAATGGCATTGTCCGCAATGTTTTTGTTGATTTTTCTCATCATGCACTTGGCAGTCAACTTTTTGTCCGTTATCAGTGCCGATGTATTTAATGAAGCTTCACACTTCATGGGAAACAATCCTTTAATTCAGTTCTTAATGCAGCCTGTTTTACTGGTGGCAGTTTTATTCCATTTTGTTATGGGCTTTATTTTAGAAATTAAGAATAAGAAAGCAAGGCCAGTAGGGTACGCCGTGAATGGTGCTTCTGCAAACTCAACATGGATGTCAAGAAATATGATTATTTCAGGGGCTGTGATCCTCGCTTTTTTAGCACTTCACTTGTATCAATTCTGGTTGCCAACGATTAGTAAAAATTATTTTGACGGCGCGATTACCGGAACTGACTACGATCATATGAAAGGGAAGTTTTCTGAATTATGGACCGTGGTAGCGTACGTCATTGCATTTGTGTTACTAGGACTCCATTTAGCGCACGGGTTTCAATCTTCTTTTCAGTCGATCGGAGCACGACACCCGCAATATACGCCTGCCATCAAGGCGATTGGAAATTGGTATTCAGTACTAATTCCTGCTGGTTTCATCTTTGTGGCCTTATTCCATTTTTTAACCTAATACTATCAAAGTCGATATGAGTACATTAGATGCTAAAGTTCCAGTTGGTCCGCTTGAGGACAAGTGGACAAATCATAAAAACCATATGAACTTAGTCTCGCCGAATAACCGCGACAAGATTGATATTATTGTGGTAGGAACAGGACTAGCTGGAGGTTCTGCAGCAGCAACCCTTGCAGAACAAGGGTATAACGTGAAGGCATTCTGTTACCAAGATTCCCCTCGTAGAGCGCACTCGATTGCGGCGCAGGGTGGAATTAACGCAGCGAAGAACTATCAAGGAGACGGGGATTCAACCTACCGTCTTTTTTACGATACCATTAAAGGGGGCGATTACCGCTCCCGAGAAGCGAACGTTTACCGTTTAGCAGAAGTCTCAGCCAATATCATCGACCAATGCGTTGCCCAAGGGGTTCCATTCGGAAGAGAATACGGCGGGCAGTTGGATAACCGTTCCTTTGGCGGTGTTCAGGTAAAGCGGACGTTTTACGCGAAAGGTCAAACAGGGCAGCAACTTTTATTAGGCGCCTATTCTGCTATGAGCCGTCAAATCGGTAAAGGAAGAATAAAGATGTATAACCGTCACGAAATGATGGATCTTGTTCTTGTGGACGGAAAAGCAAGAGGAATTATTACGCGTAACTTAGTGACTGGAGAAATCGAAAGACACTCGGCTCACGCCGTTGTAATTGCCTCAGGTGGGTATGGGAATGTGTATTTCTTATCAACCAACGCCATGGGCTCTAACGTCTCAGCAGCTTGGAAGATCCATAAAAAAGGGGCGCATTTTGCAAACCCTTGTTACGTTCAAATTCACCCGACTTGTATTCCTGTTCAAGGAACACAGCAGTCGAAATTAACCCTGATGTCTGAGTCTCTACGGAACTCGGGGCGTATTTGGGTACCAAAAAACATTGAAGATTCTCAAGCTATTAGAGCCGGTAAATTAAGACCAGAGAACATTAAACCAGAAGACCGCGACTACTATCTAGAGCGCCGCTACCCAGCCTTTGGGAATTTAGTACCAAGAGATGTGGCTTCACGTGCAGCGAAGGAGCGTTGTGATGCAGGATTTGGAATCGAAAATAACGATACGAATGAAGGTGTTTTCCTAGATTTCTCTACTGAAATCGCGAAAAAAGGAAAAGAGGCGGCAATTGAGAAGAACATTCATAACCCAACAGACAAGCAAATCAACGATCTAGGAAAAGCGTGGATTGAAGAAAAATACGGAAACTTGTTTGTGATGTATGAGAAAATCACAGCAGATAACCCGTACGTGACGCCAATGAGAATTTATCCGGCCGTACACTACACGATGGGCGGTGTCTGGGTAGACTACAATTTACAATCAACTATTCCAGGGTGTTTCGTTATTGGTGAGGCAAACTTCTCAGACCATGGTGCAAACCGTCTTGGAGCTTCCGCATTAATGCAAGGCCTTGCCGATGGGTATTTTGTACTTCCTTATACGATTGCAGATTACTTGTCAGCGGATATTAGAACTGGTGAGATCCCGACACAAACGGCCGATTTTGATGCGGCCGAGAAAAGTGTACAAGACCGCGTCGATTTCTTTATCAATAATAAAGGGACGCACTCGGTGGATCACTTCCATAAAAAATTGGGTCACATCATGTGGAACAAAGTTGGAATGGCAAGAACGCCAGAGGGCTTAACTGAAGCTATAAAAGAAATTGAAGACGTTAGAAATGAATTCTGGAAAGACGTTAAAGTACCAGGAGAAGCTAATTCAATGAATATGGAGCTTGAAAAGGCCTTTAGAGTAGCCGATTTCTTAGAACTTGGACAGCTTATGGCCAAGGACGCTTTAGAGCGAAATGAATCGTGTGGCGGTCACTACAGAGTAGACCATTCTACGCCAGAAGGTGAGGCGCAAAGAGATGATGAAAATTATATGTATGCTTCTATTTGGGAGTATCAAGGTGAGGATATAAATGCAGAAGTTCTGCGTAAGGAAATGCTAGAATACGAGAACATTGAAGTTAAACAAAGAAGTTACAAATAAGTAAGCTATGAAAGGATTTATTACTTTAAGCTTACTAAAAGTGAGCAGCTTTGAAAGTTCAATTGAACAAGTAAAAATGAGTAGCCAGTACACTTGTACTGGGAAATTTAATTCATCTCCTAAACAGTAAAGAAAATGAGTGCAAAAAAAGGACTTAATCTGACTCTGAAGATTTGGAGACAGAAGAATAATAAAACAAAAGGACAATTCGAGGTTTATAAAATTTCAGATGTTTCAACTGATTCATCGTTTCTAGAAATGCTCGATATATTAAATGAGAACCTAATTAACGATGGAAAAGAGCCTGTGGCTTTTGACCACGACTGTAGGGAGGGGATCTGTGGCATGTGCTCCTTGTACATTAATGGCCGCCCACACGGACCAGACACAGGAATCACCACGTGCCAGCTGCACATGAGAATGTTCAAAGACGGTGAAACCATCACCATTGAACCATGGAGAAGTGCCGCGTTCCCAGTAATTAGAGACTTAGTGGTTGACCGTTCTGCTTTTGATAGAATTATGGCTGCCGGAGGATTCGTCTCTGTGAACACCTCAGGAAATACCCTAGATGCAAACGCAATTCCAGTTCCCAAGGAGGATGCTGACAAAGCAATGGATGCCGCAGCTTGTATTGGATGTGGCGCATGTGTTGCGACGTGTAAGAATGGGTCGGCTATGCTTTTCGTTGGAGCCAAAGTCTCTCAGTTTGCCTTACTGCCGCAAGGCCGCGTTGAGGCAAAAAGACGGGTTCTTAACATGGTGCAAACCATGGATGAGGAAGGATTTGGAAACTGTTCAAATACGGGTGCTTGTGAGGTGGAATGTCCGAAAGGGATTTCACTTGAAGTGATCGCAAGAATGAACCGCGAATATATGGGTGCAATTACCAACAAAGGGTAAACTCACTTTGACAACTATGAAAAACGTTCAGCTCACGCTGGACGTTTTTTTTGATGTTAATATTTTCATAATTTCTGGAAATATATAGGGCTGAAACTAAGTAATAGCTTATTTTTGCGCAGTTTGAAAAGTATAATCATGAAACACTATTTGTTAGTATTAGCGATGGCACTTGTTGCTGTATCGTGTTCAAAGAAAGTTGAGATCAAAGGAAAATTGACTGGCGGATCTCCTTTAGAACGAATTGAAATTATTGAAACCTCAAGTGTCAGCACCTTGCCCCTTTTAAATATGGGGGTCGGTAAGAATGGCGAATTTACGGGATCGTTTGACGCTCCGAAAAATGGCCTCTATGTGATAACCTATGGGGGAGGCTCGAATATCATTTATTTAAAGAAGGGACAAACGTTAGATATTCAAGGTGTCGGACTTAGTTTTCCACGCGAGTATGTGATCACAGGGGATGCAAAACCTAATAACGATTTCTTAAAAGATGCGCAGACTGGTTTTGAAACCTACGCTTTGAAAATTAACATGGAAGAACTAATCAAGAAAGATGAAGCGGCTTTCCTAAAAGAGTTTAAATCCATAGAAGATTCAGTTTATTCCATTTTTGAAGTAAGCGCTAAAAAGTTTAAAGCAGATGCCGACGTTCTGGAATTCAAGAAGCAAGAAGCGAAAGCAAGGCTTTTAGGGGTTTTAGACGGGTATGCCCAGATGCATGGTCAAGCCACAAGTAACCCCAATTTTAAGACCGGTGCTGAGTTTAAAAAGGCCAAAGATCTAATGCTCACCAACAGCGATCAGATGATTCGTGATTACCCGATGTTTAGAGAGTATCAATTAAATTTACTCAACGCTGATTTTCAAAAATACCGACAGAACCTTCCTGCAAAGCCCGAGGGAGAGGAGCTGATTTCGCAAACCTTTGCGCAGTACCTTGCCACTAGAAAGGATATTTCTGCCGTAGCAAAAGACTATTTCTTCGCCTACGTCCTAACGCAGAGCGATCTTAATTTCATGAATAGTAAAAATCATGACCGTATTGCCACGTTAATCGATGAGACCGTAAGCGATGCAAAAATAAAATCTGACTTGAAGAAACTTCAAGTGGTGCTAATGGGCCATAAAGAAGGCCAAGTTCCAGAGCTTAAATTGCAAGATACGGCCGGGAAATCAATCAATCTTGGGGCTATTAAGTCTAAGCCATCTCTCGTGGTTTTCTACGCCTCTTGGAATCCTGGCATTGCACTCTCAACGGTGCCTGCAATCAAAGATGTAACGAGCAAATACGGTGATAAACTTAATTATGTCTTCGTAAACCTTGATGATACAAAAGAGCAGTTCGAGAAGACTAGCGCCGCACTTTTCAAAGGCTTCCCTGGGACTCAGTATTGGGTAGAAGGCGGAATAAATGCGCAAACTGCTACTCAGTTTGGACTTTATGGCTTTAAGATTCCAAGCTATGTAATGCTGGATAAAGAAGGGAAGCTTTTTGCTAGACCATTCTTTAGCCTTAACGATCCGCAGTTTGGAGAATCATTAGAGAGCTTAACGGGAATTAAGCCTCAGGCTCCCACAGCCCTAGTACCCCCAGTAGTTGAGGCTGCGCCACAAACTCAGTCGGCGACCCAACCGTAGTACGCATTGGGTTCGGTCCCTAGCAGCCACCTAGAACCAAATTATATAGGAGGATCTTGCTGTAAAACAGCAAGATCCTTTTTTCTTAATTGCTGCTGGGCAGTTAAAAACTAGGTCGCTAAGTGAGTGGTTTAAAGTTTTGGATAGTTCAGTGAAATCTACCCTGCGCCCTGATTGGGAAGTTCACCTGAAAAGCTTATTTTTGCCAAATGAAAAAACGAACCCTTATTCTTGAAAATATCGCGTTAACCTCTGCAGGGGCCAAAGGGGTGGCTGTAGGCAAAACACCGGAAGGTAAAACCGTTTTAGTTTCTGGCGCAGTGCCCGGAGATCTCGTGCATGCGCGCGTAAAAAAGTCTAAAAGCAATTACTTTGAAGCTCAGGTTCATGAACTTGTGCAGGCCTCTAAAGATCGGGTTGATCCTAAATGCATTCATTTTGGTGTCTGTGGGGGATGCAAATGGCAAAATCTCTCCTACGCGAAACAATTAGAGTATAAGGAATCTGAAGTTCTAAATAATCTTCGCCGCATCGGCGGCGTAGAAGAATTTGAGGCGCTTCCAATTCTTGGCAGTAGTGAGCCTTATTATTACCGCAATAAAATGGAGTTTTCATTTTCCAATTCAAGATGGCTTACGCAAAGTGAAATAGACTCCAGCGAAGATTTAGGAAGTCGCGATGCTTTAGGGTTTCATATTCCCGGAATGTGGAGTAAGATTCTGGACTTAAATGAATGCCATTTGCAACAGGACCCTTCCAATGCGATTCGACTAGCAGTAAGAGATTACGCCAAGGATGCTGGACTTGAATTTTTCGACCCAAGGAATCAGCAAGGATTCCTGCGCACGCTCATGCTTCGCCAGAACTCCAGTGGTGAGTGGATGGTGCTTTTTCAATTGTACCGAGAGGCTCCAGAGGATCAGA
This sequence comes from Flavobacteriales bacterium UBA1694, assembly GCA_002319955.1. Taxonomy (GTDB): domain Bacteria; phylum Bacteroidota; class Bacteroidia; order Flavobacteriales; family Weeksellaceae; genus Planobacterium_A. Next base: position 73,877 of record DCJS01000006.1, read on the forward strand.
AAGCCCTTTTTGATTTTTTAATTGAGAAGTTCCCAGCGATAACAACCTTGCTTTTTGCAATTAACTCTAAAGGAAATGATTCCGTTTACGACCTTGATATTCAGACCTATTATGGCGATGGATTTTTAATGGAACAGATGGATGGCTTACAGTTCAAAATTGGACCGAAATCATTTTTCCAGACCAATTATAAACAAGCACTTGAGCTTTACAGAAAAACCTTAGAATTTGCTGATTTAAAAGGTGATGAGGTAGTCTACGATCTTTACACAGGAACGGGAACCATTGCGCAGTATGTGGCGCGTAGTGCGAAACAGGTCATCGGAATTGAATCGGTGCCAGAGGCAATCGATGCAGCGAAAGCGCATGCAAAACTCAATGGCTTAGATAACTGCACATTTTACTGTGGTGATATGAAAGATGTTTTTAGTGACGCCTTTTTAGAAGCCCATCCCAAAGCCGATGTCCTAATCACTGATCCTCCTCGTGACGGAATGCATCAGAAAGTGGTGGCACAAATTTTAAAATTAGCCCCAGAGCGTATTGTTTACGTAAGTTGCAATTCAGCCACTCAGGCGCGTGACATCGCCCTAATGAAAGAGCAGTACCGCGTGGTGAAAGTACTCCCTGTTGACATGTTTCCTCAGACCCACCATGTTGAAAATATTGCCCTATTAGAGAGGCTTTAAGATGGATTATTTTGCTATCTTTAGCCAAATTTTTACTCCATGAAGAAAATCAGTATTTTCATTTTCCTGATTGCAATGCACGCCTCGGGCGGTCTTGTGCAGGCGCAGAGTGATTCTGCAAAAGTCAAAACCGATTCAGCTAAAGCAAAACCTGCAACTGCTGCAGCAAAAGCTCCGGCAAAAATCAAGCCTTACAAAGACGTTATTACTGCCAAAGCCAAGAGCGATCAGGGGGTTATTACAGTCCACAAAGTGGACGATAAGTACTATTTTGAAGTTCCGGACTCCGTCTTGAAAAAAGAGTTCTTATTAGTTAGCCGCTTGACAAAATCAGCTGCAGGAATGCGAACCGGTACCACAGGTTATGCTGGGGATCAGATTGCGCAAAATGTCATCACATTTGAAAAAGGACCTTCCGACAAGCTTTTCGTGCGCTCAATTTCGTACACTGATTACGTGCAAGACTCTACAGCATCCATGTACAATTCGGTTGTTCGTAACAACACGCATTCTATTGTTCATGCCTTCGATGTAAAAGCCTACGGACCAACTAAGAAGTCAACTGTCGTGGACATTACGGACCTGATTAACGCGGATAACGAACTCGTTAGTTTTTCAGCGTTTCGTAAAAACTCCTACCGTGTTGGCGCATTTCAAAAAGATAAATCGTTTACGAATTACGTTAAATCGTTCCCAACAAATATTGAAATTAACACCACAAAAACGTTTGCAAGAACGGCTGGAAGGGTAGACCCGAGCGTAAGTGCGGCCAACCGCCCTGTAGTTAGTGGGAATTATACAGTTGAAATAAACTCCTCCCTTGTGCTGCTCCCTGAAAATAAGATGCAGGCGCGGTATTTGGACCCGCGTGTTGGCTATTTTACTGTAGGATTTACCGATTTTGATTTGGACCCTCAAGGGGTGAAGCAAGTGTCCTTAGTGAAACGCTGGAGACTTGAACCAAAACCACAAGATCTTGCGCGTTATAACAAAGGTGAACTTGTTGAACCTGAAAAACAAATTGTATTCTACATTGATCCAGCGACTCCTAAAAAATGGGTTCCGTATTTAATGGCTGGTGTAGACGATTGGCAGAAAGCCTTCGAAAAAGCAGGATTTAAAAATGCAATTGTTGCCAAGATTCCAGATAGCAAAACCGATCCGGAGTGGAGCCTTGAAGATGCAAGATTTTCAGCAATTGTTTATAAACCATCTGATGTGCCAAATGCTTCTGGACCCTCTATTGCAGATCCACGCACCGGTGAAATCCTCGAGAGCCATATCAATTGGTACCATAATGTGATGTCGCTATTGAAAAATTGGTATTTCGTGCAAGCTGCACCAAACGATGCGCGCGCACGTTCCATGGAATTCGACGATGCCCTTATGGGTGAGTTAATTCGATTTGTATCCTCTCACGAGGTTGGGCATACCCTTGGACTTCGCCACAACTTTGGGTCTTCTTCAACGGTTCCAGTGGAAAAATTAAGAGATCGCAAATGGTTAGAGAAAAACGGTCATACCCCTTCAATTATGGATTACGCCCGTTTTAATTACGTGGCTCAGCCAGAAGATAAAGTAGGGGAGTTAGGTATTATGCCACGAATTGGGGACTATGATGAATGGGCTATTGAATGGGGGTACAGAAGATTCAACCAATTTAAGACACCAGATTCTGAAAAAGCCCACCTCAACAAATGGGTGATGAACAAACTTGAAAATCCAAGATTGTGGTTTGGTACGGAGTCGAATCCTTTTGATCCAAGATCCCAAAGCGAACAAGTGGGCGATAATGCCATGGTTGGAAGTGCCTATGGGATTAAAAACCTTCAACGAATCATGAAAGATCTTGATAAATGGACCCGTGTCGATAACGAAGACTATTCTAATTTATCCACCATGTATGACCAGGTTACTGGCCAATTTAATCGCTATTTAGGCCACGTCTCTAAGTATATTGGAGGAGAGCTTGAAACACCAAAAACCATTGAACAGCGTGGTCCAGTTTACGAAGTCGTCTCTAAGAAAGAGCAAGTTCAAGCGCTAGGATTCTTAAATGAACAAATTTTCACCACGCCTCAGTGGCTATTCAAGAAGGAAGTGTTTGAAAACACAAACAAATCTCCTGTGACTGTGGTGGAGAATTTACAAAGAACCGTGCTGACAAGAATTTTAAATCCTATGATTTTACAAAAGATGTACCTGTCACAATCAGTTGACAAGGATGCCTATGCTTTAGCCGACTATATGCACGATTTAAAAGGCTATGTTTGGACGAGTCAGTCTCCTGACCTCTACCAACGTAACTTACAACGTAATTATGTGAATTCATTAGTTTCGTTAGTAGGTGATAAACCAGCGGCAGCAAGTTCTGCTCGTGGGTCCTCACTAAGTATTTCGTCCAATTCGGATGTAGCAGCAGTAGCCAGAGGGGTACTTCATGAAATTCAGAAAGAGGCTAAGGGCCGCGCAAGTTCGTCCTCAGACCGAATGGTACGCTACCACTTTGACGACATCGATTACCGAATTGAAAAGGTTCTTAATCCGAAATAGATAAGTGTATGAAATATATCTTTGGTTCCCTATTAAGTTTGTTCTTCCTCTTTTCCTGTGCCTCTGATGACGATATATGCGTCAGTGGAGAAGCCACACCTAGGATGAAAATCAAATTTAAGCAGGGAACGAAAGATCTTCAACTAACGCGTCTAATCCTTGAGGTCGATTATGGAGATGGCCCCAAGAATGTGGCAGATATACAGCGTGTGGACTCTATTATGGTTCCACTTCGTGTGGACGAACTTGGGTACACAGATCTGTATGTGAGAACCAGCCCAACTTCTACGGCAAGCAAGATCCGCATTGCCTACACCTCCGAGTCCAAATACGTGTCGCCGGCTTGTGGGATTAAGAAATTATATAACGAGGTAAACTCAAGTTTAGAAACGAGCTCTGAGGTACGAAGTCTCGAGCAAGCACAAAATCAAATCACCGATGAATTGCCTACGCACCTTTATCTTGTTTTTTAGTTTTGCATTTGTCGGTATCTATGCCCAGAAGCAAGACTCTTTAACAACGCCCGAGCGTTACCAACCAAATTTTATGGTGGGTGGCGATATCCTTAATGCAGGGGTTTCGTTCTTTTCAGATCGAGCGGTTTACCAAGGTTTTATTTCGACCCATTTAAAAAAGGACCTTCACCTCGTGGCCGATTTAGGCTACGAAAAAAATGTCTATCAAAAAAATGGGTATGATGCCGAGGTAAATGGCCTCTTTTTAAAGGCAGGGGGTGTTTATATGTTGATGAAGGACTTAGAGAATGAACTAAATGGGTTTTATGCAGGGCCAAAACTTGGTGTCTCACATTATGAGCAGCACTACAACAAGGTGCCCGTTCGTGGGAGTCAAGGCGGGGATTCATTTGTTTCCTTAGAGCCTTCAAAACAGACAAGCCTTTGGCTTGAAGCCGCCATTGGCGGTAGGGTTCAGCTGTTTCAAAGTTCCTTTTATGTCGATGTAAATTTGCAACCGCGTTATCTAGTCTATACGACGAAACAGGATGAAATTGTGCCGATGGTTGTTCCGGGATTTGGAAAATCCTCTTCAAAGTTTAATGTTGGATTCGCTTGGAATATTGCCTACAAGTTTTAAAGCATCCAAATTAGATACACATAACTAAAAAAGAAACTCCCGCCAATCTGGTGGGAGTTTCTTATTTAGTCTTCCAAGGTTAGGAGTTTTTCAACGACACTTAGAGTTTGCTCTTTGAGTTCGATAAGCCCTTCGTTATTATAAATGATGTAGGGGGTTTTACGCACTTTATCTTTCTCTGACATTTGTTGATCCATAACAGTTTCAACTTCCCGATAGGTTTTTGAATCTCGGTCCATGACACGCTTGATTCTGATATTGTCCTCCGCGGTAACAAGAATGCTTTTGTAGCATTCTTTATCAAGTGCCAATTCAAATAGAAGGGCGGTTTCTTTAAATATATAATTGCTTTTTTGCTCCCCAGCCCAACGCTTAAAATCCTTACCGACCGCAGGGTGGATTAGGTGATTTAGTTTGGTAAGTAATTCGGAGTTATCAAAGACAACGCTAGAGACATATTGGCGGTCGTAGTGGCCCTTTGAATCGTAAGCCTCCTGACCCAGGAGTGCGGTAATTGCCTCTTTAAGTAAAGGATCCGCATTTACAATGTCTTTCGCTCTTTGGTCGGAATTGTAAACGGGATAGCCCATTTGTTCGATATAGCTTGCAACGGTGGTTTTACCTGATCCAATGCCACCTGTAAGACCGATAATCTTCGGTTCGGGTTCAGGCGAACTGGTATCGCCTTCTGAAATTTCCATAATTTTTTAATTAAAGTTCAAAGATAAAGAATTTGGTAAATGGATTTCTATTGAAATCATAGAAATTAGCACTAGTGGAAATTTAGTAGCCAAATACGTCATTAAAACTAAAGGTTTGGTCAAGCTTTATTCCTCGATCGGTCATCTTAACGCTCGCAAGTTCATGGTATGCATCATGCTCTAGAAAAAGCAGGTAGTCATTGTCCACACATTGCTTCAAGAAGCGTTCTTTCTCCTCCATGGTAAGTAAGGGACGCGTGTCATAGCCCATCACATAGACTAGAGGGACATGACCTGCAGTCGGAATTAAATCGGCCGCAAAAACAATTGTTTTGTCTTGGTATTTCAGTACGGGGAGCATTTGTTTTTCGGTATGACCGTCAACAAATAGTACATCCATTTTTAAATCAGGGGCAAAGCTATAATTCCCCTGTTGTGGTACGGGTAAAAACTGTAATTGTCCCGACTCTTTTATGGGAAGGATGTTTTCTTCTAAAAAGCTGGCCTTTTCCCTAGCGTTAGGGTTAGTAGCCCAATCCCAATGGTTTGAATTCGACCAATAGGTCGCATTTTTAAAGGCGGGACGGTAGCCGGTTTTTTCGTTATTCCACTCGATTGCTCCCCCGCAATGGTCAAAGTGGAGGTGAGTAAGGAAAACATCAGTAATGTCATCTTTTATAAAACCAAATTTGGCCAGGTTTTTCTCCAAACTCTCATCGCCATAGAGTGAATAATGGCTGAAGAATTTCTCGTTTTGTTTATCTCCAAGGCCACAGTCAATTAAGATGAGTTTTTTGCCATCTTCAATAAGTAAGGAGCGCATGCCCATGGAGATTAAATTAGAATCATCGGCAGGGTTGGTGCGTTGCCAAAGTGATTTAGGCACGACACCAAACATGGCTCCGCCATCGAGTTTAAAATTTCCGCATTGAATAGGGTATAGCTTCATAGTATTTGAATTTGGTTCTTTGGCGTGATTTAAGATCTAAATTTAAAGAATTTAGGCGTAATATGCCTTGCGTTCGCACAAAATTTGGCCTTCATTAGAATAAGCTGCCAGGGTTTGTAGGTGGTGTTAATTTAAGATGGTTGTAGGCTTTGGTCGTAACCTCTCGTCCGCGTGGCGTTCTAATAATGAATCCTTCTTGAATTAGGAATGGTTCGTACACTTCCTCAAGCGTCTCTGGGTTTTCCCCAAGAGATGTGGCTAGCGCAGAAATTCCCACAGGTCTGCTTTTAAAATTTTCAATCATCACACGCATGATCTTGTTATCCATGTCATCAAGTCCGTTTTCATCCACATTCAGTGAATTTAGTGCGAATTTTGTTATTTTGATTTCGATCTCTCCATTGCCTTTGATTTCAGCGAAATCTCTTACGCGACGAAGTAGGGCATTGGCAATTCTTGGTGTGCCTCGGCTTCGCCGAGCAATTTCAAGGGCCGCATCTTCATAAATCGTAATTCCAAGAACCCGAGCACTTCTGATGATGATCGTGGCGATAAGTTCGGTGGTGTAGTATTCCAAGCGATTTTGAATGCCAAATCGTGCCAGCATAGGCTTGGTTAGCATGCCGCTTCGTGTGGTCGCTCCAATTAAAGTAAATGGATTGAGTGCAATTTGCACGCTGCGTGCATTGGGCCCCGTTTCAAGTAGGATATCAATTTTGTAATCTTCCATCGCCGAATACAAGTACTCCTCTACAATGGGCGAAAGGCGGTGTATTTCATCAATAAAAAGCACATCATTTTCTTCGAGGTTCGTTAGAAGTCCTGCAAGGCTTCCTGGCTTATCTAAAACCGGACCTGAGCTGACTTTTAAGTTGACACCGAGTTCGTTGGCTATGATGTGAGCCAGGGTTGTTTTTCCTAAACCTGGAGGTCCATGAAGAAGCACGTGGTCAAGTGCGCCGCCGCGATTTCTAGCCGCTGCTACGAACACTTGTAAATTATCTAACGTTTTGCGTTGACCAGCAAAGTCCTCAAAACTTTGGGGACGAATGGTTTCCTCCTGCGAGAGTTCCTCAAAGGAATAATTTTCTTTATCGGGGTGAAGGAATTCTGGCATTAGCGATTTGGTTTTGTCTTTTCAAATTTAAGCATTTTTAAAGAATACGCTCCTAAGGTCCAAAAACTTTGTCGCAGTAAGTTCAATTGTTTATTTTTACCTCTATGAAAATAGTAGGACCATTTAAGCAAATTGTGACTTTAGCTGGTTTGCCTCTGCGAGGGGCGCTTGCAGATGAGGATCTTCAGATTCTTCACCACGCTGGGGTCTTGATTGACCAGGGTGTGGTGGTAAAGGTCGGAGATTTCGAGACGCTAAAATTGGAAGCGGATCAAGTGCAGGAGGTAATCGGGGACCAGGTTTTACTTCCAGGCTTTATCGATTGCCATACCCATATCTGTTTCGGCGGCACGCGTGCGAATGATTTCGCCATGCGCAATGCCGGGAAATCTTATTTAGAAATAGCCGAATCAGGTGGGGGGATTTGGAGTTCTGTCCAGCACACGCGAGAGGCCGATTTTGAAACGCTTTTAAAGTCTCTTTTAGAGCGCATTGAGTATTTGAAATCGATAGGGATTACGACAATTGAAGTAAAATCTGGTTATGGTCTAAACCTCGAACAAGAGTTAAAAATGCTACGGGTGATTCAAAAGGCCAGTACTATGACCAAAGTAACCCTTGTGCCCACTTGCCTCGCGGCCCATATGAAGCCAAAGGACTACGATTCGAAGGCCCATTCAGATAGAACCTATCTGGAGTATGTGCTTGAGGAAATCTTGCCTGTCGTCCAAAAAGAAAGACTAGCCAAGCGCGTGGATGTTTTTATTGAAAAATCCGCTTTTGAGCCTAAGGAAAGTGCTGAATTTTTAAGCAAAGCAAAACAACTCGGGTTTGATCTTACCGTTCATGCCGATCAGTTTACTTCGGGAAGCTCCCAGGTGGCTGTTGATGCAGGGGCGAAATCTGCTGACCATTTAGAAGCAAGCTCTAACGAGGCGATTGCCTATTTAGCCAAGTCTGAGACAGTAGCCGTCGCGCTACCTGGGGCAAGCCTTGGTCTAGGGGAACCGTTTACTCCAGCCAGAAAGCTTTTAGACCAAGGCGCCATCCTTGCCATAGGAAGCGATTGGAATCCAGGCTCAGCGCCAATGGGGAATCTTATCGCCCAGGCAAGTATCTTAGCGAGCTATGAAAAATTGAGTACCGCTGAGGTTTTTGCTGCCCTTACCTTCCGTGCTGCGCATGCTTTGGGTCTAGACGAGCGTGGGACAATTGAGCGAGGTAAAAAAGCGGATTTTGTAAGCTATAATACAGATAACTACCAAACTATCCTATACCGCCAGGGCACCCTTGCCCCTAGCGCCACCTATATCAATGGAGACTTGCACTATGGAGACTATTAAAGCGTGCTGGAATGGCCGCAATGACGGCGAGAATCCCTTGGCGCGCCGGGTGTTTCAAGTTGTGGATTTTGATTTACCTATAAAGTCTCAAGGCTTCGGGCTCGTTGGCTTTGCAGTAGACGAGGGTGTCTTTCGCAATAAAGGAAGAGTTGGGGCTAAGCAGGCTCCCAACCGTATTCGCCAAGGGCTCGCTAATTTCCCAGTGACGCGCCAAGCCCTACGGCTGCATGATCTAGGTAACATAGAATGCGAGGATGGTGATTTGGAGAAAGCACAGGGCTTATTAAGTAGCTCTGTTTGCAAGGTCCTCCAAGCGGGTGCGAAATCTATCGTTCTAGGGGGTGGGCATGAAATTATGTTCGGGCACTACAATGGAATTCGAGAGGCTTTTCCAGAGAAAAAGATTGGGGTTTTGAACCTTGATGCTCATTTCGACAACCGACAGCCAAGTGAGGTGGGTAAAGGAAGTTCGGGAACAGGCTTCTGGCAGATTGCCCAAAATGAACCACTGCACTCGCTCCATATCGGCATTCAGCGAAATTCGAATACGCTTGAACTATTTGATACAGCCCATAATCTTGGAATGCAGTACATCCTCTCTGATGAAATTTATTTTGAGAATTTAAATACAATCTTAGAGCGAATTGAAGAATTTGCAAACGAGGTGGATGTTCTTTATCTGACCGTTTGTATGGATGTTTTTAATGCGGCCATTTCACCTGGCGTTTCCGCCCTTGCCTATAATGGTCTGTTTGCGGATATAACGGTATTAACGATCCTGCGAAGGGTTTTTAGCTCGAGTAAACTGCTCGCAATGGATGTGGCGGAGGTGAATCCAACTTATGATTTGGGAGACCGCACAAGCCGCCTTGCCGCCTCGCTAATTAACGAGTGGTTTCTAAGTGCAGAATAAGCCGAACTTTCCTCTCTTTTTAATTCGATTCATAAAGTAGCTGCCTAGAATTGGCCGCTACTTTATAAGTTTCCAAGGCTTTTTCGTAATTTTACGCTATGCAAGAAATTATTAAAAAATTAAAGGCTTCAGATAAGGCCTTTAAGACTTGGAAGAACGTGGATTTTAAGGCGCGCCAAGCACTTTTGAGTAATGTTTCTCGACTGTTGATGGAGAACCAAACGCCCTATGCAAAGCTCATCACCAAGGAAATGAACAAGCCGATTTCTCAAGCGCTTGCTGAAATTGAAAAGTCCGCTGGGATGGCCACGTATTACGCCTCAATAGAAAATGTGTTAAAGACTCAAAAGGTCGCTACAGGACTGGCGATTTCAGAGGTTCATTTCGAGCCTCTCGGTGTCATTTTAGGGGTCATGCCTTGGAATTATCCTTTTTGGCAAGTTCTTCGATTCGCATTGCCAACAGTGCTTGCTGGAAATACGGTCGTTCTTAAGCATGCCTCAATTTGTGAAAAGAGTGGGGATGCGATTCAGAAGCTTTTTAAAGACGCTGGATTTCCAAAGGGCGTGTTCACACATTTGAAGATATCGCATCAAGAAGTGCAGGAACTTATCGCGGATCCGAGGCTTAAGGCCGTCTCTTTGACTGGAAGTGAAGCAGCGGGCCGTGCCATCGCAAAGACTGCCGGAGAAAATTTAAAAAAATGTGTCCTAGAACTAGGTGGAAGTGATCCATTTATCGTGCTTGACGATGCAAATATAAAGAAAGCAGCCAAAGATGCGGCCTCTTCAAGACTTCAAAATGGCGGGCAAACCTGTGTGGCGGGCAAACGGTTTATAATCCATCAAAAGGTGTACGACCGCTTTGTCGAGCAGTTTTTAATTGAGTACAAAAAGTACCAATCTCATGACCCTCAAAATTTAGAGACGGTTTTAAGTGGAATGGCAAGAGAGGATTTAGCCCTGGGACTCATGCGCCAATACAAGACCGCATTAAAGCATGGTGCTAAAATTTTGAGGCCTCTAAAAAAAGAGGGCCCCACGGGATTTCAACCTGGACTACTTGAAGTGAGTGGCGATAATCCAATAACAAAAGAGGAACTTTTTGGCCCTCTTGGACTTGTGTTTAAGGCGAAAAATGACAAAGAAGCCTTAGCGATTGCAAACGATTCCCCGTTTGGATTAGCAAGCGCTATATACACTAAAGATAAAAAGCGTGGCCAATTTTTCACTCTTGGTTTAGAGGTTGGGAGCGTGGCTCTTAACCAAATATTCAGGTCCAACTGGCAAATGCCTTTTGGGGGTCGTAAAAACTCAGGCTATGGCGTGGAGCTCTCCGAGGCGACCCTCCATGAATTTACGGCCAGAAAATCGGTGATTGGCAGTATGTAAGACTTCCTAGAAATATAAAATATAAATGAATAAAAAGCCCTGTGATGCATGCATCACAGGGCTTTTTTTAATGTCAAATCTCGGGAATTAGATTCGAGTTAATCTTAAGGTATTGGTTTTCCCGCCTTGCTCTAATGGCGTGGCATTAAGGTTGATTACAAAATCCTCCTGCTCGACGTAGCCCAACTCTTTAGCCATTCGGTTTACCTCAATAATGGTTTCATCTGTCCCTGTCGTCCCTTCGTAGAAATACGCTCTAACACCCCAAAGTAGGTTTAGCATCGTAATAACCCGTCGGTTTGCACTAAAGACGATAATGTTTGAATTTGGTCTGTGCGCTGAGATTTGGAATGCGGTATAACCTGAATAGGTTAAAGTGATAATGGCTTCCACATCCGTTGTTTTTGCAATTCTTACGGCCGCCAAACAGATTCTATTGGTAATGAAACGCGTGTCAATGCAATTGAATTCCTTCTCGATTGGACTTACTTTAGACTGATAGAAGCTGGTGTTTTCAATATTCTTGACAATTTTGCTCATGTTTTTTACCACATCTACAGGGTATTTCCCAACGGAAGTTTCCCCAGAAAGCATTACTGCATCCGCACCATCTAGAACCGAATTCGCAACGTCATTCACCTCCGCTCTAGTAGGCGTTAGACTGCTAATCATGGTTTCCATCATTTGCGTTGCAATGATCACGGGCTTTGAAAAGCTTCGTGCTTTTTCGACAAGTAATTTTTGAATGGCAGGAACTTCCTCCATCGGTACTTCCACGCCTAAATCACCCCTTGCAACCATTAAACCGTCGCATTCAAGAAGAATTTCGTCTATGTTTTTCACCCCCTCAGGTTTCTCAATCTTAGCGATAATTGGCGTTTTGATTTTGTTGGTTGGGTGCTTGGCTATAATTTCTTTTAGATCTTTAATATCCTGGGCGTGGCGCACAAAGGAAAGTGCGAGCCAATCTAGTTCGAGATCAAGAATAAAGTTTGCGTCTTGAACGTCCTTCTCGGTAAGGGCAGGAAGAGATACATTTGTATTTGGAAGGTTAACCCCTTTCTTTGAACTCAGTGGTCCCCCTTGGATAGTGACCGCTTTTACCGTGTCTTTTTCATTGGTTTCAGTCACTTGAAGCACAAGCTTTCCATCGTCAATTAGGATTCTTTCCCCCACTTTAACATCCCGTGGGAATTGCTTGTAGGTCATGTATACTTGAGTAGAATCCCCTTCAATATTTTCGTTTGTGAACGTTAAAATATCCCCAGGATTAAGGTATGATCCTTCTTTAACGACCCCAACGCGTAATTTAGGGCCTTGCAGGTCCCCAAGAATACCAACAGAGGTACCGAGCTCTTCATTCAGTTCACGAATGGCCGTCACATTCTTTTTAACAAGATCGTAATCGGCATGTGAAAAATTGATTCTGAAGATATCGACTCCCGCTTTGATCAGCTCTGCCATAACTTCTTTCTTAGAAGACGCAGGACCTAGCGTGGCTATAATTTTAGTTCTCTTTAGATGCTTATTCATAATATTGAATTAATTGAAAGAGTTCCTCGTTAGAACTCAATAGAAATTTCTGGATAGGAAACAAAAGGTTTTCCGGCTGCAAAATTAAGGAAAAATTGGCAGAATCGTCTGAGCTTTTAATTAGGTAGTCGACTTCTTTATGATTTGGTAACAAAAAGTTAACATGCTCTTCCTCTGAGAACAGTTCAATAACTTCTTTTTTATTGATTCGTTTGTAAGAAGGATTGGCTATAAATTGAAAGGATCTTTGAGTCGCCTCGTGGTGGGCTTCAAACCGACTATGGTAGTAATCGTTGTATACCGCACTTTTAACTAAGTCATTAATTCTAGAGAAACTCGAATTGTTGGCCACATTGATGTGGTAAAACAGTTCGTAGTCCGCAAGGTGCTTGGTAAGTCTTACCAATCCGATTGTTAGATCGTCCTCTTGCTCTGAATCAAGAAAAAGTTTTTGAGTTTTCAAGAATATGCTCTTTTTTATTTAAGGTATAGAAAGCGCGTTGTGCTGCTTTTTCTTCCGCTTTTTTCTTCGAAGATTCGGTCGCGTTTGAAATTCGCTCGTCGGTGAGCCACACGGTGGTGCGAAATACCGCCGAGTGGTTTGGTAATTCTTCTTCTATGGTGTCATAGCGCAGGGCAATTTTACGCTTTTGAGACCATTCTAAAAGAAGCCCCTTGTAACTTACGATTTTATTTTCTAATTTTTCGATCTCATCGGGCGTTAAAAGCTTCTTTAGCACAACTGTTTGACAGGCTTCATAGCCGATGTCAAGATACACGGCCCCAATTAAAGCCTCAAATAAGTTCCCTGAAATGTTTTCACCCAGAGAAGATGAAGATTGATTTTGAATTAAATGCGTTAGTTTTAAATCGTCGCCAATTTTATTTAAATTTTTGCGGTTAACGATTTTGGATTTCATTTGAGTGAGGTAGCCTTCGTTAGCTTTTGGGTAGGTATCAAAGAGGTAACACGAGATGATGGATCCTAGAATGGAGTCACCGACAAATTCGAGTCGTTCGTAATTTTTTACCTTCTTGGAAGAAATTTTCAATGAAAATGCTTCTTTGTAGACCTCCAGATTTCCAACAGGCTGTCCAATAATAGAGGAAACGCCTGCATATAATGCAAGTTCCTTCTCAGAATAATTTCTGTTTTTTTTACCTAGGAATTTAGAAAGGTACTTCTGTAACTCCACCTTTTACGACGTTTAGATTCTCTTAAATAGGACGCAGGCGTTGTGTCCGCCAAATCCAAAAGTATTACTCATTGCCACGTCCACATGTTTTTCAACCGCATGGTTAAAAGTGAAGTTTAAACGAGGGTCAATTCTTTCGTCGTCTGTAAAGTGGTTAATGGTTGGAGGCACAATACCGTGAATAATCGTATGAAGTGCGGCAATCGCTTCAATAACTCCAGCGGCACCTAGAAGGTGACCGGTCATGGATTTAGTTGAGTTGATTTGAATATCAAAGGCATGATCGCCTAGAATTCTAGAAATCGCATTCGATTCGGCAATGTCTCCTAAGGGGGTCGAGGTGCCATGCATATTAATGTGGTCCACTTCGTTTGCATCAATACCAGCGTCTTCCAAGCAGTTTTTCATGACTAAGTAGGCACCTAATCCTTCTGGATGTGGGGCCGTCATGTGGTAAGCGTCAGCACTCATTCCCGCACCTTTTAATTCTGCGTAAATGGTTGCGCCTCGCTTTAGTGCGTGCTCGTATTCTTCAAGTATGATCGTTCCAGCGCCCTCACCTAGAACAAAACCGTCACGGTCTTTATCGAAAGGTCTGGAGGCCGTGGTAGGACTGTCATTTCTTGTGGATAGGGCCATCATCGCATTGAATCCTCCCACGCCACTTGCTGTGACTGCGGCTTCGGATCCTCCACAAACAATGACGTCTGCTTTGCCTAATTGAATCAACATTTTTGAGTCAATTAAAGCGTTAGCGGAAGAGGCACAGGCCGACACAGTTGTGTAATTCGGTCCGTGGAATCCGTATTCCATTGAGATGTGTCCTGGGGTAATATCCGCAATCATTTTTGGGATAAAAAACGGATTGAATCGCGGGATGTCCGTATTGGCCCATCCTAAAACTTCGTGTTCGAAAGTTTCAAGACCTCCAATTCCAGAGCCCCAAATAACCCCAACTCTATTTTTGTCTAATTCACCATTTAAAATGCCGGAATGTTCAACTGCTTCACGGGCCGCAACCAAACCAAGTTGGGTGTTACGGTCCATTTTTTTAGCTTCTTTCTTCTCGAAATGGTCTAAGGGATTGAAATTCTTTATCTCGCAGGCGAACTTCGTTTTGAAATTTGTGGCATCAAAAAGAGTAATCGGAGCGGCACCGCTCTTACCTTGGATAAGGCTTTCCCAGTATTCTTTTGCATTATTACCTATCGGTGTTAGTGCACCAAATCCTGTTACAACTACTCTTTTTAATTCCATAAAATTTTTAATTATCTAACGAATAGATTATTTGTTTACTACTTCCTCGATGTATGCGATTGCATGACCTACAGTAGTGATTTTTTCAGCCTGATCGTCAGGGATTTGAATGTTGAACTCTTTTTCGAATTCCATGATAAGCTCTACTGTGTCTAAGGAATCAGCTCCTAGGTCGTTAGTGAAGCTAGCTTCTGGAGTTACTTCTGTTTCTTCAACGTCAAGCTTATCAGCGATGATAGCTTTTACTCTTGATGCAATGTCTGACATAATGATAGTGTTTTTTAATTATTGTTTAATTGGTGCAAATATAAAAAAAACTTAATCAATTATCCTTTTTTTAGTATTTTTTACGGAATTTGTAACGTCGTAATTAATCTACTGCGAGAGAAGCAGGCTAAAAAATTCGAATCTATAGGATATTTCCTTATTTTTGCCATTCTAAGAATCAACAGACTATGACGGATTTTGATAACGATGACGATGTTTTCACAGGCAAAGAACATACGCCCTTAAGAGGGGACGCTTTTGAGAAATCTCCACTTGAAAAAGTGGATAAAATTGAAATGCTCTTTGGTCAAATCATGGAAACCCTTGGTTTGGACATGACAGACGATTCCTTGAAAGATTCTCCAAGACGGGTGGCTAAGATGTATGTGAATGAGATTTTTGGTGGGCTTTTACCGGAAAATAAGCCAAGAATTTCAACCTTTAGCAATAAGTACAAGTACCGCCAAATGCTCGTAGAGAAGGACATTACAGTCTATTCTTTTTGCGAACACCATTTTTTACCTATTATAGGAAGAGCCCATGTGGCTTACATTTCTAATGGGGAGGTGATTGGACTCTCGAAAATCAATCGAATTGTGGATTACTACGCGAAACGCCCGCAGGTTCAAGAGCGCCTAACAATGCAAATCGTGGATGCCTTGAAGCAGGCCCTTGGAACCAAAGATGTGGCTTGTATAATTGACGCAAAACACCTTTGTGTTAATTGTCGTGGAATTAAAGATACGACGAGTTCAACCATTACGGCGGAACTTAGTGGCATCTTCAGAACCAATCCAATTACAAGGCAAGAATTTCTACATTATGTAGGAAGCCATGCGAAACTCGATTAATATTTAAATAAAATGGAACTTAAATTATACAATTCTCTTAGTGGTCAAAAGGAAACATTCAAGCCGATTTTAGAAGGCAATATTGGAATGTATGTCTGCGGACCGACGGTCTACAGCAACGTGCATATGGGAAATGTGCGCACCTTTATGTCTTTTGATTTTATTTACCGCACCCTTCTTTACCTGGGGTATAAGGTGCGTTATGTAAGAAACATTACGGATGCAGGCCATCTTACCGATGATGGAACCGTTGAGAACGACCGTTTTGTAAAGCAAAGCCGCTTAGAGAAATTAGAGCCTATGGAGCTCGTTCAAAAGTATACAGTAGATTTTCATAAAGTCTTAGAACGTTTTAATTTATTACCTCCGACCATCGAACCCACAGCGACGGGGCATATTTTAGAGCAGTTGGAACTCACTAAATTGCTTTTAGAAAAAGGCTATGCGTACGAAGTGAATGGTTCGGTCTATTTCGATGTGCGCGCCTATAATGAAAAAGGCGGGAATTACGGTGAGCTCAGCAAACGAAACATCGATGAGCTTTACGCCAACACACGGATTTTAGACGGACAAGACGAAAAGAAAAACCCACAAGATTTTGCGCTTTGGAAAAATGCCTCACCGGCCCATATTATGAAGTGGCCTTCACCGTGGGGGGAAGGATTCCCAGGGTGGCACCTAGAATGTACAGCCATGAGCACAAAGTACCTAGGGGAGACGTTTGATATACACGGTGGCGGTATGGACCTTAAGTTCCCGCACCACGAATGTGAAATTGCCCAAGGCACAGCCTGCAATGGAGCCTCGCCAGTCAATTACTGGCTGCATACCAATATGCTCACTTTAAACGGGCAAAAAATGAGTAAGTCTACTGGAAATACCATTTTGCCAATCGAACTTATTACGGGAGAGAACACGTTTTTTGAAAAGCCATTTCATCCCACTGTGGTTCGGTTCTTTTTCTTGCAAGCGCACTACCGGAGTGTCGTGGACCTTTCCAACGAGGCTTTGGTCGCAAGTGAGAAAGGGTATACCCGATTAATGGAAGCCGTGAAGCTTCTCAAAAGTTTAGTGCCGGCTCAGTCCACTGAAGGGTCTTTCGATTTGAAGGCTTGGAAACTAAAGTGTGATGAGGCGCTTTTAGATGATTTTAATTCGCCCATTTTAATTGCCCATTTGTTTGAGGCGGTAAAAGTGATCTTTGCAGCAAAAGAGGGGAAAGAATCTCTTAGTCAAGAGGATTTGGATGCACTAGCCGAGGCCATGAATTGCTTCGTGCTGGAGGTGTTGGGCCTTGAAGAAGTGGAAGCGGCCCATTCAGACAAATTAGATTCAGCTTTAAAAGTTCTAATTGACTTAAGAGACCAGGCAAGACAATCGAAAAATTGGTCACTTTCGGATCAGATCCGCGATAAGCTCTTAGTGGAAGGTATTGAACTTAAAGACTCCAGAGACGGCACCTCGTATCTAATAAATTAAGAAATAGCCTTTAAGTGGTTTTATACAGAATGAGCCTTGGCCCGCGCCAAGGCTCATTCTGTATAAGGCTCTCACTATCAAATCACAAGCGTATTTTTAGAACACTGATTTTTGCAGAGTAAAGGTCTTGATTTTTGCATTAATTTTATTTAAATTGCATCGCATTTATGTGCGCAAGCTCTAAGGCAACACGTCCTTTGTAGTGGCATGAAAATTAATAACTTAGTAATTGAAATCTTCCATGAAAATTTTCTTCAATATTCATTTTAACACCAAGCTTGGGCAGCGGATTCAGCTCGTGCTCTTTGAAAGCGAAACCCAGAGTCTTGTCTATCCCTTAGAATATACCGACAACGGGAACTGGTGCGTAGAGGTCGATTACTATACAAGAAATTTCAAGTACCAATACCAACTCGTGGATGAAAGCGGCGCTATTTTGGACCAGGAGTCTGCAAAGCATGCACTTTCATTAGTGCATAGTTACTCTGAGTTTAAAGTTTATGATGTTTGGAATCTCAAGAATTTTCCAGAGAATTATTTAACGACTAAGATTCTTCAAAATCAGATGCAGGGCTACGAGCCACAGAAGGTCCAAATTTTAAAACGTCATACGCACTTATTCCGAATTGAAGCGCCTATTTATAAGGCAAATCAGCGCCTTGTGATTTTAGGAAGTGTAAAGGCTTTAGGGTCTTGGGACTACCTTAAGACCGTCCCCATGACACAAACTGATTTTGGTGTTTGGGAAGCTGCTGTAACAATTGAGGAGGCTCAATTCATTCAGTATAAATATGGCATTTTGGACGAGCTCTCGGGCGAGGTTCAAAGTGTCGAACACGGTAAAAACCGCTGGGCCTTGCCAAACCCAGAGCCTCAGGTATTACAGATTCAAGCAGACCATTATTTTCGCTTTAAGTCGCAGGACCTTTACCACGCCGCTGGCGTGGCGGTACCCGTATTTTCGCTTCGCAGTGAAAGGGGCTTTGGTGTGGGTGAATTTTTAGATTTAAAACCTCTGGCCTCCTGGGCGAGTAAAGCGAGTTTATCCCTCATTCAGACCTTACCTATTAACGATACGACGGCAAACTATTCCTGGACTGATTCCTATCCTTATGCGCCTATATCCCTTTATGCGCTGCATCCAATCTACCTCTCACTCGAAGCTCTACCCTTTCGTCTTGACAAGGAGAATCAAGTAGACTATCAGGCCACCAAGGCGGAATTGAATTCATTTGAATCCGTGGATTATGAGAAAGTGATTGAGCGCAAATGGCACTTTATCAACCTTATTTTTGAAAGCCATAAGGAACTCATTCTTAAAGATCGGGACTTTCAAAAATTTCAAAAAGCCAACAAAGAGTGGCTTTTCCCCTACGCAGCATTTTGTATTTTAAGAGATCAATACCAAACGCCTAATTTTCAGCAATGGAAAACGCATAAAAAATATGTAGCTGGAAAACTTGCGCCCCTGTTTAAAGCAGACCATAAATCATATGACACAGCGATGCGCCATATTTGGGTGCAGTACCAACTGCATTTGCAACTAAGCGAGGCAGTCGAATTTGCGCATTCCCTAGGGATTTCACTCAAAGGGGATTTGCCTATCGGAATTTACCGCTACTCCGTGGAAGCCTGGACCGAGCCTGAACTGTACGGGATGGATTTCCAGGCCGGGGCCCCGCCAGACCAATTTACTGAAATTGGGCAGAATTGGGGGTTCCCGACCTACAATTGGGAAGCCATGAAAGCGGACGGCTACCGGTGGTGGAAAAGCCGTTTCAAGGCTTTAGAAAAGTACTTTGATGCGATGCGTATTGACCATATACTTGGTTTTTTTCGCATCTGGCGCATGCCGATTTCATCGACCCAGGGGCTATTAGGGTATTTCTACCCCGCAATTCCGGTCACTCAAGAGGAGTTTAACGAGCGAGGCATTGCATTTGACTTTGAGCGCTATGTAAAACCTTTTATAAACGAGCAGATTCTTTGGGAGCTTTTTGGAGGTCAGAAACAAACTGTTCAGGACCATTTTATGGTGGCAAAGGGCGATGGGACCTTTCATTTTAAGCAAGCCTTTGATACCCAACGTAAACTAACAGACTATTTTGAGCAAAACTCTTGGGGGGCGATTGACGAGAAATTAATAAGCTTATGTGCAAATGTTCTATTTCTTGTGGAGCAAAAGGATGATCAAACGGTTTACCATCCTCGGTTTGGACTTCAAGGAACTGATTCATTTCGAAATCTTGACGATCAAACACAAGAAAAACTCGAGGCGCTGTATGGTGATTATTTCTTCCATCGACAAGAAGAACTTTGGTCTGCAAGTGCCATGGAAAAACTCCCGGCGATTTTAAATTCCACGCGCATGCTAATTTGCGGCGAGGATTTGGGTATGGTACCAAAATGCGTTCCCGAGGTGATGGACCAACTTGCCATTACGGCCTTAAAAGTCCAAAGGATGCCCTCTGATGATGTTGCCTGGTACGATCCTAAATCGGCGGGTTATATGAATGTGGTTACCGCCTCCTCTCACGACAGCTCAACGTTAAGGCAGTGGTGGAGTGAAGACCCTGAAACGACCCAGAAGTATTATAACTACCAGCTAAATCAGTGGGGAGCTGCGCCTGACTCTCTCGAGCCTGAACTCGCAGAAATAATAATGTTACAGCATTTATACAACGAGGCGATGCTAGCCATATTCCCATTACAAGAATTTTTAGCCACAGACTTGCAGCTTCGCAATCCAAGACTCGATTTGGAGCGCATCAATGATCCAGCACAGTTTCCACATTATTGGCGGTACCGGATGCATCTAAACTTAGAATATTTGGGAGAACAGCATGATTTTAACAAGAAAATCGCCTATTGGGTAGCGGATTCTGGCCGAAAGCTCTCGTAGTAGAGCGATTAAGCTTTTGATTACTAAGCAACTATAAAGAAATTAGCCGCTTGATTTAACTTCCTTTTTGTTTTTGCATCAAAGAACTAGGAAAGCGCTTGAGGGGCTTTTGCAAACGTTAATCAAAACGAATTAAAATGAAAAAAATATTACTCACCCTAGCTTTAGGTATTTTCGGCCTTAGTGCCGCGCAGTACTATCCGTCCACCGGAGGTCAGTCTCAATATGAGAGTGGTTGGTACGGAGATGAGGACCATTATTTTGACGACGATTACTACTATGAGTATCCACAGGATTATTATTCCGACGACTATTATAGAAGTTTTTATAACGACTACCGCCAAAGTATTAGCCGTGTAAACTGGAACCGACTCTTTAGAGACTTACGCTTAAATGCGTGGCAAGTCAATATGATTATAGAGCTTAATAACCAGTTTCCGGATTATTACACTTGGAACTCTTACTACAATAGCAACCCAAGTAGATGGTATTATGACCGGTTCTATGCGATGGAGCAAATCCTAGGATCTAGAGGCTTTAACCTCTACCGGAATAATTATTATAACGGCCGTAGTCCGGTTCAGTTTTACGTGAATCTTTGGAGAACCAATTACAGACCTCGTTATTATACGCATTACGTGCGCCCACGCTACCGCCAGGTGAACATAAATGTCTATAGAGTGGACCGCCGCAATTACCACCGTGCCACTGGAAATCAATACGGATGGAATCAGCCTAGAAATAGCAACAACGCGAGATTCAATTCAAGTTCCAATTCGAATTCGACTTTAAGAAATTCTAGCGTGTCAAGCTCCACCCAATCTTCAGCTCGAAGCAATGGATTTAAGAGTTCCACATCTAGTTCTGCAGCGAGCCAAAGGCCCAGCGGACTTCGTACGGGAACTGCGCCTAAGGCGCAAGCCCAGCGCGTCTCAAGCAACTCGACGCGACCTAGCACAGGATTTAGAAAAAACACACCGGCTGCCAGAACGACGAGTCCATCCGCTTCTAGAGCGCCGGCAAATACGTCGAGTTCGAACCGTTCACAGGCGCGTAGCGCTAGAAGCAGCTCAAGTCCTGCCAAAGCCGTGAGCAGCAGCTCATCCTCAAATAGAAGTAGCGGTCTTCGAGGATCAAGATAAAAGCCACATAGTTTAAGTTAATGTTACGGATTAGGAAGTGTATTTAATATGCTTCCTTTTCTTTTTTTCGTAAATTTACCTGACCTCGGGTCAAAAGCTAATACGAAAAAGATGAAAATTTTATACGCCATCCAAGGAACAGGCAACGGCCATGTGAGTCGGGCTCGCGAGGTGATTCCGCATTTGCAAAGGCACGGGCAAGTGGATTTAGTACTAAGTGGAACCCAGGCCGAAGTAGGCCTTGAGCAGGAGATTAAGTACCGTTTTAATGGAATGGGCTTCGTGTTTGGAAAAAACGGAGGCATCAGCTTGCTAGAATCTTGGAAACGCTTTGATACGCGGCAATTTATTAAAGATGTCTTAGCACTTCCGGTTGAGTCTTATGACTTAGTCATCAGCGATTACGAACCCGTTACTGCTTGGGCCTGTGTGTACAGACGAAAAAAATGCCTTGCCATGTCGCATCAAGCCTCTTTTAAATCAGAGTTCACGCCCCGTTTACCAGGGTTTCATTGGGGGGCTTACATCCTAAATAACTACGCTCCAGCGACCCATAGGGTTGGTTTTCATTTCAAGCCCTACGACTCGTTTATTCAAACCCCGATAATTCGAAAAGAAATACGCGATTTAAGGCCTGAAAATTTAGGACACTACACGGTCTACCTCCCCGCCTATAGCGATGCGTTTATTTTAAACCTAGTCGCCCCACACAAAACCACGCGCTGGGAAGTGTTTTCAAAGCATGCCCTTGAGCCTTATGAAAAGGCTCATGTGAAAGTCATCCCGATTCATAATGAAGCTTTTTTGAAATCTCTCGCAGGCTGTGAGGGGTTTTTAACCGGAGGAGGGTTTGAAGGCCCTGCCGAGGCTCTTTTTCTTCGTAAGAAGCTTCTGAGTGTGCCTATGAAAAACCAATACGAACAGCAGTGCAATGCCCTTGCGCTTGAGCAAATGGGTATTGAGGTCGTGTGGCAGGAGGCGCAATTCAAGGATAAATTGAAACGTTGGGTCGAGTCTGAGCATCGCATTGAGGTGAATTACCCTGACACAAGTTCAGAACTGATTGCAAAGTTAATACAAACCTATGGCTCATGAAGTTTAACAAAACTTTATGAGCATTCTCTTTAACTTCCCCTATCAGAAAACATCCAACTGATACAAAACAAGCTATTTACTAGTTAAAAAATTGACAGAATGAAAAAACTTATTATTAGCGCCCTTCTGGTGAGCGCAGGGCTGATCAGCGCACAACAAAAACAAATGCCTAGCATGCGA
Source organism: Flavobacteriales bacterium UBA1694 (assembly GCA_002319955.1). Lineage (GTDB taxonomy): Bacteria > Bacteroidota > Bacteroidia > Flavobacteriales > Weeksellaceae > Planobacterium_A. The sequence continues at coordinate 96,530 of DCJS01000006.1, forward strand.
GACTCTAGCGATAAAGCGGCGCAAGCAGAAAAAATGCATGCCGCGCATTTAGCCAAGATGCAGCAAACACTTGATCTCAATGCGTCCCAAGTAGAACAGATTCGGGCGATGCACGAGAAGTCAAAAGCGCAGCGGATGGCTGCAAGGACTAAGATGCAAGAGGTTCACAAAGAACGTATGGCTCAAAATCAGGCGGCCATGTTAAAGCGACAAGAAGAAATGAAAGCCATTCTTTCAAAGGAACAATTCGCGAAGTGGGAGCAAATGAATGCCGAAAGAAAGGCGCAACATAAGGACTCTTTGCAAAGTAAAAGAAATAGAAAAACCATGGACGGTCAAGGAGGTTACCACAAAAGAACCGTCCTTAAGAAGCAGGATATTGCAAAATAATTGACTGCAAGTCGAACCCTAAGAAGTTCATAATTTTAGTTTTAATGGTTGGAGCGGAAATCACTTTCCGCTCCTTTTTTTACCTTGATCTACTGTTCTCAGAAATTTATAGGAAGTTAAGTTCTCCGCCTTTGAGATAGTGCGAATTATCAATAGAATTAGTAACTTTAGACATTCAATTAATCTTAAATATACGCTATGATAAGTGAAAAAATTGCCCAATTATTAAATGCGCAAATTGCCAATGAGCAGTATGCAGCTCAGTATTATTTATCCATGTCTGCTTGGTTTCATACAAGAGATTTGGACGGTATAGCCAATTACTTCCGTGTCCAAAGTAAAGAAGAACTAATGCATGGCGAGAAAATATTTGATTACATCTTGGATGTGGGCTGTGAAGTGCAGATGCAAGGAATTGAAAAACCACCCTTCGAATTTGAAAATGAACTGGACGTTTTTGAAAGGGCCTTAGCGCATGAAAAACTTGTGACTAAAAGCATTTTTGAAATTGCCAAAGTGGCTACCGAGGAAAGTGACTTCGCGACCGTTTCCTTTTTGCAGTGGTTTATTAATGAACAAGTAGAGGAGGAGTCCTCAGCCTCGCTTTTGGTGGCGAAAATTAAGCGTGTCAAAGATAATACTTCGGCGCTCTATTTATTCGATCAAGAACTCGCACAACGGGTTTTTGTAGAAGTGCCTAGCGCTAAATAAATCGTCTCAATTTAGACTATTAAGCCATTGTTGCCTGAGTTATCTCGCGCAGGAATGGCTTTTTTAAAGGTAAATGAGCTCGGTCTTCGCCACTTTTCTACCGATCTGCTCCAGGATTCGTCGGTACTGATCAAGTTGCTTCTGATGGGAGGGACTTGGACTTCCTGTCTTAAAGTCAATGACAATTAATCCTTCATCTGTCTCTACTAAACGGTCGACTCGGTAGGTTTTCGTAAGGCCATTTTCTTGAACCATAATTTCTATTTCACTTAAGACCTTAACGCCTGTAGCGAAATAAGGGGCGTAGTTTGGGTCTTCAATAACGTAGCGAAGGCGCTTTGATATTTGTTCGTGTTCATCAAGGGTCACGGTTCCTTCTAAAAGATACCGTTTAAGCACGGGTTCAATTTGCGATTGATCCGAAATTTGTTCTAAAATCTCATGAACAAACAGCCCGACGCGAACTGTTTGAATGGTCGATTGGTAATTTCGTGAAGGGGTCGCAATGCGAATGTTTTGTCCACCAGGCTGAGTAGAATTAAGCTGCTGTATTTTTAATTCTGAGCCGTGCACTGATTTTTTTTCAGCTTGTTTTGTGAAAGAATTGTCTATTTCTGGGTAGAGATCAAACTCCAAGAGGTTTTCTGGGTTTTTTGTTTGAATAAAATCATGAATCCCTCTAAGGGTGCTTTTCTCGCTGTCTTTTTGAAGGTAGAGAAAGAGTTGTTCTTCTGGCCTTGTTGTCGCTACGTAGGTCACGCAAAGTCGGTCAATTTCATTGTGGTAAAAATTTTCCTCATTGAACGTTTTTGCGCTGAGATCGTAAAGGGGTACAGCGTCTGTGAAGTTGCCTAGATTTACGCTTTTAAGAGGGCCATAATTTTCCACGGGAAGCCACTGGCGAAAGGTGTCACGACTACGATGTAATAGAGGGAGGAAAACCACCGGAAATTGAAGACCTTTTGCGGAGTGGATCGTCATCAGCGTGATGGCGTCAATACTGTCACTTGTTTGTATGGCGGTGTCCTTCGCTTCTTCTTCCCAATGGTGGAGGAAATCACCAAGTCCCATTCCTTGATTTTGTGTGAAGGCAAAGACCGCTTCTAGGAAGTTTAGTAGGTAGCTTGTTTCCTTTGAGGCGGACTCAAATTCATTCGTGTATGCCTCGATGTAATTGTATAAATTCAGTGCGCTAAGAGCTCCTTTTTGTAAATTCAAATTGTAGCGCTCACTAAGGCTCTGGAGAAGGTCCTTCTCACCAAGGCCCACCAAAGAAAGCATCTCTAAGGAGAAGTCTTTAATTTCGATTCGACCAAGCTCATTAAGTAAATACAAGGCGTTTACTAAATGCTCTTTACTTGAAGGTTTTAACTGCCAGTGGAAGAATTGGATTAATGCCTGAAGGGTAAGAGAACTTCCAAGTGCAAGACCTTTCTCTGAAATCGTTTTTATGGTGGTTCTTTGACCATTGTAGTCTACTTCAAGTGCGCCGAGGGATTCGGAGAGCGCCACGATGTGGTCTTTTTTGGTGCACAGGATTGTCAGGTCTGAAAATGAAAACCCGTGGTTTAAGCAGTCTTGGATGTCGCGGTGCATTTTTGAAGCAAGATCCTCGAAAAAGAGCGGTATAGTACTCTGCTCACTAAGATGGATTTTTAGACGGCCAAGCTCTTCTTTATGCCCAATCTGCTGCGCCTGTGATGAGAAAAGCAGTTGGTGCTCCGGATTTAAACTCTTAGCTAGATGGCTGTATAATTCGTTATTGAATTTCACGATCGCCTGAGAGCTTCGGTAGTTCGTGTCAAGGGAGCGCAGTGTCGGACTGTCTTGGATGGCTTCACGGCCGCTTGTGATCTCGAGCATGAGCTCACTGTCGCCTCCTCGAAAGCGGTAGATGCTTTGTTTTGGGTCGCCAACCAACGTGAAGGAGTGGTTTTCGCTTGCAATAGCCTCGTCTCGAAGGGGCGAAATATTATTCCATTGGATTCTTGAGGTATCTTGAAACTCATCAAAAAAGAAATGGTGGTACTGCGTTCCGATTTTCTCATAGATAAAAGCCGAGGGTTCGTTTCGTATGTGCTCTTGAATCATCAGGTTGAATTTAGAGATTAAAACCAAGTCGTTTTCTTTTTCAATCTGCGCCAATTGCTCTCTGATTTCCGAATTCACCTTCAGTCCAAGAAGCTCTGCTTGGATTTTTTGTTTTTTCAGACCTTGAATATGGTGGTCAATGATTCTGAGGCGGTAGTCTTTTAAAGGTTCGAGGACGGCCTCGATTTCGCCTATTTTCGATTTCCCAGTGGCTGAATGGAGTTCGTCGAATGTTTTTATGGCGCCTTCTTCATTCGAGGGTATAGGGAATTTCGCGATTTCACCTGAAAAGTACCCATCACACTTAGTGAAAAACAGACCTAACCCATTCTTTTTCCCACCATAGAAATCCGTAACAGATAATCCGTGGAATTCGATTAACTCAAGGGCAGTCTTTACAAGTTCGATGGCCTGAGATTTATGGGTTTTAATTTCAGTTCGAATTTGAGTGTTTACTGTTTCATAGGCATCCCAATCAAACGCTTTGTTTTTTTCTAATTCTGCCGCGTGAATATCACTATCGTAATGTTTTGCTTTATTATA
>DCJS01000050.1:0-245 GCA_002319955.1 Flavobacteriales bacterium UBA1694
CTCAGCTCACTAAAGGGTTTAACCTCAGAGGGAAGCTCCACTTTTTCGACATCAACGAGTGAAAAGACTTTCACGTACTTCTCTCCTACGCGCAGATACTCCGCATCGCAGAGGATATTGTCCCAAGACGGCACGGAGCAGAAGTTCATAGAAAGCACATTTAGAACTTTGGTCTCAAAGTCTGTTGCAAACAAGAACTTTGGCCTAAGCTCGCTTGATTCCAATAGCAAAAAGATCTTTTGCAC
>DCJS01000050.1:309-927 GCA_002319955.1 Flavobacteriales bacterium UBA1694
GAGCGCCCCTGAAAATGCGCCCGGTACTTCTTTTTCAAATACGGATCCGAGTCTAAGAGTTCTGAGCGGTACAATGCCCTTGAAAACAAATCTAATTTTTGAAGGGTAAACCCTTCCCCTAAAATCCCGACAATCTGGCTTAAAATTCGGTGCTGCCCGAGATAGAGCTCCTGATCCGCTGCGTACTGCTCCACCAGGTTCTGAATCGACAGACCCACGACAGGAAGTCCGTGCTGATCAATCAGCACATCGTAATTCCAGCCGTGCTTAGCGCCGTAATCAAATCCCAAATAGGGCAAGGAAAAAGAGGTTCGTTTAAGAGACATAATTGAATTTTAATTTGTTGTGCTGCTTATTTGGTTTTAAGCGATCTCGTGCGCACTGATGTGCGCATTCTGGAAGGGTAGACATAAAGGGTCTTTTCATTTTTTGTTTTTCTATGCAGACCAAAGCGCTCCTGCAGTTTATAAACCGCGGCAATGCTTCCAGCTGCGAGCAAAAGACCAATCACGAGGCCCATAAGGCCTAGGAAGCTCGAAAGGACGATGGCTACTAAGGCGCCGCTGGCGCCAAGACTAATGGCCTGATAGATGTATTTGTCCTTTAAGCCAAAGAGCA
>DCJS01000050.1:1003-1592 GCA_002319955.1 Flavobacteriales bacterium UBA1694
GAAGGCGCGATGACCAGGAAAAGGCAGGCCCCACTCCAGCCCAAAATTTCCTTATTGATGTCTTGATCGCCATTGGTCCACTTGTTGTAGATTCGAATCCCTCCGATTAGCCCCACAACAGCGCCAATGGCTTGAATAATGAGCTTGATAGGATCCCAATACAAACGAATGGTAGAGTTAGCGGATGAGAGGGCGGCAGCGCCCGGACCACTTTGAGCAAAAACAAGGTCAGTGGCAGTTAGTAAGACGGCGCAGGCCATCAGTTTTACGAGGGTTCTGTTAGAAATTGAAATTGGTTTCATTAGAATTTTATTTATTGGTTAGTATTAATTTTTTTAGTTGTGTATGATGGTCAATGAAGGCTTCTGATAGTTTCTAATTGAGCCTTCTGCCTGCTAAGAGTCAAAGAGTGTGGATTTATAAACTTTTATTCCGTCTATACGCTCCACAACGATACTGGTCTCGGCTAGATTCATTAGGGCTTTCCATTTGGCTTTCTGTAAATCCTCGGCGCTAAGTTCAAGTGGAACCGCCTCTGAGACCCCAGGAAGCACTGCCGCAAGGGGCTGAAATTCAAAGTCTGGTAGCG
>DCJS01000050.1:1654-3498 GCA_002319955.1 Flavobacteriales bacterium UBA1694
AGTTTCGGCTTTAGCCAGGACGTTTTGTTTGCTTTTCTTTTGAAATAACGAGAGCCTGCATACGAATTTGAAGAAGACCTTTGGGTCGTAGAAGAAGCCTCAGGAATCACTTGTTGTGGAGGCAGAGTTGGCTCGAGAACACCGCGAAACCCTTCTTTGGGGTCTTCTTCCAAATTCATAGCTTGGGGCTGCTGAATCTCATAGTGCAGAGCAAAGTCCTGAGGCCCACTTTGTCCCTTACGGTAAATAAGATCATAATACAGGTTGCCGCCGTAATACAGGGCGTATAAAAACAAAATAAAAAGGATCAGACTAAACATAATAAAAGACTTATTTGAATTATTTAGAGACTGCTTGCCCCTGCTCGAGCACTTGAATCGAGACCTCTTTAATTTCATCGACATAGACGAGTAGCTCATCGAATGCACGGTATAAAGGCTTTCGCTGCTCCTTGGTCATTCCCCCTACGGACACTTCGGTTAAGGCAGAAAAATCAAATACAGGCTGCATGAGTATTGAGCTGCCTTGCATCAGCATTAAATCACTGGCTAATTGGTTTCTGTAAACTCGTCGTGAGTCCAATTTCCAACGCAGGAGAATGGTTGTACTCGTGGTCTCAAAGAGTTTTAAATAATTGAGATACCGCATTGTGCCTTTTAAGGTGAGGAGTGAATACTCAAAGGGGATGACATTCAAATCACTTAAGACAAGGAGTTCTTTGTGCTTGGCGGTTAAAATTGAAGGCAAATCAACCACCGTGATGGTTTCGCTGCGCTTGATTTCCATTAGTTTTTCATCGTGCAATTCAGAGCTCTCAAGACTGAAGCTTTTCACTTCGTAAGGCAGTAGCATTCTTTCCATAAGCTCTTCTTCGTACAGGCCTGCTATAGGAGAATTCACTCCCAGATCGAGTAGTTGAACCTCTCGGCCTAACTTTGAAAAGTAGTTGCACAAGCTCATCGCTAGGGTGCTCTTCCCTACGCCCCCTTTTAAATTTCCGACAGTCAAAATCATCGTATTTTCTTTTTGCGTTTCCTTTTTTGCTCCTCGCGATCAAAAGGTGAGACGTAGGTTGGTACCAAGAGATCTTCTAAGACATCCATAATTGATTGGACCGAACCAGCCTTCTCAGGAGTTAAAGTGGACTCAAGACTCGAATCTCTCGTTTGAACTTGAGCTTCTATTTTCTGTTGCATTGAAAGGTATTTTTGAAACAATTGAGGCCCGACGAGTGTTTGCAATGGCTCGAGGTGGTGGTATCTTTCGTGCGCAGCATAATAAATTTGATCGGTAGGATTTTTTAATATTCTAACCCCTTGTTTTAATGGATTATTTATAAAAAAAGCAACGTCACTTTTGATTTCTGAGCGACTTCTAGTTCCTTGCTTTTCAAGATTTTCAAAAAGCATGTAATCCTTCAATCGCAACTCGGGATACATTAGTTTTAAAAGATCTTTTTCATTTTGGTCCTTAATATTAAACGCGCATAGGCTAATGAACTTATTTAATTCTAAGAAGGTACCCGTCCAAGTAAGCTGCTTTAATAGTTCCCGACTATGCTTGGGGCCAAAGACTGATTGTGACTGATGATCGATTAACGTGCCTTGCAAAGTTCCAGTGGAATCCATTTTTAATAGCAGATCTAGGTCATGTAGTTTTTTCATTCTGTATTGAAGCTCGGAAACATAGAAAATGACAGCATTGGATAATGGTTTTTTTGGCGACTCACTGGTCGCTTTGTGAAAATGCATTCTGGTTTCTGCGGCCCCAAAAACAAAGGCGCTAGCCTTGGAACCTTCTCTTTCGAACAAAAGCTCAATTTCACGAAGTCGATTTAAGTTCAA
>DCJS01000050.1:3580-4414 GCA_002319955.1 Flavobacteriales bacterium UBA1694
GCTTCAAGAAGCGTTCGTAAATCATCAATTGAACTGTACTGGTAGTTGAAGTACATTTTAGCCTGCGCAGTATAGTCAATGTTATGCACCCTCTCAAACGCATGACAGAATGATTGTTTTATGGTCAAGAATTCGTAAGGGGTGACAATCTTAAATCCCGACTCCACTGAAATCCGAGTTGAAACAACATGCACATGGTTGTGCTCCGTATCCTTGTGGAAAATGATTACATAGGGCTGCTTCCCATACCCATGCTCTTCCATCAGGGCCTGGGCCACTGCGCTGAGTTCTTCCTTCGTGTATTTTTGAAATAAGCAGGTAATCGCGACGTGGAACTGCGGCTGCTTAGAGCGACTGCGCTTACTTATACGTTGTAGATGTTCCCGTATCAAACGTGGATCCTGTGACTGTGTAATGTCTTCAGGGAAATTCTTAAGTAATACGAGCTCACCAGACTCATAATCTACTTTGTCTCTGTGATACCTTACAGTCGAAAAATCGCTACTTTTTGATCCTAATAGTTTTATTCTCATACTTTACGCCTTACGTTTAGTTGTTCAGAGTCCGATTTCACCCTTCTTAACTCTTGAATACCAAACCTCGTAAGAACTATTAAAAACTGGTTTATTTTTTTCAATTTCGAACTCTAAAGGACTGTTTTGGACTGTTTTGGACGCAGTCAGGGCAATAGCCGAACTTATTTGGACTCCAGTGGATTAATTTTAGGATCTATTTAAGATGAAACCCTAGAGAATTTTGCTTAGAAGCTTTGGAAAGATTCTGGAAATTGAAAATAGCTGTAGAAAAAGTTCATTTAGAAAAGAAGAACCGTAC
>DCJS01000020.1:0-12301 GCA_002319955.1 Flavobacteriales bacterium UBA1694
CTCAACCTTACTTCAACTGTGTAAAGCCGGGGACCACATTGTATCCAGCCGAACCATTTATGGAGGAACGTACGCCTTTTTGAAGAATTTTCTTCCAGACTATAGTATCGAGACCTCCTTTGTAGACATTACCGATTTATCTAAGGTCGAGGCGGCTATCACGGAAAACACCAAGGTTCTTTTTTGTGAAACGGTCAGCAACCCGCTATTAGAAGTAGCTGATTTACCTCTTCTAGCGAAGCTTGCCAAGAAACACAACCTCAAGCTCATTGTCGATAATACCTTTACGCCACTCTCTATCTCTTCACAGGTTCTTGGAGCAGACATTACAATTCATAGTTTGACCAAATTCATTAATGGCAGCAGCGATGCCGTTGCCGGGGTAGTGTGCGCCTCAAGTGAGTTCATAAATGATTTGAAAGATGTCAATACAGGAGCTTGCATGCTCCTAGGACCTACATTAGATAGTTTTCGAGCGGCAAGCATTCTTAAGAATTTACGAACGCTGCATATCCGCATTAAAAAGCATAGTGAAAATGCTCTGTATTTAGCGCAAGAGTTTGAAAAGGAGGGACTACAAGTCAAATACCCTGGGCTCAAAAGCCACAGACAACACGAGCTTTTCAAAAGCATGATGAGTGAGACCTACGGTTTTGGTGGGTTATTAACTCTTGATGTGCAAACGACCGAAAAAGCCAATGAACTAATGGAACTCATGCAAAAAGAAAATTTAGGGTACTTGGCTGTAAGCCTTGGATTCTATAAGACTTTATTCTCGTGTTCAGGAAGCTCGACTTCCTCCGAAATTCCAGAAGCAGAACGAAAAGAAATGGGGCTCTCCGATGGCCTTATTCGGATGTCCATTGGTTTGGACCACGATATTCAAAGAACCTATCAAAAAATGAAATGGTGCATGCAAAAGGTCGGTATTCTAAAATAGAGCCGCTAAATTAATCTGATTATTAAAGGTTGATACAGTATTCACAAGAACTGCCTCACTGGTTTTTAACGGGTGGGGCATTTGTTTTCAATACGACCAAAAAAGTACCCTGGTGTTCAATTTTAGCGGGTTTTTTCAAAAAGATAGACTTTCATGCCAGAGAAAGGGGAGGTGGAATCCAAATTGCCTTGGAGAGCGAGCCTTTTACCACTTACATCAATGACGGAAATGTAATTCTTTGCATGGTATTTTAGGTAGTTTTCTTTCTCACTGGATTGAGGGTTTTTGCCAAACTTGTAGTCGTACTGAATCCAGTCTTCCTTTTCATTCTCGCAGTGAATTGGCTTAAATACGCCTCTTTTTGTGTTGAACTCAAAAATCTCATCTTGGGATCCGCAGCTATTCTCGTAAATATTTACTCGTTTTTCTGCTTTTGCAAACTCCTCAAATGAACCAACGTAAACCCCGACAACTTTCCATTTACCGTCCAATCGGTCTTCATTAATTTTCCCTTTTGCTTTGCCAACAGCCCAGCTTACGCCGTTGACCGTTCCTTTCACTACGGAGTAGCCTACCTTAGCCCCCGTCTTTACAATGCCTGCTGCAGTGGAAACAAGACACGATGTGAGAATCAGACAAAGGGTAAGAAGGAGTGCGAATTTGAACAAACGTGCCATAGGAGCAATTTTTAAGTATAGGATTAATTGAGATGCGATTCTGATTCCATGCTTTAATTTCAAGGTCTATTTCGCTAAAAACCGGCCTTGTGTAAATCTAGTATGCAAACAGGGTTCCATTCTGTGCATGAACACAAGAACAGATCTTCCATGAGTTGCAGGTAAAAGCTTGCTTATGGCTGAAAGTAGACTTGGGTAACCGAGTTTATCGTGCGATCTTGCCCCGAGCGTTTATACAATTTTGTATAGATGTTTCATATCCATTTTATCCGATAGAATTTGGCCTCAGGCTTGCATAAAGTAAGTTCAATTTCGGCTTTAGGACTGGAGTTTTACACAAACTAGATAGCTCTATAAAGCCTAACATTAAAAAACTGGAAATAATGATTGGAAAAATTTTAAGAACCCTTGTTTTCTCTTCTGGAGCGATGCTGCTCGCCGTAGCCTTAGTAAGCTGTAAAAACTCCAATTCAATGAGCAAAACGGTACCAACCGTGCAAATTTTTCAAGTAGACAACTACTTGGGAACTTGGTATGAAGTGGCTCGACTCGATTTCAAATTTGAGAAGGACCTTAAAAATGTGACCGCCCAGTATTCTAAAAGAGAGGACGGAAAGATAAAGGTCGTTAATAAGGGTTATGATTTTGTCAAAAACGAGTGGAAAGAGGCAGTAGGGAAAGCAAAATTTAATGGACCGACAACCCAAGGGGCTTTAAAGGTTTCATTCTTTGGACCGTTCTACTCCGAATATAACGTGGTTATGATGGATCCGGACTACAAGACAGCGCTCGTTTTTGGAGAAAGCACAAAGTATTTATGGATCTTAAGTCGGGAGAAAACAATCTCTGAGCAAACAAAGGAAAAATACCTTAGTTTTGCACAAAAGCATGGCTATAAAACCCAGGACCTTGTTTGGACCGTCCAAGACTAGAATATTCTAAACGCACTAGTGTAGCGCCTCAGACACTTTGAACCCTAAAGGGGAAGTACTTGATGGGATTCCCTATTTTCAATTAATTAATTTTTGGCAATTTACGAATGACTTTATACGCCTACCGAATTTTATTTCTAGTGCCGCTATTTTTTGTGGCACTTTATTCTGCGCAAAAGGGAAATCTGAACATCGATGTGTACGACGATTTCACCAAAGCCCCCTTAAAGGCGCGTATTGAGCTGAGCTCCGGAGAATCTATTTCTGGAGAGGGTAACGTGACGCTGCGGGATTTACCTGCGGGCGCTTACACCCTGGTTATTTCGTCTGCTGGCTATAACCCAAGTACTTTAAATGACATTAGCGTGGTGCCNNGAAGTGGTGATTGTCAGTAAAGCCTACAAGACCACTGCTGAGAGTCCCTTATCGCTTCGAACCATTACCAGTGAAGAAGTTCAAAAAAATGCCGGATCTAACCGCGATGTTTCTAAAGCACTTTTAAGTTTACCCGGTGTTGGAACCACGGCCACGTTTCGAAACGACCTATTTATTCGTGGGGGAAGTTCCTCAGAGAATAAATTTTATATAGACGGCATTGAAGTGCCTGTCATAAACCATTTTCAGACTCAGGGTGCTAGTGGGGGACCCAGAGGTCTTATTACTATTGATTTCATCAAGGATGTGGAATTCTATAGTGGGGCCTTTCCAGCCAAGCGAAATGCCACGCTTTCCTCTTTATTTGAATTTAATCTAAAGCAGGCAAGAAAAGATAAAATGGGCTACAAAGCCGTGCTTGGTCTTGACGATATGCAGCTTATGATGGACGGTCCCCTAAGTAAGGACCAGTCATGGAGTGGTTTATTTTCGGTTCGAAAATCCAATCTTCAACTGCTTTTTAAAACCATTGGGCTCCCGTTTTTACCAAGCTATTACGACACCACCATGAAAGTGTCTAAGAAGTTTAAAAACGGAAATGAGCTCTATTTTATTGGCCTTGGGGCTATCGATGAATTTAAACTCAATCAAAATGCAGAGCCCACCTTAGCCAACTTAACCTTAATTGAAAGACTTCCTGTATCCCCACAATGGAACTATACTTTTGGGGCAGGGTACCGCCATCTTGTAGAGAATGGAAATTGGCTTTTCACCTGGAGCCGCAATAGGCTTGATAATAAATCAACGAAGTACTACCGAAATATTGAAACGCCAGAAAACCTTCTTACGAAATACCATTCCACAGAAAGTGAAAACAAGATTCGGGTGGATCGTAGTTTTCGACTAGGGGACTATCAATTAAGCTCCGGAGGAAATGTAAATTTTGCGAATTACTTTAATAATTCAAATCTTCGTATCATAACTCAAGAAGGACCGGTTCTCGATCTTTACCGCTCAGACTTAAACCTGATGCAGTATGGATTGTATCTGCAGGCCTCAAAAAAATTCTTTGATACAAAACTCGAGCTTTCCGCTGGGGTAAGGCTCGATGGAAGTGATTACTCAGAAAAAACAGCCAATCCTTTAGAGAAGTTTTCTCCCCGCGTGTCGGCGAAGTATAAAATCACAGATCGCTTCGCCCTAAATGTTAACGGGGGACTCTATTACATGCTGCCTTCTTATACCGCGTTAGGATTTATCCAAGAGGGAAACTTAGTCAATAAAGGAACTTTAGAATACATTCAAAACGCTCAAGTCGTTGGTGGGGTCGAGCTCAATTTGAAGAACAACCTTCGAATCACCGCAGAAACCTATTACAAAAACTATAAGAACTATCCTTTTTCATTACGTAATGGAATTTCTCTAGCCAATTTTGGAGGCGATTTTGGTGTGGTTGGTGCAGAGCCTTTAGACTCTAGAGGCAAGGGGGAGACCTACGGATTTGAACTCCTTATGCAAAAGCGAACCCTTAATGATTTTTATGGGATCGCGTCCTACACCTTTGGACACTCAAAATTCAGCAATGAGTCTGGAGAACTGCTGCCTTCCAGTTGGGATAGCCGCCACATACTCTCACTAACAGCGGGGAAATACCTTAAACGCGATTGGAATATAGGAGCCCGTTTTAGACTTCAAAGCGCGCTCCCAGAAACGCCCTACGATTTGGAGAAAAGCCCTTATGTTTCGGTTTGGAACGTAGCGAACTCCGCCGTATACAATTACGATCTTTTGAATCAGCAGCGCGGAAATACGGTTCACCAATTGGATGTCCGGGTAGAAAAAAAATGGATCTTCACTAAATGGCAGATCACGTTCTATCTAGACGTGGTGAATGCCTACGGTTCAAAAAGCCCAAGTCGACTCCCGGTTGTGGCTCTAGAGAGGGATTCACAGGGGAATGGAATTATTTCGAACCCAGACGCGCAGCAGTCGGAGCAGCAGTATGAGCTCAATTACGGACAGAATGACCGCTCGACGCCACTGCCGTACTTTGGACTCATCTTCGATTTCTAATTTTTTTTAACCGGTTTTTTGTTTAATTTTGAGTTCAAGACCCTTTAATTGGGATTTAAACCTAAATTTAATTGGAAAAGAATAAAATCAAAGAATTCTCTAGATTCCTATGTTTTTATTCAAATTTCTTAGAGAAAGAATGCGCTATTTAATTAAAATTCTGCGAGTCTATGACCCTATTAATTATTTTTGAGATCCTCTATGTACTCGTCTTAATTGGGGTTTGTCTTCGCATAATTTTGGATACGAAGGATACGACAAAATCTCTTGCTTACGTTTTATTTGCGATTTTCGTTCCGGTAATTGGGATTTTATTCTATTTCATTTTTGGCATTAATTACCGCCACCGTGTTATGTATAAAAAGAAGCTCATTAAGGATGAGAAATTAGCCTCAGAGCTTAAAACAAAACTCCTTGCCTATTCAAAAGAGACGTATTTAGGCAATAGTACTTCCATGGCACAAACCAGAGAACTCGCCTACATGCTCATGCATGATTTGCTAAGTCCTTTAACCTCCGGCAATGCGGTTTCAATTCTTCGCAACGGCGAAGAGAAGTTCCCTGAAGTGCTTAAAGCTTTAAGGCAGGCCAAACACCACATCCATCTTGAGTACTACATCTACGAGGATGATAAAATCGGAAATGAAATCGCTGAAGTTTTAATTCAAAAAGCAAAACAAGGGGTTGAGGTCCGGGTGATCTACGATGATTTTGGAAGTGGACGCGGTTGCAAACGTTTGATGGAAAAGCTTTCTAAGTCCGGTGTGGAGGCGCATCCTTTTCTTAAAATTTATTTTGTGGCACTGGCCAACCGAATTAATTACCGAAACCACCGTAAAATAATTGTGGTGGACGGAAGAACCTCGTTCGTGGGAGGCATTAATGTAAGTGATCACTACATCAATGACTTCTCAGATCCTGACAAGCTCTACTGGCGCGACACTCATTTAAAGATCACGGGCCCTGGAACGTTCTATTTGCAATTCCTATTTCTGTGCGACTGGAACTTCTGCGCCGAGCAAAATTTAGAAGCAACCGAGGCGTTTTTCCCGGCTCCAGAGACGATTGATCCGGAGCAAAGCAAAGTCGTTCAAATCGCGTCAAGTGGACCCGATTCACCAACCCCAACGATTTTGTATTCCATCCTCCAGGCCATTAATTTGGCCCAGAAAGAGATTCTTATTACAAGTCCGTATTTCATCCCAGATGAAAGTCTGATGAATGCCCTTATTATAGGCTCACACAGTGGAATTAAGATAAAATTGCTGGTGCCCTTAAATTCGGATTCGAAGGTGGTGAAATTTGCTTCTAGGGCCTATTATGCCCCGCTTTTAAAATCAGGTATTGAAATTTACCAGTACGAAAAAGGCTTTATTCATTCAAAGACCATGGTCGTTGATAGCGCCTTAGCCATTGTCGGAACGGCCAATATGGACATTCGAAGTTTCGATTTAAATTTCGAGGTGAATGCCATTGTCTACGATCAGTCCACCGCCCTAGAACTTCGCGCTCAGTTTGAAGACGATTTAAAAGTGTCGCTGCAAATTGATAAAACCCAGTGGCTCGCTAGGGGCAAAGGGGTGCAGCTCGTCGAAAATACAGCCCGTTTAATTTCGCCCTTACTTTAATCGATCGTTTTAGCGCGCACAGAGAGCTAAGAGGCTACTAAAAAGACTTTACGGCAGCACCATGCGCCCTATGCAGGTCACTTAAACTTCTCGAAAGCGCTTTGTTTGTAGGGCCGTTGCTCTATACGGCAAGAGCACAAATTGCATAAAAGGAAATAATACTCTAAATTTGGGTAAAATAACGTTATGAATTTACTTATTAGACTCTTAATTACGGCCGTTTCTGCCTTTGTGCTTCAAATGATTCTCAGTGGAGTGGAATTTGACACCTTTGTCTCCGCCGTCATCTTTGCCGTGGTTCTGGGAATCGTCAATCTGATTTTCAAGCCCATTATGCAGATTTTGGGGTTCCCTTTAACTGTGCTTACCCTAGGCCTTTTTGCCTTAGTTATTAATGCCCTCGTGATTCTAATTGTGGATTACTTCGTGGAAGGCATGCACGTGGATGGCTTTGGATGGGCCTTTATCTTTAGTATTTTGCTTTCAATTATAACGTCTGTTTTAGGCGGACTCGTGAAAAGTGATTAACGAATTAGAGAGCGCCCAATGACCACGTATTCAAATGCAAACCGCGACTTCGTTGCAAACGCCATCACAGGAGTTTTCGTGCTTATTACACTTGGATCCCTTGGGTTCTGGGCCTTGAGCTCAGACAAGGAGGCGCGCACCTCTGGAATGGCTCTTAGCCTTATTTTTCTTCTGGTACTTACAATCTCTTGGCTTTTAATTCCAACACTTGAAAAAACGGCGAGTCATTTTGAAATTCGAACCAAACTCTCGACGAGTTCGATTCCTCTAAATCAAATTAAATCCCTCACTCGAGCGCCACAAAAATTAGTTCATTTCAGAGTCTTTGGTGTGGGCGGTCTGTTTGGGTATTTTGGCTATTTCAATGGCAAAGAGCTTTGGTACGTGACGAATCTAAAAAAAGCAATAAAAATTGAAACAAACACTGGAAGAGTCTACCTCGTGAGCCCGAAAGAGCCTGAGGTTCTTTTGCAGGCACTTCAAAACGATATTAACATTAAATAATACGATCTGTATGAAATTAAAACATACTGTCCTCGCTCTAGCAGCCCCTTTCTTAATGAACGCACAGAATACCATGACTCCAGAGATTCTCTGGACCTTAAACCGCCTAGGGGTCTCCGCCGTGTCACCGGATCACTCAACCCTTATTTACAAATTAAGCCAAACAGATTTGGCCACTGAAAAATCGAGTAGCAAAAGCTATTTGCTTTCCCTTGGGTCTAAAGCCGCTAATGAATTAGATCTTGGCGAAAAATCCCTAGTGCAATGGGACGCGAATGGGCTCTACGCACAAAAGGATGAGACGCTTTACCTCTCAAAAGATTCTGGCAAAACATGGACTGAATTTTACACGCTAGGAGCCGTAGACAATGTGCGCATTTCGCCGGATGGAAAAAAGATTGCTTTCAGTAAGCAAGTTCAAATCGAGACTATTCTTGGTAAAGAGAAATATCAGGATACGCCAAATTCAACGGCGCATATCTATTCGGACTTAAACCACAGACACTGGGACTACTTTAACGAAGGGAAATACAACCACGTTTTTGTCGTAAACCTAGACCAAACGGTTGATAAAGCAGTGGACCTTCTTGAAGGCAAACCTTGGGATTCTCCTCAAAGACCTTTTGGTGGGGCAGAAGATTTTATCTTCAGTCCAGACTCTTCAAAATTACTTTATGTTACCAAGCCATCGAGTGGTAAGGAGTACGCGCAGTCAACCAATACCGATTTGTTTTCTTACGATCTAGGGGCTAAAACCACAACGAATTTGACTCAGGGAATGATGGGCTACGATGTGAATCCGAAATTCTCACCCGATGGCAATTTCTTAAGCTGGCAGTCGATGAAACGCGAAGGGTATGAGGCGGACAAAAATGATTTGGTCGTCCTAAATCTTAAGACGGGTAAGAAGCAGAACCTAACCGAGTCTTGGGACGAGAGTGTTTCCGGTGATGTTTTCTGGTCAAAGGACTCAAAATTGATCTACTTTACTGCGGCCTTTAAAGCGACGAAACAACTCTTCTCGGTCGATGTCCAAACGAGTAGTAAATCGAGCGTGAAGCAACTCACGAAAGGAAACTTCGATGTAAATGAAATAGTCCTTCAAACCAAAAATGGGCTTGTGGTCACGAAAACAGACATGAACCATAACGCGGATCTCTATTTAGTGAATCTGAAAAATGGAAATTTAGAGCCGATAACGGCCGTTAATAAAGACACTTATGCCACGCTTAAGCCGGCGAAAACAGAGCTAAAGATGGTGAAAACCACCGACGGAAAAGAAATGGGCGTATGGATGGTCTACCCACCTGATTTTGATCCAACCAAGAAATACCCAACCCTTCTGTACTGCCAGGGTGGACCACAGTCTCCTTTAACGCAGTTCTTTAGCACGCGCTGGAACCCAGGGCTTATGGCCGCTAAAGGCTACATCGTGGTGGCGCCGAACCGACGCGGAATGCCAGGGTGGGGAACGCAGTGGAATGAAGCGATTTCAAGGGATTGGGGTGGTCAAGTGATGCAGGATTACCTTTCTGCAACTGATTACGCCTTAGCGCTTCCTTACGTGGATAGCGAACGAATGGGAGCCGTAGGAGCGAGTTACGGAGGCTATAGCGTCTTTATGCTTGCCGGAATCCATGAGAACCGATTCAAAACCTTTATTGCGCACGACGGCCTATTTGATATGAACTCGTGGTATTTAACCACCGAAGAGCTTTGGTTTGCAAACTGGGACATCGGAAAACCAACCGAAAACCCAAAACCAAAAGCCTACACTGAGTTTAATCCAATGAATTATGTTGACAAGTGGAATAAGCCGATTATGATTATTCAAGGCGGGACAGATTACCGTGTTCCTTACGAACAAGGGCAGGAGGCCTTCCAAGCAGCGAGACTAAAAGGACTTAAATCAAAGTTCCTTTATTTTCCAAACGAAAACCACTGGGTTCTACAGCCTCAAAATGGAATTGTATGGCAAAGAGAATTCTTTGAATGGTTAGAGCAAACACTTTAATCTTCTATTTTCAAATAGTAAAGTACAAACCTTCTAAGCATTGCTTAGAAGGTTTTGTCTTAAATCCAGTACCCTCGTCTAGCTATTGACTTTCGCCTTCAAATAGCGTATCTTTGCAGTCTAATTTTTAAACCGTAATTTAAAAAATGAAAACTTCCCACTTTAATTTCGATTTGCCAGAGGAGCTCTTGGCAGAACACCCAAGCGAACACAGAGACGAGGCCAGACTGATGGTTCTTGACCGTAAAACGGAGACTATTGAACATAAGCTTTTCAAAGATGTCATTGACTATTTTGATGAAAAGGACCTTTTCATCTTCAACAATACCAAAGTTTTTCCCGCAAGACTTTATGGAAATAAAGAAAAGACAGGGGCGAAAATTGAAGTTTTCCTTTTAAGAGAACTTGATAAAGAAACCAGAGTATGGGACGTTCTTGTAGACCCGGCTCGTAAAATCAGAATTGGAAATAAATTATTCTTCACCGAAGACGAAGGCTTAGTGGCGGAAGTCATTGACAACACCACGTCAAGAGGAAGAACGCTAAGATTCCTTTACGACGGAAGTTATGAGGAATTCAGAACCAAATTAAAAGAACTTGGCGAAACGCCACTTCCAAAATACATCAAAAGAGAGGTTGAGAAAGAAGACGCAGAGCGTTACCAAACGATCTACGCGAAAGAAGAAGGAGCTGTTGCAGCGCCTACTGCTGGACTTCACTTCTCAAAGCACCTAATGAAGCGTTTGGAGATTAAAGGCATTGACTTTGCTGAAATCACCCTTCACATTGGACTGGGAACCTTCAACCCAATCGAAGTAGAAGACCTTTCAAAGCACAAAATGGAAAGTGAAGAAGCCATTATCGATCAGAAAAATGCGGATATTATCAATAAAGCTGTGGCGGAGGGAAGACGCGTTTGCGCCGTTGGAACAACCACCATGCGAGCGATTGAGACTTCCGTTTCTTCAAACCGTAAAATTGGACCTTACCACGGTTGGACCAATAAATTCATTTATCCTCCTCACGATTTTGGGGTTGCCAATGCGATGATCACGAATTTCCACACGCCTAAATCAACTTTACTGATGATGATTGCCGCGTTTGCAAACAAGGATTTCATCATGAGAGCTTATGCAGAGGCCATTGAAGAGAAATACAAATTCTATTCTTATGGGGATGCCATGCTAATTCTTTAGTAGCACACCTTTAGAAGTATAGCCCGCCGCTTTTTAAAGTGGTGGGCTTTTTTGTGCCGTTTTGAGTCGTGTTTTTTCAGCCATAAAGCAAACTCTACTGCGCAAAGGTCCAATGACCCAGCGCTTTAAATCTGAGACTAGAAATAATGCTGGTTAAAAATTCCCTATCTTTGCAGACTTTAATAATTAGGTCCTTTGAAAGATATTCGCACATTAAGTTTAGAAGAGCTAAAAGCTCATTTTCTTACCCTGGGGGAAAAACCCTTTAGAGCCAAGCAGGTCTATGACTGGCTCTGGAGTAAGAACCTCCATTCCATTGAGGACATGACGAACCTTTCAAAAGAGTTAAGACAGGCCCTTGCCAAGGAGTTCATCATTAACCCTATTGAGGTCGATTTACTTCAAAAATCTTCAGATGGTACCATTAAAAATGGCGTAAAGCTCCATGACGGTCTGCTAGTAGAGAGCGTGTTAATTCCAACCTTGACTAGAACAACCGCATGCGTCTCCTCCCAAGTAGGCTGCTCTCTTAACTGCGAATTCTGCGCGACGGCGAAATTAAAACGCATGCGTAATTTAGAAGTTGCTGAGATTGTAGACCAAGTGGCTCTGATCGACCGCCAAAGCAGACTATACCACCAAAGACCTCTAACCAATATCGTCTTTATGGGCATGGGCGAACCCATGATGAACTATAAGAATGTGGTCGAAGCCATTCGTAAGATCACCGCTCCGCAAGGGCTAGGAATGTCGCCGCGAAGAATCACGGTATCGACTTCAGGGATTCCTAAGATGATTAAAATGCTAGCGGACGAAGAACTTCGAGTGAAACTTGCCCTCTCGCTGCATTCCGCCGTTGAAGAAACCCGAAACGACATCATGCCCTTTACACAGAAGTTTCCTCTTACAGACCTTATGGAGGCCCTGCAGTACTGGTATGAAAAGACCGGTTCAGTCATTACCTTTGAATACTGCGTCTGGAAAGGCATCAACGATACAGACAAAGACATTAAAGCCTTAATTCGCTATGCAAGGCAGGTTCCTTCCAAAGTAAATCTTATTCAATATAACCCCATTGGAGAAGGCAAGTTTGACCACCGAAGCATTGAGGCAGAGCAGCGCTACGTCTCCGAATTAACCAAAGCTGGCGTCACGGTCATGGTACGAAGAAGTCGTGGGGGCGACATTGATGCGGCCTGCGGCCAGCTCGCCAATAAAGCGGCTGAGTAAGGCTCGGACGTGGAATTGGTCTAATTCTAGCTGAATCAAAGACTAGACTCTAAATGTAAACTATATGCGGCGCTCTCTACTATTTGCATTTCTTCTCTTTGCGGCACTAGGCCGCGCACAGAGCTCGTACGAGTGGTTTAAAATCGCAAAGTATAAGCTCGCAACACTTGATTCCAAATTAAAAGAAACCTCGGGTTTAAGCTT
>DCJS01000020.1:12354-15843 GCA_002319955.1 Flavobacteriales bacterium UBA1694
ACAGGAACGATACGATCCACTCATAAACTTTCAGTTCCAAATAAGGACTGGGAAGCTCTAGCTTCAGACTCTTTAAGTCTCTACATTGGCGATTTTGGAAATAACGGCGGCCATCGCAAAGATCTAAAGATCTATCAAATCAATGCTCAAAGTTTTGAGCTTGAAAGAGAGTTCCCATTTTTCCTTCCTCAGCAGACTGATTTCACCTCTAGGGCGCACCGCCATGATTTTGATATGGAGTCCCTAGTCGTAATTGATGGCGTATTCCATCTCTTTACCAAGGAGTGGCAAAGTGGGGGCGTGAGTCATTATACACTGAGTCAAAATAGACCGTTTGTAAATACTCCAGCCAAACTTCTCGAGCGTTTTGATCTTGGTTTTATGGCCACTGATGCTCAGTACCATGAGGGGAAACTATATTTGGTTGGGTACACCAAACGAATGGAGGTTTACATCAGTGTTTTCACCAGAGATTCCAAAGGACTCTTTTTCTCTTCAAGCCCTAAAAAATACTATTTAGGCCTGAGTTCGAGCCTTGGACAAATCGAGAGTATCGCTATTAAAGACGGGCGAGTTTTGCTTTCCGGGGAGGAATTTCATTTCAAATTTTTAAGAAAGTCTGCGGCCCTGTATTCTTTCCCTTTAGAAAAATTGAAATAAGTTTCTTGAACCCATGGAAAACGCTATATTTGTCATTCGTTTGACCCCTTTATCACCCCTTATTTGTGTCGACCATCGTAGAAGAAATTAAAAGGCCAATTGCGCAGGAAATGAAACTTTTTGAAAAAAAGTTTTATGAGTCCATGCAAAGTGATGTCGCCCTATTAGATAAAGTAACACGCTTTATCGTAACCACCAAAGGCAAGCAAATGCGCCCGATGTTTGTGTTTCTTTGCGCCAAACTTATTGGGGAGGTATCAGAAAAAACCTACCGTGGGGCTTCAATGATTGAGCTCATTCACACCGCGACCTTAGTTCACGACGACGTCGTGGATGAGAGTTACAAGAGACGAAATTTCTTTTCCATTAATGCCCTTTGGAAGAACAAAATTGCGGTCTTAGTAGGGGATTACCTTTTGGCAAAATCGGTCTTACTTTCGACCGATAATAAAGAATACGATCTTCTCTCTGTTATGTCTCGAACCATTCGTGAAATGAGCGAAGGCGAACTCCTGCAGCTTGAAAAATCGAGGAAGCTCGACATTACAGAAGACGTCTATTACGAAATCATCCGTCAAAAAACAGCCACCCTTATTGCTGCGTGTTGTGAAATTGGCGTGCTTTCCGTGGGGGCAGACGACGTGCTTGCCAAGAAATTCAAAGACTTTGGCACCTACACAGGGATGGCCTTTCAAATAAAAGATGATTTATTTGACTACTTAAGTTCAAACCTTATCGGAAAACCTGTAGGCATTGACATCAAGGAAAAGAAAATGACACTTCCCCTTATTTATACGCTTCGCGAAGCAAACCCGACCAATCGGAAGTATTACCTAGAGACCATTCGCAAATACAACACCAACCCAAAACGGGTTAAGGAACTTATTCAATTTGTAAAAGATTCTGGAGGCTTAAATTACGCGGTGATGGTAATGAAAGATTACCAACAAAAAGCAAAAAATTTACTTCACGAATTTCCTGATTCGGAGGCGAAAAATTCATTAAATCAATTACTCGACTACGTAATTGAACGAAAATTCTAATTTCGCCCTTTTTTTTACGTAATTCGCAACGCTTTTTCGAAATTTCTTTGATTTTCAGACATTTGTGTTTTCAACAATTATAGTATATTTGTGAAAAGCTAAAGTTTATGCAAACCACCTATATTGAAACCCAAAAGTTGTCCTTTGAAGATTTTAAAAAATCCGTCTTAGAGGACTATAAACTTGGTCGGATTTCTAGAGAGATGTCCCTTTTAGGACGGCGTGAAGTCCTTACTGGGAAAGCAAAATTTGGTATTTTTGGCGACGGAAAAGAACTTCCTCAATTGGCTATGGCCAAAGTCTTTCGTGAGGGAGACTGGAGAGCGGGGTACTACCGCGACCAGACCTTTGCCATGGCCGTTGGGGCGTTAAGTCCAGAGAGTTTTTATGCGCAGCTTTATGCGGATACGAGTGTTGAGCGCGAGCCAGCCTCCGCTGGAAGACAAATGAATGGGCATTACGGCACGCGCACTCTAAATCCAGATGGAAGCTGGATGAATCTCACAGAATTAAAAAATTTATCAGCCGATATTTCCCCAACCGCCGGGCAGATGCCAAGACTTCTTGGTCTTGCACTCGCCTCTAAGGTTTATAAAGACATTGAGTTTGAAGGCAGCGACAAATTCTCTCGTGGAGGGAATGAAGTGGCTTTTGGAACCATTGGGGATGCCTCTACGGCAGAAGGCCATTTTTGGGAAACACTTAATGCGGCCTGTGCCCTTCAAGTTCCGATGATCGTATCGATTTGGGATGATGGGTACGGAATTTCAGTTCCAACCCACAACCAAAGAGCCAAAGTAGACATCTCCGAGATGCTCTCAGGATTTCAAAGAAAACAAGGAGAAGCTCAGGGCTGTGAAATCATTCAGGTAAGAGCCTGGGACTACCCATCGCTTCTGGATGCTTACGCTAAGGCCGAGCATTATGCCCGAAATGAAAGCGTGCCCGTTGTGGTGCACGTCATCGAAGTCACTCAGCCGCAAGGCCACTCAACTTCAGGTTCGCATGAACGTTACAAGGATGAGCAGAGACTTTCCTGGGAAGGGGAATTCGATGGGCTTTTAAAATTCAAGTCTTGGATTCTAGACTATTCTGTTGAAATCAATGGCCAGGAAGAAATTCTTGCAACCCTGGAAGAACTAAATCAGATTGATGCCGAGGCAAAAAAACAAACCAAAGACGCTCAGAAAAATGCGTGGGAAAGTTACCAAGGGGCCATTGGCGAAATTAAAACAGAACTACTTCCTTTGGTTGAAGCTTTAGCTTCCGAACATGAAACGATTACGAACTCTTTAACCGAGTTTAAGGCGCTTGTATCGGTCGGTAAGAAAGAAGTTTTCCAACTCGTTCGTAAAGCCCTTCTGCTCACTCGAGGCGCAAATAACTCTAGCCGTGAAGCTCTAAAATTGGGTTACGAGGCTCTTTACGCCATTGAAAAAGACAATTACTCTTCTCATCTATACTCTGAGTCCGAGTGGAAATCCACGCTGGTAAAAGAAGTTAAACCTGTCTTTAGCCAGGAGTCTAAAGAAGTGGACGGCCGCGTCGTGGTTCGAAACAACTTTGATAAACTCTTTAAAAAATACCCAGAGACTTTAGTGTTTGGGGAAGATGCCGGAACGATTGGGGATGTGAACCAAGGCCTAGAAGGAATGCAGGAAAAATACGGCGCGCTTCGCGTGGCGGATACCGGCATACGAGAAGCCACGATTCTAGGACAAGGCATTGGACTTGCCATGCGAGGCCTTAAACCAATTGCGGAGATTCAGTATTTAGATTACATTCT
>DCJS01000004.1 GCA_002319955.1 Flavobacteriales bacterium UBA1694
GAAGAGCGCTTTGAAGTGGGTAAACCACTAAGTGAAATTATTGAATTGGGACCCGACTTTGTTTTTGAAATTGGGCTCACGCCAAACCGCACCGATGCGATGTCACATTATGGGGTCGCTAGAGACCTTCACGCCTACCTCGCTAGCAATGCAATTAAATCCGATTTTGAGAAATTAAGTCTCCAGCCTTTAGAAGGCCAGGGCGAGTCTGATTTAGAACTTGAAATTGAAGATTCAAGTTTGACACCTCGCTATGTGGGGGCCTTAATAGAGGGAGTAAGCGTTGAGGAATCTCCGGAATGGCTACAAAACCGACTTCTCGCCATTGGCCTTTCGCCAATTAATAATATTGTGGATATCACCAACTACGTGCTCCACGGACTTGGTCAGCCACTGCATGCCTTTGATGCGCAGAAGATCGAAAGCCATAAAGTAAAAGTGGGGACCCTAGAAAAAGGAACAAAGTTTACCACCTTGGACGGGATTGAGCGCACTCTGAATGGCGAAGAAATTCTTATTAAAGACGGTGAAAATACACCACTTTGTATCGCAGGGGTTTTTGGAGGTCTAAACTCTGGAGTAAGTTCAGAGACAACAAGCATTTTTTTAGAAAGTGCCTACTTCAATCCTGTGGCTATTAGAAAAGCGGCAAAATTTCATGGACTTAGCACCGATGCTTCGTTTCGTTTCGAACGTGGTGTGGATCCTGCGCAAACTAAAGTGGCTATTTCTTACGCCATTAAACTTATTGAGGAGCTCGCTGGGGGCACCCTTATAGGGGAGGTGAAAGACGTGTATCCTCAGGCAATTCAGGACCATTATGTGGTGTTTCGCTATTCGATGCTAGACCAAATTCTAGGCATAAAAATCCATAGAGAAAAAGTCAAAGAGATTTTGAAGGCTTTGGATATTACCATTTTAAATGAGATTCAAAACGGACTTGAGCTCAGCATTCCAGCCTACCGCGCGGACGTCACAAGGGAGATTGACGTGATTGAAGAAGTCCTTCGTATTTATGGGTATAATAAAGTAGAATCGCCTTCTAAATTTTCTTTCTCACCCGTGAAATTAAGTTCAAACGATCAAGATGAGCTTGAAAACACTTGGGCTCGAGCCCTGCAAAGTAACGGGTTTAACGAAGTAATGAATAATTCCTTGACTTCCCTTACAGAGCCAAAGGATGCCGTCAAATTACTAAATCCATTAAGTGGTGAACTCGCCTATATGAGAACTTCCTTAATGGAAGGTCTTTTGGAGAATGCCGCATATAACATTAACCGCAAGAGTCCAAATTTGAAATTCTTTGAACTTGGAAAAATTTACCATAAAACTAAAACGTATACAGAACGTAAACAATTAGCGCTTTTAACCACGGGAAAAGATCTCGCAGAAAACTGGAAGACCCAGGGTGAAGTCAGTGATTTTTATAGACTCAAAGGCTATGTTTATTTGCTATTGAACCGTCTAGGACTTAATTTAGAAGAGGTTGCCTTAGAGGACACGCGCTTTAGCGATGCTATCGCGATTCAGGCTGAGGGCAAAGTCGTTGCCCGCCTAGGGAAAGTTTCTAAAACCGCTTTGAAAGAGGCTGATGTGGACCAGAGCTGTTACTATGCAGAGCTTGAACTTGAACTTGCGCACTCCCTTCGCGCAACCGGCAATTTGAAATTTACAGAGCCTGCAAAATTCAATATAATCCGCCGTGATTTAGCCCTGCTTTTAGATCAAAATGTGAGCTATAGCGAGCTATTAAAGGTACTATGGAAAAAACCCTCAAGTTATTTGCGTAAAGTCGATTTGTTTGACGTTTATGAAGGAGACAAGTTACCGCAAGGAAAAAAATCCTATGCCATGAGTTTCCAGCTCTTAAATGAACAAAAGACTTTGGAAGAAAAGGAAATTTCTCAAGTGATGGCTTCTATCATTGCCTTACTGGAGAAAGAATTTGGTGCGACGTTAAGATAGCTCGATTTTTATTTAACGAGCCCTTCAGGCTTTATGGGCATTTAATTTGCTAAGAATAGAGTACAGTACGCTTCAATTCAACTATTATTTTTAAATTTGAGAATCAAAATTAAGTATTATGAAAAATTTATGGCTAGTGCTTTTCGCCTTTTTAACCCTTGCGTCTTGTGCGGCAATTGGTTCGGTTAGCAAAGTAGGTGCAAAACAAAGTAGCATTGCTAATACGCAGTGGACAGTCACTGAGTCGACCTCAGGCCCAAAGCCGACACTCTTAATTGAAGAGCAAAAGATCGCGGGGAATGCAGGCTGCAACTCCTTTTTTGGTTCTGTGCAATTAAGCCCGTCTAACGGGGGATTCACGGCCTCTCAAGTAGGTTCAACAAAACGAGCCTGTGAAGATATGACGACAGAGGCCAACTTCCTTGGACTTCTGCAAAGCGCCACAAACTATGTGGTTAATGGAAATACATTAGAGCTCTACAAAGGCAACCTTTTACTAATGAAGTTTGTGAAAAAATAGCCGCTTGGTCTAAAAATTTAAGAAAAATAGCCACCTGGATTTAGTCCCGGTGGCATTTTTTTTTAAGATAGGCTCGTGTGACCAGACAAAAAAAATCTGCCTTTAAAAAGGCAGATTGAATATTTTATACTAGAACGAATTAAGCCTAAGCTTTATCATCCTCTTGATCGTCGTCTTCATCGTCGTATTTAGCCAATTCTTCGTCGCACCATGTAAAGGCTCTTTCTACGACTTTCGTAGCTTCTTCGGCCATTGTTTCTTCATCGTCTCCTTCGAGGTCATCCAGCCATTCCACTTCTTCTTCCTCGACATTAAGGATGAATCGTGGATATTCTGTATGAACTACGAATAAATCTTCCGGCATTTCGGAATTGTCGGCTAATAAAAATTTAGGTAATTTCATTTTTGTAAGGTTTTTAATCTGGTCAAAGATAAAGAAATTTGCGCTATTATGCGCTTCGAGTTTTTAAAATTAGTTAAAATCCTGAATAAAAGCTTTTGGACACGTTCTCAGCCTTTCTTCCCTGAGAATAGTCGTAGAACCCTTCGCCAGATTTAATTCCTAACTTTCCGGCTCTCACCATGTTTACAAGCAGTGGACTTGGGGCGTATTTCGGGTTTTTGAATCCGTCATGCATGACATTCAAGATAGCAAGACACACATCCAGACCAATGAAGTCTGCCAATTGAAGAGGCCCCATAGGGTGCGCCATTCCAAGTTTCATGACTGTGTCAATTTCTTGCACACCTGCCACGCGGTTGTAGAGTGTTTCAATGGCTTCATTGATCATTGGCATTAGAATCCTATTAGCAACAAACCCGGGGTAATCGTTAACCTCAACGGGTATTTTACCAAGGTCTTTTGACCATTGGTAGACCTTATCAAAGGTTTCTTTTGAGCTTGAATAGCCCTTAATGATTTCCACAAGTTTCATTACAGGCACCGGGTTCATAAAATGCATTCCGATCACTTTATCTGGTCTAGAGGTAACCGAAGCAATTTGTGTGATAGAGATTGAGGAGGTGTTGGTGGCTAAGATCGTTTCGCTGGGAGCAAGGGCGTCCATTTGCTTAAATATCTTTAGTTTAAGCTCTAGGTTTTCAGTCGCCGCCTCAACAATAAGCTGAGTGTTGTCGATGGCTTTCCCTAGTTCTGTAAAGCTCGAGATCCGACCAAGGGTTTGGTCTTTTTCTAGTTCCGTGAGAGTCCCTTTGCTTTGCATGCGCTCTAAGTTCGTGCGAATGGTCGAAACACCTTTTTCAAGCGCCTGGGTTGAGACGTCTACTAAATTTACTTGGAATCCACTTTGGGCAAATGTGTGCGCAATTCCATTTCCCATGGTTCCAGCACCAATAACAACAATCGTATTCATAATAGTCTAAGTTTATTCTTTTAATTTATTCTACACTCAAGGTGTAGGCATCGTAAATATGTTTTGAGATTTCAGAAATCATTTTCGTGTTTGTTTCTTCGCTTTCCATTGAGTCTGAAATCAAAATGGCGACTGCTAAGTGTGTTCCATTGGGCATCGTAATAATACCAATGTCGTTTTCAGCGGCCGTAAGTCCAGCGTTATTCTTGCCTGAGGAGCCTGTTTTATGTGCTGTTGAACCGATTGGAAGAAAGGCTTTTATTTTGTTTGTGCCCGTTTTGGTATTGAGCATTATCTCGTAGAGAATTTTGGTGGAGCTAAATGAAAGTATCTTTCCCTCATAGAAGCATTTGAGGAGCGCTGTTAATGCTTTGGTGGTCGCACTGTTCTTGTATTGGTTAGTCCAATTCTCGTGCATTTCAGCCTCATTATAACGCATCTTAAACTCGGTGATTCCTAAATTCCGAATAAAGTGTTGAGTCTTAGTGGGTCCCTTCACAAGTCTTAATAGGATGTCACACGCGTTATTATCACTTTGTGCAACGGCGTAATCCAAGAGTTCTTTCAAAGTTAGAGTTATATTTCCGTTAGGATACTTGAGCTTTAATGGAGACCACGTGTTCTCAAGAAGATCCTCTGCGCGGACGAAAATCGGGGTATCCATTTTAAATAGTCCTTGGTCTACTAAGGAAAGAACGTGAAGGGCAATCGGAAATTTAAAAACACTTAGCATGGGCTGGTGTCTGGTCTCATTTGAGTGAAAAGAAAATGGCTTTTCAATTCCGATGGCAGAGATACTTACGCTTGCATTTTTTCCCTTCGTAATTGAAGTGATTTGCTCTGCTAAAGTTTGCGAATAGGAGCTACTGAAACAAGATAAAGCAATTAAAAAAAGGAGACTTCGCTTACCCATGAATCACCGTATTAAATCGTGGAGGTGTCTTGAATAAGGTCCATTATTTTTAGGGCGATTTTGAGCGCTTCGGTGCCGTCTTCAAGGGAGACTTCGACTTCACGGTCACTCGCAATAGCCTGAGCAAAAGCATTAAGTTCATCTAAAATTGCGTTGTTGGATTCGATTTTAGGATACTCAAAAAAGATCTGATTTTTTTCACCCTCGGAGTTCTCAATGATCATATCAAAATCGGATGGATTCTCGGGCGCTTCTTTCATGCGAATCACTTCGGCTTTTTTTTCTAAAAAGTCCACAGAAATATACGCATCACGTTGGAAAAATCTTGACTTGCGCATGGCTTTCATTGAGATTCTAGAGGTCGTTAAATTCGCCACACAACCATTCTCAAATTCAATTCTTGCGTTGGTGATGTCTGGTGTTTTTGACACGACGCACACGCCACTGGCGTGAATGTTCTTTACTTTTGATTTGACAATGCTTAAAAGAATATCTAAATCGTGAATCATCAGATCCAGAACCACGGATACATCCGTGCCTCGTGGATTGAATTCTGCTAGGCGGTGAATCTCAATAAACATGGGATTCTGGATGTAATTCCTTGTGGCAATAAAGGCCGGATTAAAACGTTCAACATGACCCACTTGGGCTTTAATTCCATGCGTTGTACAGAGCTCAAGAATTTCTTTTGCTTGCTCCAGGGTTTGGGTTATAGGCTTTTCAATAAAGAAATGCTTTTTCTTTTCAATGGCCTTAAGGGCGTATTGGTAATGGTAAAGCGTTGGCGTCACAATGTCAAGCATGTCCACTTGCTCTAGGAGTTCATCGAAATCTTCAAAGAATCGGTAGCCAAGCTCCGCCTCAAGTTTTCGGCCATTCTCGGGGTCTGCATCGTGAAAGCCTACGAATTCATAGTGCTCGCTTTGATTGAGAAGTTTAAGGTGAATTTTTCCTAAATGACCTGCGCCCACGAGACCTGCTTTAATCATGTTTTTTATTTTTGTAAAGATAAGGATTTGAAAGGAAAATTTAATCAATTCAGCGATTTTCCTCTTTTTAAATGCCTCATAAATGCCGATGAAATCTCAATTTTAATTGCTATTTTTGTCCCATGCCCGATAGCTTTGTACATAAAGGAAAACGACGAAAATTGGTGGATTACCTCCAGCACCAGCTTGGAATATCGGACTCCTTAGTGCTTCAGGCTATGGGGAGTGTTCCAAGGCACCTCTTTATTGAAAGCATTTTCGCGGATTACGCCTACCAGGACCGCGCGTTTCCGATCGCCTCGGGACAAACCATTTCCCATCCCTCTACCGTAGCGGAGCAGTCTCAACTTCTTGAAGTCGTTCCAGGGGAAAAGATTCTTGAAATCGGAACAGGAAGTGGGTACCAAACCGCTGTTCTCGTGGCCATGCAGGCCTTAGTCTATACCGTAGAGAGGCAAAAAAGTTTGTTCGATTTTTCATCCCAAAAGCTGCGCGAGATTGCCCACCGTCCTAAGTTTCAAAGTTTCGGTGACGGATTTAAAGGCCTTCCTACCTTTGCGCCTTTTGATAAAATTCTAGTGACTTGCGGGGCCCAAGATCTGCCTACAGAACTTCTAAAGCAGTTGAGAATAGGGGGCATGCTTGTTATCCCCTTAGGGCCTTTTGAAGAGCAGGTCTTAATGCGGTTTACCAAGATTTCAGAAACCCAGTTCGAGAAAGAAGATTTTGGAGCCTATAAATTCGTACCGATGCTCGGTCAAACCAATAAGTAAATTTGTAAATTTTGTTCAAAAAGTGTTACTTTGGTCAAAGACTAAATGTAAATGACTTTTCAAGAGCACCTATTAAATGGAATTCCAAATGAACTTCCAGAACCTCAAGCGTACGACCCGAGCATTAACCATGCGCCTAGGCGTAAGGACATTCTAGATGATCAGGAAGTAAAGCTTGCCCTTCGCAATGCCTTACGGTATTTTCCCGCAAAATTCCACAAAATATTAATTCCTGAATTTAGACAGGAACTTAAAGACTACGGGCGCATCTACATGCACCGATTTCGTCCAAACTACGCGATGAGAGCCAGGCCGCTCGCTGAGTATCCCGGGCAAAGTATGCAGGCGCGGGCCATTATGCTGATGATTCAAAATAATTTAGATCCGGCAGTAGCGCAGCACCCGCATGAACTTATTACCTATGGGGGGAACGGCGCTGTGTTTAGTAATTGGGCCCAATACCTTCTTACCATGAAGTACTTGAGTGAGATGAACGACCAACAAACCCTGGTAATGTATTCAGGGCATCCGATGGGACTCTTCCCTTCACACGAAGAAGCTCCCCGTGTCGTGGTCACCAATGGAATGGTTATTCCTAATTACTCGAAGCCCGACGATTTAGAAAAATTCAATGCGCTTGGCGTTTCTCAGTACGGTCAAATGACGGCTGGGAGCTATATGTATATTGGCCCCCAAGGCATTGTGCACGGGACAACCATCACGGTTTTGAATGCGTTTCGTAAGATTGAAAAGCAGCCGAAAGGAGGGCTGTTTGTGACCTCCGGTTTAGGTGGCATGTCAGGGGCGCAGCCCAAGGCAGGTTCTATAGCAGGGTGTATAACGGTTTGCGCCGAGGTAAACCCAAAAATAGCAGCGATTCGACACGAGCAGAAATGGGTGGATGAAATCCATGACGATATGGGGCTTCTAGTGAACCGAATTCGCGAAGCAAAAGAAAAGAATGAAACCGTTTCTCTCGCTTACTTAGGAAATGTGGTTGAAGTCTGGGAGCGGTTAGACCAAGAAAATCTTAAAATTGATATTGGCTCGGACCAAACCTCTCTTCATAATCCTTGGGCCGGCGGGTATTATCCTGCAGGGCTCAGCTTTGAGGAGTCTAATCATATGATGGCTCAGGATCCAGAGGCTTTTGCGCAGAAGGTCCGCGAGAGTTTAAGAAGACAAGCCCGCGCTATTAATAAGCACACAGCGAAGGGAACGTATTTCTTTGATTATGGCAATGCCTTTCTCTTAGAGGCCAGCCGCGCAGGGGCTGAGGTCATGAATCCAAACCCCACTTTAGGGCG
>DCJS01000036.1:0-9316 GCA_002319955.1 Flavobacteriales bacterium UBA1694
GAAATCTTTTCTACTTTTAACCTTGAAAAAATTCTATTTTTGAAAAGTACTGAAAATGGGGAGCGCACAAAACAAAAAGCAACCCTTTCCCTTTCACAAAAATCCGAGTGGGAAGATTATTTCGAAATAGAAAAGAAAAAGGTGTTGGAAATAAAATCCCAAATCGATGCTACCGATAAGGAAATCGACCAAATGGTTTATGAGCTGTATGGTTTGACGGAGGAAGAGATTGGGATAGTGCATAACTCAGGAAATATATAAAATCTAACACAAATACAAGTGAAAGATAGTAAAACACAAATCTTCCAAGTAGGTGCAGAAGGTGGTTCTATAACCCTATATAAAATCTATGATGAAGACACCGATTCTTACCGCTTTTTCCACAACGTGCAAGAAATGGCGTATGAAGATTTGGATTTTGAAGCCACAAACAGAGATTCGGAATTTTCCCATACGCTGATAGGTGCATTTCAAAAATTACAACAAGAATTTGCCTATGTTTGGAGTATGCATCCAACGTTTGTTGGTTCGGAAGTTAAAGAACTTGTTATTTCATTTCTAAAAGAGCATTTAGTAACTGAAAGAAAAGATTTTAGTTCTGAACGGTGGGAACAAATTTTAAAATTGGATAGAAATGATCTAAGAAAATGATTTGGAGACTATTCACAAAAATTAAAAAAACATAACATTTGATGTCATATTATCACGATCTACAAAAAGACTTCTTTGACTGGCTCAAAAGTAAAAATGAAAAAGAGAACTTTACCTTTTCTGTTAGGCAATTAGCAAGCAAGGGTGCAGAGCTAAACTATTTTATAGGAACAGAGAAATCTAACTATTTCTCAACCACATTTTGGAATATACCTGTTGCCTATCCTGGATCTGCAGGAGAGTTAATCAGTCTCGTCATAGATCTTAAAGGTTTACAGAATGAATTCAAATTTTACATTCAATTCAATCAAACCAAAAATCCTAGCAATCAACAGAATACATTTGCTTTGGAGTTAATCCGAAAGATTAAGCCGAGAATAGAAAAGCTCTCTTCATTTTCGTTTTCAGAAACATCCGACAAATCCAAAATGGAGTTTTATAAGGTGAATGCTCCATCAAAATACAGTACAATTGC
Source organism: Flavobacteriales bacterium UBA1694 (assembly GCA_002319955.1). GTDB lineage: Bacteria > Bacteroidota > Bacteroidia > Flavobacteriales > Weeksellaceae > Planobacterium_A. The sequence continues at coordinate 1,127 of DCJS01000036.1, forward strand.
AGAAGCCATTCCTGATATCGAAGAATTCATCGATGTCATAGCACCTATCGTGGATGAAGAAATAACGTCATATAAAATGGGCGAGCCTTCCTTTATCGCAGAACGGATTTCAGCCGATGATCAAAACTATAAACTGTCAAGATTGGAACAACGTTTAGAAAAATTTACAAAAAATACTGTTTTAAATAGCGGGGCTCTGAAATCGTATTGGCTCTTCCAAGGCAACCCCGACTATTATGACGTTGTGAGTGCATTAACAAATTCGTCAATCACAAGTTGGAAAGTAGCCGCGCACAGGGACAAAATAAAAATTGGTGACAAGATAATACTATGGCTTACAGGTAGTGGATCAGGAGTCTACGGTTTGGGGGAAGTAACATCAGATGTAGGTAAAATAGTTGAAAATGAAGAGGAACTTAGTTTTTACAAAACACAGCACAATCCCAACGAAGACCGAGTTCAAATAAAAATCACCCACAATCTTGTTAAGAACCCGATCTTATCTAATCAGATCAAAGAAAATGCAATTCTGTCTTCATTGAAAGGGGGGAATCAGGGAACAAATTTTTCAGCAACCCAAGAACAATACGACGAACTTATTAAAATTTCACAGTTAGAAACATCAGTAATGAACCATCCACTTAACCAAATCTTGTTCGGGTGTCCTGGGTCGGGAAAAACCTACTCCACAAAGAAACTTGCAGTTGAAATTATTGAGAACCGACAAATTGGTAATACGAAGGAGGATCGGGAAGAAATCCTTAAACTCTACGATCAGTATTATGAGTTGAAGCAGATCAGATTCACCACTTTTCATCAGAGTTTGGGGTATGAGGATTTTATTGAAGGGATTAAACCTAAAACTATAGATCACAAGGTGATTTATGAGGTAGAGGATGGCATTTTCACTAAGATCGCTTCTAAAGCACAGGATAATTGGTTAAACTCCCAATCCACAAAAACCAATCATATATCTTTCGAAAACGCTTTGGAAAAACTTAAAGATGAATGGGAGGAAGACAATAACCTCAAATTCCCGTTGAAAACAAAAGGGAGTGATTTTACTATTCTTTCGTTTAACGAAAAAAATATACGGTTCAGAAAATCAAGTGGCGGATCAGGTCATACATTAAGTTTCAAAACCATGAAGGAATTGTTTTATGGGGAAAGAAACCATACTAATCATGGTGTAGGCATTTATTATCCTTCAATTATAGATAAACTAAATTCCTATTCAGATGATACAATAACGACCAAAACTCTTGACCGTTATGTGCTCATTATGGATGAAATCAACCGTGGTAATATCTCTTCCATCTTTGGAGAACTGATTACCCTCATTGAAGATGATAAAAGATTGGGAAGTAAAGAATCTATTGAGGTTATATTACCATACAGCAAAGAGAACTTCGGAGTACCGCCAAACCTTTATCTTATTGGAACAATGAATACTGCAGACCGTAGTGTTGAAGCATTGGACACCGCATTAAGAAGGAGATTTTCTTTTACTGAAATGAAATCAGATCCTAAGGTTCTTTTGACCGCACATGAAAATGGGGGCACAATACCCGAAACCAATATCAATTTAATTTCTCTGCTTGAAACCATCAATAAACGGATCGAACTGTTGGTGGATAAGGATCACCAAATTGGACATTCGTATTTTATTTCTGTTAACACTTTACCTGATTTAAGATACACCTTCAAGAACAAAATCATCCCACTGTTAGAAGAGTATTTCTACGGTGATTTCGGGAAGATCGGTTTGGTATTAGGTGACCGTTTCGTGACCGCATCAGCTGCACATGAGAACAAAAAAATTCTTGCGAACTTCAAAGGGTACGATGATGTTGATTTCCTTACCGACAAGAAAATTTATGAGTTTTCGGATATTGATTCGATGAACTCCTCAGATTTCATTTCGATTTACCAATCCGTTTCGGTTTCTGCAAACAATGAATCCTAAAAACTTCATACAGGTTTTTGAGTACCAAAAATTAAAAATTGGTGAAGGTGGTTTTTCAGAGAATCATTTAAACTCTCTCGTGAAATTTAACGAGAAAAACGGGAACAAATATTTTACACCGATCTATAAGGGTGTGCAGTTTAACAGTTATGTGGGGGTGATTCAGGTTGGTGGATTAACAGTCGAAATCCTCCCCAAAGCGGATAACTCAGATCAACCCGACAAACAATTATGGCAAAGTGTATTACTTAATATGCTGAGGGTATGTAAACACATCCAAGTCGATACGGTATCCGAAACAGGACTGAAAAGAAAGAACAATTCTATTCTTGAAGTTTATTTTGAACTCTTCATCAGTGAAGTAGAACAGTTGGTGAAGAAAGGATTGATTAAGAAATACCGGAGGGTTGAGAATAATCAATTAGCATTGAAAGGAAAATTAGTTTTCTCAAGAGATATTCAGAAAAACTTAATTCACAAAGAACGGTTCTATTGTGAGCATCAGGTTTATGATAAAGACCATCAAATCCATCAAATCATCTTTCAAGCTTTGAAGATCGTCGATACGTTGCTGAGCAATAGACTAAAAGACAGGGTTAAAAGATTACTTTATGAGTTCAATGATTTCACGGTTAGGGAATTTACAGCCAAACAATTTCAGGACCTTAAATTGGACCGTAAATCCAAGGCTTACTCCAAATCTTTAGACATTTCGAAGATGTTAATTCTGAATTACTCTCCTAACTTAAACTCAGGTCAGGATCAGATGTTAACCTTACTGTTCGATATGAACAAATTATGGGAGGAATACATCTACCGTATTTTACAGAAACATAATGACTCAAATCTGTATGAAATCAGTGCACAGTCACAGGATAAATTTTGGGAAAACAAGACTATCCGACCCGACATTGTAATAAGAAATAACAATGAAACCTTTGTCATAGATACAAAATGGAAGATTGTAGACAGTAACAATCCTGCTGATGATGACCTTAAACAGATGTTTGCATACAATCTTCATTGGAAGTCGAGCAAAAGCATCCTATTGTATCCGAAAATAACTCAGGATGACTCCAAATTTGGAAGATACCATCACAAGCCATACAGATTGTCCGACGATACTTTTCATGAGGTAGAAAACTACTGTAAGGTCGGATTCTTATCTGTTGTTAGAGATGGTGCGTTGCGAGATTCTGAAATTTTAGCAGAAGAAATCCTTTTAAAGTTGAGTTCTATTTAAGTATTAGAAAAACTTGGGGTGGAAATATCAGCGATAACAAGATATATTCCTTCTTGTATGATGAAAAACATAATTAGGAAATGAAAACAACAACTTTGGATATCTATGATGATGACTTCGGAAGGTATATTTGGTTAATGATTAGTCATTCTGAAGTTAGAATGGATCTACAAGATCTAAGTCCAAATTTCGAATATGAAAGATGTGCAACGGTAAAAAATGTAGAAGCTTTGTGTCAGGCACTTAATACGACGTATGACAATTTAGAAGCTCACCTTCTATTGATGTTAAAAGATCAGAAGACCGCGTTCGATTTATTCACGAATTTCTTAGATAACCATAAAATCTATTTTGAATATTATTCGGGGTAAAATGGGGGAGCAATACGCTTTGTAGCTGATAGAAATAGTTGAAAATATAAGAGAATCGTGCAAAGAACGTGCAAAGACATAAAAAAAGTCACCTACATATTTGTAAGTGACTGATTTTATTGTGGTTTCTCCAGGAATCGAACCAGGGACACATGGATTTTCAGTCCATTGCTCTACCAACTGAGCTAAGAAACCATCACTTTGTTCTGATGTTTAAAGTGGTGCAAAAATAGCACCTTTTTCAATACAACGCAAGACTTGGGGCGCTTTTTATCCTGGCTTTGGTAAAAGCTATTGATTTTCAGCAGTATTTATTTCAGATTCAAGGCGCATTTGCTCTGCTATTTCTTCTAACACAGGATTAATCGTGCTTTCTGGGATCTCACTAATACGAATATACATCAGTCCATCGATCGCATCGTTGAAACTTGGATCGACGTTAAAAGCTATCACCTTTGCATTTTGCTTAATGTACTTCTTAATTAAGACCGGCATACGCATTCCTGGTTCCAAATCGTCAATTAATTTATCGAGTTTATTTAAATCGGATTCAACCTCATCAAGAAAAAGGTTTTTATCCCGCTCGCGGATTTTAATTTTAAACTCGTGTTTTGGATGAACGTACTGCGCCACGGCCGAATCGTAGAAATTGGAGCGCATAAAGTCTATCATGAGCGATTTTGAAAAATCAGAGAATTTATTGCTGATACTCACCCCACCCATTAGAAACTTATGGTCAGGGTTACGAAGACACACGTGAATAATGCCTTTCCAAAGTAAAAAGAGTGGCATCGGCTTTTGCTGGTACTCTTTGGCAATATAAGCTCTTCCCATCTCAATGACCTTTCTAAAGAACGGGTGCAGTTCCTGATCAAAATCAAAAAGGGAACTCGTATAAAAGCCGCTAACGCCATATTTACGCATGATAACTTTCCCAATACCCATTCGGTAGGCGCCTGCAATTTTTTGCGCCGTCTCATCCCAAAGAAACAAATGGCTGTAATGTTTGTCGTATTCGTCAAGATCAAAAGGCAGATTACTCCCCTCGCCTACATCTCTAAAGCTTATTTCACGTTGGCGTCCTATCTCGCGCATAATTGAGGGAATCTCATCGTAAGAAGCAAAGTAAAGCTGGTACTGCCCATTATGAAATAGCAATTTATCCTGCTTTCTTAAGACGTCAATTTCTTTTTGAATATCCTCAAGGGGTGTTTCATCAATAATATTGGCCACCAAATTACCGGCTTTCATTAGGGGGAAACTCAGCTTAAGATTCGGCAGATTCATTTTTTCCATGAGCGATTTGCGCTTCTCATAGTACGATTTAAGCATGTAAATTTTGCTTTTCAAGTACTGCCCTAATTCCTCAATGCTTTCTTCCTCATCCAACTGGCGAAGCGTGACCGCTCGACCGATTCGGATGCGAATGGGTTTCTCCCGAGCGCGCATCATTTCCGAGGGGAGCATAAGGGTTTGAAGATCGGGGTGCAGGCGTGCGATCTGATAGAAAAGCTCACTATTTTTCGCATGAAAATACATGGGAACCACCGGAACCCGCGCTTTTCTAATGAGTTTCAAAGCTGGTTTTGCCCATTTTCGATCCCTCACTTCACGCTCCGGATTATTTCGATTTGAGACTTCGCCTGCTGGGAATATCCCCAGGCATCCTCCATTACTTAGGTGTTGAAGCGTCTCTCGCATCCCACTCGAACTGCTGTAGAGTTCCTTTCGGGATTCAAATGGGTTGACCGCGATCACATAAGGTTCAAGGGGTTTAATCTTCTCAAGAAGGAAGTTTCCCATGAGTTTAAAATCAGGACGAACGGCGGACACAATTTTAGCCATTAAGATGCCGTCAATCGCTCCCAGTGGATGGTTGGAGACCAAAATAAAGGGGCCGGTTTTAGGAATCTTAGCCAGATCCTCCTCAAAGACGACGTATTTAAGGTCTAGGTCTCTAACAAAACATTCAAAGAAGTCTGCCCCCTCTTTGTCCTTTAACCGATCGTATAGGGCATTCACCTCATCGATCTTGGTGAGTTTCATCAAAGACTTGGCGGCAAGCTCCTTCGCGGGGCCAAGGCGTGTTAAGCCGGCCGCTTTAATCAGTTCACTCCGTGTAATTAAGCTCATAGGTCGTGTTTTATAGTTCGCCTTGAAACACCATTTGCAGGGTTCCTCTGGACATTTGCTCTAGGAGCACTGTTTTATTTGCGTAAAAACGCTCGGTGGATTCTAGGGTTGAATTTCGGACCGTTAGAAGTCGAACGCCCTTTTGAATCTCAATATCAAATTTGGCCTCAAGTGCTGAAATAAGCTTTTCAATGGTCAAGTATTTATCCTCGAGACAGAGTTCTAAACAAATGGCTGTGGTTTGCATCAGAGAAATTCGAATTTGATAGGCGGACAACAGGCCAAAGATTTCGCTTAGGTGGTGCTCCGCGATGAAGGAAAAATCCCTCGTACACACGGTGAGTAGAATTTGATCCTCTTTCAAAATATAACTCTCTAAAGTTTGTGCCTTGGGACTGCTACTCACAAGGGTTCCAGGCGCTAAAGGATTGACAAAGGACTTGACGTATAGGGCAATTCCCTTTTTCTTTAAAGGCTGAAGCGTTTTGGGATGGATGATGGAGGCGCCGTAATAGGCCATTTCAATAGCCTCTTCGTAGGCTATATGGGACAGTAGGGTCACATTTTCAAATTTTCGTGGATCCCCGGTCATCACCCCTGGAACGTCTTTCCAGATCGTCATCGACTCGGCCTTAAGGCCGTAGGCAAAAATGGCGGCTGAATAATCGGACCCTTCGCGCCCTAGCGTGACACTTAATTGCTGCGCGTCACCGCCAATAAAACCTTGGGTGACATAGTTTTGAGATGTATCGAGGCTCTCAATGCGTGATTTAGTGAGTTCCCAATTGACTTCCCCCTCACGGTAGGTGCTATCGGTTCGTATGTAAAGGCGCGCATCGAGCCACTCGTTTTGAAAGTCGGCCTGCTTTAGATGCGCACTTAAAATCCGAGAGGAAAGTAGCTCTCCAAAGCTTACAATCTGATCGTAATAAAAATCGTACCCGCCTTTATCCTCATCTAAGGTAAAGTCATAAAGCATCTTAAATAGAAGTTCAAGCTCGGAAAATAGGGCGTGGGAGGGCTCAAAAAGTTCTTTTGCGATTTCCAGGTGATACCGTTCAATCTCTTTAATTTTTGAGTGTATTTCGGTACCTTCCAAAAGACTTCCTACGACCTGCTCAAGTGCATTAGTCGTTTTACCCATAGCCGAAACGACCACAAGGATACTCTCTTGCCTCTGCAGTCCTAGAACCTTGGCCACATTTCGTACGCTCCTGGCGTCCTTCACTGAGGCGCCTCCAAACTTAAATACCTTCATGCTCAACTGAAAATTAGCGTTGAATCGCCCCGTGCGACCCCATCAAATTTTAATCAAAAATAGCAAAAAATACCCGATATCGTTTCGCTTAGTCCCTCGATTTCGCATCCCTGGGGCCGGTGAAAAAAAAAGCCTGGCGCATCATAGAGGAATTCAAATAAATTTACGAGATTTGAGCATTAACCAAAGACACAAGAATGGCAGAGCAATCCCTACAAACATTAGGTGAATTCCTAATTGAGAAACAAGATGATTTTCAATATTCTACGGGAGAATTTTCTCGGCTTTTAAGTGCAATTCGATTGGCTTCAAAAGTGGTTAACCGAGAGGTTAACAAAGCAGGCATAGCGGATATCATCGGTGTTGCGGGCAAAACCAACATTCAAGGAGAAGCCCAACAAAAACTAGATGTTCTTGCCAATGAAATTTTCATAACGGCTCTGTCTCAAAGAGAAGTGGTTTGTGGAATCGCTTCGGAGGAAAACGACGACTATATTGAAATTAAATCAGCGGCCAATGGCCATTTGAGCAAATATGTGGTTTTAATCGACCCCTTAGATGGGTCGTCAAATATTGATGTTAACGTGTCGGTGGGGACCATCTTCTCAATTTACCGCCGCGTGACCGAACCTGGAAATCCTGTGGAACTAAAAGACTTCTTGCAAAAGGGCTCGGCGCAAATCGCCGCCGGCTATGTCGTTTATGGATCCTCGACCATGATTGTCTATACAACGGGCAACGGAGTCAATGGCTTCACACTCGATCCAAGTTTAGGAACCTATTACCTTTCCCATCCAAAGATGCAGTTTCCAAGCGAAGGGAAAATTTACTCCGTTAACGAAGGAAATTACATCAAATTTCCTCAGGGGGTGAAAAACTACCTGAAATACTGCCAAATGATGGAGGGCGATCGCCCTTATACCTCGCGCTATATTGGCTCACTCGTTTCAGATTTCCACCGTAACATGATCAAAGGCGGGATTTACCTCTACCCTTCCTATGCGAATGCCCCGAATGGAAAATTAAGACTCCTCTATGAATGCAATCCCATGGCGTTTATCGCCGAGCAGGCAGGAGGAAAAGCCTCAAACGGCTTTGAGAGAATCATGGACATTGAGCCTACGGAGCTTCACCAAAGAGTGCCATTCTTCTGTGGAAGCCGCACCATGGTTGAGAAAGCAGAAGAGTTCATGCGCATGGATGCTGTTAAAGACTAAGG
>DCJS01000036.1:9346-24046 GCA_002319955.1 Flavobacteriales bacterium UBA1694
TCCTATACCTTAAATTTCATTACGCCTGGTGGCACCTCACGTGGGGTTTTAAAAACAAAAGAGACCTTTTTCCTTACCCTTGAATCCGAGGGGAAAACCGGCGTGGGCGAATGTGCACTATTTCGAGGCCTGAGTTTTGAGGACACCCCCGAGTATGAAAACAAACTCGAGTGGCTCACGTCAAATACCCATTTAAGTTCAGATGAGATTTCTAAAGAACTTGAGCGCTTTCCTTCCATAGTAATAGGGTATGAACAGGCCCTTTTAAATCTTGAGCACGGAAAGGACCTGTATTTCCCAAGTGCGTTTACCCTGGGGCACGATTCGATTCGTATCAATGGACTCATCTGGATGGGCGATAAGGCCTTCATGGAAAAGCAAATCAAGGACAAACTCGATAAAGGCTTTGGCACGATTAAACTTAAAATAGGAACAAATTGGCTCGAGGAGAAAAAAATTCTAACGAGCCTTCGCAAGTCTTACCCCTCTAGCGAACTGGTTCTGCGCGTTGATGCCAATGGCGCCTTTTCGTATGAAAAGGCAAAAGAGGTTCTAAACGAACTTCACAGCCTTGAAATTCATTCCATTGAGCAGCCCATTAAAGCGGGGCAGCGCGCCCTGCTCTCAAACTTAGTAAAAGAGAGTGCAACGCCCATTGCTCTGGATGAAGAGCTCATCGGCGTTACAACAACGAAGGACAAAGAAGAACTTCTAGATACGGTTAATCCGCCTTACCTTATTTTAAAACCTTCCTTACTCGGGGGCTTTAAAGCCACGGACGAGTGGATTGCACTGGCTGAAAAACGCGGCATTGGGTGGTGGATTACCTCGGCTTTGGAAAGTAACCTTGGTTTAAATGCCCTGGCGCAGTACACCTACACAAAAAAGCCCGAGCTCCCTCAAGGCCTTGGAACAGGCGCACTTTTCAGTAACAATCTTGAGTCCTCTTTAAGTCTTACCGGAGAACTGCTAACGAAAAAAACCTGAACAGCGTCAGATTTTTTTTGGAGGTCAGGTAAATAGGCCGCTCTTTGAGTGAGCTGTAAGGCCTTTTAAATGACGTCTTCTACAAAAATTCTCTTTTTTATTGCCTGCATCCAATGTGCAAACCGTCTTTTGATGGCTTTCATAGAATTAGTTTAAGTGTTAATAAATGATACTTTAGACTAACCAATTTTATGCCAATCCTAAGGGATTTTGAATTTTAACACTAAAAATACCTAGCTCGAGTGACTCGCTATTCCAGAAAGCTCCAAATCCTATAAGAATCTTATCTTCAAGATCTTAATCCCTTTACCCCATTCAATACAGGCCGATTTAGGCGCAGTTTTCAAAGCACACCAAAAACGTTACTCCGAATGGAAACGCCCCGTATTCTGCGCTTTTTTTAGTAAATTTGCCTCTCAAATTCTTGAATCATGGAAGAAGAAAAAAGAGGTCTCAATTTTATTGAGCAAATCATAGAACAGGATCTACAAAGCGGGCTGAAAAAGGAAAACCTAAGATTTCGGTTTCCACCTGAACCCAACGGCTACCTTCATATTGGGCACACCAAAGCCATCTGCATTAATTTTGGTTTAGGCGAAAAATACGGTGCGCCTGTAAACCTTCGCTTTGACGACACAAACCCTGAAAAGGAAGAACAAGAATTCGTGGACTCCATAAAGAAAGATGTCGAGTGGCTTGGCTTTAAATGGGATAAAGAACTTTATGCCTCCGATTATTTCCAGCAGCTATACGACTGGGCGATTAAGCTCATCAAAGAAGGGAAAGCTTATGTGGATGAGCAAAGCTCAGAGCTCATCACCGAGCAAAGAAAAACCCCAGTAGAGATCGGCATCGAAAGCCCACATAGGAACCGTCCTACCGAAGAATCCTTAGCGCTTTTTGAGCGTATGAAAAATGGAGAATTTGAAGAAGGTGCAATGTCTCTAAGAGCGAAAATTGACATGAGCTCGCCAAACATGAACCTAAGAGATCCCGTTATGTACCGGATTTTAAAACGCCCGCACCACCGCACCGGCAAAAAATGGAAAATTTACCCCATGTACGACTGGGCGCACGGCGAGAGCGACTATATAGAACAAATTTCCCACTCCCTTTGCTCCCTAGAGTTTGAAAACCACCGTCCACTCTACGACTGGTATTTAGATCAGGTTTATTCTGAAGGTACGGTTCGAAATAAGCAAAGAGAATTCGCCCGTATGAACGTCTCTTACATGATCACCTCAAAGCGTAAGTTACAGAGGCTCGTCAGCGAAGGCATTGTTGAGGGATGGGACGATCCACGCATGCCAACCGTTACAGGGCTTAGAAGAAAGGGCTACACGCCAACGGCCATTAGAAACTTTATTGAGCGCGTTGGGGTTGCAAAAAGAGAAAACTTAATTGACATTCAACTACTAGAATTTTTCGTGCGCGAGGATTTAAATAAAAAAGCGAAACGCATGATGGCCGTGGTTGATCCAGTCAAACTCATTATTGAAAATTACCCTGAGGGGCAAATCGAATGGCTTGATACGGAAAACAATCCGGAAGACCCCGAGGCGGGGACGCGCCAAATTCCATTCTCAAGAGAACTCTATATCGAGAGAGAGGACTTTAAAGAGGAGGCGAACAACAAATTCTTCCGTTTAAAACTCGGCGGTGAAGTGCGACTCAAAAGCGGCTATATTATCAAAGCCGAGCGCGTGGACAAGGACGAAAACGGTGAGATCACGACCATTTACTGCTCTTACGATGAGCAGAGTAAATCTGGAAGTGGCTCTGAGGCGAGTTTAAGAAAAGTAAAGGGGACGCTTCACTGGGTCTGCGCGAAGCACGCCGAGCCGATTGAAGTTAGAATTTACGAAAGACTCTTCACTGTAGAGCAGCCAGACGCGCAGAAGGATACCGATTTCTTAGACTATGTTAATCCAGACTCGGTCTCGATTAAAATGGGGTTTGCAGAGCCGGCCTTAAAAGACGCGGCTGTGGGAGAGCCGATTCAATTCCAAAGAATTGGGTATTTCACTAAAGATCAAAGCTCTACACCAAGCCATTTAGTCTTTAACCGCACCGTCACACTAAAAGACGGCTACAAGCCATCTGAAGGCTAAAAAAACATCCGCTTATTCTAAGGGTCTTGCAAAGCATGCAAGACCCTTTTTCTTTTAAAAAGTCTCAAATTAATCCGTAATTTAGGGGGCCTGCCTTTTGAGTTTTCTATGAATAAAGTCCTTTCAATTTTCAGCTTTTTTTTGCTCTTGCCTTTTGCACTGAGCGGCCAGACCAGAGATTCCATTGCCACGCTCGAGGAACTGAGCCTGGACGCCTTTCAAAGGCCTATATCGAAACTGACTTCAACCAAATCTTTTGCCTTAACCACGCCTCTTTTGATGGCCCAAAATCCGGGAGACCGGCTTTTAGAATCTCTTAATTTACTACCCGGGGTATCCATGGAGCAGCGCTCGCCTGGAAGTTACCGACTGGCGCTTCGCGGCAGTAGCCTTCGAAGTCCTTTTGGCGTGCGCAATGTGAAAATTTACCTAGACGAGTTTAGTCTTACGGAGGCGAGCGGCGGGAGTAGTTTAAACCTTATTGACCCCTCCTTTATCCGCTCCATGGCGCTTTACAAAGGGCCTGAAGCCGGTGATTTTGGGGCGACTACAGGCGGCACAGCAATCCTTCATACGAAAGCGGACAATTCTTTAGGCCTCTCCCTAGGCAGTTATGGCGCCTTTTCGCAGTCGCTTTCTCTTTCGAGCACCGTGGGAAAGCATACCTTAACTTTGCTTCAGGGCTATTCACGCGCGGATAATTACCGCGAGCAGAGCGCGTTTTCTCGGGCAAGCGTTTTACTAAAAGACCGAATTGCCTACAAAGAGGGCCATGAACTCGGCCTTTTGCTGCTCCTTGCCGATTTGGACTACCAAACGCCTGGAGGCCTTACAAAGGCCCAAGCACTTGAAAACCCACAAAGCGCAAGGCTTCCCACCCCAACGCTACCTAGTGCCAAGGCGCAAAACGCCGGCATTCAAACAAAAGCTGCCCTATTTGGAATTTCTCATAAGGCAAGACTCTCGCCCTCGCTCAGCCATTTTGCCTTAGTGCAAGGGGGCTATTCGGATCTTAAAAACCCCTTTATCACGAACTTTGAAAAGCGCTACGAAAGGCAGTTTACGCTAAGATCTTACTTGTCTTACGAGTCCAAGCAAGCTCATTGGGCCTACGTGGGACGCCTCGGAATTGAGGGCAGCTCAAATCAGACGAACGTGCAGAACTACGATAACCTCGGAGGACATGCTGGGGAAAAGCAAAATTTTGACAACTTATCCGCCTTAAGCGGCTTTGGCTTTAGTTCCCATAAACTCACCTACAAAAATTCACTTGTTCTGGAGGGGGCTGTAAGTCTTAATTTTTTAAAACTTGCTTGGCAAGCGCTTTATCCGGGACTTGAAGAGGGCCAAAAGGTCGTTTCTCCTGAGCTCCTCCCTTCTTTAAGCGCTTTATACCACTTTAATAGCACCCTAGCTCTTCGCGCGAAACTGAGTCGCGGGAGCTCCTCTCCGACTCTTGAAGAGCTAAGAAGTTCGGACCAACAAATAAATTTTTCTCTTATCTCTGAGTCGGGCTGGAACAAAGAACTTGGCCTACGAAAAGCCTTTGGCCCCCGCGTATTTGTCGATTTAACCTATTTCGAATTTGATTTGAAAAACGCCATCGTTAAGGCCCAAAACGAAAAGGGTGAAGACTACTTCTTAAATCAGGGCGGCGCCAAACAAAAGGGGCTTGAATTCGCCTTGGAAGCGGGGCCTTTTTCCCTGGGCGCCCTGAATCAGATTCGGTTCTACGGCTCTGGAAGTCTTTACGATTTTACACTCACCAATAGCGCCCTAGCTACAGAGACTCTTGCAGACAAGGAAATACCGGGGGTTCCCTCAACGAGCGTCTCGGCCCTACTGAGTTTGCGTGTTATGGAGACTTTTGGAGTTCAGTTTACGAATTATTACCGCTCCTCGATGTACCTAGATTCAAAAAATATGCAGGGGGAAAAATCGAGTCTTGTAGGTCAGCTGCGCTTAAGTGCGCCCTTTAGACTTGAGCAGAGTAAAGGGGAAGTGTATTTCAGCCTTGTGAATCTATACCGCACCACTCAGAGTCTGGGCTACGATCTTAATGCCTTTGGTGGCCGCTATTACAATCCAGCTCCACCCTCTGCCTTTCATCTAGGATTAAAGGTTTTATTTTAGCTGCTCAGCCGCTGGCCAATGGTTTTTAGAATAATCTGCGCATGAATTCGAGAATTTTCAATAAACCATAAATGGGTGTCTTTCCCGCCACAAACCACGCCGGCTAAAAAGAGGTTTTCCACATTGGTTTCCATAGTCTGAGGCGAATAGGAAGGATTTAAATTCGGGCCCTGAAGATTTATCCCAATGGATTTTAAAAACTCAAAATCAGGTAAATACCCGGTCATGGCTAAAACGAAATCATTTGGAATCTCTTTTTTCTCGCCCTGCGAGGTTTCAAACACAAGACTTTGCTCTTTTATCTCAAGAACCTTTGAATTAAAATGCGCCGTGATGCTGCCTTCTGCAATTCGGTTCTCGATATCGGGTTTCACCCAATACTTCACACTCGATGAAATCTCTGGTCCTCGCACAATGAGTGTCACGTGCGCCCCTTTGCGGTAGGTCTCAAGGGCCACATCCACAGCCGAATTACTCGCGCCAATCACTGCAATATTCTGACCTGTGTAGGGATAGGGTTCGCTGTAATAATGTGAAACTTTCGCCAGCTCTTCGCCTTTGACAGCCATCGGGTTTGGCAGATCATAAAAGCCTGTGGCGATAATCACATGACGCGCCTCATAGAGGCTTTTTGAGGTCTGAACTTCAAAATAATCGATCTTCTTTAAAACCCCTTTGACCTTTTCATAATGGTTTATCTTTAGCTTACGGCTGCGCGCAATACCACCGTAATACTCAAGGGCATCTTTTCGTCCGGGTTTTGCACCCGTAGAAATAAAGGGTACCCCAGCGATTTCGAGCTTATCGGCGGTCGAGAAAAACTGCATGTTTAAAGGGTAATTATAGAGGGAGTTTACACTTGTGCCTTTTTCAATCACCAGGTAAGATAGGCCGCGATTTTGAGCCTCAATGGCGCAGCAAAGCCCGATAGGGCCAGCGCCCACAATCAATACATCAAATCGTTCCATGGGTACAAAGATAAGGTTTCGCTCCAAGATTTAAATGAATTCCCAAGGATTTAAGCGTGGGAACCGCCCTTTAATAGGCGTCTATTCTCTGATTGCAGGGCCGTAATTTGATTTAAAAGGTGGGTGATGACTTCTAGGCCCGGGACATTGACCTCTAAATCGTAATGAAAATTGAGCAGGCGCTCAAATGCGGAGAGATCCTCGTAGTAGAGGTAGGTAATTTCATTTTCTCTTTGGGTCTGAATCAGCCCACAGGATTCCAGTTCCTGAAAAAATTCGACTTCAATTTGGTAGAGCGCAATAAGCTCTTCTCTGGATATGCGATCGCTTTTCATTGCCTTAAATTTAACTCGTTTGTAATTTTTCAAATAGAGCCTTTTGCTCTGGGCTCAGGCTCTTTGGAAGTTGCACTTCCAAAGTCACTAGTAAATCGCCAAAGAGGCCCTCTTTCTTATAAACCGGGAAGCCTTTGCCTTTTAGGCGCACGGTGGAATTATTCTGCGTCAAGGGTTTAACTTTTAGATTCACTTCACCCTCTAAAGTCGGAACCCGAAGTTGGCCTCCTAAGACGGCCGTATAAAGATCGACGGGAATTCGTAATTTTAGATTCTGCCCATCGAGTTCGAACACAGCATCTTTTTCGACATTAAAGGTCAGGTATAAATCGCCTGCAGGACCGTTATTATGGCCGCTTGCGCCATACCCACTGAGTTTAATTTGCAGTCCATCATACACGCCAGACGGTACGGTAATGCGTACCTTTTTACCTCCTATTTCAAACGTGGTTTGATGCTCTTTGGCCGCTTGTCTTAAAGGAAGAGAAATCTCCCCGTGCACATCGCTGCCTTTAAATTTTCCTGAGGCGCTGCCTCGTGCGCGCCGGTCAAACCCAGAGGCGCTCGAGCCAAACATTTGCTCAAAAAAATCGGAGTACTCCTCATGCGATCCGCTCGTATCATGGGTGAATCCCCCGAAACCCCCTCCAGAGGAGGAACCTCTAGACTGGGCTTTTGCTTTTTCGTAAGCCTCACCCTGGCTCCAGTTCTGACCGTACTGATCGTATTTCTTTCGATTCTCTGGATTAGAAAGCACTTCGTTTGCCTCATTGAGCTCCTTAAATTTTTGCTCCGCCACCTTGTCGCCAGGGTTGACATCAGGATGGTATTTTCGGGCCAGTTTGCGGTAGGCTTTTTTAATCTCCTCGGGGGTGGCCGAAGGTTTTACGCCTAAAATTTCGTAATAATTAGTATGTGCCATAGAAATCAATAACTGATTAAAGGTACAAATTCAATTGAGAAATACTTTATCTTTGAGTAAAATTTAAGCCTGTGCGCGATCTATTTAAGAACTATTCAAACCTTTTACTGCTGGTTTTAGGCATTACCTTAGGGAGTGTAATTGGCCTTGTTTGGCCCACTTGGGTAGTCTATTTAAAGCCTGTGGGCGATATTTTTCTAAACTTACTTTTCGTGAGTGTGGTCCCTCTTATTTTCTTTGCCGTAGCAAACTCCATTGCCGGAGTGGCGCAAAGTGGCAAGTTCTCACGGATCCTTCTTTCGATGGCCTTTAGCTTTCTTCTTTTCATTATTCTAGCGGCGCTCTTTACGATTGGAGCCGTTTGGCTCTTCCCAACAGAGGCGGTGGGAATGCAAGCACCAGAGTTACTATCTCAGACACAAACCGAGGAGAATTGGGGTGAGCGCATTGTCGAATTCTTTACGGTCAGTGAGTTTACCGCTTTATTTTCAAGACAACACATGCTCGCCCTATTAATATTTGCTTTCTTAACGGGCTCGGCCATTCGAAAGGCAGGGGAAAAAGGCGAAGCGTTTCAAGCCTTTGTAGCCTCAGGCTACGAAGTCATGAAAGAGCTCCTTTTAGTCGTCATGAAGCTAGCGCCCGTGGGACTTGGGGCTTATTTTGCCTTCCAAGTGGCTACTGTAGGGCCTCAACTCTTTGGATTCTATGGCAGACCCCTGGGGCTTTATTACGCCGCGGGCATCGTGTACTTTTTGGTCTTCTTTTCTTTATATGCCTTTCTAGCCAAAGGCCTCAGTGGGGTAAAGCTTTTTTGGAAAAATAACATCTATCCGTCGGTCACTGCTATAAGTACGTGCAGTTCCTTTGCAACCATGCCGACCAATCTTCAGGCCGCTGCCAAAATCGGTGTTCCTGATGCCGTTGCAAATATTGTTATTCCTATTGGGAGCACCCTTCATAAAAATGGGTCTTCGATGTCCTCCATTATAAAAATCTATGTCGCTTTTTTAATTATTGGCGAAGATTTTTTTGATCCGATGAACCTACTGATTGCCGTGGGGATCACCATTTTTGTATCCATGGTTGCTGGGGGCATTCCCAATGGCGGGTATATTGGCGAGATGCTTATGATCTCGGTTTACCAATTGCCCCAGGAGGCGATTCCAGCGGTGATGATTATAGGAACCCTAGTTGACCCTTTAGCAACGGTTTTAAACTCCACAGGAGACACCGTGGCGGCCATGCTTACCACCAGGCTCTCCGGGGAGAAATTCAACGAGCCTACGGGGTAAGGCTCTCTACTCTTCTAGCGTTTCACTTTTATTATTTCGTTATGACTTCAGCACAAAACCCAGAGCTCGATTCCTTTTTTAAAAAAGAAACCCCCTTTAAGGAGGCCCTAAATGAACTCAGACGCATTATGCTAAAGAGTGGGCTTAAAGAGGAAAAAAAGTGGTACCAGGCCTGTTATACGTATAACGGCGTGAATCTCTTCATCCTTGGTCAGTTTAAAGCGTACTGCGTCCTTAGTTTCTTTAAAGGCGCTCTACTCACAGGATTTGAAGATCTCTTACAAAAGCCGGGTGAAAATTCACGCAGTGCCCGGGTGATTAAGTTTACCGATGCCCAAAGCGTACTGCAGAAAGAGCCTCGCATTCTTGAGGCCATTAAGGCCATGATTGAAGCTGAGAAAAAAGGCCTTAAACTGGAGTCAAAACCTATAGAAAAGCAGAGCTATCCTCAGGAACTTGAAATACTCCTAAAGGAAGACCCCGAATTTAAAAAGGCTTTTGAAGCCTTAACTCCGGGACGGATTCGCTCATGGCTTTTGCATTTTAATAGCGCGAAACAGCCCAAGACACGACAGAATCGCATTGAAAAGGCCTATCCAGAAATTCTTGAGGGCAAAGGGCATAATGAGGATTATCAAAAGAAAAAAATGGACCGCAAATAGGGGTCCTTTTTTTTACTTTAGGCCTTTTTATAGGTGTAGTAGCGTGCGCCCCGAGCATTTTGATTTTCTGACTCAATCGACTCAAGTCCAAAACCGATTCGATCCTTAGACACTGGAGATTTAAGTGTTTTACGGTGAAGAGCGACATAGGTTGCAAAAGAAACCTTCGTGCGCTTGTTTAAGGTTTGTTCTAATTCCCAAGTTTTGGCCACCTCTTTCCACTCTTTTGATACAGTTCCAGAGAATACTTTTGCTTTTGCCCCACTGCCATAAGCTAAAAAGCCTATTTTCTGTCCTTCTAAGTCTTCGCCTGCCTTAAAACTGACCTCTAAAGCAGAAAGCAGCGCCATAAAGATCGAGGCCGTGTACATATTGCCAATCTCAGAGGAGGCTCTTTGGCTGGGCTCAATTTTCTCATTAATGAAATTTAAATAAGACTCAGATTTTGCAACTGCCTTTTGCTCCTCTGGCGTCGAGTACGCCAGGGTATTCTCAAGGCTATAGATCTCGGTGAAAACCCGCTTTCCATGGAAGGCATAAGGCAAATGAAAGATCAAATACCGCCAGTCTAAATACGGCTTTTCAAGGCCTGTTTTAGTTTTATAGTGCGCGTAGGCCTCACGAATCTGATTCTGATAGCACGCATTGGAATACTGACCATCAAAGACCGGCTCTTCAGAGAAAAGCTCTAAGGTCTCAGGCATGGTGTCTACAGCGCCCTTTAAATCTGATTTTGCAATCTTATGCCTTGGCTTAAAGAAATCAAAGACATGGGCTGTTGCCACGCCCACCTCCGGTTCAATTATTAAAAGTTTTGGATCGCTTGATACGAGCAGCGCCACGGCGCCTCCACCCTGAGTGTACTCACCGGAGCTCCCTAATTCATAGCGCGCATAATCTGAGGCAATAACGAGCGCTTTTCTAGTAGAATCTGCCCTGCAATAATCCAGGCAGTTTTCAAGGGCATCCACCGCTCCAATGCAGGCAAAGGTTAGATCCACCACGTCGCAGTTTTTAAAGACTCTAGGACCATAGGTTGACTCAAGTGCCTTTTCGACCATGCCCATCGCATAAGAGGCCGTCGGCTTGGCGGCATCTAAAGCACTTTCAGTCCCCAAATAAATGCGGGAAATTTCTCTTGGATCGACACTGGAATCTTTAATGAGTTTTAAAAGCGCCTCCGCTGCAAAGCTCGCGGCATCCTCATCCACATCAGCCAAAGCCATTTTATGAAGACCCAGGCCTTTTTCTAGCTTTAAGGGATCGAGTCCCCGGTGCTCGGCTAAATCATTAATACTCAAATAAAGAGAAGGCACATAGAAACTTGCGGCCTGAATTCCGTACTGCATAAAGGGTAATTTTTATACGAAATTAGCAATTTTATGCGCAAAAAAAGGCGGTTTTTTAGAAATTAATCAAAGGAATTGCGAATTTTCCCCTAACAAAATAAATACGGCTCCACAAGGAAAATCCTTGTGGAGCCGTATTTTACGTGGTACAATGTAAAAAAGACTTTCTATCTAAAAATCTTAAGGGCCGCCGTGACTAAATCCACCTGCGCATTTAAAGACTTATTCGTAGGGTCCTTACGCAGGGCCGCCAATTTCAAATCAAGGCCTGATTGAATTGTTTGGGCTAGAAGCATTTTAGCTTGGGCATTGCTCCCAAGTTGGCCATGCACAAGAGAATAAAGTTTCGTGATTTCATGGGTCGCTTTATAGTCGTCTGCGCTCATAATCCACTCGAAGCCTTTTTCACCCCAGCTGCCTGCTACCGGATCTCTGAACTTAGTAAATGGATAAAACGCCACGGTGGTCGCAATCTGCGCGCGGTGCTTTTCAATTTTATTCTCCACAATGATTGGAATTAGAAGCTCCACCACCTCGGAGGAAAGCCCCTCAAGATCACTGCTGGCCACAAGCGCTTTGGCTTTCTGTGGGTCCAACTGCGCTAAGGCAGCCAGGGAGTTTCCTTTAACCGAATTCGAAAGTTCACCCGCGCCTTTCTCATAAAGCGAAAGGTATTTCACGTTCCTTGTTTTTGAAAGTGCGCCAAGGGCTGCGCCTCTCACTAAGGTTTTTGGATCGCTGCTGGCCAACTGCTCCACTTTAGAAAGTGAGGCTTTCTGGTGGTCTGATCTGGAGAGATCAAGACCTTCTAAAGCCTTAAGTCTAAGTCTGAAATTCGGGTCTGAAAGCCCTAACGTAAGGGTTTTGAGCGCACTGGCATTCACGGCGTTTAAAGCGGCATTATCTAAGGCTTTATACTTTGATAAAAACGCGTTTGCAGTCTCATATTGCACTAAATACTGCTCGGGCGTTTTCATTTCCGTAATTTCACTTAATAGAATACCGTCCGCATTTATATTTATAAGTTCTGGAAGTATTGAAACGGGAAACGTAAATTCATTTTTCGCCCTAGCACTCACCCAAAAGGTTTTGCGACTTAGCTTTCCAGACTCAACAACATCCACCGCAAGAGGAAATTGAAAGTAGGCGCCGCCTTGGGTTTGAGAAATCGAAAGCGTGAGTTCTTTTTTCACCGGCTCAAAGCGCGTGGTGTAGGAAAGCTTTGGATGGCCGCTTCCAAAATACCACTGATTAAAAAACCAATGGAGATCCCTGCCAGAAACCTTTTCAAAGGCCAAGCGCAAATCAGCCGCCTCGGCAGTCCCATAGGCATGGGCGGTCAGATACTGGTTAAGGCCCGCAAAAAACGCTTCGTCTCCAAGATAACTGCGAAGCATGTGTAAAATACCTCCTCCTTTATTGTAAGAGACGCCATCAAACATATCTTCTCTACTGTGGTAGTTATAACGCACTAAATTTTTTGACGGGTTCTGAGGATCGGCTAAGTAGCCCTCCAACTCTTTGTAGAGGCCGTAATCAGCGATATCTTTCCCGTACTTATGCTCGTTCCACAGGTATTGGGAATAGTTGGCAAGCGATTCGTTCAGAGTCAAATTGCTCCAGCTCTCCATGGTGACTAAATCGCCAAACCAATGGTGAAAAAGCTCGTGAGCAATGGTGTCTTCCCAGGTGTTTTCGTCAATTAAAGCCGAAGGCTTTTGTTGAACGGCATCCCCGTGTAAGACGGCCGTCGTATTCTCCATTGCACCACTCACATAATCTCTCGCGCTCATCTGCGCGTATTTACTCCAAGGGTAATCGTAGTTTAAGCGTTTTGAGAAGAACTCAATCATTTCTGGGGTGTTTCCAAAAATCTGCTTCGCGTACGGTTCGTAGTCTTTCTCGACATAATAATCAACGGGAATCGAGCGCCACTTATCCTTCACGACGGCGTAATCGCCCACACCCATAAAAAACAGGTAAGGCGCATGGGGCTTATCCATTACCCAGTGGTCGGTTCTTAAGGAATCGCCCACGTCTTTTGAGCTTTTTAATTCCCCATTCGAAAGTGTCACGTACTTTTTAGGCACGGTCATGTAAATCTCTTGGGTTGTTTTTTGGTTCGGCTTATCAATGGTCGGAAACCACACAGAGGAACTCTCAGTTTCGCCTTGAGTCCAAATCTGAGTTGGTTTGTCTGGATCGAGTCCTGTTGGATTAATAAAATAAAGCCCCTTCGCATCGGTAATGGCCTGACTTCCTTTTTGGGTCACGGCCTCAGGTCTGGCTGTATACTTTATGTAAACGGTATAAAGCTCGCCTTTTTTATAGGTTTTATCAAGCTTGATTTTCAATAAATCCTGCGCGTAACTGTATTTTAGCGGCGTTCGTTGGGTCCCTTTCTCTAGTGCGACCTCATGAATAAGCATCGCCTTGGCATCTAAGATAAGCGAATCGCTTGGATAGAAATAAGGGCTTGCACTGAGGCTCGCCTGCCCATTCATTTGCATTTTTTGGTAATCAAAATCAACCCATAACCGGGTATGCTTTAAACTTGAAAGTTTCGTCTCGCTAGCCTGGTACGGCTGGCTTTGCCCAGAGTTTAAGCTCTGCGCTTGGAGCGGGGCAGAAAAGAAAAAGCCACTAAGGACTAGGGAAAATAGTAGACGCTTCATAAACAAAGAATTTTACAAAATTAGTCTACGCTTTGAAACTAAAGTTACACTACGGAGGCTTTATCCCCCTTCAAACTAACGAATTAATCTGTCGTATCCTAGAGTAAGGCTCCTAAGAAACCAAGAGTTTATAGCGCTCTAAACGTGATGCTTCAAAGCGAGCTCGTCGTAGAAATGCCGCGTTAATTAAATGGCCACAGGCGCTTTAATTCCTGGATGCGGATCGTAATTTTCAAGAGTAAAATCCTCAAACTTAAAGTCAAATAGGGATTTCACCTCCTTATTCAGACGCATCGTTGGTAAGGGCTTTGGACTGCGCGAAAGCTGTTTTTGTACCTGCTCTCGATGGTTATTGTAAATATGCACGTCGCCAAAACTGTGGATATACTCCCCTACTTCGAGATCCGTGACTTGGGCCACCATCATAAGAAGCAGCGCGTAAGAGGCAATATTAAATGGCACACCTAAAAATACATCTGCGCTACGTTGATAGAGTTGAAGCGAGAGCTTATTATCTGACACATAAAACTGAAATAAAGCATGGCAAGGCGCAAGAGCCATTTTAGGAATTTCACTCGGGTTCCACGCTGAGACAATCAGACGTCTGGAATCAGGATTGGTTTTAATTTGCTCCACGACCTGGGCAATTTGATCCGTCACGCTTCCATCCGCGCCGCTCCAGCTGCGCCACTGCGCGCCGTAAACCGGTCCTAGATCGCCATTTTCATCGGCCCATCCGTCCCAAATACTCACCCCATGGTCATTCAAATACTTGATATTCGTATCCCCACTTAAAAACCAAAGCAGTTCGTAAATAATGGACTTTAAATGTGTTTTCTTTGTGGTCACTAGGGGAAACCCTTTGGATAAATCGTAGCGAAGTTGGTAGCCAAACACGCTTTGGGTGCCCGTTCCTGTGCGGTCGGTTTTTGAGGTTCCGGTGTCTAAAATATGCTGAAGGAGGTTGAGATAATTTTGCATGCCAAGTAAAAAAAAATTCGTTTTCAGGCGTAAAGATAGCAAAACTTACTTAGTTTAAGTTTGCGTTTTTAGGGCTTTTTTTACCAGCTCTTGCGGTAGAGTCGAAGCAGCCGCAAACTGCGCTCGGCTTTGGTCATAAAGCCTTTATGGTGAAGAACCACCCCCGCTAAAAGGCCTAAAATAGAGCCAATAAAGGTGTCTACCAAGCGGGCCCAGATCATTAAATCCTTATCAAAGTGAATCCCCAGATTCATCTCGGCCAAAAGAATCGTTAGGGGCGTA
>DCJS01000044.1 GCA_002319955.1 Flavobacteriales bacterium UBA1694
AAAAATGTGATTGAAGAAATTCAAAGAGCTCAGATGGCTATTCTAGAACTAAGGAAATTTGAAAATCTGTAGGGCCTTTTAAAAACCTTTCAAAAAAAATGGAATTGTGAGAATATTAATTGCAGAAGATGACGAGCTTATATTACGGACCGTAGAACACCGCCTCAAAAGAGAAGGATGGGACGTTTTTGTGAGTACAAATGGAAAAGAAGCGATCGAAACAATAAGAAGCACAGAGCTGGACTTAGTCATTTCAGATATCATGATGCCTTTTGCCTCGGGTCTAGAAATCCTTTCAGCATTGAAAGAAATGAAAAAGGACATTCCTGTAATTATGCTCTCGGCGATGGGACAAGAGGACGTTGTGCTAAAGGCCTTCGCACTTGGGGCCTCGGATTTTATTGTAAAACCGTTCAGCCCGAATGAATTACTACTTCGAATAAAACGATTCAATAAATAGTAAATGGAATGATTGAGGGAAACGTTCATTATTATGTCATTACGTTTTTTACCATACTTGTACTTGTCGCAATACTAATTGCACTGGTCGTGGCAAAAAGTATAAAAGAGCACCGGCGCAAGAAAAAAGAAGCGCGGTGGCTTTTGATGATCGATCAGAAAATTTCTTCAGTCATCATTCAAGATCCGGAAGAATCCGAGACTCAAGACTCAATCGTATTTGAGGCCTTACTTAGCAATAGAAAGTTCCGAGAACTCTTCTTATGGCGTCTGGTTCAAGCAGAAAAAAAATTCGCAGGCTCGGCGCAAACACAAATTCTCGAACTATTTCAGCGCTACGAACTTAAAAATGAGGCCTTGCGAAAAATTCTAAGTTCGAAGGATTACGCGATCACCCAAGGCGTGCAAGAACTGCGTTCCATGAATGTTCAATCCGCTCTGCCTCAAATTCAGAAATTAGCCACCCATCGCTCTACTCTCGTGCGACAAGAGGCGCAGCTTGCTCTGGTCCATTTTAAAGGGTTCGAAGGTCTTAATTTTTTAAGTGAAATTAATTGGAATATTTCCAAGTGGCACCAACTTCGTTTATCTCTTGCGCTGAATGAGGTTAAAATGAGTGACCCCTCAAAAATAGAACTTTGGCTAAAAAGCACTCAGCCTTCCGTTGTTATATTCTCATTGGAATTAATGCGTAAATACCAAACACTTTCGCTCTATGACAAAGCGTTGGCGGTGCTTATGCATTCCGATATAGAGGTGCAAATTCAAGCCGTTCGAACGCTCGTCTATCTTGAAAACGACTCAACTTTCACGGAATTAATTAACACATTCCCCTCACTCCCAGAGCCGGTTCAAAAAACAATCCTCGCTGAGATGGCCGTGACGAATGAACCCGAAATCAAAGACTTTTTGAAATTTCAATTCACGCACAACCCGAGCAGCGCGCTGCAACTTGAGGCTGCAAAATCACTTGAAAGGCTTGGTGAAAGACCTTTCCTTGAAAATTACGTGCTAAATCCAAGTCAAGACTCCTTGCATAGCAAGTTAGCAAAACACACCCTAGATTTAGCCTCATGATGCCCTACATAACCGATATAATCTCGATTACCTCTTGGCTTTTCCTTATTTACGCACTAGCTGTGGTGGTCGTTTATACATGGATTGGCCTATACGCTCTAGGCGCTGTGGTGCGTTACCGAACGGAGAACACCCTTACAGACTATTCGATTATCGCGAGCACGCAGCAGGCTCCCCACTTTAGTATCATTGCCCCGGCTTATAACGAAGGGATGACTATTGTTGAGAATGTGCGCTCAATTCTCTCATTATACTATTCAAAACTTGAAATCATCATCGTAAATGATGGGAGTAAAGACGATTCGATCGAAAAGCTGATCGCCGCTTACCAACTAAAGAAGGTGCAATTTTACGTTGACGAGCAGATTCCAACAAAGCCAATTAAAGCGGTCTATAAAAGTTCCAACCCTGCCTTTAGCAACCTGCTTATTGTTGACAAAGAGAATGGTGGAAAAGCAGACGCTCTTAACGTGGGAATTAACGTTTCCAGTGGGACGTATATAGTCTGCATTGATGTGGATTGCATTCTCGAGCAAGATGCCTTATTAAAACTAGCTAAACCCTTTCTCCAAGCGACTAACAAACGAATCATTGCCTGTGGCGGGGTAATTCGACTCGCAAATAATTGTAAAATACAGGATGGGAAAGTCGTGGAAGTTCATATGCCCACGAGCTGGCTCGCTCGAAATCAAGTGCTTGAATACATCCGTGCATTTGTGCTTGGGCGAATGGCTTGGTCGCGAGCATCCGGGCTCATCCTTATTTCAGGGGCTTTCGGAGCCTTTGAGCGTGAAATTGTCGTGGCTTGTGGTGGGTACGATCCTAAAACGGTGGGAGAAGACATGGAACTTGTCGTAAGAATGCGCAAATACATGGAGGAAAAGAAAGAGCCTTATGAGGTGATTACCATTCCAGACCCCTTATGTTGGACCGAAGCGCCAGAAACGAAGGAAATCCTTGCCCGCCAGAGAAACCGCTGGATGCGTGGCACCATGGAAACCTTATGGAAACACCGTAGGCTCATGTTTAATCCTAAATATGGCAAACTAGGCACGATCAGTTTACCTTATTGGTTAACTTTTGAATTTCTAGGCCCCTTAATCGAATTCACGGGTTACTTATTTTTTATCGTCCTTTTTCTTCTAGGGTTAATCAATTGGATGATTTTCATAATACTACTGGCTTTAGTATCCGCCTTAGGAATTTTGTTTTCCGTCTATGCCATTTTAGTCGATCTTTTGAGCGAACAGGTATACACCAAACGCAAGGATTTAACCCGGCTTTTTGCAACCGCTTTCGTGGAGCCACTGTATTTCCATCCGATCGTTTTAAAGTCGGGTGTTCAAGGGTTTGTTGATTACTTTAAAAAGTCTCATCTCTGGGGCGATATGAAGCGTCAAGGGTTCAGCCCAAACGCCAATAAATCCACTGCTTGGGAGCTCCTTTGGGACAAACTTAAATTTAACGCCAGAGACTGGGGACTCACTGGAATGCTCGTTCTCATCCTTTTTCAAGTGGGCATCTTTGTTGAATGGCTTTGGTATCAGTATTTGGAACCCAGTCCAGAGGCCCCACATCTCCCACTAAATTTATGGCTTTCAAATACGCAGTTCATTCTCTCCTACCTAGCAGCCTCTGCCTTACTGTACTTTCTAGTGCAAATGTTCTCAGACCGCGTGGCAAGATTCCTTCTTATTGCGAGCTCTGCGGGACTGCTAATCACCCAATTGGTTTTAGTGGGGTATTTCTTAGAATCACATAATCTTCTCGGAGCCGATTTACGGTATTACTCCTTAGATGAGCTACAAATCGTGGCTCGATCGTCTGGTAAGGCTTCTGTATCCTACGTACTCGCGGCCTTAGCTGTCGTGGTGATTATTATTTTTGTTTTTGTCAAAATAACCAGTAAACGCACCAAGCACGCCTGGATAGGACTCACCATAATAGGCTTAGGTTTGCTAAGTTTGGGACTTCCAAAGTTAAGCTTTGAAGCCTCAAATTTAAATGAATTTGATCAAAGCAAAGCCAGCAGCAAATGGCAATACTTCGCCCTAACCAATTGGAAAGATTATCTAAACCGCCATCCTGAACTTACGGCTTGGTTTGAATCAGACACGCAAATGGAGTCTCAGTCACAACTTGATAAAAACTATCCGTTTTGGCGAAAAGAAACCACCCCGGATTTCCTCTCCCACTATTTTGAGAAAAGTCCTTCGGCGCCTAATCTCGTCTTGATTATTGTCGAGGGATTAGGTCAAGCGTACAGCTCGCCTCAAGGCTACATAGGGAACTTCACGCCTTACTTTTCTACACTGGCCAAAAAGGGGCTTTATTGGCCAAATACGCTAAGCTCCACAGGAAGGACTTTTGGGGCGCTCCCTACTTTATTAGGATCCCTTCCTTTTGGCAAGAATGGTTTTTTAGAATCGAGCTTCCAACCCCATTTCAACTTAGTGAACACCTTGGGAGCAAATGGATTTCAAACCGGATTTTACCACGGTGGGAATTCGGACTTTGACGGCATGAAACCCTTTTTAGAGGCAAGTGGTATAGACCATATTTTTGATCAAAGCAGCTTCACTGCAAAAGACCTAAAACTCCCGGCAAGCCCGGGAGGTGAAAGTTGGGGTTATGAGGACCAAGCAGTCTTTAATAAGATGCTGGCGATGCAGTCCACCTCCTCACAGCCCTACTTTAACACGGTTCTTACGTTGTCCACGCACAATCCATTTCTAATTAACCGCTCCGCAGAGTTCGAACAGCAATTTGAACAGTATCTAAAAAGTGACGCCTTAAGTACAGAGCAAAAAGACCGCGCGCGACTTTTGAAAAAGCCACTGGTTTCGGTATTAAATTTTGACCAAGCCTTAAAGGATTTAATGGAAAGCTATCAAAAACGTCCCGATTTTCAAAATACGATCTTTGTAATTACTGGTGATCACAGCATGCCAGAAATAAATTTACAAACGACTCTTGACCGCTACCGCGTCCCATTACTCATTTATTCGCCTTTAATTAAGACCAGTAAACGGTTTTTAAATACGGTAAGTCATTTTGACTTAGCGCCTTCGATTCTGGCGTATTACCGTGGAAGTTACAACCTAGCAACACCCAAGACGGTGGCCTGG
>DCJS01000001.1:0-2420 GCA_002319955.1 Flavobacteriales bacterium UBA1694
CCTATTTCAAGAAAAAGCTCCTGAGTTTTGAGCAGATCGTCTCGGCGATGGATCAAATGGTTAGAGACTTAATTGATATTTGCCCCACGGATCTCAAAATTTTATTTACTTTATCCCCCGTGCGCCACACGAAAGATGGACTCGTGGAGAACCAACGAAGTAAAGCGCTCTTACTAACGGCGCTGCATGAAGTGGCCCTTCGCTACGAGCAGGTGTCCTATCTACCCGTGTACGAGCTCATGCTGGATGAGCTTAGGGACTACCGGTTCTATAAGGAAGACATGATTCACCCGAGCGATCAGGCTATAAACTATATTTTTGAGACCTTTGGAGCGGCGTATTTTTCCGAGCGCACCATGGATTTCATTGAGGATAATTATAAAATTATGCGATCACTTGCCCATAAACCGTTTAATGCGCAAGATCCCAAGTACCTCGAACTGCAAAAAACGTTGGATTTAAAAATTCAAAAACAAAGAGATAAAGTAAGCCATCCAATATTTTTAAAATGATTGATACCCATACCCATTTGTATTCTGAGGCGTTTGAAACGGACCGTGACCTTGCTATCGAGCGCGCGCAAAACGCTGGGGTTGAAAAATTTTATTTACCGGCCATTGACTCTAAAACGCATGAATCTATGCTTGAGTTGGAGGCGCAGTACCCAGAGGCTATTTACGCCATGATGGGACTTCATCCTTGCAGCGTGCAACCCGAAAGCTATGAGAGTGAACTGAGCCTAGTGCGATCCTATCTAGATAAGCGTCAATTTTGCGCCCTAGGGGAGATCGGAATTGATCTGTATTGGGATAAGCAGACCCTTGGAATTCAGACTGAGGCTTTTGAGCGGCAAATCGATTGGGCTATTGAACTGGATATCCCCATTGTAATTCACTCTAGAGAAAGTTTTACTGAGGTTTTTGAGGTCTTAGAACGCAAGCGCAGTCCAAAACTTCGAGGCATTTTTCACTGCTTTACGGGCAGTTATGAGCAGGGGCTTCAGGCAATCGATCTTGGATTCTTACTGGGGATCGGCGGGGTAGTCACCTTTAAAAATGGCGGACTTGATAAATTTCTAAGTCAAATTCCTCTTTCCAATATTGTCCTTGAGACGGATTCTCCTTACTTAGCGCCCGTTCCTTACCGAGGAAAACGCAATGAGTCCGCTTACCTTTCCCTCGTGGCTGGGAAATTAGTAGACCTTTATCAGATGGAGTTTAGCGAAATTCAAAAGGTGACTACTCAGAACGCGCTGACGCTTTTCAGTACGAAGTAAACCCTTAATTGGACCTCGAAACAATAGAAAAGGCTGCACAATGCGTGCAGCCTTTTCTATTTTCAGGGTCTAAGCGATTATCTGTTTCTAGAAAATCCTTTGTTCTTAGGTTTGTTGTACCCGGTATCTTTTTTAGCTTGTGGACGCGCTCTAGGCGTAAAGGGTTTGTTGTTACTGTCCCTTTTTTCCGCTACCAAATTATCCACATGGTAAGGATGGTCTCTCTCGACTGGAATTTTCATTCCGATGAGTTTTTCCGTATTCTTTAAGTTCACAAGATCAAGACCGTCAACAAAGGAGATTGAGCTCCCTGAGGCCCCAGCACGCCCCGTTCTTCCGATCCGGTGCACATAGGTCTCAGAAACATCCGAAAGCTCGAAATTGATCACGTATTTAAGATCATCGATGTCGATCCCTCTTGCCGCAATATCGGTGGCTACTAGGACACGGGTTGTTTTGTTCTTAAAATTACTTAGCGCATTTTGACGGGCATTTTGGGATTTGTTCCCGTGGATGGCCTGCGCAGTAATGCCGGTTTGATGCAGTTTTTTAGCGATTTTATCCGCTCCGTGTTTGGTTCTAGAAAAGATAAGGACTTGGTCAAGTTTCGGATCTTTTAAAAGGTGAGTGAGCAAATTCAATTTGTCATCCTTGCCCACGTAGTAGACCGCTTGGGAAATGGTCTGGGCCGTTGATGAGACCGGCTGAACTTCAGCTCTCACAGGGTTTATAAGCATAGTCTTAGCCAAATTCTGAATTTCTTCAGGGAAGGTGGCTGAGAAGAAAAGTGTTTGTCTTTTCGGAGGTAGTAATTTTACGAGGCGCTTCACGTCGTGCACGAAGCCCATGTCAAGCATTCGGTCTGCTTCGTCAAGAACGAAAATCTCAATATGCTTTAAGCTGATAAGGCCTTGAGAAATAAGGTCTAATAAACGGCCTGGCGTTGCAACAAGAATGTCAACCCCTTTTCTCAGGGCAGCCTGCTGCGCAGCCTGCTTTACGCCTCCAAAGATTACAAGATTTTTTAGTCTTAAATTCTCTCCGTATTCTTTAAAATTTTCCTCGATTTGAATCGCTAATTCCCGTGTTGGCGTTAGTATAAGGGCTTTAATTTGACCAGACTTGGATGGCTTTTCATTCAATA